>JAFUTO010000033.1 GCA_017484205.1 Bacilli bacterium | reverse complement strand
TTATACAAGAAGTAGAAGATTGGATAAACAATTATCCAAGAGCAATGTTTGACTATAAGAGTTCAAATGATGTATTATTAGATATATAAAACTTACATTTCGGGTAACAAAATGTGTGGACACTTATTATTTCCAATTATACAAATTTTAATAATTTGAGTTTTTAATTGCTTTTTAGCTTATCAAGATGTATAATATAACTCGCTTAGGGGGAAATAAAATGAGTAAAATAATAATTTCTAAGGTAAATGGAGAGACTTTTAAAAAGGATGTCGTTTTATCTAAAAAAGATATGTTTAAAAATGATGGACCTACAGTGTTTGATTTTGTAGGTGAAGTAGAAAAAGTATCAGATGATGATGAAGGTTTATTTAATTCTTTATTTAGAGCTATTGGTGCTAGTGATTTAAAAATTAACACATTATATGAATTATTAATTGGTATTAAAGAAAAAAGTGATTTTATACCAATAGTTAATGCACTTAAAAATAATTATATTAAGGCTAGACTTAATAGTATAGATATTACACGTAATACGGCTAGGATAAATAGAGTAACAAATTGTGTAGATGAGATGCTAATAAAATATCCTAATTATGTTATGTATGAAATAATTAAAAGGATCTCTGCTATGTATTTCCATAATTATGTTTACAATATGGATAAAAAAGATTTAAATGATTTATTTAGTTTAATCGAAGATGGAATTGAAATAGATGAAATGTTTGATAATAATGATAAATTAAATGTAAAAGAAAAAAATGAAGTAATTTATAATGCATCTAAGCTTGCTTTTTTTAGATTATTAAGACAAAAATATAGCATTGATAGAACACATTTATGTTGGGAATGTCATATACATACATTAGACTGTCCTAAGATGATGGACATAGAAAAGAAAAGAATAGATGAATATGACTTTATCACTGATGGTAAACAAATATACGATAATAATGAATTAGATGAGTTTAATGTTTATCAATGCAAAAAATTTATTAAATCAAGATAATAATAATTGTTTACATTTTATAAAATATGGTATAAAATAATATTGTCAAAACCAATGAAGAGAAGAGTAATTAAGTTAAAGCATAAAGAGAACTCTAGATGGTGTAAAATGAGGATGTAGTAACTTAGTGAAGATGGTCTTGGAGGTTAGTAGCTGATATTTAGGTTATTACGGATTTGTGCACGTTAAAGCATATACACTTATGTGTTACTGAGATTAGGTTTTAACCTAAATAAGAGTGGTACCGCGATTTGCCTCTTAGATTTATTCTAAGAGTTTTTTATTTTAAAGGAGGAATAATATGAAAAGAAATATTTTAGTTACAGGAGCTTGGCCATATGCGAATTATTTATTACATATAGGTCATTTAGTTGCATTACTTCCAGGGGAT
This sequence comes from Bacilli bacterium, assembly GCA_017484205.1. Lineage (GTDB taxonomy): Bacteria > Bacillota_I > Bacilli_A > RF39 > UBA660 > RGIG9169. Next base: position 63,588 of record JAFUTO010000033.1, on the reverse strand, counting down.
GTAATTGCAAGATATTATCGTATGAATGGTGATAATGTTGTTTATGTAAGTGGTAGTGATTGCCATGGTACACCTATTACTGAAAGAGCTAAAAAAGAAGGTAAGACACCTGAAGAGATAGCTATGTATTATCATGAAGAAGATAAAAAGAGTTTAGAAAAAGCTGGACTATCTTATGATATGTATACATCAACAGAGTCAGATTATCATAAAGAAAAAGTGAAGAAATACTTTAAAATGATGTATGATAATGGTCATATATATGAAAAAGAAGAAGTTCAAGATTACTGCCCTAAATGTGATAAGTTCTTATCAGATAGAGAAATTATAGGTACATGCCCACATTGTGGTAGTGAAGCTAAAGGAGATCAATGTGATAGTTGCTTTGCATCTTTAGAATCAAGTGAACTTAAAGATAGAAAATGTAGTACTTGTGGAAGTACACCAGAATTAAGAAAAAATAAGCACCTATATTTAGCTTTATCAAAATTTCAACCACAAATAGAAAAATTAATCAAAGATAGAGAACCAATTTGGAGAAAGAATGCTTTAAATGAATCTAAGAAATTTTTAAATATGGGTTTAATTGACAGGGCAGCTACTAGACAATTAGATTGGGGTATAGAAGTTCCTGTTGAAGGTTATGATGATAAAAGAATATATGTGTGGATTGAAGCAGTATTAGGATATACAACAACTTGTGAAAGAGTATTAGAAGAAAGAAAAGAAGATTTTATCAAATTTATAACTGATCCTAATTTAAAAAGTTATTACTCTATTGGTAAAGATAATATCCCATTCCATACAATTATTTATCCAGCAATCTTAGAAGCTATAGGTATGAATATGACATTACCTACTCATATAATCTCATGTGAATTTATGAATATGTTAGATGAAAAAATGAGTAAATCAAAAGGTAACTTAATAACAGTAAATGATATTATAGATAAATATGGTAAGGATACTGTAAGATACTTTATGATAGCTAATGGTCCTGAAAAGAAAGATTCTAATTTCTCAGAAAATGATTTAATCATGGCACATAATAAATTCTTAGTTGGAGGATTAGGAAACTTTATTAATAGAAATGTATCATTTATTAATAAGAAATTTGATGGTGTTGTTAAAGAAGGTATTGTTGATAAAGATATTATTAAATTAACTAAAGATACTTATAAAGAAGTTGCTGATTTAATTGAATTAGGTGAACTTAGAAGTGCCTTAGATAAAGTATCTGATTATGTAGATGCAGCAAATAAATACTATGATACTAGTACTCCTTGGATTCAAGTTAAAGAAGATATAGATGCATTTAATAATACTACTTATACATGTATGTATATGATAGCTAACTTATCTAATTTACTAAGACCTTTTATACCTGATACAACTGATAGAATTAAAACATTATTAGGTATTGAAGAAAATGGTTGGAATGAGGTTACACTAAAAGGTGATATTAAATTAAATGATATAGGATTACTTTTTGAAAGAATAGATATTAAATAATATCTATTTTTTATTAATCAATTGACTAAAGTAGATATAATGAGTATAATATAAATGTATATTTAAATTGATGATGTGGAGAAGTAATATATATGATATTTATAGAAAGTCAGTGGTTGATGGAAACTGATAATTAGTATATATGAATAACACCACGGAATGTTTAACTGAATTTAGTAGGTTAAACCGGTAATGCCGTTATAAAATAAGATAAAAAAAGGATGGTACCGTCTATATGACTCCTTATACCATTCTTTTTATTGTTTAAGGAGGATATTATGGAATTAGTAGAATTAAACAAAAAGATTAAAGAATATGTAGGCAGTGAAGTAGAATTACAAGGATGGGTTAGAAATCATAGAAAGCAAAAAGAATTTGGTTTTATTGAATTTTCTGATGGAACTACTTTTAAAAGAATGCAGATAGTATATACTAATGAGTTAAAAAACTTTGATGATATACAAAAGATTAGAGTAGGTTCATCTATTAGCATTAAAGGTGTACTTGCTAAATCTGAAGGTAAAGGTCAAGATTATGAAATTAAAGCTACAGAAGTAACTTTATTAGGTGATTCTGATGAGGATTATCCTATTCAACCTAAAAGACATTCTAATGAGTTTTTAAGAGAACAAGCATATTTAAGACCAAGAACTAACTTATTTAATGCTGTATTTAGAGTTAGAAGTGTAGCTGCTATGGCGATACATACATATTTCCAAGATCATAATTATGTATATGTTCATACACCATTAATAACAACTGCTGACTGCGAAGGTTCAGACCAAATGTTTAAAATAACAACTTTGGATTTTAAAAACTTACCTAAAAAAGATGGAGAAGTAGATTTTTCTAAAGATTTATTTGGTAAAGAAGCTTATGTAACAGGAACAGGTCAATTACATGGTGAAGCATTTGCTATGGCATTTAGAAATATTTATACTTTTGGACCAACATTTAGAACTGAAAAATCAAATACCAAGACACATGCTAATGAGTTTTGGATGATTGAACCAGAAATTGCATTTTGTGATTTAAATAAGCTTATGGATATTGAAGAAGATATGCTTAAGAGTGTAGTTAAATACGTTATGGATAGATGTCCTGATGAATTAGAATTCTTTGATAAATTTGTTGAAAATGGACTATTAGATAAATTAAATAAATTAGTAAATAGTAAATTTACAAGAATTACTCATGAAGATACAATTAAAATATTAAAAGAAGCTAAAGTTAAATGGGAATTTGAACCAGAATATGGTGAAGATATTGCAAAGGAACATGAAAAATATATTACTGAATACTTTAATGGTCCAGTATTTATAACTAACTGGCCAAAAGATATAAAAGCTTGGTATATGAAATTAAATGATGATGGTAAAACAGTGGCAGCTGTAGATTTAGAAGTACCAGGTGCTGGAGAACTAATGGGTGGATCTGAGAGAGAAATTGATTATGATAAATTAGTTAATAGAATGAATGAAATGAATGTAGATAGAAATACTGTAGAGTGGTTCTTAAATTTAAGAAGATATGGTGGATGCGTACATAGTGGATTTGGTATGGGATTTGAAAGATTAATTATATATTTAACAGGTGTTGAAAATATAAGAGATGTTATTCCATTCCCAAGAACTCCAGGTAACTGTGATTTTTAAAAAGACTTCGGTCTTTTTTTGTATATATATTTATATAATGGTTATACTATAAATGGTGATATCATGAAAAAGTTTATATGGAGTTTTATATTTGTCGCATTATTTTTAGTAGGATGTACTAATTTAAATAATACTCCAATTAATAAAGTAGAAGATTTATTTAACAACTATCAAACATTAGATGAAAGTATTATTAATGATTTGAATAAAAGTTTAGAAAATACTACTTATACAGAATCTCAAAAAGAAAAATATAAAGATATAATGAAAAATCAATATAAAAGTTTAACTTATCAAATTAAGGATGATGAAATTAATGGTGATATAGCTACTGTTACAGTTGCAGTAACAGTTAAAGACTATTATAAAATCTTAAAAGAAGCAAATATATATTTTGAAAGTCATAAGGAAGAATTTTTAGAGAATGGTAGTTATACCATTAAATTTAATGATTATAAATTGGATAAGTTAAAAGACGCAAAAGATAAAGTAACATATACTATTGATTTTCATCTAACTAAGGTTAATGATAAATGGATGATAGATGAACTATCAGATGAGACTTTGGATAAAATAAGTGGTATTTATGCATATTAAAAAGCCAATAATATTGGCTTTAAACATTTATAAGAACCGCATCAATTCTTCCACATAAATAGTCTAATGAAAGATTATATTTCAAACATATTTGATATGCAAAACTAGTTAATATTAATGTTTTACCTATTTCATATGCATATATAGTTGATGAACTTGTATTTAGGACTTTAGCTAATTCTCTTAAAGTTAAATTATATTTATTTCTAACTTTTCTTATACGCATACCAACAATCTTTCTATCAAGATTATGATTTACACGATTATAGTTTCTTATTTTTGATAGATTTAATAGATAATCCATACTGACATCAAAATAATTTGCATAAGTATTTAGATGCTTCAAAGGTATAATTTCTTTTCCCCTTTCCCATTTTGAAATGTTTGACCTATCAACGCCTATTATTTTTGCCAAATCTTCCTGGCTTAATTCAGCTTCTTCTCTTATTTTTGCTAATCCATCAAACATACTACCACCTATCAATATTTTCCCATTATTTTATTTAAATAAGTTAAATATGTGCAAATATGCGAACAAAAGTGGTATAATAGTATACAGGAAGTGAACTATATGAATTTACTAGAATCATACATGTATTTTATTTTGAGACCTATAGAGAATAATTTAAAAGAATTATATAAACACTATTATAGTAATAAACTAATAGATAGATTAAATAGAGATGGATATAAAGAACTTATTGATAAATATGAAAAAGTATATTTAGAAAAATTAAATGATTATGATAAGATTATGAAAGACTATTATTTGGACTAATAGTTTTTTTATTTCATATATTTTTATAGGTGATAATATGAAGAAGATAATATTTATACTATTAATATTAGTATTATTTATACCAACTAACATATATGCATCAAGTATGATAGGATATGATATGGATACTAAACAAATTCTATATGGAGATAATATTCATGAAACAAGATCAGTCGCCTCTATATCAAAAATAATGACCGCGATACTAGCATGTGAATCTGGTAAATTAGATAATACAGTTATAATAGGTGATGAAATAAATAAAGCATATGGGTCAGGTATATATATTAGAATAGGCGAAGAGATGACTTTAAGAGATTTAGTATATGGATTAATGCTTAGAAGTGGAAATGATGCAGCTTTTAGTATAGCTAAGTATGTGGGTGGTACAGTAGATAATTTTGTTGCTATGATGAATGATAAAGCAAAAGAATTAGGGATGAATGATAGTACATTTAATAATCCAAATGGTCTAGATGATAAAGGTGGCAATCTATCTTCTACATATGATATGGCAATACTTACTAGTTATGCGATGAAAAATGAAGACTACAAAACAATAACTGGTACTAAAAAACATACAGTAAAAACTAATATGAATTATTATTCTTGGACTAATAAGAATAAATTATTATTCAGTTATAAATATACAACAGGTGGTAAAACAGGGTTTACTAAGATAGCTAAAAGAACGCTTGTTACTACTGCTTCTAATAATAATATGAATATTGTTATAGTTACCTTAAATGATGGAAATGATTTTAACGACCATAAGAATTTATATGAAAGATTATTTAATGAATATGAGGGTTATGACATCTTAAAAAAAGGTGATATATCTATAGCCAATTTAAAAGATAAAAATTCATATTATATTTTAGATAATTTTAAATATGATTTAAGAGAATATGAAAAAGATAATATAGTTGTAGACTTTGACATAAATGATGTAAAGGATACAAATAACAAAATAGGTGAAGTATATGTATACTTAAATAAAAAAGAATTATATAAAACTGATGTGTATGTAGATGAAACAAAAAAAGTAACATTTTGGCAAAAAATAAAAGGACTATTTCATGATTAATCTAATATTTGGTATATTCATAATAGCAGGTATATTATTCTCTATATTTAATGGTACTAGTTATAATATATCAAATGAAATACTTAAAAGTGCATCAGATACCTTTGACATAATAAAAGGATTATTTCCTCTTATGGCTTTATGGTTAGGTATCATGAATATTGCACATAAATCAGGGCTATTAGAAAAACTATCCAATATATTAAGACCTGTATTATCTTTTTTGTTTCCTGATATTCCTAAAGGTCATAAGTCATTAGAATATATATCTTCTAACATGATTATGAATATGTTTGGACTTGGCAACGCAGCTACCCCTATGGGTATAAAAGCTATGGAATCAATGAAAGAACTATCTAATAGTGATGAAGCATCAGATAGTATGATTACTTTTCTAATTTTGAATACTACAGGATTTACGATTATCCCAACGACTATTATATCTTATCGTATGTTATATCATAGTACTAACCCTAGTGCCATTATCCCAATATGTATCATATCATCTTTTATATCTTTAACCATTGGCATAATAATAAATATGATAATAAGGAGAATATATAGATGTGGATCTTAGTACTAATTATAGTAATATATGGGTTATATAAAGGTAATAATATATATGATGATTTTATAGAAGGCGCGAAAGAAAGCTTTGGTGTAATATTAAATTTATTTCCAACCTTACTTGGTATGATATTAAGTATTAATATTTTAGTAGGAAGTGGTTTATTAAATTATATATTCAATTTTGTTAAAATAAGTTTAATACCCATGGAAGTAATACCACTCATGCTATTAAGACCTATATCAGGTAGTTCATCTCTCGCACTATTATCTAATATATTAAGTATAGTAGGTCCAGATAGTTTTACAGGGGTACTCGCATCAACTATGATGGGTTCTACAGATACAACGATATATATTTTAACAGTTTATTTTGGCTCAGTCGGTATAAAAAAAACAAGATATGCTTTATTTAATGGGCTACTTGCTGACCTATTTTCATTTATAATATCATTTATTGTTGTAACTTTATTATATAATTGCTTTTTCTAAACTTTTAATATATACTTAAAGAGGTGATTTTATGGAAAGACTTCAAAAAGTAATTGCCTCATCTGGATATACATCTAGAAGAAAAGCAGAAGAATTAATTAAAGATGGTAGAGTAAAAGTAAATGGTAAAGTTGTAACTGAAATGGGTGTTCAAGTAAATAATACTGATACTATTGAAGTTAATGGAACTATTTTAAATAAAGAATTAAAAGAATATATATTATTATATAAACCAAGAGGAGTAGTCACTACAACAAGTGATGAAAAAGATAGAAAAACAGTAATAGATCTAATTAATACAAATAAAAGAATCTATCCTGTTGGTAGACTTGATTATGATACTACTGGGGTATTACTACTTACTAATGATGGCGAACTTACTAACTTACTTATACATCCATCAAATAATATCGAGAAAGTATATGTAGCTAAAATAGAAGGTATTTTATCTAAAGATGATATTTCTAAGTTAAGTAAAGGTGTTATTGTTGATGGTAGGAAAACCGCTAAAGCTTTGGTAAAAGTAGAAAAGGTAGATAAAAAAAATAATATAAGTTATATCAAATTAATAATTCACGAAGGAAGAAATCACCAAGTTAAAAAGATGTTTGAAAGTTTAGGATATAGTGTTCTTAAATTAAAAAGAGAAAGTTTTGCTTTCTTAACTTTAGATGGACTAAAATCAGGTGAATATAGATATTTAACTACACATGAAGTTAAAATGTTATATGGTCTTAGTAAAAGTAAAAATAAATAATAAAAGCAGCTATGCTGCTTTTTCTTCACTTTCATTTGCGTCTTCAATTTCAATCGCACTAACAGGACAAGCTTCTGCCGCGTCTGTTGCTTTTTCTATATCTTCTTTACTTTCAATAACTTCTTTTAAAGGACGTGAATAACCTGTTTCATCAAAATCAAATAATTCATTTGCTATTGATACACAAGCACCACAACCAATACATGCTTCACTTACAAATACTTTTTTCATATTCATCCTCCTATTTCATTATAAGAAAAATACACAAAAAAATCAAGGAAATAGTTTATAAATTTGATTATTTATGTTATTATTATATTAGATGGTTAAGAAGGTGGTAATATGTCTAGTAGAATGGAACGCTATTATGAAAAGCATCCTGAAGATTTCAAACGTACTTCTAAAAATTCAAAATTATATGATGAAGTATATAAAAATAGAGATTATGATAATATCGAAAGATTAGATTATAATGTTGGTAAACAAATTGATATCAGTGATGTTAAGGCGATGCTAGAAAAAAGAGAATTATATAACGACGTTAAAGATTACCGCATAGTTAAACCAGAAGTAGAAGTTACAAGAAAAGTAAAATACTATGATGAGGCTGAACCTAGTAGCCATGATATCAAAGAAATGATAGATGCCGCTAGAGGAGATAAACCTGTTGAAGAAAGGCGAAGAAGCTTAGATGATACACAAGTATTAACCTTAAAAGATTTAGTTAGTAGAAAAACGTATGCAGAAAAAACGGAAATGGATAAAGAGGATGTTAAGGACTTGATTAACACCATATATGACACAAATTTACTTAAGTCAGAAAATGGTGATGGGCTTTTAGATGATATGAGAGCTACGGGAGAAACAGTTGTCAGCCCAAGTATTAAACAAATTCTTGATGACGCAAAAAAAGCTACAGAAGTAGAAGATATGGATAATTCATTTTTTACTTCAAGTTTAGGATTTAAACCTGAAGATTTAAAAAATGACGATGATGCTTTAGAAGAAGTAAAAGATAGTAATAATAAGACAACAATACTTTTAATTATATTATCACTTCTATTTGTTGCTGTTGTTATATTTATCGTATATAAATTTGTACTATAAAAAGAGTTTTAAACTCTTTTTATTTCTTTATATAAAATTTTAATACATATTACAAGCATAATTATAATTACTATAATACTTAATATGGGTATATATTTACTGGCAAAATAATTAAAAAAGGTACTATTTTTAAAAAATGATATATACAAAATAAGACTTGTAATTACAATTATGTATGGTTCTATATTTGTCATTTTATTTATGAAATATGTACTTAAACTCAATGTTATAAATATTTCAAATATCCATAATATAATAACAAAATTTTCAATCTTATCAATGAATTCAAAAATACTTATCTCTTTCATAACTATATATGCCGGATAGTGATATAGAGTAGCTAAATCAATACCTAATGAACCAATAGTATAACATACTACTATCATAAATATTATAAATACAAAAGTGATAGTTATAAATAATCCTAAATTTATATGCTTATTATTAACTATATTTTTCTTAGGAACTATAAGTAATAAAAATGCGTATACAGTATTAATTAAAATAATATATAAACTTCCTTTAATAGGTCTATATATACCTTCTATTAGTATTGGATGTAGATTTATATATTCTACCTTATTGTACTCCCCAAAAATACCAATAAGCATAAGGATACATGTAATAAAAAATAAAAGATTAGCTGTTCTCATAATTGTCTCAATTCCTTTTTTGTTAACATATATCACTAAAATACCTATAATGATTCCTATAATTATTATAGGTGTTTCTGATAAAAATTGAGATATAACAAAACTATTTAAATTATATGATAATGTAGACATCATAATAAAAATACATATTGATAATACTATTGCAATTATTTTAGCTATACCTTTGCTAAATAAGTTATCAATTTTTTCTTTGAGATTCATATCTTCTTTATAATTATTAACTTTAATATATAAAAAAAGAATAATGAAACTTAATAGGTAGGCAATAATTATTGATATTGTTGAATCTATATTCGCGACTTTTAAAAGATTATATAAACCGATTCCTAAAAAAGGTGATGCGATTACCATATAAAAAGTAGTACAAAATTCTAATAAATTTATTCTATCTTTCATCTAATTCATAAGCCCCATTTCCTTTATACTTAAGCTCTACTTGAGTATCTATTTTTATATTTAAATCTTTAAGTTTTATGTTCTCATTAAAATGTTTATAATCTTTTTTATATATTAAATCTCTAAAGCCATATATATCACTATCATATTCTTTAATTATTTTATCTATAGAATTTTTAATTTTACTATTTAAATCTTGTTCAAATAAATCTTCTAAATAATTAATTGTATTAGGATTAGTTAAATCATTAACACTATTAACTTCAGCTATATTTCCACATAATTTTATATTAATATTTATATTGTTATTAGAGACATCTATCTTGGTATCACTTTTAATTACCTCGATTGAGTTATAACTATCTTTATCTTCTACTGTTAATATAGTATCTTTAACATTATTTAAAATAAAATTTAAATATAATGCATCTTCTTTTGTAATATACCCTACAAGTTTATCATCTTTAAATATAGCTATATCTTCAAGAACTATCTTTTTAGATGGTAAATTTTCTCTTTTAACTTCAACATCTTCTAATGTAATAGTTGGTATGGAAAGTTCAATATATGGATTAACATATTTACTAAGTAATTTAGAATATGTTATGGATACGACACTATTTAAATAATCTTCATTAGATTTTAATCTTTCAAAAATACTTTTAGAATTTACTTCTTCAAGTAATGATTCTGTATTCAAAAGTTTATTAACATCTACTTTAGATATAAGAATATAAAATTGTTTTCTAGACTCAGGATCTCTAAAAAATAAATCCATTATTTCACTTATTCCATCTTTAGCTACATCTTCATCAATAATGAGTATTGCTAAATGGTCCACATATAATCTTTTAGTTGATTCTAAAATAGTATTTCTTAATGCCTCTTGAATGGTTCTACCAGTAGATTCAAAAACAATAAATTTTGGCATATCCGCGTCACTATCACCATTAACTTCAGTTTTTAAAACTTCTATAGAAAGTTTATATAAATCATTTTCTTTGCTTATGCCGATCGCGGTAGTAATTCCTAGGTCATTAAGTTCTCTATAATTATAACATCCCGTTATCAAAAAAATTATAGGTACAATTATTAATAGTTTTAAATATTTCATAAATCACCTCTTTGGATTCATCCTTATAATACTATCTTTTAGTTTTTCAAAATTAGTTGGCACAAGTGGTGTTAAGTATGGCTCTCCATACGAAGATGTAGATGCCATATTTATTACAAAGAAAATAAACGCGAGTACTATTCCTATAATTCCTAATGATGAAGATCCTATCATGAATAATATTCTATACCATCTAAGACCATTAACTAAGTCATATTCATTGAATGGTAAAGATGCAATTGCGGTTAACGCAATTACTATAATCATAATAGGGGAAACAAGCCCTGCGGATACAGCTGCATCACCCAATATAAGTGCGCCTACAATAGATAAAGAACTACCTGCAAATCCTGAAGTTCTTAAATCACTTTCGTGAAGTAGTTCAAATGCAATCATCATCATAAACGCTTCAAAAAAGGCGGGGAAAGGTACAGTGCTTCTTTGCATCGCAAAATTAACTAAAAATTCATTTGGTAACATTTCTTGATTATAAGTTATTAATGCAATGTATAAAGCAGGAGTAAATAAAGCTATATAAAAAGCTAAAAATCTAATTATTCTAGTAAATGTTGTATTTATATTTTTACCAAAATAATCTTCAGTTGTTTTAAAAAAATCATTTAACGCAACTGGTAAGATTAAAACATAAGGATCATTATCTACTAAAATACATATTTTACCTCTTATAAGTGCTCTTGCAACTCTATCTGGTCTTTCTGTGGACATAATAGTAGGCATAGGCTCTATATTACTATCACCTAATATACTTTTAACCGCACCACTATTTAAAATGCTTTCTACATCCGCATCTTTCAGTTTTTCATATACTCTATCTACTAATTCTCCTTCACATTTATCATGTAAATATAAAATACCTATTTTTGTTTTTGAATATTTACCTACAACAACATCCTTAACCCATAAATTATTATCTCTAATTCTTCTTTTAATTAATCCCATATTAGTTTGATAATCTTCTATAAAGGCATCTTTTGATCCCCTCAAAGTATTCTCTGAAGAAGGTATCGCTATAGCTCTTTTATCATTACTTTTAGTTTCTAAAACTAAAATATTGGGATCATTTTCTATAATAATTATAGTAAATCCATTATGTAAGTAATAACACATTTCATCATAATCATTAGTCGTTGTAACTTTAAAATTGTATATATTATTTTCTATATTTTCTAATACCTTTTTAGTATTTATGACTCTCATTTCAAATAAACTTTCAAAGATATGGTCACTTATCCTATCACCGCTTGTTAAAGGTTCATTAAAAATAATATAGATATCCTTTTTTCTAATTCTTTTTTTTCTATATACTATATCAGTTATGTTATTTGTATCTTTTTTAAGCCTATCAATATATTCAAACATAGTATTCACCATCTTTAGTATGTGAAAATATATATAAAATATGTTAAAATAAATATATAATTATTTCTTTTAAAAGAAGGTGAATTATGGAAGTTGAAATAGATAGATTAGATCATCAAGGTAGAGGTATAGCTAATACTGATAAAGTTACTTTTATATCTAATGCTTTACCTAGTGAAATAGTTGATATAGAAATTACTTGTACTAAAAGTAAATATAATATTGGTAAAGTTAAGAATTATAAAAAGATAAGTGATAAAAGAATTGATGCAGTATGTCCATATTTTAGTGAATGTGGGGGATGTGAATTGATGCATCTATCATACCTTAATGAATCTAAATATAAAGAAGAAAAAATAAAAGATATTATGAAAAGATATGCAGGTATAGATAATATATCTAGTATTATTAAATGTGATAAAGAATTAGGTTATAGAAATAAAGTTACATTTAAAGTTAATGACAAATTAGGATTATATCAACATGATTCTCATAACATTGTTAATGTTAATAAATGTTTTTTAATATCAGATAATATGAATAAATATATTGATATTATTAATAAAATGGATTTATCACATATATATGAAGTTATAATGAGAGAATCTATAAATGATATGATGATTATATTTATGTGTGATGAAGATATAGATATTGATACTAGTAATTTAGAATGTAACGTAGTAAAAGCATACAAAGGTAGTTATAAAACTATTAAAGGTAATAATTATATAATAGATGAGATAGGTAATATGAAGTATAAAATATCACCTACTTCATTTTTTCAAGTTAATAAATATCAAGTTAAAAAACTATATGATTTAGTATTAACTAATTTAGATATTAATAAATCTGATAGGATACTAGATTTATATTGTGGTACTGGTACAATTGGTATATATGTATCAAAATTATGTAATGAAGTGCTTGGCATTGAAATTAATGAAGAGGCAATAAAAGACGCTAATTACAATAAAGATTTAAATAACGTCTCTAATATATCTTTTATAGCAGGTGATAGTAAAGTTATTGATAGTATTAATTTCAAACCTAATAAAATTATAGTAGATCCTCCAAGGGCAGGATTAGATAAAAAGGTAATTAATGAAATTATAAATATAAATCCAGAAAGGATTATATATGTATCATGTGATCCTATTACATTAGCTAGAGATCTTAATATATTAAAAGAAAAATATAATATAGAAAAAGTTATACCTGTTGATATGTTTCCAAGAACATATCATGTTGAAACGGTTTGTACAATGACTCGTAAAGCCCTTTATATATAAGGGCTTTTATTTTAAATAATTAATTAAAAATTATTAATTTTTAGTAAAAATAGTAAAAAATATTATTAACCATGTTTGCGTATGACTTGTTTCCAATAACTAGGGTGTATTTTTTGAAAAACTTTGTTCCATTAGGAAATAAAGTAAAAATATTATATTAATCGTATAATAGTGGCATTACGATTAAAGATTATCTTTTTAAAATACAGTGACATTTACAGTGACATTTATGGTATAATTGTCATATACAAGGAGAGTGATGAAAATGAAGTTATTTGATAAGGTTGAACCAATATATTTAATTGATGATGAAATGAAAAAGATGCTTAATGATATTGATAACAAATTAATAAATATAGAGATTAATGATAAACAAAAAAGAAAATATATGGTTACTAAATCAAAAGTTAGATCAATTCATTCATCACTTTCTATAGAAGCTAATTCTTTATCTTTATTTGATGTTGAAAATATATCACAAAATAAGCAAGTATTAGGTAAAAGAGACGAAGTTCAAGAAGTTAAGAATGCAATTGAAGCATATAATTATATAAATAATTATAACTATAAAAGTGAAGAAGATTTTCTAAAAGCAAAAAGAATAATGACTAAATATTTTGATGAAGATAATGGTGGTTATAGAAATCATGGTGAAGGTGTAAAAAGAGAAAATAAAATAATATATGTTGCTCCTGAATCAGTATTAGTACCAACCCTTATGAAAAGTCTTTTTGATTATCTTAATAAGAGTGATTTAAACCTAATAATTTTATCGGCAATATTTCATTATTATTTTGTAGCAATTCATCCATTTTCTGATGGTAATGGGAGAATGGCTAGATTATGGGTTTCATTAATGCTAATTAACTATAATAAGAACTTTGAATTTATTCCAATAGAGGAAGAAATATATTTAAATCAAGAAGAATATTATAAATCTATAGATAATTGTCATGTTAATGGTAATGCCAATGTATTTATAAAGTTCACCTTAAAAACTATTAATTCATCACTTGATAAAGTTATTAAAAGTAGTAATTTTGCATTGAATGATATTCAAAATAAAATTATAGAATTAATCATTAATGATAAAAGTATCACTCAAAATAAAATTGCTGATATAATAGGGGTTAATGTTAGAACTATTAAAAGAAATTTTAAAATTTTAATAGATAATAATATTATTGAAAGAGTAGGATCAGATAAAACTGGTTACTGGGAAGTATTAAAATAATTATATAAATGTAATATGTTTGTGATACATAAACATATCATGTTGAGATAATTTGTGTTTTAGAAAGGAATGAATATAATGGATAAGATAAAAGAGATGGAATATATAGATAATTCTCCTAGAAAAAGAGTTGATACGGCTATATATGAGACTATGAATATATATTGTAATAAATTAGCAAATAAATTTTTTCCAGTAGGATTAGAATTTACTTTCCAATTTAATTATGCAAGAATTTTAGAACAAGTATTAGGAACTTATACTTTGACACCAGAGGAAAGTTTTCAAGTGCTTTTTGAGGATAATAATCCTATTGATAGTTTTAAAGATTATGTGGATATTGTCGTTGTATATAGAAATAAAGAAGTTAATGAGAAATATTTTATTGAATTGAAATATAAAAAAATTACAGATCAAGCAGCAGATTTGGGTAATATAGAATCATATAAAGATATGTATATGCTTGATAGACATATAAGTGATGGAAATGCCATGGCAGCTTATTATATATTTTTGACAGATTGGGATGAATATACAATTTCTGCTAATAAAGGAACAAGAGTAGAAATACCAATGTACCATAATTATACAATAGAAAAAGATAAACTATATATTGTCACAGGCAAAACAGCTAAATCTAAAACAACTAAATTTCCTGATGGATTCAAATTTAGTAATTCTCATACTATAAAATATACAAGTTTTGAAATTGATAAGAAAAAATATTGGTATTATATAGAAAAAATATAAAAGTTATTGAAAATAATTTTTATATAATTTATAATGGTAATACACTAATATGGAGGTATAGATGAAGTTTTATAGTTATATAGAAAATAATGATGATAAGAAAATAAATATCTATGTAGATATGGATGGTGTACTCGCGGAATATGACATAGGTAATTTTGATTATGGCACAATAAGACCACTATATAGTAATATAAAAAGGATTGAAGAATTAGTTAAAAAGGATAATATCAATCTTGAATTATTATCTATTTGCAAAAATAATAAAGTGGTTGAAGAAAAGAAAATATGGTTAAAAAAATATATGCCATTTTTCGATGTTAACAAAGCTAATTTAATATCAAAGGAAGAATATGAAGGTATTCCATCAAGGGAACTAAAGAGTAATTATTTAAAAGAAAATACAGATAAAGAAGAAATTAATATATTAGTAGATGATGATCCTGATATAATTAAGTGTGTTGTTAAAAATAATGATGACGTTAAAGTTTTCCATGTTTCAAGTTGGATAGATTAGGGGAGGTATTTATGGAAGATTATAAAAAATATATTAAAGATGAAAAATTATTAGATGATTTGGAAAAATTACATAAAAAGAAAGTAGTATTAAAAGAGTTATTAGATAGTACTAAAGATAATGAACCATTTGTAGTTGAGTTAGCCGGTTTACCTAGAACAGGTAAAAGTGTTACAGTTGAAAGATTGGCTGATTTTTTTAAATTTGGAAAGATAAATGTTGTTAAGACAAAAGAACCAGCTCAAATAATTAAGGATACACATACAGTTGAAGAATTAGACGCGATGACTAAAGTGGATTTTAACAATAAGACTTTAGAAATATCTAGAAAAGAGTTAGAAAGATTAAAAAATCAAAAAGGTAATAGTATTATTCTTCAGGATAGAGGTGTTATTGATAATTACTTTTGGTATCAAATGATGTATGAAGATAACTTAATAACTGAAGATGAATTTAAAGAGATATTAAAAGAATTACCATTGGATCTAGCTACAATGGATAGATTATTTGTTATGAGTGCTTCACCAGAAACAATAATATATAGAGATTATATGAATGCTATATTTTTGGAACCAAGAAAAAAGACTACATTAGAAGGCGTATCAAAATTAAAAGATGGTTTTGAAAACTTACTTAGTAATATTGAAGTGGATGATAAAATTATTGAATTAGATACAACTAATATACAAGAATTAGATACATCTATCATCATCGCGAATAATATAATTGATGGTATGGTCAAAAAAATAATTAAGAAATAAAAGATATCGGTTTGATATCTTTTTTATCTATATTTATGATATACTAATTATAGGTGATACTATGAATAAAGGAATAAAGAATATATTATACGGTTTAACTATTATAATTACATTTTTACTTTGTTTAATAAATGTTAAAGCTAATACAATTAAAAGTATTGATATGGATATTTATCTAGATAGTGAGGGTAATGCACATATAAAAGAATTATGGGAAGCTAACCTTACACAAGGGACAGAAGGATATAAACCATATAGTGATTTAGGCATATCTTCTATATCAAATTTTACTGTAATAGATGATTCAGGAAAAACTTATGAATTTTTAAGTAGTTGGAATACATCAGCAAGTTTTAGTAATAAAGCATATAAGAATGGTATTAATAAAACTTATGATGGTGTTGAGTTATGTTTTGGTATATCAAATTATGGTAATAGAACATATACATTAACTTATGATATAAGTAACTTTGTCACACAATATACTGATACACAAGGTATATATTTCACTTTTATAGACATGGAACAATATATAGGAAATGCTAAAATAACTATTCATTCAGATACTTCATTTTCTATAGAAGATAATGTAAAAATATGGGCATTTGGTTATGATGGTAATATAAGTATTGTAGATGGAAACATAGTTTTAGAGTCTAATGGTTCTCTATCATCATCTTCTTATATGTCTGGGTTAATAAGATTTGAAACTAATATGTTTACAAAACCAAAAGAATCTACAAAATCATTTGATGATGTGTATGAAGATGCTATGGATGGCATATCCGAAGAAGACAAAAATTATGATTATGGTAATGATTATGATGCTAGCCCAGTATCTATTATATTTGGTGTATTATTCCTTTTAATAGTATGTGCATTTTATTTAATATTTAATCCATTTACTTGGGTCATTCTATTTATAATATTATATATGGTCAAAGGGAAAGAATGGATGATTGGTTCATCTAAAGTTGGTGGTTTAATTTTTGAAGGGGGAAAAACTTTACCAAAAGAGATTAATAATTTTAGGGATATTCCTTGTGACAAAGACCCTTTTTATGCGTATTTTCTTGCTTACAATTTTGATATAAGTTCACTTAGTAAGATAAAAGAAGGTATAATAGGAGCAGTATTATTAAAGTGGGTTAAAGAAAATAAAATAACAATTACTGAAACTAAAAAAGGTTTATTAAGTTTTAAAGATAATAATTATGCCGTAGATTTTGGTAATATGACTAATCCTAATAATGAATTAGAAAATGAATTATTTAAGATGTTAGAATCTGCAGCAGGATCTAATAGAATATTAGAAGCAAAAGAATTTGAAAAATGGTGTACAAGAAATTATTATAAAGTAACTAGTTGGTTTAGTAAGATATTATCATATGAAACTGACTTAATAGAACAAAAGGGATTAATCAATGTCGAAACAGAAGAAGTTGCTGCTTCATTTGGTAAGACAAGAAATATAAGCATTAAGCATGTTAAAGAAAGCGTTAGGGAAGAAGCTATAAAATTAGCAGGACTTAAAAAGTTCTTATTAGATACAGAGATAGATGAAAAGAAATATATCGAAGTACATTTATGGAATGAATATTTAATCTTTGCTGAATTATTAGGCATAGCAGATAAAGTAAAAGAATAATTTAGTAAGTTGTATCCAGAATTTAAGGATAATGTAGCTAATATGAGCAATATAAATTATGTAACTAATATAGCATACGCCGCATATAGAGGATATACTACAGGTATTAATAGGGCCTCAGCTAGAAGTTATTCAAGTGGTAGTAGTTATAGTGGTTCAAGCCGTAGTTCAGGTGGTGGTGGAAGTAGCTATAGTAGTGGTGGCCATTCATCAAGTGGATCTCACGGTGGAGGATTTAGATAGTATTTTAACTAGATATTTGGTATAATTAAATATAGGAGGATTAATATGAAAGTTAGAGGATTTGAAATTGCAAAAGGATATGAAAATGAAGAAATAAATTTACCAGTTAGAAAAACAAAATATTCAGCTGGTTATGATGTGGAAGCAGCTGAAGATATAGTTATTCCTAGTTTTAAGAAAGGAATGGCTCCTACATTAGTTAAGACAGGTATTAAAGCATATATGCAAGATGATGAAGTATTAATGCTTTATAATAGAAGTTCTAATCCAAAGAAAAAAGGTTTAATTTTAGCAAATAGTGTAGGTGTTGTTGATAAAGATTATTATGGTAATCCAGATAACGATGGACATATAATGTTTGCATTCTATAATATTAAAGAAGAAGATGTAGAAATTAAAAAAGGTGAAGCTATTGGTCAAGCAGTATTCCAAAAATATTTTGTTACTGATGATGATGAAGCTAGTGGAGAGAGAACTGGAGGATTTGGTTCAACAAATAAATGAGATATCAATTGATATCTCATTTTACTATTCTATAAAAATTAATTGTAGGCTTACTACCAAGTCTAAATTTTCGCTTATCTGTACCTAATCCATTAGATACATATAAATCAGTATTATTAATTGAGTATTTACCATGACTATATTTAGTCGCGCCATTAGGTAAATTAACTCTTCCAATTATAGGAATATTAATACCACCTAATGAGTGCCCTGCCAAAATCAAATTGTAATTACTAACATCAATATTATCTACATAATCAGGCTCATGTAGAATTAGTATTGAATAACATGGTTTAATTTCAACAGTATTAATATATTCATCAATTTTAGCTATTTTTTCATTAATTTCACCATAACTACTATTAGAACTAATACCACTTAATATAATTGGAATATTACCATTATCATATAATAATTCATACCTATCATTTAAATCTATAAATTCACTATTCTTAATAATATCTTCCCATTTTTCATTAGTATCGTTATCACCTTTAATTGCATATTTTCCTATATTCGCGTTTATATTTTTTAAAACCTCAGTTATATCTTGATAACTTTCTTCTGCTAAATTAACTTTACTATTAAATAAATCACCAGTTAATAAAACAATATCAGGTTTAAGTAAATTTATTTCATTTACAATAGATTCAAACATCTCTTTATCTACCGTTGTACCATAATGTATATCAGATATTTGTACAACTTTAAATCCATCAAAATTATCTGTTATTGTATCACTAACAACTTTAATTTCTTTAGTAGTTAATCTAACCGGTTCTATAAATGCCCCATATACTAAAACGACTATAACTATAATAAGAATTCCAATAAATATTTTTAATATAGTATTTTTCATAATAATCCTTTAGTAAGCAAAATTACTTGAAGAGTCATTAATATAGTGTTATGTAATAGGTGCAAAGATATAGTATTAAATATATTATTTGTTTTAACTAGAATATATGCAAATGCAACTCCAGGTGCACAATAAGGTATTAAATATAATAAATCAATTAATCCAACATTTTCTGTGAATACATGTAATCCACCAAATATAAATGAAGATATTATTATAAATAAAACATCATTACTAAATATTTTTCTTAAACTTTTTCTAAATGTTAGTTCTTCAATAAAAG
Organism: Bacilli bacterium; assembly: GCA_017484205.1. GTDB lineage: Bacteria > Bacillota_I > Bacilli_A > RF39 > UBA660 > RGIG9169. Next base: position 43,381 of record JAFUTO010000033.1, on the reverse strand, counting down.
GCGCGAATATAGCTGCTGATATGAAAGTATATATAGGAGCTCTACCAAGAGTTTCTCTAATAGTAGCTTCATTTTCAGCTACACTTATATCCCCAGTCATGCTATATTTAATAAAAGCTATAATTAAATTACTCGCATACATAACAGCTAAAGCAAATAACCAATATTTAATATTACCTTTAAAATATTCTTTATAATTAGCTTTAAAATCTTTAAATTCTTTTACTATATCTTTTCTATATATGAATAAGAATAATATTACAATACCTAAGTTATAACAAATTAGGTATATTTGCTTAGCCATTAATGACATATTATCATAATCAATACCTATAAGTTTAATTATAGAAACTGCTGAAAAACTAAGTACAAAGTATAAAATAAATACACATATTCCTCTTATAATATTTTTAGTATTTAAACTTTCTTTTTCCTCTTTCATGATATCACCTATAATAATTATATCAAAAATTAAATAAATATTGTAAAAAAAGTATTAATTATTAAAAATATGTGTTATAATATTAACGAATTAGCAGCAAGAGTGGGAAATCCCACTCTTTAATTTGTGGAGGTTATATGATAGAAGAAAAGGTAAGAAATCTTATTGAGAATGTTATCAAAGAAAATAATTATATCTTAGATGAGGTTGTGTATGTCAAAGAAGGATCAACTTATTTTTTAAGAATTATTGTTGATAAGGATGGATATATTAATATAGAAGATTGTATCAAAATCAATAATTTAATAAGTCCACTTTTAGATGACATAGATTTTATAGAAGGAAGTTACATCTTAGATGTATGTTCAAAAGAGAAAGGAAATATTTAATATGAATAGTGAAGAATTTTTAAAAGCAGTAAAAGTATTAGAAGATGAAAAAGGTATTAAAGAAGATACTATATATGAAGCTATGGAATTAGCTTTAACAAGTAGTTATAAGAAAAATAGTGGTCTACAAAACGCGAGAGTAAAAGCTGATAGAGACACAGGTGAATTTCATTTATATTCATTTAAAACAGTTGTTTTAGATAAAGAACATGAAAAGAGTTTAGATGAAGATGAAATAACAATTACAGATGAAGAGTTAGAAGAAATGAGTCCTTCAGAAAGATTAGAGAAATTAAAACCATTTACTTTTGATGAAAGATTACATATTACATTAGAAGACGCTAAAAAAATAGATAAATCTTTAGAATTAGGTGATACTATTGAAACAGAAATCACTCCTAAAGATTTTGGTAGAGTAGCTGCCTCTACAGCAAAACAAGTAGTAATTCAAAAAATTAGAGAAGCTGAAAGAAGTATTATAGAGGATGAATATGCTGATAAAGAAGGCGAAATGGTTTCTGGTACAGTTGAAATGGAAGATGAAAGAAACTATTATATTGATTTAGGTAGAACTCAAGGTATTTTATCTAAAGATGAAATTATACCAGGTGAAACTATTGAAATGGGTAGTCATATTAAAGTATATATTTCTAAAGTTGATAATAATGGTAAAGGACCTTTAATCTTACTTTCTAGAAAACATTATGGTTTTGTTAAAAGATTATTTGAATTAGAAATACCTGAAATCAATGATGGTACTATCTTAATATATAGTGTTGCAAGAGAAGCAGGTAATAGAACTAAAGTAGCTGTTTATTCAGAAAATGAAAGAGTGGATGCAGTAGGTTCATGTATAGGTGAGCGTGGATCTAGAATTAATAATATTATTGATGAATTAAATGGTGAAAAAATTGATGTTATTCCATATGATAAAGATGTAGCTAAATTTATTGAGAATGCATTAAGCCCAGCTAAGAACTTACATGTAATTATAAACGACCCAAAAGAAGAAACAGCATTAGTTATTGTTGATGATGATAATTTGTCATTAGCAATAGGTAAAAAAGGTTTAAATGTAAGATTAGCAGCGCGTTTAACACATTATAAATTAGATGTTAAAACAACTGAACAAGTTCGTGAGTTAGGTATTAATTTTGTAGAGGAAAATAATGAAGACTAAAAAAATCCCTATGCGCACATGCGTGATTACAAGAGAAAAATTACCTAAACAAGAACTTATTAGGGTTGTTAGAACTCCAGAAGGAAATGTTATAATTGATACTACTTCTAAAGCTAATGGTAGAGGTGCCTATTTAAAAAAAGATAAAGAAGTATTTGAAAAGGCACAAAAATCTAAAACACTAGATAAAGTATTAGAAATAGAAGTACCAGATAGTATTTTTGATGAACTTATGAATACAATTAAATAATTTAAGGAGGTGTTTAAGTATGATGACAGTACTTGAATATGCAACTGATGTTAATAGAACTGTTGAAAATATATTAAAGATGTGTAAAGAATTAAACATCCAAGCAGAAAATGAAGATGATTTATTAGATGATGAAGCAATTACGATATTAGATAATAGTTTAGACGATTATGATGATGCTTATGAAGAAAATATCATTGAAAACGTTAATATCAAAGTTGAAGAAACATTTAGTAATACACAAAAATTAAAGAAAAAATCTGATGTTATAAATGCTAAAAAGGCTAGTAATAATAAAGAAGATTTAAAGAAAAAGAAAAAAGATATGTATAAAAATAAGGAGAAATTACAAAGTAATACTCCTAATACTGATTCTAATATTATTCTTTATAAAGAAAATATGTCTATAGGTGAACTTGCTAAAGCCTTAGGTGTTAATAGTGGAGATGTAATTAAGAAACTATTTAATTTAGGTATGATGGTAACTATAAATAGTTCAATTAGCTATGAAAATGCTGAAGTATTAGTATTAGACTATAATAAAGAATTAAAAAGAGAAGAAACTACAGATGTAACTAATTTTGAAGAATATGAGGTAAATGATGATCCAAAAGATTTAGTGAAAAGACCTCCTGTAGTTACAATTATGGGCCATGTTGATCATGGTAAGACAACACTTTTAGATACAATTAGAAAAACAAGTGTAGCTGATGGTGAAGCTGGTGGAATAACACAAGCTATAAGTGCTTATCAAGTAAAAGTAAATGATGATTATATTACATTTATAGATACTCCAGGGCATGCTGCATTTACAGAAATGAGAGCTAGAGGAGCTAAAATAACTGATATAGTTATTATTATCGTAGCTGCTGATGATGGTGTTATGCCTCAAACAGAAGAAGCTATTGATCACGCTAAAGCTGCAGGAGTACCTATTATAGTTGCAATTAATAAAATTGATAAACCAGATGCAAATCCTGAAAAAGTAATGACAGAACTTACTAATTATGGTTTAACTCCAGAAGAATGGGGTGGAGATACTATATTCTGTAAAATTTCTGCTAAATCTGGTGAAGGTATAAAGGAATTATTAGAAAATATAGTATTAGTAGCTGATTTGAATGAATATAAAGCAAATCCTAATAGATATGCTATGGGTACAGTTGTTGAATCTAGATTAGATAAACATTTGGGACCAGTAGTTACAGTATTAGTACAAAATGGTACTTTAAGATTAGGAGATCCTGTTGTTATAGGAACATCTTATGGTAAAATTAGAACTTTAAGAAATGATTTGGGTAATGAAGTTACTACGGCATTACCATCTACACCAGTAGAAATAACAGGTGTTAATGATGTACCTTCCGCAGGTGATAAATTCTTTGCTTTTGAAACTGAAAAAGAAGCAAGAAGCATTGGTGAAACAAGAAAAACTCAAGAAAAACAAAAAGAACTTAAATCTAATTCAGCGCTTTCATTAGATGAATTATTTAATAAGATTAATGAAGGATTAAAAGAAATTAATGTTATAATTAAGACAGATGTTAATGGTTCAGCAGAAGCTGTTAAAAACTCATTAGAAAAGTTGGATGTTGAAGGTGTTAAAGTTAAGGTTATAAGAAGTAGTGTAGGAGCAGTTAAAGAATCAGATGTTGTCCTTGCGAAGGCATCCAATGCAATTATAATTGGATTTAATGTAAGACCATCTACTGAAATAAGAGATTATGCTAAAGAACAAGGTGTGGAGATTAGATTATATGATATTATTTATAAAGTTGTTGAAGATATGGAAGCTGCAATGCATGGTATGTTAGATCCAGAATATGTGGAAGAAATATTAGGTTCAGCAGAGGTAAGACAATTATTCAAATTCTCTAAAGTTGGTACTATAGCAGGTTCTTATGTATTAGAAGGTTCTATTAAATCTAATGCAAAAGCCAGAATCATTAGAGATGGTATTGTTATATATGATGGTAATATAGGTTCTCTTCAAAGAGAAAAAGATTCTGTTAAAGAAGTTAAAAAAGGACTTGAATGTGGTATCGTAATTGAAAATTATAACGATATTAAAGAAAAGGATATAATTGAAGCATATGAAATGGTTATTAAAAAATAACCATTTTATTTTAACTATAAAAATGATATAATAAACGAAAGGTGATTAATATGTTTGATAAGGTACTTAATATAATAGAAAATAAGAATATGGTAATACCTAGGATATTAATGTTTAACTACAAAGAATTAAATATCACTGATAGTGAGTTAATATTACTTATATATTTAATAAATAGTGATGGATATAATCCTAAAGAGATAAGTGAAAATTTGAAAATAGAACTAATTAATTTATTGGATATGATAAATGAATTAAATGAAAAAGGTATTATCAATATTAGTATGGAAACTAAGAATAATAAAAAAGTAGAAGTTATTAGTTTAAAACCTTTATATGAAAAACTAACATTCTTAGTTGTTAATGAGGAAGAAGAAAAGGATAATACTATATTTAGTATTATTGAAAATGAATTTGCTAGGTCATTATCACCTTTAGAGTATGATTTAATAAATCTTTGGAAAGATACTGGATATTCTGATGAATTAATTAAAGAAGCTTTAAAAGAGGCTATATATAATAATGCTCCTAATTTAAAATATATAGATAGAATATTAGAAAATTGGAGAAAAAAAGGTATTAAAACTAAAGATGATGTTATAAAAGATAATAAGAAATTCAAAGAAAGAAAACAAATTAGAAAAGAAACCTCTGATGCTGATTGGGATTGGTTAAACGATGAAGAATAGAATCATTGATTATTTAAATGAGGTAGTTCCTAATCCTAGATGCGAATTAAACTACAATAAAGATTATGAACTATTAATAGCAACAATGCTAAGTGCTCAAACAACAGATAAAAGAGTTAATGAAATAACTGCTATACTATTTAATAAATATTCAGATTTAAAATCATTGAGTGAAGCACTAGAAACTGACTTGATAGAAATAGTAAGACCATTAGGCAATTATCATAAAAAAGCATATAATATTAAGGCGATTGCCAAGTCACTATATGATGCTGGCGGAGTAGTCCCTAACGATAGATTATTTTTAGAGGGCTTAAGTGGAGTAGGTAGAAAAACTACTAATGTAGTATTAAGTAATATATATGATGAACCACTACTCGCTGTTGATACTCATATTGAAAGAGTAAGTAAAAGATTAGGACTTGCAGAACCTGATGATAATGTTAGAATTGTAGAAGATAAAGTAACTAATTATTTTAAAGACTACAATTTATGTAGGTTACACCATCAATTACTATTATTTGGTAGATATCATTGTAAGGCCGTCAATCCTAATTGCAATAATTGTAAATTAAAAGATATATGCAAAAAAGACATCATATGATGTCTTTTATTCTACTGTAATATCAATTGTAAATGTATCTACAGTTTTATTATTATAAATTACTTTAACTGATAATTTATATGTATCACCAGAAGCTTTTGTATTATCAAGCTTATATTCATAACTTACTCTTGAACTACTTATTGCAACACCATTAACTGATACAGTTGCAATTTTATTTTCATTAGTTAATTTTGTGTCTCCAACAGATACTTTTGCAGTTTTTACATTTTGTATTGCAGTAACAATATCATTAACTTGTACACCACTAACTCCTACAGTAGCTCCATCACTTCTATTCGCACCATATAATGTATAACCAGTTTGAACTACATAAGTTGGACTAGTAGAAGTTGATTTTACGGTAATTTTATTATCGCCAGTGGCAGCAATTCTATTTAGTTTACCATTTACTTTTTCGTATACTATATACTCAATAGTACCCATACTAGAAAGATTTTCATTATATCTATATTCTGCTTCACTTATTGCCCAGTCTTCATTTTTGTATGCATTTTTAAAGTAAGCATATAAGTATTCTTTATCAAGCGCATGAGGTGTTTTAATTGCTGTCCATGTAAGTTCGACTTGATTTCCTTTTACTGTAGCTTTTAAATTAGTGACATCATCTAATTTTGCATATCTATCAGATACTATAGTTGGTTCATATCCTTTTTTATAGTATTCAGTAGTTCTCATACTTGCAGGTGTAAATTCACTTGGTAAACATGCTTCATAGCATCCCTTTTCAGTTTCAATAGCAACAACTCCTTCTGGTTGAGGGAAATTAGATTGCTCTGTAAATACACCTTTAGCAACTGCTGTAAATATTCTATAGTTTTGTCCACTACCAAATGTATTGTGTCCTTCTTTAAGACTATCATATCCATACCAAGTAGCAATTGTATATTTATCAGTATAGCCAACTGCCCATAAATCAGAAACAGATTTGCTATTTAATCCCCAGTACGCTAAATCTTCTTGGGATAAGTTTGTAGTACCAGATTTACCAGCATAGGTAACACCATTAACATAATAATTAACAAATCCTGTTCCTTTGGCAACAGATATTAGGACATTAGTCATCATCCATGCTGTTTCTTCACTCATAACTCTGTTCATTGTATATTTGTATTCATAAGGTTCAGAACCATCATTATATTCAACTTTAGTAAATGAATAAGGTTTTATGTAATATCCACCAGTCGCAAAGGCGTTATAAGCACCAGCCATTGATAATGGACTTTCACCAACATATCCACCAGTCGCATGAGCTTCATGAACAATACCATCTTCAACTTCTGGATGAAGTCCTAAACTATTAACCCATTCTAATCTAGTTTTACTATCAATTTGTTGGAATGCTTTTAAAGCAGGAATATTTCTAGACTCTACTAAAGCAGTTCTCATATCAACAAATCCTTTGTATTTTAAGTCCCAGTTTCTAATCTCGTCTCCACCAGTATATCCCCATGGTTCATCAACGAATATTTGTCCAGTACTCCAATTTAATTTTTCAATACCAATAGAATAATCATATAATGGTTTAGCAGTAGAACCAATTTGTCTTCTAATACCACCATCTTCTACATCTAGAGCTCTATTTATACCACGAACAACTCTATTTCTACCACCACCGATAGCAACTATAGAACCATCAGTAGCAGATACAACAGCAGCTGCTCCTTGAACTACGTCATTTTCCCATACATAACCTGAGTTACGTCCTGCCATTAAATCAGCAATATATTGTTGTTTTGCTGGATCCATTGTAGTATATACTTTCATAGATACACTGTATGGATCATTACCAGTTATTTTGTATACATCATTTGTTACCATATCAATAAAATCTTGATAAATATTGTCTGAACTTGTAGTACGAGGTTTAATTAACTTATCAACAGTTAAAGATTTTGCAATTTCGTATTCTTCATCAGTGATGTATTCATGTCTTTTAAGTAAATATAAAACTGTTTGTCTTCTTTGTTCACAACCTTCAGGGTTTTTATACGGATCATAATAGTCAGGTGCATTAAATATACCTGCAATCATTGCTGATTCAGCAAGAGTTAAATCAGTTACTGATTTTCCAAAATATACTTTTGAAGCATCTTCTACACCATTTGTATCAGCACCTAGATAGTTAGAGTTTACATAAAATTCAATTATTTCTTCTTTAGTATAAGATTTTTCTATTTTAAATACTGCCATATATATATCAGTAAATTTTCTTATAATATTATCTAGACCTTTAAAACCTTCACTTTCTTTAACTGTAATTTTATTTTTAGAAAGTTGCATTGTAAGAGTAGATGCACCACCGGCGTCACTATTACCCGTAGCTTGTTTAACTGATGCAACTAAGAATCTTGGTAAATCAAATCCGTTGTGTTGGAAAAACCTTGAATCTTCTGTTGCAACAATAGCGTCTACTAGTGATTCAGGTAATTGATCATATGTAACAATACTCCTAATCTTATTACCTAATCTTGCAAATTCAACATAGTTATTACCATCTTTATAGTAATATGTTGAAGGTTCGGCATCGTAAAGCTCACTAGGATTAAATGCAGGTGCATTTTTAACAATATAGTTAAAGAATAATCCTATTGCACATAAAACAAAAATACATAAAATTAAGAATAATAGTAGTAATACTTTTATTATGTTTTTAGCTTTATTTCTTTTTCTTTTGTTACTTGTAAGTGTCTTATTATGTTTAATACTATTACTTGTATTATTTTTCTTGCTATTATGTTGATTATTATATGTGTTAGATTTTTTTGCAGTAGTCTTTTGAGTACTATTTTTTTTATTTGATTTCGTCATATAAACCTCCATATTTATCTATTACTTCTAGATAATTAAGTCTAGGAGCATATTTGATTTTGATTAAATGTCCTTTTTCTTTAAAATATTCATAAGGTATAGATTTTCTATCGTTATTGTTGAGAAAAAGTATTAAATCTTTTTCGAATAATAGATAGGTTTCCTCCAATGTTACAAATCTAACGATTAGGAAACCAATCCCTCCATGCCTCACGATACGCTTTAAATGTTCTATTTGATGATTATGTATATTTGATAATGGGAAACTTGTTTTACTTTTTGTTTCTTTTGCCTCAAAATCAATATATCTACCTTTATATATGCCATTATAATCAGTCGTTGATGGTGTCTTAAAATATGCTTCTCTTATTATGGCTTCATGAGGTCCTGGGTATTCAGCTTTATGAATAGTAACTGAAGTGGGTTTTTTATATATAACCGCGATATCGTTATCTAAATAATATTTATTAGTAACATTGATATCTTCTTCAAGGGCCATACCTCTATTACTATATGTAGATGTATTGAAGTTCGCAAGTCTCATTTAATCACCTATTTAATTATACTATAAATTTAATAATTTATCTACTTTGTTCCTACTAATTTTATCTAGTTTTGTCGAAAACCCCAAATTTAAATAAATAAGTGATAAAGTATAATTGAGGTGAATATATGAAAGAACATCATATTGATACTATTTTTAATGAAATGATTGATGATGTTAGATATATTAAGTTAGCATATTTTGCAAATAGTAAAAGAAAATAAGTACTTGCATTTTAATTTTATTTATGCTATTCTTGTTTTAGGGTGTAGGATATGAAAAGAGTAGTACAAGAAAAAAATATTATTACTAATACTGCAAGTGTTTTATTTGTTTCTGGTATTACTGTTTTTTCTAATTAAAGGTACTTTTTAGGCACCTTTTTCTTTTGTCTAACTACACACTAGGAGGAGGATTTATGAAAGAAAAAAGAATGATGTATGACATTAATGAACAACCACCATTAGGCAAATGGATTGTTCTAGCATTACAACATGTGTTTGCGATGTTTGGGGCAACGATTTTAGTTCCTATATTAGTAAATGCTGCTGCAGGTGAGACAGTGCTTACTATTCCAGTTGCTTTAGTAACATCAGGTATTGGTACATTAATTTATATTTTATGCACTAAAGGAAAATCGCCAGTTTATTTAGGTAGTTCATTTGCTTTTATAACACCAATTGCTGCGGCATATTTAAAAGGTGGCATAAGTGGTGCAATGACAGGGGTTATGGCAGTAGGTATAGTTTATATAATTGTAGCTTTAGTTATTAAATTGGTAGGAAAAAATTGGCTAGATAAAATATTACCACCAGTTGTAATTGGACCAATGATTATGATTATAGGTTTAGGACTTGCGCCATCAGCTATAAGTCAAATTGGATTATCTGGTACTCAATTTGATTGGAAAATTCTAATAGTAGCTTTAGTATCATTTATCGTAACAGCAGTAGTTATGACAAGAGCTAAAGGATTTTTAAAAATTATTCCTTTCTTAGTAGGAATTGTATCAGGCTATATAGTAGCTGTATGTTTAGGTATGATTGATTTCACACCTGTTAAAGATGCATCATGGTTTAGTATTCCAGCATTTGTAATTCCATTTAAAGATTATGCTCTTAATTTTGGTGCATTAGTAACAATACTTCCAATTGCTTTAGTAACATTATGTGAACATATTGGAGATCATACTTCATTAAGTAATATTATTGGTAAGGATTTAATTAAAGATCCTGGATTAGATAGGACATTACTTGGTGATGGTATTGCTACATTTGTGGCTGGTGCATTAGGAGGACCTGCTAATACTACATATGGAGAAAATACTTCAGTTGTGGGTATGACTAAGGTTGCATCTGTTAAAGTTATAGGTTTAGCAGCTATATTTGCAATTATTATAGGATTCTTAGGTAAATTTACATCTCTAGTTGGAACAATACCTAATCCAGTATTAGGTGGTGTATCATTATTACTATATGGATTTATTGCTGTAAATGGTTTAAAAGTATTAATTAAAAACCAAGTTAATTTTGAAGACAGTAAGAATGTTGTAGTTGCTTCTTCTATGTTGGTACTAGGCTTAGGTGGAGCTGCTATATCAATTATTAGTGGAGATTTTTCATTAACTATTTCAGGTATGTCTCTAGCGTCTATCGTAGGTATTATCTTAAATTTATGCTTACCTAATGATAGAGATGCTTTAGTAGTAGAAGTAGATAGTAAAAAAATATCAACTCCAAAAGTAGATGTAGAAGTTAAAGTAACTAAAAAAGTTCCAGCTAAGAAAACTACTTCTAAGAAAAGCTCAACTAAAAAGACTACATCAACTTCAAAGAAAACTACAGCTAAAAAAACATCTAAATCAAGTACAAAGAAGGCTAAGAAATGAAAGCTAAAGAATTAAATCATCCACTTATCACACATAAGTTATCTATCTTAAGAGATAAGAAAACAGGTACTAAAGAGTTTAGAGAATTAATAGGTGAAATAGCAATGTTTCTATGCTACGAAGCTATGAAAGATTCTAAATTAAATACTGTAACTATTGAAACTCCTATTACAAAGATGGAGACAGGTAGACTTGATGAAGATAAATATGCTTTTGTACCTATTTTAAGAGCTGGTATGGGTATGCTTGATGGAGTTATTAAAGTTATACCTAACGCAAAAATAGGTCATATTGGAATGTATAGAGATGAAATAACTTTTGAACCAGTTAATTATTTCTTTAAAGTTCCAAAAGATATAGAAAAAAGAGAAGTTATAATATTAGACCCAATGCTCGCGACAGGTGGTTCTGCTATTGATGCAATTGAACTTCTAAAAAGTAAAGGTGTTAAAAAAATTAAATTTTTATGTATTATAGCTGCTCCAGAAGGATTAAAAGTAGTAGAAGAAAAATATCCAGATGTTGAAATATATTGTGGAAGTATAGATGATCATTTAAATGAGAATAAATATATAGTTCCAGGATTAGGTGACGCTGGAGATAGAATATTCGGCACAAAATAGACTCTTATGAGTCTTTTTTAATTTTTAATATAAATATACTTCCATAGTGGACATTTTATAATCAAATATTGCTTAGATTTAACTAATATGTTATAATTATAAGTGAATAAAAGAGGTGTGTTTTATGTATCGTGGGAAAGTTCAACTTACTAGTAAGGAAATTCTTGAAAAAGATTTTATGATTGATACTAGAGGCTATAGACTTCAAGAAGTAGATGAATTCTTAGATCAAGTTATTAAAGATTATAATGCGATGAATGAAATTATCGATGAACTTGAAGATGATAAGAAAGTATTATCTGATGAAAATATAGCTTTAAAACAAGAAATCCGTAGTTTAAAGATGAAATTAGATGCACTAAAAAGTACTGATGACGGAAATAATAGCAGTGCTGATGTACTTAGAAGATTATCTAATTTAGAAAAAATAATTTATGGTAAAGAATAATATATCTGGGCAAACGCTGCATGAATAATGTAGAGGAAAGTCCATGCTTGCACTATCTGTGATGGTAGTAGTGTTTGTGCTAAGGGAAAAAATAACCTTAGGTAGCGTATGCTAACGACAAATAACTAATCTAAGTCTATGATATGATTAGTTAGATAAAGTGCCACAGTGACGAATTTAGGGGAAACTCTAAAATGAAACGAGGTAAACTCCACAAGCAAGAAACCCAAATTTTGGTAGGGGAACTTAGATAGGGAAACGAACTGATTCTAGGACACGAAAGTGTAGATAAATGTTTGCCGCTTCTTTATGAAGTACAGAACATGGCTTATAAGATATATTATTTTTTTTATTTATGGAGGAATCTATGAAAGAAATAGGAGAAAAATTAAGAGCTGCTAGAGAAGAAATAGGTATTTCTTTAGAAGAAGCAGGAACTGATTTAAAAATAGATGAAGAACAATTAAATAATTTGGAAAATGGTAATACTGATAGTTTTAAAGATATTATCAATGTTAAATATTTAATTAGAGATTATGCAAAATACTTAGGATTAAATAAAGAAGATTTAGTAGATGATTTTAATGAATACTTATTTGATTATACTTCTAAAATATCATTAGAAGATATAAAAGAAGCTAAATCAAAAAAAGAAAAAGAAACACCAAAAGTAAAGTCTCCTTATACAACAATGAATGAAAAAAAGAAAATAAATGTTTATATTCTTTTAATACTAATAATAGTATTAGTAGGTGTAACTAGTTATATATATATTAAAAGTATAAATGATAAGGATAACAATGTTATCGCATATGTAGAGAGGTGATTACATGAATTTAGCAAATAAAATAACTATATCAAGAATGGCTATTACAGCTTTAATAATTATTATTTTATTATTTCCATTTGAATCAGCTGGTATTAATTTTACTAATTTATTTATTAATGAGTTGATAGTTGTTAATGCTAAATATATAATTGTTGGTATATTATTTGTAATAGCTCTTATAACAGATTACTTAGATGGTTATGTAGCGCGTAAAAAGGATATGGTAACTGAACTAGGCGATACTCTAGATTATATAGCAGATAAATTATTAATTGATTCAGTATTAATTATATTATCTTCACAAGGATTCCTACATCCATTTATACCAGTCATAATAATTGGTAGAGATTATGTCGCGAATGCAATTAGAATGACGGCTTTAAAGAAAAATATTACTTTAAAATCAGTAAAAATAGATAAATACAAAAATATAATTATAAAAATAGGTGTTGCTTTAACACTATTCTATAATTTACCATTTGAGTTATTTAATTTAAATATATCTGATATATTACTTATTGTAGGTACAGTATTAAGTGTTATATCTTGTATTCAATATTATAATGATAATAGAAGAAAAATAATCAAGGCATAAACCTTGATTTTTTTACCAAATATTTTATAGATATGATATAATTATTATGATAGAGGGTGTAAAAATGATAGAAGACAAGTATTTACCAATAGGAACAGTTGTAATGTTAAAAGGCGGAACAAAACGTGTTATGATTACAGGATTTTGTTCGATGGAAGAAAAAAATAATGATAAGATGTATGACTATAATGGCTGTATGTATCCTGAAGGCATAATTTCTTCTGATAAGACATTACTATTTAATCATGATCAAATAGAAAAAATATATTTTAAGGGATTTGTTGATGATGAGGAAACTAAGTTTAAAGAACAATTAAACAATGTTATAAAGCAATTAAAAGATGTGCCTAAAAATAGTGATGAATTAGATGATCCCTTAAAAATTGATATAGATTTTGAATAAGGAATTATATGAGCAAAATAGAATCGATTGATAAATCATCTATAAAATTTGATGTTTATAATGATGTAAATAATAATGTGACAGAAACTGCAAATCATCTAAATAATAATACGGAAATATATTTAGATGAAGAAGTTGATAAAACTAACTCTATAAATGTATCTAAGCAAGCAACAAAAATGTTGGTTCCTGGAGCTTCAGTATTTATAGATGCACCTGATATTATTTCGAATGCCAAAGAAAAACTTGCTCCAGTCGTTGATGCTACAGGTGATATTTTAAAAGAAGAAGTTACTAGTGCAAAAAAAATATATAATTATTTTAATAACTATCGCAAAGCTACAAATAAAATAGATAAGCGAACATATTTAGGGGAAGCAATGGCTGAATATAATAATATATACTTAAAAAATACTGCTACTTCAGTAGTTGGTATTGCTTCATTAGTTGAAGGTTTGGCTGATTTCGTCGAAGCAATAGCTGATACTGGGAGAATTGTTATGTCAGCCCGCAATACTATGTATACAGGTGCATATGATGGTGTAAAAGCAATATATGGAGCTGCAACAGGTAATCAATGGGAATCAACTACTAAAAAAATGTGGGAAAATACAAGTTCTAATGTGGGCAAAAAACATGCAACGAATTTATTTGATTCTATGTATGATAGTAATGCAGGTAAGAGTATAAAAAATAACTCATTTGCTTATGATGTAACTAGATCAGTTGGAAATGGTATTGGATATTCCACAGGTATCGTAGCTTTAACGCTTTTTACAGCAGGTTTTGGGTCAACTGCATCAGGTATTAGTGCAGCTGCTGCAACTAGTACATCAACAATGGCAACAACAGCCACAATAGCAGGTGTTGGTAAAGGATCTGAACAAGCATGGAGTGAAGGTGCTTCAGTAGGCGAAGGTTTAGCATATGGTATTGGAACAGGTGCTTGGGAAGGTGCACAATGGTATATTGGTGGTAGAATCAATGCTTTCACGCCATTTACTGGTGGTACTTTGGCTGCACATATAGGTAATAGTATAACACATGTGGGATTAGATTCTTTAGATGGTGGTGTTGAAGGCTTTGTTCAACCTGCATTGGATACAATATATAAAGATGGTTATTATAATACTAATGGTGAATATATAAAATTTGGTATTAATGATACATTTACTGATAAATATTCGAAATTATTTGATTGGCAGGATGTATATACACAGGCTACAATAGGTGGAATAATGTCTTTTGGCGCAGAAACAATTGATATTGCTAGGTTTTTACATCAACAAAAAAGATTAAGGGTGACGGTAGGAGAAGTATTAGCTGATCATGTTGATGAAGTTACAAATAGTGTATCAATTGATAAAGATACTAGTTATATACAATCCAAATTTGATAAATTATATAAAAAGAATGAAAATATTAATGATGTTTTTAAATATGCGACTAAGAACAATTATATAAATGAGTTTGGTGAATACCTATCTAAAAATAAACTAGAAGAGGCATTTATATGGGAAACTATGCGTGGAAATGCATATAATGAAGCTGAACTTAAAGTAGCAAAGGATATATCAGATAATATAATTAATCAAAAATTAGGAAAGGATATAGCTGGTTTAATAAGAAGCAATGCTGATAAACCATCATTGAATGCTATGCTATATTCTGTTGGTGTAAATCCTAATATAAGTAGTGTTGATAACTATAATACTATTTCTAAAATATTGGAAATTGCAAAAGGCACAGAAAACGGAGATAATTTAGTTGGCATTCATAGAATTGGTGCTGCTTCAAATTTTGATAATTTTGGAGATATGTATTTTAACAATGGTATAAAATTAACGGGTGATTTGAATTCGGGTGTTGTAACTAATTGGAATGATGTTAATACTAACTTTGTTGATAAATTGGAGAATAATATATCTTTTTATGATAGTAATCATACTGGTCAATTTATAAGAGAAATTGCTGTTGGAGGTCATTACAAGAATTATAATGATACAGGAGCTGTAATGATAACATCTTTTCCGAAGAATGCTACTGATGTGGTTATCGTGGATAATAATCATGCGACTTTAAATCCAAAATATATTGTTGGATATGCTACTACAAATAATATATATAATAGTATAGATAATTTTGTTGAAAATCCGGGATATAGCTCGAACTAAACGCAAAAAATCTCCTAATGGAGATTTTTATTTTATATAACCTAAAACTAATTTAGGTTTTTTAATTTTTGTTTTTCCAATAACTATTGAAGAACCATATTTATCAAAAGCATCAGTTAAATCTTTTTTAGAACTATATAATGTAGCAATGACTTCTCCTTTTTTTACACGATCGTTTAATTTTTTATGCATTATAATCCCTGCGCCATAGTCAATTTTATCGTCCATAGTATTTCTACCTGCTCCTAATATATTAGCTATTTTACCAATTTCTTCACTGTTTATTTTAGTTATATATCCAGATTTAGTCGCGATAACTTCATATGAATATTTACTTTTAGGAAGAAGATCATAATTATTAATTATATTAGGATCTCCATATTGATAATGGACAAATTCTCTAAATTTATCTAAGGCTTTGCCACTTTTAATAGAATCTATAACCATTTTATTGGCTTCATCATAGCTAATATCTTTAGATAACATAACCATATTACTAGCAAGAATAATACATAGTTCTCTAAGATCTTTGTTACCTTTTCCTTTTAATATTTCTATAGCTTCTATAACTTCTAATGAATTACCAATATTATTACCTAAAGGTTCATCCATATTAGTTATAATTGCCATCATATTTTTTCCTAAATTTTTACCTATATTTACCATTTTAGTTGCTAATTCAGTGGCATCTTTTTTAGTTTTCATAAATGCCCCAGAACCAACTTTTACATCTAATAATATATTTTTATCACCAGCTGCTATCTTCTTACTCATAATTGATGACGCAATTAAAGGAATACTTGATACAGTAGCTGTTATATCTCTAATCGCGTATATCTTTTTATCAGCCGGTGCAATATTACCTGTTTGACTAATGATAGATATATTAATGTCATTAACTTGTCTTATAAATTCATCTTTAGAAATAGATGTTTTAAAATGTGGTATAGAATCTAACTTATCAATAGTACCACCTGTAAAACCAAGACCTTTACCACTCATTTTAGCAACCTTACATCCTAAACTTGCTACAATAGGACATATAATTAGACTTGTTTTATCTCCTACACCACCAGTAGAATGTTTATCAATGGTATTACCAAATAATTCTTCTAAATTCATCATATCTCCAGAATGCGCCATCGCATCAGTTAGATATGTTACTTCTTTATCATTCATACCATTTAAATATATAGCCATAATGAGACTGGACACTTGATAATCAGGTATACTACCATCTACTAATCCAGTAATTACAAATTCTATTTCTTCTTTAGTTAATGCTTTTTTATTTCTTTTTTTTTCTATAATATCGTATACTCTCATATTAATCCTCTAATTCAAAACTATGTGGTAATAATTCTTCTAAAGTATATTTTTTATATGATAAATCTTTTTTACCTAAAATTATTTCAAAATCTTTACTACAAAACTCACTCATAACTTGTCTACATACTCCACATGGAGAACAAAAATCATCAAAGTTCTTATCATGTCCACCAACTATTGCAATGGCTTTAAACTTAGTAACTCCTTCAGATATGGCTTTAAAGAATGCTGTTCTTTCAGCGCAATTACTTGGGGTATAAGCCCCATTTTCAATATTACATCCTAAATATATTTTACCATTCTCTGCAAGTAGGGCAGAACCTACAGTAAAATTTGAATATGGGCTATAAGAATTTTGGGCAGCCAATATAGCTGCCTTTATTAAACTCTCTTCCATTATTTAATGTCCTTTAAGAAACTTGTACCAGGTAGGTCAGTTCCAATATTAAAGTTATGAGTAATAGTTTTACCAATATCAGCAAATGTTTCTCTTATACCTAAATTAACTGGCTTAATATTTTTACTATAAGCGATTATTGGAGTATATTCTCTAGAGTGGTCTGTAGATGGAGTTGCTGGATCACAACCATGATCAGCAGTTATTAAAAGTAAGTCATCATCTCTCATAGAATCTTTGAATGTAGATAACCAAGCATCAAATTCAGCAAATGCTTTCGCATATCCATCAACATCATTTCTATGACCATACACCATATCAAAGTCTACTAGGTTAACAAAACATAAACCTTCAAAGTCTTGTTCTAACATCTTCATAGTTCCATCCATACCTTGTGGATTATTGTGACTAGATATTTTAGCGGTTACACCAGAACCAGCAAAGATATCACTGATTTTACCAACAGCAATAACTGTTTTATCAGCTTCTTTTAAATAATTTAAAACGTTTTTAGGTGGCATTACAGAATAATCTTTTCTATCTAAAGTTCTTGTGTAATTACCAGGTGTTCCTTCAAATGGTCTAGCTATAACTCTACCTACGTTTAAATCACCTTTTAACATTTCTCTAGCAACTTCACAACATCTATATAATTCGTTTAATGGAATTGCATCTACATGAGCTGCAATTTGGAATACTGAATCAGCAGATGTATAAACTATCAAAGCTTTTTCGTTAAATGCTTGTTCACCATAGTCTTTAATTACTTCAGTACCTGAATATGGTTTATTGACAAGTACAGGGTGTCCTACTTTTTCACTGAACTCTTGAATTAATTCAGCAGGAAATCCATCTGGGAATGTAGGAAATGGCTTTTCAGATATAATACCCATCATCTCCCAGTGACCTGTAGTTGTATCTTTACCATTAGATTTTTCAGTACATTTACCATATGCACCAATTGGATTTGGATAATCATCATGATAATCTACACCATCTACATTAAATAATCCAAAAGATTCCATTGTATCTCCTTTGAAATTAGGATTTGTAGAGATACTTTTTATAGTGTTACTACCAACATCACCATAACTAGCCGCATCTGGTGCTTCTCCTATACCAACACTATCCAAAACAATCAAAAATATTCTTTTATACATTTTAATCCTCCTTAATAGCAGCTTCTAAAGCTAATAATATCATATCATCTAAAGCACGCTCTCTATCTTCACTTGATATAATTCTATCATCGTATGGACTATCTACTACAGTAAGTAGACAAGTCGCATGTTTATTAAATTTTTTTGCCATATAGAATAAGGCGAAAGACTCCATTTCGCTCGCAAGCGTATCTAGTCCTTTAGGATAGTTATCAAAATACTTATCCTCATCATCACAATATGGATTAAATACATCACTTGTAATGATTCTTCCTTTTTTAATATTTATATTTTTTTCTTTAGCAACATCTTCAATTTTCTTATTTAATTTTTTTGATGCTTCTAGTTCATTCCCTTCAAAACCATCAAATAGTTTAGCAAAAGTACTTAAACTAAAACTTGATTCTGATAAAATAACATCTTGTAATTTTATATCGCTTCTATTCGCACCGGATGTACCAATACGAATGATGTTATCAACATCATATATTTTAAATAATTCATAAGAATATATTGCCATACTAGGAATTCCCATTCCACTTGCCATAACACTTACCTTATGACCTTTATAAGTTCCAGTATATCCTTGTACTCCTCTTACGTCATTTACAAGGATAGGGTTTTCTAAAAACTTACTTGCTATATAAGCACTTCTTTTAGGATCTCCAGGCATTAAAAATGTTTTAGCAAATTCTCCTGTAGGATTTATATGTGGTGTACTTTCCATAACAGCCTCCTATCATAATAATTATACCATAAACTATAAGAAAAAACATAATTTATTAATAAATATTTAAGTATTTTACATATTAATCATCTATTTACAAAATAATAATTATATGGTATTATGTATTTGTCAAGGAAACTTGAATAAAATAAAAAAGGAACACTTAATATGTCTGTGTTGGGTGTTGCCTATTGTTAGGAATCGCCTGTCTTAGTTGAGTCAGGCGATGTTTTCTATATTAAAACTACAAAAAGTAGTATAACTAGTAAAATGATAATAATGAGTAGAGAAAAGATTAAAAAATCTTTCTTATTCATTAAGATCACCTCCTTTCGCTAGATTGGAGGCATCACCCAACTATTAAGTATTCCTATACAATTATAGGACGAACATAGTTTCTAGTAAATATGAAATAGTAAAAAAGATACTATTTCTTTTTTGTGTACTATTCTTTACAAAAAAATAATATTTCTATATAATAAATATAGAAAATGGTGATAGTATGAATAAAATAATTCTAGTAGATGGAAATAACTTATTATTTAGAAGTTACTATGCAACAGCTTACAATGGTAATTTTATGAAAAATAGTAAGGGATTACCTACAAATGCTTTGTTTGGCTTTACTAATATGATGAATAAAATTATATTAGAAGAAAAACCAACATATATATTAGTCGCGTTTGATAAAGGGAAAACTTTTAGACATGAAAAGTATGCAGATTATAAAGGTGGTAGATCTGAAACTCCTGATGAGTTAAAAGTACAATTTCCAATAGCTAAAGAATTACTTACTTATATGGGAATTAAATATTATGAAATAGATAATTATGAAGCAGATGATATTATTGGTACATTTGCTTCTTACTGTGATAAAGATCCTGATTTTATAGGTACAATTATCAGTAGTGACAAAGATTTATTACAACTAATAAGTAATGATATAGATATAAAATTATTGAAGCAAAAAGATTATATTAGATATAATAGAGATTCATTTAAAGAGGAATATGGAATAGAACCTATAAACATAATAGATTTAAAGGCTTTGATGGGTGACCCATCAGATAATATACCGGGTGTTAAAGGAATAGGCGAAAAGGGCGCTTTAAAATTATTACAAGAATATAAATCATTAGATGGAATCTATGAAAATATAGATAAAATTAAAGGTGCTACTCATGATAAATTAGTTAATGATAAAGAAGCAGCTTATATGTCTTATGACCTAGCTACTATATATAAAAGTGTGCCTATGGATATAAATATAAATGATTTAGTTTATAAGAAAACAGACCATGAGAAATTAAATAAATTATATGAAGATTTAGAATTTTTCTCATTCTTAAAAAAAGATAAAGTAGAAGTAACAAAAAAACCTTTAGATATAGTAACTATAAAAAATATAAATGAATTAAATATAAAAGGTGATGTTGCTTGTTATCTAGAGATATTAGGTACTAATTATCATACAGCAAAAGTATTAGGTATGGGTATATATAACAAAGATATAATGGCATATATTCCATTTGATATATTAAAAGAAAATCCTAAATTTTTAAAGGAAAATATTAAATATACTTATGATTTAAAAAAGATGTATGTAGCTTTAAAATGGCAAGGTATTGATATATCAAATGTCGCTTTTGACACAATGATAGCTGCTGATTTACTAGAATATAACACTAAAATGGATATTGCTTATTTAGCTACATCATTAGGCGATGAAATACCTTTTTATGAAAATGTATATGGAAAAGGGAATAAACTATCTGAACCAACATCTGATGTTATTGCTTATAATGCATGTATTAAAGCTAGATTTATATATGATACAAAAGAAAGATTTACAAATGAACTAAAAGAAAAAGAAATGACATCATTATTTAATGATATAGAAATTCCTTTAGCTACAGTATTGGGCGATATGGAATATACAGGTGTACATATTGATATAAAAACATTAGATGAAATGGGTAATGTAATTAAATCTAAAGTTGATGAAGTATCTAAAAAGATATTTGAAATAGCAGGATATGAATTTAATTTAGCTAGTCCTATGCAATTAGGAGTATTGCTTTTTGAAGAACTTAATTTACCTCATGGATCTAAAAAAGGTAAAAATGGTTATTCTACATCAGCTGAAGTCTTAGAAAAATTAAAAGGATTACATCCCGTTGTTGATTTAATAATGGAATATCGTATTTATTCTAAATTATATAGTACATATATTGTAGGTTTAAAAGAAACAATAATAGATAATAAAATACATACAATATATACTCAAACAATGACTAGGACAGGTAGACTTTCTAGCATAGAACCGAATCTTCAAAATATTCCTATAAGGTATCCTGAAGGAAAAATGATTAGAAAAGCATTTATACCAAGTGATAACTCCATTATAATGAGTAGTGATTATTCACAAGTAGAACTTAGAATTTTATCTCATATAGCTAATATTGAAGGTTTAATCAAAGCATTCAAAGAAGATAAAGATATTCATACAAAAACAGCTTCAGATATTTTTAAAGTTAAAGAAAGTGATGTAACTAAAGATATGAGAAGAATGGCTAAAGCTGTCAATTTTGGTATTATTTATGGTATAAGTGAATATGGTCTTGCTGAGAATATAGGAATAACTAATAAGGAAGCAAAAGAATTTATTGCTAATTATATGAATACATATCCAGAAATTAATAAATATATGGAAGATACTATCTCTTTTGCACATAAAAATGGTTATGTAAAAACTTTATTTGGAAGAATTAGAAATATTCCAGAGTTAGAAAATAAGAATTATATGATTAGAAAAATGGGCGAAAGAATGGCTTTGAATACTCCAATTCAAGGTACATCTGCTGATATAATTAAAAAAGCAATGGTAGTCGCACATCAAAAAATAAAAGAAAATAATTTAAAAAGTAAAATGATTTTACAAGTACATGATGAATTAATATTTGATGTACTAGAAAGTGAAAAAGATATATTAACAAAAATTATAAAAGAATCTATGGAAAGTGTCGTAGATTTCAGCGTACCACTAAAAGTTGATATTGAAAGTGGTATAAATTGGTATGAGGCGAAGTAATATGAATAAATTAACATATACAGTATTTGTAAGTTTTATGGGTAATACTTTTTTATCCATGATAAAAATAATTGCAGGATTTGTTGGTAAATCAATGAGCCTTATTGTAGATGGTGTGCATACATTTGCAGACCAGTCATTGGAACTTATAACGATTTCCAATACAAGATTTAATAAAAATGATAATGCTAAACATTTAATAAACATATTATTAGGTATGATTGTTTTGATATTAGGTTTATCATTTATCTCTATCTCTATTAATAGAGGTGTAGTTATGCCTAAAACAATTTTACTTGGAATATCATTACTTACAATAGTATTTAAATATATTTTATCCGCATATTTAATGGAAAAAGGATTACTTTATAAAAATACAATATTAGTTAGTGATGCTAAACAAAGTAATTCAGATGTTATTAGTTCTATTATTGTATTTATAGGTTTGATATTAATGACATTAAGTGATACATTTGAATATTTTAAATATGCTGATATGGTAACATCTATTATAGTATCTTTATTTGTAATTTATACTGGTTTTGTTATTATAAGTAGAGAACTTAGCGATATTTTTGGTAAGAGAGTAGAAAACGAAGAATATATAAATGGTATAAAAACATTTATAAGTAATAATAGAAATGTTATTGCAATAAAAGATGTTACACTTCAAAAATATGGACCATATTATGAAGCTAAATGTGATATTGTTTTAGACAAAAATTTAACTTTAAGAATGGCTAATGAAATAGTTCGTTATCTAGAGGGTAGTTTAAAAAAACAATATAGAGATTTAAATATTAAAATAAATATAATATAACAGGGAGGTTTTTATGAATATTAAAGCGGAAGCACTTAACTATGCTATAGAGGCACATGAAGGACAAAAAAGGAAGACAGAACCTGATAAACCAATGATTATTCATCCTATTAACGTAGGACATATAATAGAAAAATATGGTTTTGATGATAATGTTATCGCGGCAGGATATCTTCACGATGTAGTTGAAGATACATCTTATACTATTCAAGATATAGAAGGCAAATTTGGTGATGATGTTGCTAGTTTAGTATTGGGTGCATCAGAACCTGATAAGAGTTTATCTTGGGAAGAAAGAAAACTCCATACTATAGAAGGAATTAAATCATTAGATTTAAGACATAAAGCAGTTGTATGTGCAGATAAAATAAGTAATTTAGAAGATCTCATGATACTATTTGATAAAAAAGGTGAATATGATTTTGGTGCATTCAAAAGAGGCGAAGATAAGCAAAAATGGTATTATGAAAGTATATATAATAGTTTAATTACAAATGAAGATTCTAATTTACCAATGTTTAAAGAATTGAAAGAATTAATCGATAGTGTTTTCTATAAAAAAGAAAATGATTATTTAAAAAATGAAATAATTGGAGAAGAAGAATATAAAGAATTAAAAAAGTTAGATTCTATGAGCAAAGAAATATATAAGCTTAAAAATACTTTTGATACCACACCTTATGTTATAGAATTTACAGGTACACCTAGAACAGGTAAGACTACACTTATAAATAATTTATATGATTTCTTTAAGAAAAGTGGAATGAAGGTTACTTTATTGGAAGAATTTACAACATCTAAAGAATACAAAGAAGGATTATATCCTTCTATAAAAGATGAACCAAAAGATGTCATTAATAGTATAATTCCTATACATGTATTTAAACAGTTAACTAAAGCAGTAAGTAGTAATCCAGATGTTATCTTAATAGATAGGTCATTATTTGATAGATTGGTATGGATAGATAGATTACATACTGAAAATGGTATTAGTGATGAAAATTATGAAACATATAAAGATATATATATTCCTATCATAAAAGAAGGAATTCATACTATTATATCTACTTATGTAGGTAGTAAAGAAGCCATAAAAAGAGATTATAAGGCTAATCTTTCATTGAAACCAAGACATTTTCTAAATGAAAAAAATGTTGATGAGTATAATGAAGCACTTAACAATATGACAAATTTATTAAAAGATGAATTAAATATTCATTCATTTGATACAACCAATAAAAATCAAAGAGAGGTATCTTTCTTAGTTGCAGAGGCAATATTAAAAGATATGAGATATGAATATATTAAAAGAATTAATTATCGATTAGATAATCCTATAATTACTTCTGAAAAAGTGAAAACTCTAAAATAACAAACATTGACTTATAACAGTTAAAATAGTAAAATAATATTAGAAATTGATGAAGAAGAATAGTAATAAATATGAGTATTATAGAAAGTTAGTGGTTGATGGAAACTAATATATAGTATTTATGAATCTACTTTGGAGAGGATTTAATAAATCACGGGATGACCGTTATCAAAATTAAGGCTATTGTTAGGATGGTACCGTATTTTATATACTCCTATAAATAGCCTTCTTTTCATATAATAGTATAGGAGGGATATTATGAATTTTGAAGAGTTAAGAAATAAGTATACTGAGTTTATATATGATAAATATGAAATAAAAGAAGACAATGAATCTATAAATATAACTTATTATTTTGAAATACCAGGTTTAACTACTTTTAAACCAAGTTATAAAATAGATAAGAAAGTTATTAAAAAAGATATAGATGAATTTTCTAAATACTTAATTTTTCATATTGGCTTAGTAGAACTTATAAGTTATTGGAAATGTGCATGTCCTAAAAAGGTAATAATAAATGCAGGATATATAAATAATGAACAAATATCTTTCTTTAAAAAACTATATTATTATGGTTTAGGTGAATTTTTCTATGTCAATAATATAGATATATCTATTGATGATTTTATGGATATAGAAGTTAATGGTGTAGAAAAAGAATACAAAGTAGACTATAACGGTCATGGTAATTTAATACCTATAGGTGGTGGTAAAGACTCTTGTGTATCTTTGGAACTTCTAAAAGATATGGATAATACACCATTTATTATAAATCCTAAAGAAACACATTTAAAATGTGCTTATGAAGCAGGTTATACTGATGATGAGATAATTACTATAAGAAGAATATTAGATAGAAAAATTGTTGAGTTAAATAATGAAGGATATTTAAACGGTCATACACCATTCTCATCATTAGTATCTTTTGTTACATATTTAATGGCATATTTAACAAATAAAAAGTACATAGTTTTATCTAATGAGGATAGTTCTAATGAAAGTACAGTTATTGGTACAAAGATAAATCATCAATATAGTAAAACTTATGAATATGAAAATGATTTTAATGAATATACTAAGAAATTCTTTAATATAGATATTAAATATTTTAGTTTTTTAAGACCATTATCAGAGTTTCAAATATCATTATTATTTAGTAATTATAAAAAATATCATAAAGTATTTAAAAGTTGTAATGTTGGTAGTAAAGAAACACCTTGGGTATGGTGTGGCAAGTGTGCTAAATGCTTATTTGTATATATAGTATTAAGTCCAAAATTATATAAAGATTCATTAGTAGACATTTTTGGTAAAGACTTATACGAAGATGAATCACTACTTCCAATCTTCAAAGAGTTAATAGGAGATGCCAAAACAAAACCTTTTGAATGTGTTGGTACTATAAAGGAAGTAAGATACGCTATATCATTAACTATAAATAAATTAGATGAATTACCATATTTATTAAAATACTATAAAGATAATTATGATATGGTAGAAGAACCATTAGAAAATAATTATAATGAGATTAATAATCTTCCTAAAGAATATGAAGATATTATAAAGGAGAATTTAAAATGTATAATGAAATGATAAAAGATTTAAAAAACAAAAGTATTTGTATTTTAGGATTTGGTAAAGAAGGTAAATCTACATATAACTATTTAACTAAACATGGTATTACTAATATAAAAGTTCATGATAAAATAGAACAAGATGTAGATGGAGTGTATGGTGATATCTATTTAGATAATTTGGATAAATATGACATTATAATTAAAAGTCCAGGTATTAGTTTAAAAGATATAGATATATCTAAATTTGAAAATAAGATTAGTTCAGAACTAGAATTATTATTAGAATATAGTAAATGTACAATTATAGGTATAACAGGATCTAAAGGTAAAAGCACAACAACATCTTTAATATATGAAATGTTAAAAGCAAATCAATTAGATACCTATTTATTAGGTAATATAGGTATTCCTATATTTGACTATTTAGATTCATTTAAAGAAGATAGTTATTTAGTAATAGAGATGGCTGCTTTGCAATTAGAATATGTTAAACATTCACCACATATAGGTGTCATAACAAATTTATTTGAAGAACATTTAGATCATTTTGGTACATTAGAAAAATATTATAATGCTAAACTAAATATATTTAAATATCAAAGTAGTAATGACTATAGTATTTATTCTCATGATAATAAAGAATTAGATACTATTATGAAAGATAAATATAAAGGGCATAAAATACCAGTATCTTTAGATGATATTAAGGATAATTATATTACTATTGATGAAGAAAAAATTTATGATATTAATAATAAAAGAAACCTTATTGGTAAACATAACCTAATGAATATTATTATGGCTTTAAATGTAGCTAAAATATTAAAATTAGATATAAATAAATGTATAATGGCAATTACTAATTTCAAACCACTTCCTCATCGTATGGAAAATGTTGGTACTTATGATGGGGTAACATATTATGATGACGCTATTGCTACTATACCTGAAGCTACAATAGATTGTATTGATGCCTTAGGTAATGTTGATACATTAATTACTGGTGGTAAAGATAGGGGTATAGATTATCAGGTACTTATAGATTATATAAATAGTAGCAATGTATCTAATGTTATTTGTATGCCTGAAACAGGATATAGGATTGAACCATATATAACAAAGAATACATATAAAATAGTAGAACTAGAAGATGCAGTTAATTTAGCAAAAAAAGTTACTAAGAAAGGAAGTATTTGCTTACTTTCCCCATCCGCATCAAGTTATAATAAATTTAAGAATTTTGAGGAAAAAGGTAATTATTTCCAAAAATATGTAAAAAGTGAGTAAACAGGAGGAAATGTATGATAGATATAAAATTAATAAGAGAAAATAAAGATTTAGTAAAAGAAAATATTAAGAAAAAATTTCAAGATGAAAAATTGAAACTAGTAGATGAAATAGAGGCATTAGATAAAGATTTTAGAGAAGCTAAACTTGAAGGAGATCAAATAAGAGCTTTAAAGAATAGTAAGAGTAATGAAATTGGTGCCTTAATGCGTGATAAAAAGATTGAAGAAGCCAATAAAGTAAAAGAAGAAATAGCTGTTTATAATGATAACATTAAAAGATTAGAAACATTAGAAGAAGATTTATCAAAGAAAATAAGAGAAAAGATGATGTTGATACCTAATATCATTGATGATAGTGTTCCTATTGGAAAAGATGACACTGAAAATGTAGAAATTGAAAGATATGGAGAACCTTTAGTACCAGATTATGAAATACCATATCACGCAGATATAATTAATAGATTAAATGGTATGGATAAAGAAGCTGCAGGAAGAACTAGTGGTGAGGGATTTTATTACCTTTTAGGAGATATTGCAAGACTTCATGAGGCAATGCTTGCGTATGCTAGAGATTTTATGATTAGTAAAGGTTTTACATACGCTATACCACCATTTATGATTCATAGTGATGTTGTAGAAGGGGTTATGTCATTCCCTGAAATGGAAGCTATGATGTATAAAATAGAAGGTGAAGATCTATATTTAATAGGTACATCAGAACATTCAATGATAGGTAAATTTAAAAATCAAATGATTAAAAAAAGTGATTTACCTATAGCTATGACATCATATTCACCTTGTTTTAGAAAAGAAGGTGGTTCTCATGGTTTAGAAGAAAGAGGACTATATAGAGTTCATCAATTTGAAAAACAAGAGATGATAGTTTTATGTGAACCTGAAGATTCTATGGATTGGTATAATAAAATGTGGTCTTATTCAGTTGAATTCTTTAGATCTTTAGATATACCTGTTAGGACATTAGAATGTTGTTCAGGTGACCTAGCTGATTTAAAAGTTAAATCTTGTGATGTAGAAGCTTGGAGTCCAAGACAAAAGAAATATTTTGAGGTAGGATCTTGTTCTACTTTAGGTGATGCTCAAGCTAGACGCTTAGGTATTAGAGTTAAATCTGATGATGGCAATTATTACTTACATACTTTAAATAACCTCGTAGTTTCAATATGCACCCACTTGAAAGAATCGTGGAAGTCCTTGAATTTACTAAGGAATTTAACGGTTTCAAATATATAACAAAAAATAACGGAAGAGTAAAAGTTAAGGTAGAAAACTTAAAAATAGTTGTAGCTATGTGCATTTAATGGGGTTAACATACATAGCAAAACTTCCAAAAAAAATTTAATATCAATCAAAGTGAAAATGAAAGGATGAATAAAAATGTTAGATATAAAATTTGTAAGAGAAAATCCTGAAAAGGTAAAAGAAAATATAAAAAAGAAATTTCAAGATGAAAAATTACCTCTTGTTGATGAAGTAATTGAACTTGATAAAAAAATAAGAGAATACAAAGCTGAAGGTGATTCTTTAAGACAAGAAAGAAATACCACAAGTGATGCAATTGGTGCTTTATTTAGAGAAAAGAAAACTGAAGAAGCAGAGGAAAAGAAAAAAAGAGTTAATGAAATTAATTCTAAACTTATTGACATTGAAAGAGAAGAAAATGATTTAGCAGAAAAGTTAAAAGAAAAAATGATGGTTATTCCACAAATAATTGACGACTCTGTTCCTATTGGTAAAGATGACACTGAAAATGTTGAAATAGAAAAATTTGGAGAACCAGTTGTTCCAAATTTTGAAATACCATATCATTCAGATATTTGTGAGGCACTTAATGGATTGGATAAAGATTCAGCAGGAAGAACAAGTGGTAATGGTTTCTATTATTTAATAGGTGATATAGCAAGATTACATTCAGCTATGTTATCTTATGCAAGAGATTTTATGATAGACAAAGGATTTACTTATTGTGTTCCACCATTCATGATTAGAAGTGATGTTGTTAATGGTGTTATGTCATTTTCAGAAATGGAAAATATGATGTATAAGATTGAAAATGAAGATTTATATTTAATTGGTACATCAGAACATTCTATGATAGGTAAATTTAAAGGACAAATTGTTAAGGAAGAAGAATTGCCAATTACTCTAACATCATATTCACCTTGTTTTAGAAAAGAAGTTGGTGCTCATGGAATAGAAGAAAGAGGTCTATATAGAGTTCATCAATTTGAAAAACAAGAAATGGTTGTTTTATGTAAGCCAGAAGAAGCTATGGACTGGTATAACAAAATGTGGAGTTATACAGTTGAATTCTTTAGAAGTTTAGATGTTCCTGTTAGAACATTAGAATGTTGTTCAGGAGATCTTGCAGATCTTAAAGTTAAATCATGTGATGTAGAAGCATGGAGTCCAAGACAACAAAAATATTTTGAAGTCGGTTCTTGCTCAACTTTAGGAGATGCTCAAGCTAGAAGATTAGGAATTAGAGCGAAAGGTGAAAATGGAAATTATTTACTTTCAACGCTTAATAACACAGTAATCGCTTCACCTCGTGGGATGATTGCTGTAATTGAGAATAATGTAAATGAAGATGGAACGATCAATATTCCAAAAGCTTTACAACCATATATGGGTGGTAAAGAAAAAATTGAATTAAAGTAATTTTAACTATTAAGAGTCATAACATTGGCTCTTTTTTTGATGTAAAAATTTAAAGAAAGGGTGATAGTATGGCAGTATTTAAAATAGAAAAAAATAAGAATTATACAATAATGAGTAATTATCATTTGAGGGATAAAAATCTTAGTCTAAAAGCTAAAGGATTATTATCATTTATGTTGTCATTACCAGATGATTGGGATTACTCTTTAAATGGATTATGTGCAATTTGTAAAGAACAAGAAACAGCAATTAAAAGCACTTTAAAAGAATTAAAGAGAACAGGGTATTTAGTTATAGATAAAGTTCGTGGAGATAAAGGATATTTTGAATATGTTTATAATATTTATGAACAACCAGTAGAAATAATACACGAAAAGAATCCAGAGGTAGAAAATCCACCTATGGATAATCCACCATTAGAAAATGATACCCAAATAAATACTAAAGAACAAAGAATTAAAGAACAAATTGATAAAAACGATAAAACCATTTTAAATGATTTTAATAATTTAAATTCAGAGTTTTATAATCCAAAAAATCATAATATTCTTACAAATGAATTAATAAGCAGAAAGTATATTTCAAATGATGATTTACAAATTGTATATTATGATAATCTCTTTAATGATTTAATTAAAAAATATGATTTTAATGATTTAGTAGTAATAACTCATTACATCATTCCAAGGGTGGTTAGTCGTAATTTTGTTGATGAAAATGATAATCCTATTGAAAATAAATTTGGTTATTTTAAAAATTCTATTTTAAACAATATAGATAAATTAATTAATAATGAGATTGAGTGGGATGAAGAATTGGGTTGGTTTAGAGAAAAAAATGAAATAGGGGAAGATTTAGAAGAACCTGATGAAGACTATGAATATGAATTCTATTAAATTAAAATGTATGAGAATGTATTAATTCATGATACAATATTATTGTATTTATTATCTTTTTCAGACAGGAGGTATGCTGCAAAATGAGTAAAGAAGATGAAATATTAGAACCAACACCAGAAAATATTGATGGGCTATCAGATGTATTAATACATAGTTGGGATGCTAAAAATTTAGGCGTATTTATAAGTCTTATGGCATATAAATATATACAACATCATGACATAACAAAAAAAGATTTTTTAGATTCTCTTTCTAAGAGCATTGATAAATTGAAGGGATATTAGTTAATATCTTTTTATTTTTGTGCAAAATAAAAAATATGTTTTTATTTCATATTTTTTAGTAGACCATTAATAACTTTTAGTCTTTCAGAATTTGATTTGCATACAATTTCATACATGATTTCTAAATCATCAGCGTTAAATTTCTTGAGCTCATTACTTATATTTGCAATAACATCAGCATTAAAATTATCAATTTTCAATTCATTATTTTTACATTGTTCAATTTGTTTTTCTAATTGTGCAGAGCTGATATTTAATCCTTTAGCAATCAATTCTTTAATAGTAGAGGATACACCAAATTTCCCACATTTATTTGCTGTGATTTTATTTATATATGCTCTACTAACACCTGCTTTTCTTGCAAATTCTGAATGGCTTATACCGTGTCTATTACAATAATTCTCAATTATGATTGCTAAAGCTTCTTCATTACTCATCATTTTTCCTCACATTCTTAAGACTTCATAACCATTTTACTATTTTTTTTTGAAATTGTCTACTATTGTAGACTAAAACAAAGAAAAAATAATGCGACATTTTTTCGAAATGACTACAATAGTAGACATTTTGATTTTTTTTTGATAAAATATTTAATATATAGCAGTAAAGCTATATTTTTGTAGTTATGAAGTGGAGGAGTATTTATGACAATAGGACTATGGGTGATGTTTTCATCCTGACTATTAGGAAGGCAGGTGAAATTTTGAATAAAGGGCAGTCTTCAAGTCAAACTAGGTGCATTAAAATTATGATCAAAAATAATGATATTGCTTTAACAACCCAGTTGGATGATGAATCTACGATTCGTGTATTAGAAAAGTGCTTAAATAGTTTAAAGGATAAAGCATCACGAAAAGAAGAAGTACCAATTGGAAAGGAAAAATAGAAATGACTAAAGAAGAAATTAAGGCAGTAAATGAAGTGAAAGTAGTTTTAGAAGTATTAAATGGATATATTGATAGGAAAGAAAATATATCCAATGAAGTATTGAAGGATGTTGTAAATAAATTAAATCAAGCAGAGGAAGATTACAATAAAACTATAAATGAGCTTTTATTATGTAATTCTTTGGTAGTAAAGTACGAGCAATTGATAGAATTAATTGGTACTCTCGGTACTATTTCAGTTGAAGACGAAGCAAAATTGGATAAAACAATTACCATATTAAGTGATTGTGTAAAAACAATTAAAGACTGAAAAAGTATCGGCTGTATAGATTATTCTATACAGTTTTCTTTAGAAAAAAATATAATGTAAAAAATGGTATTGACTTTTTTTAAATAAAAGGTTATTATTTTAGTATAAGATGACTACTATCGTAGACACCTTTTAGAAGTTATATATGGAGGTGATTATTATTAAATATAGATAATAATTATTTGAAGTAGTGATTCTAGTATTATTTTTTTAAAATTATTGACTACTATTGTAGACAGAAGAAAGGAGTGATTCATTTAGAATATAGAGAAAAGGATAGGTACAAAGTTTTTAATACCTTATCTGATAATCACGGTTATTTTCTTACTATCATTAAAGTAATTGATAATATTATCTATTATTTATTTGATGGAGATGATGAAATTAAGTTTTTTGAAGTAGGTAGTGAATTTGATTTTGATTTAATCAAGTTATTCTGAGAGATTTGAGAGGGGAACTATTAATGAAGTTTCAAGAAGAAAATATAGAAATCCCTGATTGGATCTTGCGTCATCTAAGAAGATTTGGTAATTGTTGTTGTGGAAGAGATATAGTTAAAAAATATGGTAAAGATGAATTTCTTGAGTTATTAAGAAAAGAAGGGTATCCATGTATTTTAAAAATAGTTTATGAAAATAAATATAAGAAGCATAGAAGAAGAGTGAAGTATCCAGTTGATGCTTATTATATTTTAGAAATAGAATGCGTGGTAAAAAGTTACTTTATATGAGAAAAGTAAAACGAGGAGATGTGTTCTTTGTACAGTTATATAATAAAGAAAAACATGTACAAGATGGGAAACGACCTTGTGTAGTAATTCAAAATAATAAAGGAAATAAATTTTCGCCAACTATAATAGTTGTCCCACTAACATCAAAAATCAAAAAGACTTATTTGCCAGTTCATGTTGTCTTAGAATATGGTGCAATGGCTTTGTGTGAATGTGTTTTAACTATTTCAAAAGATCAAATAATAAACTATGTAAAATCATTTGATGAAAAAACTATGAAAAGAATAGATGATGCTTTATCCATATCTATGGGATTTAGGAGGAGGAAAAAGTATAAAAAAGATAAAGCAGTTTTATAAAGATTTATTTAATAGTAGTTCAGAAGAGTATTGGAATGATGAAGGAAATAACAAAAGGATGCAAACTTATCATAAGCTATCTATTATTATGAAATATATAAGAGTAGTTTTATTGTTAATAATAGTTATTTATTGCTTATATTTATCAACAAATACAATGTTTTGTTTATTTGATAAATTAAGTTGCTGTGGAGATGAAATAAGTTTAACAAGTTTGATTGATTTAAGAAAATTTGTTTTTAATACTTATATAATCACTTTTGTTATGATGCTATTTGTAGTTTTATATTTGGGTAAGAAAAATAAATTAAATTTAAAAAATATAATTATAAATGTATTTAGATTATTGTTATTTTTACCTATAAGTGCTTTATTGAATTATAATTTTATGATTCTTGGTAGTTTAATGAGTAGTTTTTATTTAGTAATAGTTGTTGCAGTAATAATATTTTCTATTGATTATATAATTAAAAAAATTGATGGATTATATGAAATAGCAGTAAATGGTAGAGAAGTAAAAGTAGTAGTAGATAAGAATGGAAAAGGAGATAACAAAAAATGCAAGAAAAAGTAAATATGAGAGGAAATGTTAAGTGGTTTAGTAGTGAAAAAGGATATGGATTCATCCAATGTGATGAAATAGAAAATGATGTATATGTTCATTTTTCTGATATTCAAATGAAAGGATATAAAACTTTAGAAGAAAATGAAACAGTTATTTTTGATTATGATGCTGAGATGCAAAAGGCAGTAAATGTTCGTAAAGTAACTGAAGAAGAGTCAGAAGAATCTAATGTAGAAGAAGATACGGACTCTGAATAATGATTGATATTTTTGATAGTAAAATAATATCAAAAATAGATATGGAAAAAACAGCTATGAATGGTAAAGAAGTATGTGAGTTATATCAGCCACTTGTTGAAAAGCGTTTAAGACAATTAAATACAAGTGCATTTAATTCAGCAAGTATATTGTTATTCTCAAGTGGAACAACAGGTTCATCTGCTTCAGATAAATTATTAAAAGTATTGTCTTGGCATGATGATCAAATTGCTAATTATATAAAAAGTGTGCTAAAAATACAGAAAATTGATAAAACAATTGCTGGATTTCTACGATTAAAATGTTTTTATGGTTATACTGATAAAGATATTGCAGAAAAACTAAATATAAGTGAAAGGCAAGTTAGAAGACAAAAAGCGAGGGCATATTTCTATTTAGCTGTTTATTCAAATCAAGTGGAATTTATTTATGATAAAACTTATTATTTCTACTTAGATTAAGAGTAGTATAATGTGGTTATTATATAGCCACATTAACATAGAAGTTGGAGGAGTAGTTTATGAAGAAAAAATTAAAAGTATTTATACCAATTATAATAATACTAATTATATTTTTAGTAGGATTATTTGTTATGGTAAGGGATACAAGTAAAATTGAATTAAAAGAGGATAAATTTGTATATGAATTAGGAGATGAGATAACTTCAGATATTTCTTATTATTTGAAAGATGCTGATTCTACTAAGAATATAAAAAATTATGAATTAAAATCAGAATTATTAAAAAATAGAGATGGGAAATTCGTTATGGAAGATAATGAATTTGTACCAGTTGGTAAATATGAATTTAATATAAAATATAAGTCAAAAGAGCAAAGATTTGTTGTAGAAGTAGTGGATACAATTGCTCCTGAGTTTATTTCTTCAAAAGATAAAATTGAATTAGAAGAAACAGAAGAAGAGGTGGATTTGTTAACTAATTTTGAAGCAAAGGATTTATCACAAGTAACAATGTCAATAGATGGTGAATATGATTCATCAAAAGCTGGAGAATATCAACTAAAAGTAATTGCAAAAGATGAAAGTGATAATATTTCAACAAAAGAGTTTCTTTTAAAGGTAAATGAAAAGAAAAAG
This sequence comes from Bacilli bacterium, assembly GCA_017484205.1. GTDB lineage: Bacteria > Bacillota_I > Bacilli_A > RF39 > UBA660 > RGIG9169. The sequence continues at coordinate 7,547 of JAFUTO010000033.1, read as the reverse complement.
GAAATTATAAGCAACAAATCTACATCTCAACAAAAAAATAATGTTTCATCAAATAATGTCAGCAATCAACAAAGTAAACCTGTTAATTCTAATTCAACATCTCAAAATACTTCTTCCATAGGGTATAGAAAAGATATATCTAATTCGTATGTAAATCAAATAAATGCTTATAGAAAAGCAAATGGACTTTCTGAATTACCTGTAACATCAGAAACACAAACTGAAGCAGATAGAAGAGCAAAGGAATTAGTTAATTATTATTCTCATGATGGTGTAGGATATGGATTTGGTGAAATAATTGGTCATGGTGATTCAGGAGGAGATTTTATTACAGCTTGGAAAAACAGTCCACCACATAATGCTTCAATGTTAAGAGAGCAAAATACAGCTATTGCAGCAAGTGTCTACGAAGTTAATGGTCATTGGTATGCAGTAGTATCATTTAGAATGGATTATTAGAATTCATTCTTTTTTTTGAAAAAAAAAATCAATCCTGTACAAGCAATTGATTTATTAAATTATGATTTAATTTTCTTTTCAAAATCTTTAAAAATTCTTTCAACTAAATCTCTTCTTCTAAGATGTTTAAATACACCTTCCATTTGATGAAAGTATTCTGTTGCTTGGTCTTTATCGTAAAACTTTTCATATAAGAGTTTATCTCTTATTTCTTTATCATATTTTAGGGTAGCATAAAATTGATAAATATATCTAGGTTCAAAATCATCCTCTTCAACAACACGAATAACCTTAATTCTAAAGATATAACCATCTTTCTTAAAAGATTTTGAATGTAAATATTTCTTTTCATGATCTAGCGTATCAACTAGATTTTTTTTGAATTTATATTTTATAGTTTTAAAAAATGATGGATTAGTTAGCTTTTCTTCAAAATAGCCTTTTTTTCTGTTCATAGTTTCTTCAATTAAACTATCTAAATGAGGAATAGTTTTATCAATTTCACTATTTGCAGTATACGAAAACATCTCGTCATCATCTATGTAATCTATCACATCTTTCTACCTTCCTTTTTAATAATTATCTAATATAGTTTTATATACATCTTCATATTCTTTAGCATGTTCAATTAAAATTTCAAAATTTCCAACTACATGTTGAATACCTTTTAAGTTTAAATCATCATCAAAGATATAGAATAATCCAAAACTACTATTATTAGCAATACAAATTAATTTTAATACATATAATAGTTTTTCAATATCTTTATCTTTATTAATATCAGTTTTAGAAATATCCACACCATGTTTTTTTAAAAACAAGTATATTTCTTTTTCCATAGGTATAGTATTCAAAAATCTATAAAAGTTAGAAATAATTGCTTTATTGAAATGATGTTTATAATATGGAATAGTATTATTATCATGAAAATATTCTTTATGATATAAAGATGCTTCTGCTTCTTTATTATGTATAATTTTATCTACAATATAATTCTTAGTTTTTGATACAAACCAAAGATTAGTATTTATATAGCTTATAAAATGATATAACACTTGATAAAAGTGTTCAACAGAAGTTAAATATCCTTTTTTTACAATAGAACTAACATTAGTTGGAACATTTAAATCGTCAAGTTTAATCAATAAAGAATCCAGTTTTTTATTAATTGCAAATACATATATAATCATATTTACATCATCAGTATTTTCACTAGATAATTCTATTATCTTATTTCTGTTTTCTTCCAGTTTTTTATTCATAAAATTGATTATTTAACTTCTGTTATTGCAAACAAAGACATATCAACTTTTAATTTTAACTCTTTAAACTTTAATTCAGTTTTGAAATATGATGTCTTATAAGGAACTAACTTTAGATAATATTTTTTATCTTCTTTTACAACAAAGATGTCATAGTTATTTCTTGCGTATGTAATATGAATAATATCTTTTTCCTTTTTTATTATATAACCTAATTTTTCATATTTATTTTTTTCGTGTTCTAATAATTTGCATACTAGATAAAAATACAACTTACTTCTCATACAACTACATTATTTCATACCACACAAGTCGTGTGGGTTATGTCTTCATTGACAGAATATTAAGGTATAATTCAATACATACTATTTGTATGGGTAAGTGAGGTGGTAGAGTGAAATTACAAGCCGAAAATTATTCAACTGAAGATATTTTAAAAATTTTGAGAGAGTGGACTGGACTAACTCAAAAAGAATTTGGAAAAACTATTAACAGATCTGAAAGAAGTATTCAATCATTAGAATCTGGAAATAGACACTGTACCGTTGACACATTACTTCATATTGCTAAAATTCACAATATGAAAATAGTAATAACAAAAGACACTTCTACTTCAAAATAGAAGTTTTTTAATGCCTTAATATGCGAAATAATCCTAATTCACCTCCATTTTTTTCTATAAAATTATAATAAAAAATGCAATACAAATCAATAGAGGCACTTAATTCTATTGATTATATACTGCATAATATTTACTATATAATTGATTTTACTCCATAGCGTCCCAAAAGTCAACACTGAGCTGTAATTAATTTACAATATATGTAGGTGATTACAATGGCTGTAAGATATGAAGAATTGAGATCAAACATGGAAAAACGACAGGGAGATATAGCTGAAATTTTAAATGTAAAGAGAAATACTTACTCTAAATGGGAAAATGAAATAAATGATATGCCGGTAGAGAAGGCAAATATTTTAGCAAATTATTATAAAGTTACATTTGATTACATGTTAGGTTTAACAAGAAATAATATTTTTGTTGATAAAGATTTATTTATAGATTGGGATTTATTTACTGAGCGACTTGTTAAATTAAGAAAAGATGCTAAATTATCTCAAGAACAAGTTTCAGAAAAGCTTGGATTTGCCCAACAAACATATTCTCATTTTGAAGTAGGAGATAGAAGACCAACTACATTAAAAGTATTAATTATATCTCAATATTTTAATGTTTCATCTGATTATCTAATTGGAAGAGTAGATAATGATACAATAAAATAACACGATTAATGACATCGTGTTTTTTATAAGTAAGATATTATATTAATTTGTATATAATCTATTCAATATTTTTGTGTTTTTAATTTTATGAATCAGATACAAAGCAATAAATAGTATTAATATACATGTTATAATAGATATAAAATAACTATAGGATATAAAGAAAGTTAGATTGACTTTCAAAATTAAATGAACAAGCTTAAATAAAATGATAGTTATTATATTGTCTATTATAAAAATAGTATAAGTAAGATAAAAAACAGCTAAAAACACATTCCAAGCTATTGACTGATTTGTATAACCTGATAATTTTAATATAATTATTGTTAATAATTTTTCATTAATTAAATCATTTATAAATATGAATAAATTAATTATGAAAAGAGAAATAGTTATAAAAATAAATGGCTTTATTATTGATAACAAACTATGATATTCATTTAACTCAGTTTGGTAACTATTATCAAAAAGAGTAGCATTGATATTATGATTTTGAAATATATTTATTAAATTATCAATTTGTCCTTGTTCGTTTACTTTTATTAGAAATTCATTTTTACTATCTTGAATGGTCCTAATTATATTATCTGAAATATAAATTTTATTTTGAAGATTAGAATCTTTATTACTATAAAATCCTATAATTTTACAAGTTATTTCTTTTTCTTCTATTGATAGTACAATATTAGAATTTATAATTTCTTTAGTCAAATTTTTGTATAAATTTTCAGGTATAATAATTTCGTTATTCTTGTTATTAAATTTTGTTCCATTTTGTACACTGATTTCCTCAGTTGGCAAAATTGAGGTGAGCATTATATTTCCTAGTTTTTCATTATATATGTTAATGCTTCCTATATAAGAGTAAATTTTTTTTATGTTTTGATTCTTTAATATCTTATAAAACATTTCGATTTCTTCAGTACTAAATGATGTATAAACTATCCGGTTTTCATCTCGATTTTGAAGTTTAGGAATTAAACTTTTTGCTATTTGAGCATATGATTGAAAAATTATTATTATTGATAAAAATAAGCATGATAATACAATAGACGAAATTATTTGTTTTTTACTTAATTTTATGAATTCTTTTAATAATAATGTATTCATTTAGCTTTTTAGTTCTTCCATAATATTATTTTTTTTAACTTTATTATTACGTATCAGTGCTAATAAGATATTTATGATAATACAGAATGAAATTCCTAGTACTATATTGAATTTTGAAATTATTAATTTTAATCCATATAGCATTTCTTCATGATTCACATAATAGCGTTGAAAGACAAAAATTATGAAAGTAGTTATAATTAATATTAAAACTAAAGTTACTAATATGCAAAAAAATGATTCGATGCACTGTAATTTTATGATATCTACTCGATTATATCCAATTGTCTTAAATATTGCATATTTTTTATTTTGGTTATATTGATTTTTAATTGATATTAAGATGATAACTATGATTGAAATAATCCCCACCAGTAAGCTTATTAATGTGATTAAATTCAAAATTTTATTTCCAATTGTGGTATCAATTTTTACAACCGGATCCCCATTTGTATAAAAATGATCTTTTTCAAATTTTTTTAAAGTTTCCTGAATGTTATCTGTACTTTTAAGTCTTACTATTAGAGGATAAATTATTCCTTCTTCTTCTTTAAATGCCTCTGGTTGATAATATAAATTTAAATTTGTTACAATATCTGAATTTGTATAACAAAAATTTTCTTTTCCCTGTCTCATAGAGGAATCATAAGTTCCAATTAATTTGAAGTTTTCTATTTTATTATCATCGTCAATAAATTTTAAAGAAATTTGTTTTCCTAAAAGATTATTTAAATTTATTTCTTTTTTTTCTGTTTTGTTTCCCTTTTTATATTCATAAAATATATTTTCTGGGCATACCATAACTTTATCACTAGAATTATAATTATCAATATTGTTCCCATTAGATATTGTTACAGTATTTTTTGGTACCCCAAAAAGAAATAGATTGATTTCAGTTGTATTATTAAGTTCTTCAAACATTCTCATATTTATTATGTAGGAAGTATAGGGAGATATAGACTCGATAGTATTGTATGATTGCAATTCTGTTAATGCTTCTTTTTCTGTTTTCTCATTGGGATCATAATATACAAAAAAAGTACGATAATCCACCATCTTTTTAACACTTTGATTCCAATAGTTATTTAGACTGTTGGAAAAAGCCAAACAAAATATTACGATTGAAATAGCTATAGAAATAAAAATAGTATTAAAATAATTTGCTTTATTTTTATAAAATTCTTTAATTCCAATTTTTATCATATCAATTAATTTCATCTATAATCTCCATCCTTCCGTTTTTTAGGTAAATAATTTCATCAGCATAATCTTTAATAATGTCATCATGGCAAATAACAATTACACATTTCTTTTGGTTTGAGAGTTTTTTAAATATACTTAAAATTTTAATTGAGTTTTCTTTATCTAAAGAAGCAGTTGGTTCATCAGCTAATATAATATCAGGATTATTGCATAACGCACGAGCAATTGCAACTCTTTGTTGTTCTCCACCTGAAAGCTGATTTGGGTAATGCTTATTTCTATTTTCTATCCCTAATGAATTTAATAAGTTATTGACCCTTTCAATTTTTTCTTTTTTTGTTAAATTCCTGTTAGTATAAAGTGGTAAAATTACATTTTCTGTAACATTCATCGTTGGAATCAAATTAAAAGATTGAAATATATATGCTAATTTTTCTTTTCTAAGATTAGCTATATTTTTTTCTGATAATTTTGATGTTTTATGTCCATCTATTTTTAAGATTCCACTCGTTGGCTTTATAAGAAGACCGATTATTTGCATTAATGTAGATTTTCCACTCCCAGATTCACCCATAATTCCATATAATTTTCCTTCTTCAAATTTAATGCTAATATCATTTAAAGCATTTATAGATTTATTTCCCAATAAATATTTTTTTTGTATATTAATTAACTCTATCATTATTTACCTTCTTTCTTTCTAATTAGTTTTGAGTCATAATTACACTATTTGATTTAATTCCACAAAATTGTCTTCCACCAGTATAATTTGTAGAGAAACCATATGCATATTGTCCGTTTTTAAATTTTCCCATGTTAGCTCTAACGCATTGATATAATTCTGTACTCATCATTTTACCGGAAACTTGAGTAGTTGGACTATAGTGTAATGTAACCCATAAAAGTTTTTCTCTATTAGATGTACAATCTGTATGTGCATCCATAGAAATATCTATGATGAAATTTTTTGTGTCATACCATCTATATGAACCAATATGATTTGAATTAGCTGGCATGTTTAATGTCGATTTATATTCGGCTGCAGAAACTTTTGTGGTTCCAAAAAGAGATAAAACAGTTATTCCCAAGATAAATAATGGCATTAATAATTTTTTCATTCTTTCACCTCCTATTATATTGTATTTATTATCTTTAAAAAAATTAATATAAAAGTATGAATAAAAAATAATTTTTGTGATATAATAAAATAAATGGGTCTACTTACTTATATTATATGTGAAAGGAAATGATTTAATGGTAAAAAAATATATATTAATTATATCTTTGTTTTTAATTTTACTTTTACCTGGTTGCAGTAATGAAAAAACTGGTTATTCGTACCATCCTACATACATAGATTCTAATAACGGAAAGCGTTGGCTAAATTATGCTATTTTGTATGAAAATACTCATACTGGAATTAAAGATGGAACATTAAGCATTTTAAAACAAGAAGAACATACTCAAGAGTATCAGTTATTTTTTTCTGTAGATTCATCGTATTATCAAAAAGGGGATATTATCTTGGGAACTTCCAATTATATATATTTTTTTAATCAAGATGAGGAAAAGACTTTTAGAATTGTGGGATTTAAGTTATCTTCTGAAAAAGAAACACCTGTTATAATAGATAATAAGAAAATAAAATCCACTGTTAATGTATATGGTGCAAATAAAGAAAATATATATGTAAGTTATTTTGATGGCAATAAGGAAATATATCTTAAAATAAGTGCCGATTTAAATAAGATATATGAAGTGGACAGCTTAGAGAATATTAAAAATCAAATAGAATATAATATTTTAAAAAATAAGTATTGACTAATTCTAAATAAAGTGATAATATTATTATGACAAACGGATATGGTATATTTACGGTATTAATTATATTTTAACCATCATTGATGGTTTTTGTAATTAATACTTTTTTTATTACCTAATATTTACTTTATATGTCCGGACTATAAATAAAATAGGTTTTTGTTTATTATATTCAATTGTCAACCATTTTATTTAATATTATGATTGAGACGGATTTAAATACGGTATTTTTATTTTTCTGTATATTAAATAAAAAATTTAATATTTAAGGAGATGAAAATATGGCAAATAACGAAGTAGTAGGAGATCCATATGTATTTTATACCCAACAATGGCTAAATGATACTTATGGAAATGATAGTAGATTTAATACTGTCACAGAAAATGGTAAAACGGGATGGGCTACCA
>JAFUTO010000032.1 GCA_017484205.1 Bacilli bacterium | reverse complement strand
TTTTAATGGCTTTGGTTCAGGTGAATTAACATCTAATTTAGACGAAAATACTATAATAAGTTTTCAAACTAAATACTCTATTCCAGCAACAGGAAAAATAGATTATACAACATGGCTATCACTATTAATCAGTTGTGGAGACACGGATAGAAATGCGAGTGCGTGTGATTGTGCAACTATATTAACTGCTGAAAAAGCTCAAACTTTATATGATAATGGATACTTACGTGTGGGAAGATATTTATCTGGATATATAGCAAGTGGTGCAAGTAAAGCTTTAACAAAGGCTGAATTACAAATTGCTTCTGATGCAGGATTATATATATTTCCGATTCATCAGTCAAGTGCGAATACAGTTTCATATTTTACAACAGCAAACGCAATAAAAGATGTAGATAGTGCTTTTGAACATGCTAATGCATTAGGTTTTCCAAGCGGTACCAGTATTTATTTTGCAGTAGATTGTGATCCACTAGATACTGAAATAACTTCTAATATCATTCCTTATTTTGCAACCATAAATGACAGAATGAAAAATAAATATAATAATAAATACCCTGTTAGTATATATGGAACAAGAAATGTTTGTTCTAGAGTTAGTAAGAATAATCTTGCAAAATATAGTTTTGTAAGTGATATGTCAACAGGATTTAGTGGTAATTTAGGTTTCCCTATACCAGATAACTGGGCATTTGATCAATTTGCAACTGTTACTATCGGTTCAGGCAATGGAAGGATTGAAATAGATAAAGATGCAATGTCAGGTAGAGATTTAGGTTTAATAGGTGATTTATATCTAAAAGATTATGGGAAAGTATACTATAATTTAGTAGATATGTATAATTTAGCTTTGGAATATACCAATAATAATAAGGAAAAGAGTAATTTATTGGTTTTGCAATATCTTAGAAAGGGACGTTATGGTGATACTTCTATTTTTGGAGGAAATGGAAGTACTTCTAATATAAAATGGGAAATTGTAGCTGGTACTATTGATAAGGGATATTGTAACTTGGTTGATAATAAGTTATATAATTTGAACTTTGATTTTATTGATTCATCTGTAAATCCAGCCACTCCACATGACTTTCCTCATTTAGCAGCTACCTTAAATTCATTACTTTATCAAATAGGAAACGATGATTTAAAAGGTTTTGACGAATTAGTAGATTGTTATTCTGGATGGGCAGGTGATACCATTTCATTTGCAGATTCAATTCAGGCAGCTGTTAATAATGATACAACGACAGATTATATTCAATGGGCAAAAGATAATATTTGTACAGTGAATGGAGTTAATTTTAATTTAGCTGACTATATCGATGATATTGATGCGTATAATTTATATAATATGATTAAATTTAAAGGATACACTTTACCTGAAGCTTTTTACTTTTACTATGTACTGCCATCGCTAGAAACACATACATATGAGTATGAAAAAAGAGCTAGTAGATTTTTAAATTATATGTCAACATCTCATTTTATTAATATGTGTGAATTGATAAATTCAAATGAAACTCCGATTAAAGAGTTAAAAGGGACATTATGTAATGCTGAACAGAAATATATTGATGCAGCAATTAATGCATTTAAATCATTTTTATTTAGCGAGTATTTAGAGGGAAGATAGAAAATCATACTTGGTAAAATAGATTATAGTTTATTCGAAAAACTTAGGAATAGTTGAAAGTTCTTATAGATTTTGATATAAAAATAATATATGCAAGTAAATACTAAAAGATAAATCAATATTATGGTTTAAACAATTAGAATTACGAAATTAGCTTATGTGATTATTTTATACCATTCAAGAAAAACATTTTTGCAATGTTCTACGTTAGAATTTTTAAATTTAATAAAAAACAATCATTTTGAGTTAAAGTAAAAGAAATTCAAATCACGAACAGTAAAATATAATAAAAAAACCTAAACTCAAATATAAATATAAATAAATTAGATTATTGATTTTAATTATGTTATAATATTAATGGTGCATGTGTATGATAAACTTATTAAAAAAATATAAAATCATTATAGCATTAGTAAATATAATAATTTTTATTGTATTATATTTTGTATTAGTTTATTCTATAAAAAAAGAGTATAATTATGATAATAATGTAATTAATCTCTATGATTATAGTGAAAAAATAAATATAGACAATTTAGAAGATATCTTTCTAAAAGTATTAAGGAATATTGTTATAAATAATAATTTATTATTTGAAGATAATGTGGTTGTACAAATCAGTAAAAATAATTTACACAGACGTGGATTAGGAGAAGTTTCAATTTTTGGAGAGTATAAATCGAACGACGAGTTGGAAAAAATTATTAAGAAATTAGATAGTAATATTGATATTGACACATTATTAGATAAACGTAAGTTATCTATTTATAATGATGAAAAAACAATATGTATTTTGTTTCTTGAATCCTCTAACCACGTTAGAATAAACTTTAGAACGAAACTACCATATAGTTTTTCCGATAATTATACTAGCAGTAATGAATTTGAAAAATACTATTTTTTAATAAATGAAAAAAATCATTTAACAATAAAAAATAAAATTAAAAGTGGATATGTAAAAATATTATCTATAATAGTAAGCATCAATTTAGTTTGTTTAATTTTTCTTGCTTTTAAAAGTAAAAAAATGACAAATTATTCATGAACTATTTCAAATTTATAATAAATATGTTATAATAATAATGAAAATCATATAATTGTTGATTATTTATATATAAGATGAATAAGCAGTATCTTTCATCAGTGCAAACGTTATTTTGCTGTATTGAGAGTTACTGCTTTTTTATATAATAATGTTGTTGCATTTATAATTTATTAAAGACTATTAATTGCTTAGTGCATTGATAGAATAGATTAAGAAGGAGGTGATGATATGAAAAAAAAGATTGTATTTGGTATTTTTCTATTTGGACTATTTTTTGTGGGAAATTTTAATGTTTCTGCAAGAGAGTGTGAATGGGGATTACAAGCCCCTCAAATACCACAAGGTTATGCAGAAAATAAAGGTCATGTTGTAAGCTTAAAAACAACTGCAAGTGCTTGTAAAGGGACAAATACTGCCGTTTATTTTTCTAACTTTGGGAGTTTACCAAATTGGTACACACCAAGTTCTGGAACAATTGTACATGGTTATTTAATGGAAGATGATCCTCCAGCATATGAACCAGATGAAAGAGTTAAATATTATATTGGTTTTTTTACTGGAAGAGTATTAACAGATTTTCAACTTAATAAAACAATTACTCCTGGAAATATTGATAGTGAAGGAGATCAAACTTGTGAATTATATATGAATTTCTCAATTTCTGGAACAACAGGTGGTACTCCTATTCCACAAGGATTATTTTATTATGGAATTTGCATGAATTAATAATACAATATGTAATTTTATAAAAATGGAGGTGAATAATATGAAAAAAAATGGAATTATAGTAATTATTATCTGTACAGTTGTTTTGCTAATAGGTATACTTACTGTTCATGCTCAATCAAATAATAAAAAGCTTATAGTGGATAGTGAGTTAGGATATACAGAACGTAGTGTTTTTGATGAGAAAAAAGATGGTTGGGTATATGGATTTGAGATAATTTATGCAGATGAGAACCAAACTATTAATTATATTTTTGATGGTTATAATTTAAAACATAAACCAGAGGGAACAGAATATTATATATCCTATAAAGACATTGAAACAGGTGAAGAAATTGAAAGAATTCCGTCAAAGTATGCAACATTGTCTACTTCAGAAGAATATAGGGATGAAATAAAAGAAATCAATAATTTTTTTAATACTAAAAAATTTGTAAAAGAAATCACATTGAATGACTTGGCTAGATTAAATATTACAAAAATAAGTAAAAGTTATTTAGTTGATTTATTTAACAGAACAATTAAATCACAAATGAAAAGTGAACCAGGTAAATATATTAAGGCACCATCTTTAGAGTATAAAACACAAAAATCTTCTGATGCTAATAAACCTGGTGAATGGCAAGTTATGTATATTATTGATTATGGTTATATAAATAACATTGAAATAGAATTTATTCCTGAAAGCAATACAAAAGTTACCTCATTTAATAGTTACTCTGTTCAAAGCCAACAAGATTCGGTATTGGTTGAACAATTAGAAAATGAGATAATAGAAAAACAAAGTACTTTTTCAGAAGAATTGACAGAATCTGATTCTATTTTGACTAGTAACTCTGATCTAAGTAGTTTATTAGATAGTATATATAATGATATATTAACTAAGTAATTTAAAATTGCGGGATTGTCATGCATAATCTTGCAATTTTTTTTATGAAATAGTATTATATAATATAGTAATTACCTTAAAAATTAAATTTGAAATTTATATAAATTGAAAGGAGAAAAAAATGAATAAAATCACTATTAAAATTTTTATAATAATATTATTATTTCTAATATGTTTATTTTTCATGGTTTTTAAATTTTATCCATTTGGTAGCAAAGTATATATTTTATCAAATAATTCTATTGGAATAAGTATTCCAAAGTTTTCTAAGGTAGTAGAAAGTGAAGATAACTATATTGTATTGAAAACATTTAGGAGCAAATATATTATTCAAAAGGAATTAAGAAAAATTTTAAAAGATTATAAAAGATATAACTGCAACTTGCCTGATACTATTTATTATAATGAGAAAGATAATTATTCAATATTATCTTATAACTTGGAAAGAGAAGGATTTTATAATAAAATTCAAATTAATTATAAAATCGGAAGAGTTGATAATAATTTTTGTGGAAAAATTCATGACTATAAAAAGTTAAAATACAAAATATTTCCCATCAATGATACTGGTTATTGCTATATACCAGATGCTTTTGACATTAAAGATAATAATAACATTAACTATGCTATTAGCTATAATTGTTTTGGAAATTTAGCAATAGAAAATGGTATGGGAAAAATGATATATTTTGATCAAATTTTATCATATGGTTGGTTAGAAATAGATGATTTTTTGAAATTTTTAGAATATCAATCAGAAATTGGGAAGTTTAATGTATATAAGTCCAATAGCGCTATTTTATATCATAGCAATGATTTTGATGTATTTTACTGCAAAAGTTCAAAAAATATTTATATAGATAAGGAAATAGAAATGAATGAAATTATTTGTAAATAAGATTGATTTGTTATTTATACACTCTTAAAAAATTAAAAAAAATCATAAAAATCATAAAAATTTTAAAATGTCCGTTGACTGTCCTATAAAATTGTGCTAAAATGATATTATGGAGAAAATGTAAGGTGGTAGTGTTTCAGACATATTTATGTGTCTGTTTTTTAATGCCTAATTTTCTCTTTTTTTGCTTGTAAAGAAAGGGGATGAGAGATATTTAAAACATTTTTTAGTAGTACCATTTTTTAGATGAAAGGAGAATATTGTGAAGAAAAAAATTGGTATGAAGTTGAAAAAAATTTTTGGAGCATTATTTGTAGTTGGGATGTTCCTAACATCTTTACCATCTGGTTTATTTATATCAGAAGTTCATGCGTTATCAAATGTATCAGGTGATAAGATTATTGAAGTTGCTCAATCATATAGTGATTGGGGATATGGAGAAGTTGGAACTTGTACAGGTCTAGTTACTCGTACATTAAACAAATTAGGAATAGGAACTTCTGTTGTTGGAATCCATCCTTATGATATTAATACAAAACAACCTGACGGAACTGGTGCTAGATATGCTCCAGCAGCAATGTATAATAACGCATTAAATCATCCAGAAGACGCAAAACACATTTGGTCTGGTTATGTTAAAGATGTTAAAGCAAATGCAAGTTTATTTAGAAATGGTGATTTAGTAATTCAAAGACCTGAAGATAAAGCAAATTACAATGGTAATGGACATGTTGCATTAATGCACATATATAGTGATAAAATATCTATGTATGGAGCTAATGGATATTCAGCAGGGGTAGGAGATGCTGTATTAGCTACTGGTGTTACTGGTTTTGCACTAATGGGAACATCAACAACTGTTAATTCTATGGATTATATTCATGTATTTAGATTAACAGAAGTTGAACCAAAATATGATACTTTAGATTCTACAAAAACTGCAGAAGAAAAAGTTAAAGTTACATTCCATAAAACTGATGTTGAAACTGGTAAACCATTATCAGGAGTAGAAGTGGATTTTTATAGAGATGGTGTTAAATTTAGTTCAGGCATTACTGATTCAAATGGCAATGCTTCATCTACATCAGTAGTAACTCATTCATCAACATCATCACCAAAAACTTATGTAACAAATTGGGATGATTTAGGTGATGCAGGAAAAGCTGAAGTAAATGAGCGTGGTGCATATCATAGTAAACTTGAAGCACAGGCAGCAGCAGATGCTGAAGCACAAAGTGCAGCAACTAAAAAGGCATCACAAACTCATACTTATACTGTTATTGAAACAAAAACTAAAACAAAATATTGGTTAAATCCGGAAAACAATACAGTAAGTGATAAAGTAACAGGTAGTGGTAGTGTAAAAGTAAGTTTAACTAACGAAAGAGTTAGAGGAACTGCTTATCTTTATAAAGAAGATGCAGATGTAAAACATGGTCAAAATGAAGCTGAGATTGATGGAGCTGTATATGGTTTATATGCAAGTGAAAATATTTTAGATCCAACTGATGATTCAGTAATATATCCTAAAGGAACTGAAATCACTAGAGTTCGCATTGCAGAAGGAACAGCTAAAGTAGATGATTTGTACTTAGGCGATTATGAATGGCGTGAATTGACTGCTGGAGTTGGCTACTCTGTTGATCCAACAGTTCATAAATTTAGCTTGACTTATGCAAATCAAGATACAAAGATTGTAACAAATAAAACTACTTCTAAAGAGAATGTAATTGTAGGAGATTTTGAACTTGAAAAAATTATCACTTCTGGTGATGAATCAGAAATAGTAGAAAAAGAAAAGGATGCTGAATTCTTAGTGGTTGCAAAAAAATATGTTGATAAATATGGTAGTATTGAAGAAGCATGGAATCATAAAGATGAATATACAGAAAAAGAATATGATAAATTAGTTACTTCAAGCAAGGGTTATGCTAAAACTAGAAAACTAGCTTTTGGAACATTTATCGTAAAACAAGTAAAAGGTAAAGTTGATACTGATATGGTAAAAAATACTTGGGAATTTAAGGTGGCTAGAGAAAATCAAGATACAATTAAATATATCATTAATAACCGTAACTTTACTTCTTATGTTAAGTTGGTAAAAAGAGATAAAGATACTGATAAATTAATTACCATGTCAAATACAACTTTCAAAATTAAAAATGCAGAAACTGGTGAATACTTAAAACAAAAAGTTGCTGATAAGACTTATGATACATGGAAGACTTCAGATAAAGGCTTCTTTCAATTACCATTAGAAGTGAAAGCAGGAGATTGGATTCTTGAAGAAATTGAAAGCCCTGATTTTTACTTAATTAATCAAGAAGGTCAAAACTTCAAAGTAACTAATTCAAATGTTGTTGAAGTTGATGAAGATGGAGATCCTATTTTAACTGTTACTATGTATGACCAAGCAGTAAAAGGACAAGTAAAAGTTGAAAAGAAGGGTGAAGTTTTAACAGGAGTTAAAAAAGATGAAAACGGAAACACTAAATTTGTTTATGAAGAAAAATGCCTAGCTGGTATGACTGTATATATTCAAGCAGATGAAGATATAATTGATGTAGCTGATGGTTCTATTATTTACAAAAAAGGTGAGATAGTTGATAAAGTAACTACAACTTGTGAAGCTGATGCTCTATCAAAAGAGCTTCCACTTGGAAAATATGTTGCCTATGAATATGAAGCTCCTCGTGGAATGATAGTTGATACAAATAAATATAAAATAAATTTAGAATTTAAAGATAATGTTACACCAATTATAGTAGAAACACTTTCAATAACTAATGAAAGACAAAAAGTAGAATTAAATTTAACAAAATTAGATTTAGATAGAGAAACACCACTTGAAGGTGTTATTTTTAATTTAAAAGCAATTAAAGATATTCTATCTTATGATGGAGAAGTATTAGTTAAGGCAGGAGATGTAATAGAAGTAGGTACAACAGATAGCAAAGGTAAATATGTATTTAATGCAGATCTTCCATTATCATTTGATGATGAAACTTATTTTGAAATAAGTGAAGAAAAAGAATTAAATGGATATTACAAAAACGAAGAAAAAATATCTGTTGATACAAAATATAAAGGACAAAATATAGAAAAAATTTCAAATTCTGAAAAGATATTTAATGAAGCTATAAAGAATTATGTTTTAATTAATAAAGTTGATGATAAAACTTTAGAAAATATCATTAGTAAAGATTTTTCATTTAGACTATGTAAAGATGAAAAATGTGAAGAAGTAGTAGATACTTATAAAGCAAATACTGAAGATGGAACAGCATTAATTCCTATTTACTACGGAAGTTGGTATGCAAGTGAATATGAAGCTCCTGAAGGATATGCAATTTCATCTGAAATAGTAAAAATAACTTTAAATGACGAAGGATTATTTATTAATGATAAATTAGTTGAAACTGATGAAGATTTACTTTATAGCATTAAATATCAAGATACATTATTACCAGTAGTTCAAATTGATAATGGAGTTCAAACAGGATACGAAAATAATAAAACTCTATATTTAGTAATTGGAGGAGTATCATTAGCTGGAGCAATAGCAATAGCTATATCATTAATGAAAAAGAAAAAAAGAAAGTAAAATCATGAAAGGAGCAATAAATGAGTAAGAAATATATTGTTATTGATCATGAGAATTCAAAATATTATAAAGGTGTTCCATATATAACAAAAAAAGAATTTAATAAAAATGAAAATAATGTTATAGTTGGAAAAACAAGATTAAAAGAAAATAAATCCGACTCTGATAATAATGAGTTGGATTTATTATGCTTTAATGATACAGAATACAAGGTTAAGGATAAATTATTTGGTTTTAAAAAAGGATACATTTATGTAGGCGACAATAATTATATTGTTTTAAAAAGGTGTATTCCTTTTATACTTCTTTTATTATTATTAATGTTATTGATAGGATTATTTTTATTCTTTAATTTTAAAGATACAAAACCTAATCCAAAACCAATAAATAATACTCCAGAAAATACAATTGTTCCAGATAATAAAGATAAAAAAGAAGATTCAAAATCTTCAGATAAAAAGAAAGAAGATGATCCATATAAATATGTTCCAAAAAGAGATAAGGTAGAGGAAGCACAAGGGATAAAATATAAAATCTCTTTTGATGCTAATGGTGGCGAAGGAACAATGGATTCAATTACATGTGATGGTAATGAAGTATGTAAATTACCAAAAAGCACATTAACAAGGGAAGGATATATTTTTACAGGTTGGTCAACTGAAATAAATGGAGAACCAATCTATTTAGATGAGATGGAAGTTTTTAATTTATCAACTGAGAATAATGCTAATGTTGTATTATATGCAATGTGGCATATTGAATCATTTGATGTAGAATTTTTAGACTATGATGGCTCAACTATTCAAAAAGTTGAGTATGATTATGGTGATAGCATCATTACACCAGAAAATCCTGAAAGATCAGGATATACATTTCTTAAATGGGATAATGATGTAAAGGAAGTAAAAGAAGATTTAGTAATTAATGCACTTTATAATATTAATAATTATGAAATTTCTTATGATTTAAGTGGAGGAGCATTTAATGAAGATGCTCCTTCAACTTATACTATTGAAGATGATTCTTTTAGTATTCCAACTCCTTCTAAAAAAGGATATACATTCCTTGGATGGACGAATATGGAAGATAATAATCCTAATATAGATTATAAGATAAAGCAAGGAACAATTGGTAACATAGAACTAATTGCCAATTATGAACCTAATTCATATAATTTAATTTATAATACAAATGGTGCAAAAGAAATAATAAATCCAAAAGAAATTAAATTTGATGAAGAGTATGGTAAATTACCTTCTGTTTCCAAAGAAGGATATAACTTCATCAATTGGACTAATGAGGCAAATAAAGAAGTATCAAGTAAAACAGTATTTAGTGAAGAAAATGATATAACAATTAATGCTAATTGGGATACCATTACTTATACAATTACTTATAATTTGATTGGTGGAAAAATAGAAGATACACCAAATTCTTACAATATAGAAACAGAAAATATAATTATTCCTAATCCAGAAAAAGAAGGATATATTTTTGTGGGATGGTCAACACAAGATGATGACACTTTAATTAAAGATTATGAAATACCAAAGGGAACAATTGGTAACATTGAATTGACAGCTAATTATAAACCAATTTCATATTATATTTCTTATAATTCATCTGGTGGCGAAGGAACAATGGATAAAACCAAAATTAAATATAATAATCATGGTAAATTAAGCAAAAATTTATTTACTAAAGAAGGTTATAATTTTGTAGGATGGTCAACTTCAGAAAATGGTGATTTGGTCTACCTAGATGAACAAGATATTTACAATTTATCAAATAGTGATAATGATGTAATTAATTTATATGCTAAATGGGAAATTATTAAATTAAGTGTTAAATATTATGATTTATTTGGTGTTATTTTAAAAGAAGAAATAGTTGATTATGGAAATAATTCAATACCACCAGAAAATCCGTTTATTGATGGATATACATTTACAGGTTGGAATCCATCCAATGAACCAATTAAATCTGATACTGTTTATCAAGCAAAATATAATAGAAATGATTATGTTATCAAATATGATTTAAATACAAGTAGTTCTGATGATATAAAAGAAATTAAATACAATGTAGAATCAGATGCAATAACTTTACCAACACCAACAAGAGAAGGATATACATTCCTTGGATGGACTGGAGATAACGGACTAAGACTACAACTTCAAGTTATTATACCAAAAGGAACAATAGGTAATAAAAGTTATAAAGCTAATTGGGAAGCTAATATTTATAAAATAAGCTTAAATCCTAATAAAGGAACAGTTATTCCTGATTATGTAAATATTTCTTACAATAGCTTATATGGAATAATACCTGAAGCAACACGAAGAGGTTATTCATTTGAAGGATGGTATTATAATAATTCTTTAATAACTGAAGATAGTTTAATGAAAATATCTTCTAATCATGAATTAAAAGCCGATTGGAAAGTTATTGATTATGATATTACTTACAATTTGAATGGTGGAAGTTTATCTTCTAAAGTTTCAAAATATAATATAGAAACAGAAACATTTACTTTGAGTAATCCAACAAGAGAAGGATATACATTCCTTGGATGGACTGGAGATAATGGTACGACACCATCTACAAGTGTAAAAATTGAAAAAGGTTCAATAGGCAATAAATCATATACTGCAAATTGGCAAGTAATTAATTATAGTATTTCATATAACCTTGATGGTGGAAGTGTTTCATCACAGCCAACAAGTTATAATATAGAATCAAGTTCTTTCTCATTACCACAACCAACAAAAAAAGGATATACATTTGCAGGATGGACAGGTACAGGATTAAGTTCTGCTACAAAAAATGTAACTATCAATACTGGTTCAATAGGCAATAGAAGTTATACAGCAACATGGAATAAAAATTATTACACAGTTAATTATTATGTTAATGGTAATTTATGGGCACAAAGATCTGTTGGATATAGTGATGGACTACCAAATTTAAATGGACAAGATGCTTTAGATGGCTATCATAAGTTCCATGGATGGAATGGCTGGGTAGATAGTATGCCAGATCATGATGTTACTTTAACAGCTTCGGTTACTGAATGTTATTGTAGACTAACAACAGGACATGGACCAATTGGAAATGCTAATGGTTTATTAAGTGTATTCCAAAGTGCAGGATGGACAGGTAGAGTTCAAGAACAAACTTTATATCCAGGTAATTATTTAGTAATAACAGATTATACTTTGACTAGAGCTCAAGCAGAAGCACAAAAGAATTACATTGCAGCTCATACAAATTATACAAATTATAACTTCCCATATCTATATTGGGTTGCTATTGATTGTACAAATGGATATGCTGAAGCATGGACTAGAGGTTTAGGTCAAAGTCAATTTAATTAAAAGGAGGATGAAATATTGATAAGATTAAATGAATTAAAGCAAAAAAAGATTCCATCAAAGTATTATGATTTTTATAAAGTTTTGTATAGTAATGATATTGATTATATTATTGACACATCAGTCTTTGAACCAAAAAAAGATTTTGATAAAAATTTTAATTCCTTATGTATAACTTTAGGTGATCATAGATTTCCAGCTACTATAATAATTACTACCTTTTATAGTGAATATCTTATGCGAGTTGAATATGAAAATATATGTAATAAATCAGAAAAATTTTCATATCAAAAATGTGATTTCTACTCATTTAAAAATGAAAAAATTTTAACAAGAAAATTAGATGAAATATTGAAATCGTATTATCATGAGGTTAAGTCGTGATTAGAACCTATAATCTACAAAATGCAATTTATAAAACTAAATATAGGGATATTTATAAATTGATATTTACTGCCGATATTGATGAAATAAATGATCATTCAAACTGGTTTTATAAAGAAAGAAACAATTATGTGGAATCAAATCAACCTTTATGGATAATTATGGAGAGTAAAATTATCAATAAAAGAATTTGGATAACGCATTCATGGGGACAATTGGAAATAACAACAGCACAATTAGATTTGAATGTGGATAGTACAGCTTATCATGATAGTTATGAAAGATATACTTTTAAGAATCAAAAAGAACTATGCGATAAGTTAAAACAATTATTAGAACCATGTTTAAAAAAAGACAAAGAACAAGAAATGGATGAAATAGAATATGACAGATAACACTATTCAGATGAATCTATTTCAATACTTTTTGGATGATGAACAATTTACGGTTAAAGAAGCAACAAATCTTGTTAATTCTGTGATGAAAGTAAATAATGAATCAATAAGAGCAAGAATATACGAAGGCGTTGAAAAGGGATTGTTTGAAAAAGTTTCTCGTGGAGTATATAAAGTAACTTCTCAAATTAATGGTGATAGAAATGATTGCTTACTTATTAATGGAGATGGTAGAGATTTATCTATGATTCCAGATGATTCAATAGATGGAATTATAACTGACCATCCGTATGATTTATCAAAAGCATTAACAGGAGGAAATAGAAAATTTGCTTCCTATGAGTTATTTAAATATAACCAAAAAGATTTTGAAGAAAAACAAAGAGTTTTAAAAGAAGGGGCTTTTCTTGTAGAATTTTTACCTGAAGAATCTGAAATTAATTATCAATATCTTTTTGAAGTTAAGGATATGGCAATTAAAAGTGGATTCAAATATTTTGCTAAAGTTCCTTGGAAAAAAGGCGATTTTGTTGCTAATACAGGAAGAAAATCTAAGAATGTGGAAGATGTCATGATTTTCTCAAAAGGAGAACCTAGAGCATTAAAATTAGATGCTAAGAAGAATATAGAAATAGCAACTAAAAATAATATTGATATTAAAGGTAAAACTTCTTATGAAGTAAGAGATATTCTAATTAATAAAGGATTTGATGTATGTTATATGAAGGGGACTAATGGTATGCTGCCAACAACATTTGATTATCAACCAAGAGGGAAAAATGATAAGGTTATGGAAGCAGAAAAACCAGTAGAACTTTTAGAAAGTATTATTTCATATATTTCAAATCCTTTTGAAACTCTTTTAGATCAATATGCAGGTAGTGGTAATTTTGTTGTTGCATGTTTAAATACTAATAGAAATAGCATTGCAATAGAAAAAGATGAAGTTATGTTTAATAAAATGGTTGAAAATATTCAATCTCAAGTTGAATTAGATGATTGTGAATTGGAAAGGTAAATATATGTTAAAAATATTATTAGTTGCATTTGGAGTATTAATATTATTATTTGTTCTAGTATTTTGTTATTCTTGTTGTGTCATATCAAGTGAGTGTTCAAGATTGGAGGAGTCAAGAGATGGATTATATGAACAAATGGATAGAAGAAAAAATATTGAAGAAAAATAAAAATTATGAAGATTATCCTAATCAAATGAAAAATGAATTGCAAAAGCAAATTAATAAATACAATTTAGAAATATTTAAGTATCAGAAAACAAATTATAATCTTTATGCTATTTTAAAAGACAAAAATGATGATAGATATGTTTGTATCAGATCAAATGACTTAATTTGTTTTAAAGAACCTTCGTATAAGAATATAACTATAAATGTTATGAAAAATCCAAATATAGAAAATAAGACAATGTGTATTTCTTCTAGTTGGAATGAAATAGGTTCAAATGCAAGAAGACTAATTGAATGGAAAAAGAAAAATGAAATTAATCAAAAAGAAGTAGAAGAAGATATAGATTTAGAAAAATAGTATTAAAGAAAGGAGATTAAATTGAACCATATAGAACTAAATAAAAATAATAAAAGAATAACTTTTTATGGTAGTAATAGTGTAATTGAATCGGATAAGAATATTATTGATAAATTACCTTTAACTGGTGATGAAGCTAGTGATAGATTATTAATTCAAAAATGTATTGATGATAATAATTTAAAATCTTCAATATTATATGATGGTAATACTGTATATTCATTTAAAAAAATAGTTAAAGAATATAGAAATTTGCAAAAAAGTGGTTCGTTAGAGAAATTAACTGATAAGATGTATCATTTCTTTACTAATGCCTGTGGTGATATAGCTCATTACAATATTAATGGTTTTAAAGGATATTATAATAATTCTCTTAGAAATTTAGAAAGTCAACTTTTAAATAGAGATACTTTTATACCAAGATGGCACTCTGATTTAGATAGAATTTTTAAAGAATTGAAGATTGGTAAATATTATAGTGAAAGAGAAAATGTTGATTTAGATATTGTACCGATTAATAAATTAAAACCAATAATTGAGGAATTAGGATGGAAAGTAAAACCAACTTTTGGATTTTGGGATTTTGAGCAAAAAGAACAAAGTAAATTTCCATTTAAATTTAGCATCATAACAACAAATAATAAAGCTACTGATGTTACTGAAGGTTTAAAATACTATTATAATTATTTTGATAAAGATGGATATATAAGAGATTTAATAGAATTAGATGAAGATCATGAATCAAGTGTAAGTGATATTGTTCATGATATAGAACGCAATATGGGATTACTTTCAAGATTAGTCAATGAAATTAATTATAGATGTAGGAATGAAGCGTTAATATTATCTGGTTATGAGAATAATAAAAATTATGATTTAGATTTAGAACTAGAAAGGTAGGCGATACAATATAAATCTATATGACGAAGTTTTAAAACAAGCGAGTATTATAGATGTATTTAATTATTATGGACTTAAATTAAATCATAATAAATCATTATGTCCATTTCATAATGATAATAATCCTAGTTTAGTAGTGCATCCTAAAAAGAATATTGCTACCTGTTTTTCTTGTGGTGTTACAGGAAATGTTATATCATTCGTTCAAAAATATGAAAAACAAGTAAATGGTAATGATTTAAATATAAATCAAGCAATAGCTAAAGTTGTTGAAATATGTAATTTAAATATTGATGTTTCAAAACTAAATAAAAAATCAAGTAATAATCAATTTATTGTTTCTGCAAGAAGGTATACAGATGAAGAAAAACATTTAATTGAAGTAAACGAATATATTGCTAAATTGTTTCATTATAATCTGACAGCAATAAATAAGGATGCTAAAAATTATTTATATAATAGAAAAGTTGAAGATAAACAAATTAATGAATTAAATTTAGGATTTGCAGGAAAAGGTCAGTTACTAAAAATAGCAGAAAATAATGATAAAATAAAAAAACAAGATTTAATTGATTTAGGGTATTTAAGAATTGATGATTATGGCAATATTCATGAAACATTTACTGATAGAATAATGTTTCCTATATGCGATGAAAAAGGTAATATATTATCATTTGCTGGTAGAGGAATGAAAGATGAACAACCTAAATACTTGCATACATCAGAGAATTCATTATTCCAAAAAAAGGAGCTATTATATAATTATTCAAATGCTAAAGCACTTTCATATAATAGTGAATTAATTTTATCTGAAGGATTTTTAGATGTAGCTGGAGCAAAAAGATTAGGTTTTGATAATGTATCATCTTTAATGGGTGTTGCTTTAACAGAGGAACATTTAAAACTTGTTAAGAAAAATAATTCTATGATCACACTAGCACTAGATAATGATCGTGCTGGTCATGATGCAATGTTAAGAATTATACCAGAATTAATTAAGCAAGGATTAAAGGTAAATGTTTTAGATTTTTCTAAAATAGGTGAATATAAAGATTTTGGAGATTTATCTGAAGCAGATATTCCTTTTATGGATATTCAAAATTGTAAAGTATCTGGCTTTGATTTTTTATTAACTCATAAATACTTTAAAGATTTAGAATTAAAAGCTGAGAATATATCTTCAGTTTATAAAGAGTTAAAAAAAGATAAAATAATTATTAATACTTATGATGATGCTTTATTTAGAGATTACATTACTGAAAATACAGATTATATAAGGCAAGATTTAGAAGAAATAATGTATCCTAAAAAGATTCAAAAGAAAGAAGCAGCAATAGATAATTTTGCTACTAAGGCAATGACTAATTATTTATACGCTGAAGTATTATCTCAAGTTGATACAATGAATGATAAAGTATTGTCATTTTATTTTAATAATCATAAAACAGAGATAGAAGAAAGATTAGTGTTAATATTTAATAAAGATCCAGATAAATATTTAAAATCAGGTTCTTCTAATTTAAATAAAAAAGATTTGTTAGACGACTTTTTAAAGGATAATAAGGATTATGCTGATTATGAATCATTAAATCGTTTTAAATATCTAAATGTTTTTGATAAAACTTATATAAAGAATTCTAATGGTAGTGCTAGAATAAGATTAAGTGATAGTCAAATTCAGACAGTAATAAAACAATATGAAAATAGTCTTACTGATAAAGATAAGTTAGCATTAGAAGAAGTAGAAGAACTTTATATTATAAACAATCTTGATGATATTGATGGAATACTATCATATAAAAATAAAACTCTTGATATATTAAAAGAAAATATCAAAGAAAGATTATTCTTAAATAAAAATAAAATGGACTTTTTTAAATTTGGAAGTCTATTTTTAAATGTTGATAAAGATTTTATTGATGATAGATTTAAAGGTAGAACTGGTAATTTTAAAACTATTCTTTTTTATAATAATTTAGATAACAATTTAACATTAGATAAGAGTAATGTAATTACCAAAGAATCAGATGTTAAAGAAGAAAGATTTGTTCCTAAAAAAGAATTAGAAATAGAAAAGAAAGAAGACTATTTGTTTTCTATAAATCAGGTATTATTAGTCCCTTCTTTAGAAACTGATACTCATTATTTTGTTAGAATTCCAAATACTGAAGCTAAGGAATATTTTTGTGTTCCTAAGGAAGAATGTGAATGGACTGAAAATGGCGAATTATTTTACACTAAATTGAAATATGGTAAGTCTTACAAAATATATGATAAGTATGGTGAATATCTATATGACAAATCATTTGAAGAATTAAAATATAAATGGGAAGATAAAACTAAGAAACAATCTTCTCCCAGTAATGAAATAACAAAAGAAATTGTAGAATCACCAGAAGATGAACTCATATTTGATAATTCATATATTTCTAAATATAAAGAGCCAATCAGCAAAATATATAAGTCAAAAATATATTTAGAAACAGAAAAAGGATTTTATATTAAAACAAATGATTCTTCCTCATTATTATTTGCAATAAGAAAGATATGTTCATGGACTGATGATAAAAGTTATTTAATTGTATGTCCTAAAAAAGGATTGTTTAATTCTGGTTTATCCAAATATTCATTAGAAGGATTTAAGAAAACATTTGAAAAAAGAATTAATTATAATGAAATAAATAAGTATTTAAAAATGTTTTACCCTAATGAATCTAAGAAAAAAGAAGTTTTATCATTAGATGTTCCTAAATATAAATGCAAATTTAATTCTAACTTTATTGAGATTCCTTTAACTATTGATGATATTACAGGTTATATAAATGTAAATATAATAAAAACAAAGATAAATAAAGAATCAGTTATAGTTGAATTTGCTCCTAATGAACAAGTAGGATTTCATGATAAAGAAGGGAAATATATAGATCATTATAATGGTAATCAAATATTAGATTTTTATAATGAGATGACTGAAAAAAATAAGGTTATTGATTTTCCTTCTTCTGAAGTATCAATGCAAGATGTTCCAATATTAGAAAAGGAGGCTGCATAATATGGATGGAAATGCAAAACACGACTTAGAACACACAGCAGAGAAAACAGTAGTTGTATCAGAAAAATCAACAAAAATATTTGCAAGAATATTTGGAAGATTTATGAAAAGAGCAACTAGGTATTATAATAAACATTTTTCTTCATCTATGAAAGCTCTCAGAAGTGATGGACCTACTAAAGAACTTTATGTATCACCACCACTTACAAGAGCAGAGGCAAAACAAATTATAACAGCATGTAGAGAAAATAATGTTTTAATGGGAATTAAGAAGATGGATCCGAATGGTGAGCAAGGAAGAAACCAATCGCTTCATAAGCAAGAAAAACTTGCTAAGAATGAAATTAAGTATCATAAATGGGATGATAGAAGGAAAACATTTAAAAAGATTCCTGTTATCCATAATTTATGTAAAAGTATGGCTGATAGGTATAAAAATTTATCTATTAAAGATGAACAAGATAATTTGGATGAAAGATATGTTTTAATCTTCAATAAAAGCAAATTATCTTTTTTAAATGAGCAATTAGAAAAAATACCACCTAATAGAGTAAAACAACATGCCCAAAATGAATTAGTTGATATTAACAAAGATGGTGTTATTGATGAGCGTGATTATGAACCATTACAACCTCGTGGAATGAATTTAAAAGTTTCTGATTTAAGTAAAGTAGGGGAAGATTTTGGTTCATGTGCAGTTAGGGATTATTTATCAAATTATTGTACTCAAAGAATAACAAAGGAACAATATTGTGAAATAAGAGAACAACTATTTGAATTAAGAAGTCATGGTGCATGTGTATATAATGATAATGAAATGATAATTGCTATTCCTTCAGAAGATTTGCAAGAATATAAAACTTTTGCTCCACTTGATAG
This sequence comes from Bacilli bacterium, assembly GCA_017484205.1. Lineage (GTDB taxonomy): Bacteria > Bacillota_I > Bacilli_A > RF39 > UBA660 > RGIG9169. The sequence continues at coordinate 129,355 of JAFUTO010000032.1, read as the reverse complement.
ACCTATAAAAGAATATGGTGCAAATGGTGCAAGAGATATTGAAACAGAAAGCAATTCCAATGATATTATAGAATTGGAAATAAATAATTTTGATGATTATAAATTATTTAAAGAAAAATATGATTCTAAAGATTTTGTTGCTCAACACATGCCTGATGGCAAAACAACAGTTCTTGTAAAAGAAACTGATACAAAGGAGTTGGTTGAGAATAGTAAAAAAAAATCCAAGACGGCAGATTTAGTAAAAGAGGCAGATGAATTTGCCGAAAAGAATAATCCAATAGAAAAAGTATTAGACAAGGATGAAGAACCAGAAATTGCTCGTTAAAAGAGTTCACAAAGGCAGTAAATGGATTATTTTTTTAATAGTTTTGATTGCCTCTTATTATGCACTTAGAGTAAGTAGTCTTGCTGAAGTAAATGGTGGATTTAAATTTGAATATCTTACTGAAGCTTTAGATAAACTTCATGTAATTACAACACCAGTTATTTTAAATGTGAAAACAATATCTACTTCTTTATTTGTAGGTTTGTTTGCAGCAATGATTATTTATTCATATATGATGCAAAATAAAAAGAATATTCAAGAAAACACACATGGTAGTTCTGAATGGGAAGAACCTAAAAATACTTTAGAATTTCGTGATAAAGAATTCGTAAATAATCAAATATTTACATCTACTGAAATGTTTTCAAAGAATATGAAAGTATCTAAAAGAAATCGTAATGTAATTCTACTTGGAAGACCAGGGACTGGTAAATCAAGATATTATTTTAAACCTAACATTTTAAATGCTAATGGTGAAACAATTATCTTAACAGATCCAAAAGGAGAATTACTTAGAGATTGTGGAATGTCGTTGATAAATAAAGGATATGACATTCGTGTTTTAAATCTTGTAGAAAAGTGGAAATCAGATCATTTTAATCCTTTAATGTATATAAAAAAAATAAATAGATATGTTACTGAAGATTCAGCAGGAGAAGAATGGATTGCTGAAGATGATGTAATGACATTAATAAATACATTAATGTTAAATACTAAATCAGAAACAATTGAAAGTAATACAGGTGATCCTTTCTGGGAAAGATGTGAATCTATGTTTCTACAAGCAATAATTTATTATGTAATATTTAATTATGATGAAAAAGATAGAAACTTTAAAACAGTTCTTGAATTAATTAGACTTGCTGAGCCAGACAAAGAAGGTAATTCTACTTTAGGAAATATGTTTAAAGCTTGGGAGTCAAAAGATCCAGATAATATTGGAATAAAACAATGGAAACACTTTAAAGTATCAGCTTCATCTACAAAAATGATGAGTACAATCATAATTACAGCATCTGCAAGACTTTCACCATTTAATATTGCTGAACTTGAAGGTATTACAGTTAATGATACTATGGAATTAAATAGAATTGGTGCTAAAGGGGATGAAGGAAAAATTGCATACTTCATTATTAATAGCCCAAATGATTCTACATTTAATTTTATAGCTAGTATTATGTATACACAAATATTTTCTATTATTGATTATAATGCTAGTCATAATAATGGTTCACTAGCTTCACCATGTCAAATATATTGTGATGAATGGAGTCAACTTGGAGTTATCCCACGCTACTTAGAAAATCTGGCATACATTCGTGGACTTAACTGTGGGTTAACAACATGTCTTCAATCTTTATCTCAGTTAAAGAAAGTATATAAAGATAATTGGGAAACAGCACTTGATTGTTGTGATTATATTTTGTTCATGGGTTCACGAAGTAAAGAAACATTAGACTATATGTCATCTATGCTAGGTAAAAAAACTTGGTATAAGAGATCATCTGGTAGAACCTATTCTAAACAAGGTTCATCTTCTACTAATTGGGATATTGTTGGAAGAGAACTTGCATTTATAGATGAGATTGCTAGGATGGAAAAAGGATATTGTATATTGCTTGTTTCAGGGCTTCGTCCTTTTTATTCAAAGATGTTTGATTTAACAAAACATCCTAGATATTCAGAATTGTTTGAAGCGTGGGATGAAAAAAACACGATTCAAAATAGATATGAGCATGAAATAGAAAGGAGGAAGACAAAGGAAATCAGAAGAAAACAGCAGTTATTAAATGATTTAGGTTTAAACTTTGTAAAAGTAAAACCAGAGTTTAAAGCTAGAAAATTAACAGCAGATGAAGAACAAGATATTGAAGACAGTGATGTTATTCTATCTACTAAAAGTCTTACAGATGAACTATTAGAAACTATGTAGTTTATTTTTTTGTTTTGAATGTCTACTATTGTAGACAAAATTAAAGAAAAGGAGAGAAATATGAAAAAATTGTTATCAAAAGGAAAAAATACATTCAAAAAAGTAGTTAGTGGTTTAAATATAGCATTATGTAGTTTGATTTTAAGTACAAACAGCGTATATGCTGCTGGAAGTAATACAAGTAGTATAGATGGATTTATCACATTTGTATGTGATTGGCTATTAAAAATTGGTGGAGTAGTTGCTTTAATTGGTGCAGTAATGTTTGCTCTTGGATGGCAAAGAGATGATGCAGAAGGTAAATCAAGAGGTTTAATGACTATGATGGCAGGATTTATGGTAATAGCTATTAGTCAATCAAAAGGATTATTTGGACTATAAGATTTAATCTAAAGGAGGATACGAATGGCTAAATTGATTGAAAATCTATTTAAAATATCCTTCAAAATATTGGGATTTAAAATAGATATAAGTGATTTTGTAGGAACTATTCGTAGTCTTTGTAATTGGAATACTATTACGAAAACCACAATATGGACACTTGCAACTAAGATACATTCTATTATTGTTCCGATAGGACTGAGTTTGTTAACTCTGTTCTTCCTGATAGATATAACAAAGAAAGTAATGGATTATGAAAGAATGAGTTGGGAGCGAATCGTATTTACATGTATTCGCTTTTTTATCTTTAAAATGTTAATTGAAAATTCATTTGAATTGTTATCATCTATCATGACTATAACCAATGATATTTTAACTAAAGTAACAGCATCAATATCCTCAACAGGAACAATTCCTAATTTATCTACTCAAATGGGAGATTTGGTACGAAACGCAGGAGGATTAATTGATCGTGGTTTCATGGGTGTTATTATTTTAATTTTATATATTCCATTTATGGGAACAATGATCGGCGTACTTGTTCAGGTATTCTTACGAATAGGTAAATTAATATTAAGTTTTGCATTTTCACCAATTCCAATAGCTATTGGTACTTGGGAAGATGGTCAAAATGTATGTAAAAGATTTATTATGTCAACAATTGCTTTAGGTATTGAATCATCAATGATAGTTGTAGCAACAGCTATTTATTCACTTTCATTATCAACATTATCTGATGCAAGTTCAATTAGCTCTATGATTGCTATTATGTTCTTGAACGGATTCTTAATGGCTATGATTTCAATGACAAGCAGTATGGCAGAGAAATGGACAGGAGGATAAGATGGATAGAATAGAACCTAGAATTCATGATGAAATTAAGGATTATAAAGAAAAATTTTATAATTTTACTTTAAGACAATGGATATTTGGAATTCTTATTCTTATAACTACTGTACCTTTATATCTTGTACTATCTCCAAAGATTGGAAGTAATATTGCAGGATGGTTAGTTATATTAGTTGCAATTCCTATTGGATTTGTTGGATTCATTCCAATACAAGGACTAAATGCTGAAAGAATAATGTTTTTCTGGAAAAGAAATTACATTAATTTTGCAAAACCTATTCTTTATAAAACTGAAGAAGAACTTCTTCAAGAAAAGAATGGAAAAAAGAAAAAGACAGTAGTTAGTTATGTAAGTAAAAAAGAACAAAAAAATATTCAAAAATTAGAAAAACAAAAACAAAAAGAACTTCAGAAAGAAAGAAAGAAACAAAGAGAAATTGCTCGTGCTAAAAAGAAATTTGGAATTAATAATTTAGAAAATACACAAAGCAATTTTTCATTAAGTCAAGAAGAGGCTCAAGTATTACTCAAACTTGCTAAACAGGTAGTAGGGAAGGAGGAAATAGAAATAAATGGCTCAGAAACCAAAGAAGATACGCCAACAAAACAAGAAGAAGCGTAATCTACTTCCTAAAGTATTTACGCCTAAAACAAGTCAAGAAGTAATATCTTATATGTTTAAAGAGTATGATGAAAAAACAAATATATTTAGAATAAGTGAAGAAGAGTATTCAATTTGTATTGAATATACTGATGTATCATTTGCAAAAGCTAATGATGAAGAAGCAGAAAATATATTCTTCAAGTGGTTAGAATATTTACATTCATTCAGAGAAGATACTCACATTGAAGTTATAAATGCAGGAACTCCTATAAAAACAGAAAAATATAAAGAAAAGTTTATATTTGATACTGATAATATAGAAGATTCTAAACAACTTCAAATAGCTGATGAATTAAATACAATAATAACTAATTCACTTGGTTCAAATGAAGAAACATTACAAACAAAAAGATTTATTGTAATTTCATTAAGAGCAAAGAACTTCCTTGAAGCAAATGCTCTGTTTTTAAATATGTTTATAAAGACAGAGCAGAAGTTTAAAGAGTTAAAATCTAAAGTAACATTAGTTAGTATAAAAGAAAGATTAAAATTTCTATATAATTTCTTTAATGTTGAATCTTTAGAAACTAGAGGAATAGATAATATTATTACTTATGCAAAAGAAAATAATATGTCTATCTTTGATGTAATGGCTCCTAAAAAGATTTCTATGAGAGAATCTGATTTTATAGAAATTGATGATAAGAAATTTTTAAGAGTTTTATATGTATCTAAACTTCCTAAAAGTTTAACTCCAAGATTTTATAATCGTTTAACCACATTAGAAGAGATTAATTTAATAACTACATTAAATATCAATCCTACTAATTCAGCAAAGATGATAAAACAAGTTGATAAAAGTTTATCAGCAATGGAAACTGAAAGACTTGAGAAAATCAAAAGAGCTGGTAAAAGTAATTTAGATTATGAATGGGTAAAAGATAAGAAGTTGGAAACAAGAATTTCAAATGCAGAACAATTACAATATGATCTTCAAAAGAATAATCAAAAGATATTTCAAAATAATTTTTTAGTTTGTATATCTGCAAATTCATTTGAAGAATTAGAAGACCAGACTGTAAAGGTACAAGAAGTAGCAGCTGAAATGTTAGTAGAAATGAAACCATTATTATGGCAACAATTAGAAGGACTACAAAATATTCTTCCACTAGGTCATAATACATTACAATTTCAAAGAACATTAACAAGTGAAGCTACTGCTGTTAATGTACCTTTCAATAGTAAAGACTTTAATCATGAGAAGTCTTTATTTTATGGCGTAAATTTAGTTAGTAAAAATGCAATATTTTGTGATAGGAAACAACTCATAAATGGTAATGGATGCGTTTTAGCAACATCTGGTGCTGGTAAATCATTTAATGTAAAAACATTAATTGAACAAATTTTAATTCGTTATCCTTCAGATGATGTGTGTATTATAGAACCTCAGGACGAATATTCTGAGTTATTAAAAGTATTTGGTGGGCAAAAGATATTTATATCTACAACTTCAGATACTCATATAAATCCATTTGATTTATCTTTAAATTACGGTTGTTCTGATACTGGTAGGAGTGATCCAGTAAAAAGCAAAGTAGAATATATTATTGCATTTTTAGAAAGTGTTGTAGGAGCGAATGGTTTAACAGGTGGTCAAAAAACTATTATTGATAGATGTACTAAGATTATTTTTGAAGATTATGAGAAAAGTAATTTTGAAGATGAAAGCTTACTTCCTACATTACCAGACTTTTATAATATGCTTTTAAAACAACCAGAACAAGAAGCAAAGGATTTAGCACTTATAATTGAAAGATATGTAAAAGGTTCAATGGATTTGTTTTCTAAAAAGACTAATATTGATATTCAAAATAGACTTGTATCATTTGATATTAGTAAATTATCAGCAACTTTACGAACAACTGGATATTTAGTTGTACTTGATCATATTCAAAATAGATTGGCAAAAAATAAGGAATTGGGTAAATATACATGGATTTTTATAGATGAATTCCATATATTACTTGCAAATCCATATTCAGCTCAATATGTTGCTAACTTCTACAAAACTGGAAGAAAGCTAAATGCCCTTAATACAGTTATTTCGCAACAAATTTCCCATTTGTTAAGATCAGAATCAGGTAAAGATATTTTATCAAATTCAGAGTTTGCATTGATATTAAAACAAAAGCCATTAGATTTACCTTCTATATGCAGTATTTTTAATATTAGTGATGAAGAATCAATGTATGTTCAAGGTGATGCACCAACAGGACAGGGGTTAGTTGTATTTGGCTCAGATGTAATACCATTTACAAATAAAGTTCAAAAAGATTATTTAATTTATGAGGTTAACAATACTGATAGTATGGTTCAAGCGAGGTAAATATGAATAATAATGCTGAAAGAGATACAAAGAAGGCGATTGATAGATTATCAACCGTTTCTTCTTCAGCATCATCTAATACATTTGATTTGATAGATAAAGGTGCTAAAAAGTTATCTGATATAAGAGAAGAGCGTGAATTAAAGGCTCAGGAAGAAGAAAACAAAAATAATGAAGAAGAAGTTGGCTCACGACTAAAAACCTCTGAAAATGCCCAAGAAAGTGCAAATACAGGGGTAAATGAAGAGGTTGGAGAAGAATCAACAAGTAGATTAAAAACTAATGTTAATTCAGGAATTGATAAGGAAGCTAAGTCATCCGTAAAAGGTGAAGGAGTTAGTGAATCTGAAGCTACTCCTAAAACCAGTAAATTAAAAACTTCTGTATCTAAAGTGGCTCAAAAAACTTTTAAATTTAATGATAATCAAGGTAAAGTTTCTAAAACAATGACAGTTATTAGTAAAACTGGAAGCAAGGTATCAAAAGCAGGAAGAACTATTACTAGAACTTCTAGAGAATTAAATAAAGCTATGAGTAGTGATGGTACAGGAAGTGAATATATAAATGATAAGATAGGTCGTAAAGTCAAAACTACAAGTTATAAAGTAGCAAAAAAAGGTGCTAAAAAAATCCAAAAGAAATTAAATCAAACACTTGGTAAAAAATTAATTCAGGTTGCTAAATCTGTTTTAATTAAATTTTTAAAATTACTTATATCTGTATTTACAGCAGCAGCAGAATTCATAATTCCTGTTGCTTTAGTAATTCTTGTTATTGTGGCAATATGCTCTATATTTGGTAGTGGTTCATCAAATGATAAATCAGTTACTGATTATTCATCATATATGGCATCTGTCCAAGCCGAATATAATAAACAAGTTGATGATTGGAAAAGAATGAATCCGAATGGTATTGTTGTCGGAGTAAAAGGTGAGTATGGTCAAATAGATTGGAGAATACCACTTGCTATTATTCAATCAACAGGAGCAGAACTAAGTTTTGATTCAGATGAAAAAGATTTGCTTAATTCATTCAAGACAGCTGGTCTATATGAAAAACATGAAGTTGTTTATCAAGAAGTAGAAGGTAGTAGTTCAACAACGACTACACCATCACCACCTACTTTTAATACACCATCTACAACACCACAATATAATACTGAAATTGCTCCTGCAAATAATCAAGCAAATACTATTCCAGTATTAGTTATTACAAATGGTGTATATGAGGATTATTTAGAATGGTTAAACAATAATTATTCTAAAGTTGCAGATTTTAATAAAAAGAAAAAAGTAACAGATGGATCTGATACTTCATTTTCAGATGAGCAAAAAGAAATGCTAGAGCTTTTATATCAATCTGATGACTTTGCTGAGTTATTAGGAAATGATTTTATTACTCATACACCTGTATATGGAAAAAATGAAACAAAAGCAGATCTAAAGAGCGATAATTATAACTCAAAAAACACATTAGCAACTTCAGGATTTAAAGGTCAATGTACTTGGTTCTCATTTGGTAGAGCATTAGAAATATCTGGTAAAAAGATGCCTACTGGTAATGCTCAAACATGGTTAACTTCTGCTATTGCTATGGGTTACAAAACAGGAACACAACCATCAGCAAACTCAGTTGTTGTTTTAATGGGGCGTAAATTTGGACATGTTGCTTTTGTTGAAGCTTATGATGGTAAAACTATAACAATAAGTGAAGGAAATGTTGGAAATAAGTGTAGTAGTGATGATTCATGCAGTCAAGTAGAATATGCAAATGAACATGCTGAAGAATTAGTTAGAACAAAAACTTATTCTTCATTTGACGCTTATAGAAAAGCTAGTAAAAGTAGTGGATTAACAGTAGTAGGATTTATATATTTAGATAATGAAAAGGAGAAAGAATGAAAAAAATAAAGATTATATTTATAGCATTTGTAGCAGTTATTATTTGTATAGCAGTACCTATAATTTTAAATAGAGGGGTAATTCAAAGAAAACTTGAAGCAGCTAGGCAAGAAGAGGCAGAAAGACAAAAATATGAAGAAATGTTAAAAGCTGACGAAATTGCACCAATATTAATGCTTACTCAAGATAAAGTTATTATGTATCAGGGAGATGAATTAAATTATAAAGCTTTTATTAAGGAAGCCTCTGATAATTTAGAAGGAGATCTAACTGAAAAGGTTAAGTATAATGAAATTGATATTAATGCAATTGGAGAATATGTTGTTGATTATGAAATAAGTGATACAGCTTTAAATACTACCAAAGCAGAGCTTCAAGTTATTATTAAAGAAAAACCAAACTTTAAATATGTAGATTAATTATATGAAGGGAGAATTTTACTATGAGTGATGAAGAATTATTGATTAAATATCATGAATATAAGAGAAAGAGAATGATTATTATATCAATTATCGTTCTCTTTTTTATATTGATCGCAGGTTTAATTTTATATTTTCATTTTAATAATACTTCATCTACTGAATTAGAAGAAAAGCCAAAAGAAGAAGTAATAGTAAAAGATGAAGAAGCTCCAATTATTAAATTAAAAATAGAAGAATTAGAATTAACGAAAGGGGATGATATAAACTACATTGATTATGTAGAAAGTGTTATAGATAAAGTTGATGGTAATTTAATAGATGAATTAAAATACGAAGAGATTGATACATCAATAGTTGGTGAACAATCTATTGTATATAGTGTTAATGATAAATCTGGAAATACAAGTCAAGCAATATTAAAAGTTATTGTAAAAGAAAAAGAAGAACCAGAAAATCAAGAAAATATACCTGAAAATAATTCTACTGAAAATAGACAAACTCCACCTAAAGTAGAATCAAATCAAAAAAATAATACAACTAATACAACACCAAAAGAAGAACCTAAACAAACTCAACCAGTTCAAGAACCATCTAAAAACGATAATAATTCAGGTAAAATTGTAAAGTATTTTCTATTCTCTGATGGATATACAATGATGAATGTAGCAGATGCTTGTGCTTCAGAATTAAAGAAAACAAATAGAACTGGAATGTGTAGTCCTATACAGGATGAAAATGGTATCTATTTAGGAATGAAATTAGAAACAAATTAATATAGAAAGGTGATTTAATGAAAGAGATATTTACAGAAAAAGAATACACAGAAGCTGTTCAAAAAGTAAATGAAAAAATGCTAAGTGATTTTTATAACAATTTAAATAATTATGCCCCAGTAGATAATTATGTTGATTTAAGAAATTATGAAATAACTGATGAGGAATTTAAGTTATTATGGAGATGCCAAGAATTATTAAATGAATATGATAATAATAAGCAATCATTAGGCAATAATTGTATAAATATATTTGATACATTAAAAGATAAATATTTAAAATCTTTTAAGGAAGACGAGTAATGAATAAAGAGTATATAAAAGAATTATTTGAAGAAAACAAAGAAACATTTTTAGAAGCAGGAATGGATATTCAAAGCCCTGAAGATTTGGAAGATATGATGATTTCTTATATTACTTCAAATATGCAATATGATTTTGATATAGATGTTTCAGAAGATAGATTATTTAATAAAACTACTATTGAACAGGATTTAGAAGAAGAAATAGAAAAATAATTTTTTTTGATTAAAATGTCTACTATTGTAGACAAAAGAAAGGATAGAATATTTATGAAAAATAATTATGGTTTTATTGCTGAAGTATTTAGAAAAAGAAGAGTAATGTTAGGTTATAGTAAAAGAAAATTAGCAGCCATTGTTGGAATTAGTGATACAGAAGTATCAAGAATTGAACATGGTGAAAGAGAAAATTATAATTTAGTTACATTAATTAGAATGTGTGAAGTTTTAAAAATAGACTTCATTCATTTACTTGTTTTAGCTGGTTATCTTCCATCAAATCAAATAGATAATGAAGATAATATAACAGAAATGGAATCATTATTAGATGATGATATTGCTGAAGATGATAATGAAGATTGTGATTCATGTCCATTGTGTGAACCTTTAGAAATAATTATAACTTTGGTATCTGGTGGAGATGAATAATGGATACTTTAATAATTAGTAATGAGAATAATATTCTTCATATATTTAATGATGGAGATAAATGTGATTATACAATTTATAATTCTAAAGGTCATAACATGGATGGTGGAGTATTAGAACTAGATGGAGAAATATCTTCTAAAGAATCAATAGATGAAATTATAAAAATGGTTCAAGATAGATTTTTGTTCAATGCACCATATACTCGTTTATCTGGTGAAAAAGCACAAAATTTATTAGAACTAATTGAAATGGAAGATTATAAAAATTTACAGCATCAAATAGAAAGTAAGTCAGTTAGTAATAAAGAAGTTAGTGATATAGAAATAAATATTTAATAGAAAAGGAGAAAAGAATTTATGAGAAAATTTTATGATGATTTTATTCAACAAAAACCAAAAGAAATGTCAAAAACACTTGAAGATATAGTTTTTAAATATACAAATCCAGAAACGCATCAACCTACCAAAGTACCTGCATCTCATTTTGAAAAAGAATTTGGACAAGAAGTAGAAAGAGCAATTAGTCAATCAGTCAACAGACAATTTTTAACAATCATGTATGGTCAATTAAACGCTTTAAAGAAAGATAATGAGCAACTTTTCTATCAAGCGTTAATATGTATTGATAACAATTTAAATCCAAAAGATTTAAGATTATCAGAACAAATTGCGATAAATCATACTTATGATTATATTCAAGATAAACAAAGAACTGAAAAGAAAGAATTCCATTTCTTTAATCAAGAAATATCTAATGAATACCATAGAGCGATAACAGATCCTAACATTCAAGCAGAAGCAATGGAAATATCTAATTTTCTTGAAAATCAAGAATCTATTGAATTAAATCGTATAAAACAAGATACTGAGCAACAACTTAATTCAAATAATAATGATGATTATGAAATGGAAAATGATGATATGGAAATGGATTATTAATACTATGAAAGGAGAATTATATGTATAGTAAAATAGAAAATTTTTTATTAGATGTAAAAGCAAATGATGAAGTATTTGATTATCAACAAAAAGAATACAAACTTCATAAAGAACACTATGATGATAGGTTTGATCTTTTATATATTAAAGAAAATCAAGACACTTTAAGGCAAAATCGTAGTTATTATAATTTATGTGGATATTATGATAATAAGGCACATTGTATATATAATGCAGAAAAATTTTTAACTGATAAAATTCAAGAAAGTGATGTTATAAAGTTTGATAGATTTGATAATTTAAATCAAAAAATCTTAGATGAAGTAAAGCAATATATAAATGATTATTGTTTTGCTCATGAAAAAGATTTAACTAAATTAGCTCAGGAAAAATATGATACAAAGGATGATACAAGATTATTTGAATATAAAAAAGAAATTAATAAACTTTTTATCACTAAGGATAATCCAACAGCAGATTTAACAATCTCAATCAGCAATTATGACATTGATTATGATAATAATATTATTTCATATTTAAATAATCCAAAAAAAGCAATAGAAGAAATATCTAAAAGATTTATTGAAAGAAACGGAAAAAGTTATGGATTAGAATTATTAATTTACCACGATAAGGTAAGCTATTTAAAAGAATTACAAGAGAATAAAGATAATGCTTTTGATGATATTCATTCTTGCAAAAAAATACTTGATTCAATTAAATATGTTGATGCAAAAACAGTTAATATAACAATTCAATATGGAGATAAAAGTTTAACATTTAAATATGAACTTGATGATTTAAGAAGTGCATTATCAAGTGGTAAAATGGAAACTTCAAGTTATACAAGTAGTTATGGAATAGTATCAGATTTTGTAAAAGCAAATAATCCTAATCTTGCTGATAAAAACCAATGGAAATGTCCTTTTTCTATTCCTACGATTAGTTCTATAACAAGTGGAAAGAATGAAATATATAGTAAAGATGTTCCAACTCCAGAAAAAGAAGTAGAAGAAGATTTAGAAATAGAAATGTAATTAAAGGGGTGATTATACAATATGGATATAGAAAAATTTCTTTTAAATCCTGATGTTAATGATTTAGTTTTTGAAGGTACTTATAATCATCAAAAAATTCATAAAGAGAAATTTGATGATAGATTTGTTGTTATATATACTAAAACAAATAATAGTTATTTATCACAAAATGATTATGAAGTAGCAGGATATTTGGATACAAAAGATAGAGTATTATATAATTGCACTTATTATTTAAATGAATTATTACCTAAAGAAAAGAACTTAATTGAAAAAAGTTCTTTTGGTGTTTTGGGTGAAAAATTGTGGAATGAAATACAAGATTATATAGAGAAATATTCATTCGCCAATGAAGAAAAATTAAAAGATATAGCTATTGAAAAATATAATCATTTAGAAGATTATAGGATAGATAGTTATAAGAGAGATGTAAGAGAACAATTTGTTGAAGAAATGAATCCAATAATAAAACTTCAAAAGTCATATTCAAGTTATGAATTCACAAACATTCCAGAATATAAGGGACATTATATAGATGTTGAATATTTAAATAATCCTCAAAAGACTGTTGAAAAGTATTCTAATAAAATTATAGAAACAATAGATGATTATAGAAATAATAAAGAGGAATTAGGACTTGAATTGCTAATATTCCGTGATAAGATTGAATATTTAGATATTATAAAAGAAAATAAAAATAATGAATTTAAAGATTTATATATAAAAAGAAATATATATAATTCTATTAAAGATATTGATGCAAAAACAGTTAATATAACAATTCAATATGGAGATAAAAGTTTAACATTTAAATATGAATATAGTGCATTAAAAAGAGATTTAACTAATGATAGTAAAGGCAGTAGTGGATATGGTAAAGCTTATGAAGAAGTATCAAAATTTATTAAAGAAAATTCTCAGGAAGAAACAAGCAGATGGACAGAAGAATTTAACTTTTCAAATATAACTTCCATTACTTATGGTAAGAATGAACTTTATCATTATGATTTATCATCATCTAAAGATAAAGAAGTAGAAGAAGATTTAGAAATAGAGATATAATTTTTTTAAAATTATTGACTACTATTGTAGGCAACAGAAAGGAGATTTAATTGATAAACGAAGAGAATAAATGGCTAGACTTTATCGCTGGAATTAATTCTATAATGGTATCAAATGAAGAAGAGTTTAATAAATTCCGAAAATTTTTAGACGATTTAGGAATTGGAAAACTTCTTAAAGATTATAGAAATTTTTCAGATTGGCAGCATCTGGCAAGAATTAATAATAAGAATCCAAATTATCTTGTTTTTGAATTTCAAATAACAAAGGGATTAACATTTGGATATACTAAAGAATCATCTAAAAACTGGTTTGGAGTAGAACCATTAAATGTTAAAGATTTGGAATCTTTTTATACCAATAGTAGGTTATTAAGTATGAAATTTGAGAAGAAAAACGAAGTAGAATTAGAAGAAGAAATAGAAAAATAGAAAAGGAGAGATTATATGTTAAATCAAACATTACTTGTAGGAAGAATGGTATCAAAACCAGAATTAAAACAAACTGAAGCAGGAAAAAATTATGCTAGTATTACTATTGCTGTACCAAAACCATACACAAATGAAAATGGTGAACACGAAGCAAACTTTATAGATTTAACAGCATGGAATGAAAGAGCAGTAAAAAAATCAGACCATTTATTAAAAGGTGATTTAGTTCTTATAGAAGCATCAATACAAACTAGATTAGTAGAAAAAGATGGTCAAAAAACTAAATATACTGATATTGTTGTTGATAATATTGATTATCTATCTCACAGCAAAAATCAAGATAAAACTATTTTAAATGATGAAGTAGAGGAGGAAATTGATAAATGATTATAAAAGATGATATTGAACTTGAAATAGTATTTTCTAAAGAAGAAAAAACTGTTTATATTGGCACTCCGTCTTCATCAGGTACTAAATATAAATGCGAAACAATTGGAGATTTAAAAAACTCTATTGAAAGTTATATTGAGAGCTATATTGATTATGAAAAAGTTCCATTAAAAGATGAAGTTGAATTAGATAAATAATCATGAAAACAAGAATTTTCATTGATATGGACGGTACTCTTGCCGAATGGAAAAATATTCAATCAAATAATGAATTATATCAAAAAGGTTATTATGAATCATTAAAACCAAACAATTATATATTAGAAGAAACTAAAAAACTTATTAGAGAAGGAAAGGATATTTATATTCTTTCTTCTTTTTTAAGTGATAGTGATTATGCTTTAAAAGAAAAAAATAATTGGTTAAATAAATATCTTCCAGAGTTACCAATTGAAAAGAGAATTTTTGTTCCTTATGGTGATATTAAATATAAATATTTACCTAGTAAAATTACTTCATTTGATTATTTAATTGATGACCATACAAAGAATCTTCTTGATTGGAAAGAGGCAGGAGGAACAGGAATAAAGTTTTTAAATGGAATAAATCATATTAAAGGAATATGGCAAGGATTATTACTTAGAGAAGATGAAAATATTTCAAAAAATTTTAAATGGATTCTTGATAATTGTTATAAAGAAACAGATAAATCTTTTGAATTAAATAATATTGATGAAGAATATGAATTAGAAATATGAAAGGAGAATTAATTTTGAATAAACCATTAGAGAAAAAAATTGATAAGTTAGAAGCACTAAAGAAGAAGGAACTAGATAAAATAGATGCTATTAATGTTGTAATATCCGATTATGATAAACAGTTAAAAGTATTATATGATTATAAAAAACAACAAGAAAAAATCTATCAAATGCAACAAGATCTTGATACTAAAATATTAGGAGATAAATAATGAATTTAGTTCGTGGAAAAATATCACCAAACGGATATACAAGATTAAATGTTGATATAAAAATTCAAGAAAATGAAGAACCAAATCATGATAATGTTTTCTGGTATGGTGGAGAAGTAGCAAGTATAAAGTCTTCAGAAGGTGAATATAAAATTGTTGCTAGAGGAATAGTATCTTGTGATTTAATTGCAAAAAAAGATTATATAACGCCTGATGGTGAACAAATAAAAGCAGGAAATTTAATTGCTCATGTTAAAGATAAAAATGAAGTTGGAGCATTTAAAGATGAGATGTCATTATATATCAAAGATGATAATGAATTATTAGATATATTAAACGAAAAACACGAATTATATGAACTAGATATTGATAATAATAACTGGTTTGAATTGTCTTTTTATAATAAAGATGGTGAAATAGAATATGATGATGTAATGGATTCAGATTCTTTAAAGGAAGCAGTAGATGAAGTTTTAGATATGATTTGGGAACAAAATAAAGATAATAAATTATATTCAATTTATTGTCGTGTAGATAATGTTCAAGGTGAATCTATGATTGCTATAAAAAACCAAATTGATAAATGTTTGTATTCTATTAATCAAAATGCTAAAGGAAATACTGAATTAATAAGAATATATTTTGATAGATGTTCAGGATTAAAAAATCATGAAAAAGCATTTGGAAAAGCATTAGAGGATATAAAAAATAATAAAACTTTAGATCTATATTCTGTTAATATTTCTAGGTTATCAAGAGATATAAGAAGAATGATAGATATTAGAGAAATATTAAAAGATAGTGAGTCAGATATATTTATAGTTAATGAAAATAAGTATGTATATAAAGATTTATTTAACGAAATTACAATTCCTATATTTTATGAAATGACAGATAAAGAGATAGCTCAAGAACAAGAAATGGATGAAATAGAATATGAGTAAACTTCCAAAAACTAGACAAGATTTAATTGATATGTATATAAAAAGTTTAGAGGAAGGAAACATTCCATGGGAGCAAATGTGGAAGACTTCTATTCCTGAAAATGCTATTTCTGGAATAAAATATAGAGGTGTAAATAATTTATATTTATCATACATTGCTTATAAAAGAGGATATAAAGATAATAGATGGATTACATTTAATCAAATGGGAAAAAAGCATTGGAAATTTATTGGTTCAGCAAAAGGTAAAGGTGTACCAGTTGAATGGTGGGCAATGAAAAATAAAAAAGATAATAAGATTATAAGTTTTGAAGAATATAATAAAATTATTGAAGAAAATCCTGAAAAAGAAAAAGAATTTAAAATAAGTAAAATGAGTTATACAGTATTCAATGGAGATTTAGTTGATGGATTGGTTAATGATAAAACAGAACAAAAACAAGAAATTATTAGTAATGATTATATTCAAAATATAATTGATAATATAGGCGTTGGATATAAAGAAGAAGGAGAAAATGCTTATTATAGTCCTTCAAAAGATATAGTTGTTTTGCCACCATCAAATACTTTTAAAACAAGTAATTCTTATTATGCTACACAACTTCACGAATTAGCTCATTCAACAGGACATGAATCAAGATTATCAAGAAATATGAAAGACCATTTTGGAACTGAAGGCTATGCCAAAGAAGAATTAAGAGCAGAAATTAGTTCTTCTTTTTTAATGCAAAAGTTTCATTTGGAAGAGGATAAAAGGCATTTAGATAATCATAAAAGTTATGTAAAGAATTGGTTAGAAATATTAAAAAATAATCCACAAGAATTGTTTAATGCAATAACAGATGCTAACAAAATTGTAGATTATTTAGAAGAAAATAGTATTAAAAAAGAAAAAGTTCAAATAAACGAAATAGAACAAGAAATGGAGATGGATATATGATAGAATCTTTTGAAAAAATAAAAGAATATTCAGCATCATTTGATGATTATAATATTTATGATTATTGCTTTTATATTGGTTTGACAAATGTTAAAAATGATATTCCAAAAGAAGAGTTAGAATTATTGATAAAAAAGTGTTCAGAAGTTCATGGAGATTATACAGATCCAATATCAATAGGACAATCACTTGCAAATGAAGTTTATGAAGAAAAAAATATAACAATTGACCAAATAAAATCATTATCAGTAGATGATTTCTATGATTGGTATAACAATGGAAAAGAATTAGGAAACCCTCTTGAAATTGAAGATATTGATGAAAGAGAGGTTGATTAATTTGGATATATTTTCAATATATAAAACTATGCCAGAAACTCATAAAGAGAATTTAAAATCTTATTATATTTTTAAAGGAATATATGATTGTTTTCCTGATATTGATGAAGAAGATGCAAAATTTATTTATAAAATTACATCAAAAGTTGAGAATGAAAATATAAATCCTTATTCAATTTCTCATTATCTAACTGATCATTATACAAGAGGAAATTTAACAAAAAATGATTTAGAAAAAGCTACTTCAGGTGAAATTTCTGAAGCAGTTTTTTATAATAGTTTGGATTATTTTTCATCATTAGAAATAGATGAAAATGAAAAATATTATTAATAATTTTTGAAAAAAATTCTACTAACTGTCAGCGACTACTTAGTGGGTTTTAGGGACATTCCCTAACAAGCTTAGGGGTGTGTCAACACCATGCTTGATAGATTATATTTCTATACTCTGTAAGGGGTGCTTTCTACTGAAGTAAGAAAGGAGCAAATATGGAATTTAAAGTTCAGGAAAAGTGGAGAGTGCAGAAAAATTTTAATATGACTGATAAACAGATGGATATAGCAATAAAAAAGATGATAAAAAGACATCCATTGGAAGAATGGATAGATGAGAGAATAGCATCCAATGGTCAGAGAGTTGTATATTTTAAATTAGAATTTGTTGAATGGTTAAGGGATGTATATTCAAATGAAAAAAAATATTATTTAGATTTGGATATAGAATTTTTTAGAAGACAAATATTACGATTAGAAAAAGAATTGGGTATCCCTCATAAAGAGATAGAATATAATCCTATGACAGTTAGGGAATTGTCTATATTTTTTGATAAAAGTATTAACACAATATATGTAGCTTTAATTCGTATGAGAAATAATAATTTTTCTCAACAATATTTAGAAGATGGGAAAGTTTTAGTTTCAAAAGAAGGAGTTAAATGGCTAAGTGAAAATTATTTTCGTACTTCATATTTAGAAAATTTAGAATTGTATAAATTGGATCTTCAAAAAAAGAAAAGGATAATGTATGAGCAATCAAGACGAAAAATATAGTAAATTAAGAAGACAAAAGATAAATGTGATGCTTAATGAAGAAGAACGAAAAATAATAAAAGAAAAAGCTATTAAATATGGATTTGGAGATTGCTTAGCCGAATATATAAGAGCAGCATGTATATATGAAAACATTTATGTTGAAGATGTTCATGGAAAAGAAAAAGTTTGTAATAAGGTTAGTGAATATATAAAAGAGTTAAGAGAACTATTAAATGTTCAAAGAAAATTAATAAAAAATGTTTTTCTAACAAAAGAAGATGTTGATAAAATAAAAATTCAGAATCAACAAATTATAGAAAAGATAGGTAGATTATCAAGAATTGTAATTTCTTCCTTGTCTGTTAATTCAGAAAAGAAAATTCAACAAAGAATTAATATGATAGAAAAATATGATTCAGATAAATTGATACCTAAAATACAAATTGCTGGTGAATGGGGATTGGTATTAAGACCTTCTAATTTATATCATCCAAATGAAGCTGTTATATATATTGTTTTTTTACCAGAATACTATGATGAAATTGAAATTAAAAATTTCAATCCAGATAAGTTTAAAGAGAAAATTGACAACTATCGTCAAATTGCTATGAAGAAGGAATTATATATTTCTATTTATCGTTTCAATGATAAGTTAAGATATGGTATTGTGATGCCTTTTGTAGATAAAGAATCAGCATCAAAATATGCAGAAGAGATGGAAGCAGATTATATATATAATTTATATAGTCAGCAATTGGAAACGGAAGGTGATATTTATTCCAGCAACAGCTAGATGGTCAGTACATGGAGTAAAAGGAAGAGTTGATTGTATTAACTATATTAAGAATCCAGATAAAACGAAAGATGGAACATTAGTAACAGGAATAAATTGTTCTTCTGAATTCGCAGCTTATGAGATGCAGATAAATAGTCAAAAATTTCGTATTGAAGAAAATGATGATAGTAGAACATGTTATCATGCTTATCAATCATTTGATCCAAAAGAAAAAAACTTAACTCCTGAAGAAGTGCATCAAATGGGAATAGAACTTGCAAAAAAATTATATCCAGATTTTCAAGTAGTAGTTTGTACTCATGTAGACCATTTACATTTGCATAATCACTTCTGCATTTCAGCTGTAAATCTGAAAGGTAGAAAACTAGAAGATAGACTATCTAATCCAATTGAAGGATTGTATGGATTAAGAGATGTAAGTGATCAAATTGCATTAGAACATGGTCTTCATATAATTGAAGATGCTCCAAAGATTGGTCATTATCATAAAAATAAATATTTATATAATCTTGCAAATAAATCTTGGCGAAGTCAAATAATTGAAATGATAGAAACACTAAAAGATAGATGTTATTCTTTTGATGAATTATTAGAGCAACTTGCTTTAGAAGGATATTTAATTAAACAAGGGAAAAACATTCGTATAAAGCCTTATGGAAAAGAAAGATATGTAACAATGAAAATTCTAGGTGATGATTATAGTGAAGAAGCATTAAAATTATTTTTCAGAGAAAAGAGAAAAAATCAAAAGGTTATTAATTTTGAAGATTATAAATTAAATGTTAGTGATAGTGATATTTTAAATATATATGATCAACTAGCCAATTTATCAAAACATTCAGTTTTATATACTATGCAAGATTTAGATGCTAACTCTGAATATTTTAAATATTATAATTCTCGCTATTTAGAAGTAAGGCGTTATCATCAGTTAGTAGATACAATTAACTTTTTAAATAGTCATGAAATATATAACTACGATTCTTTAGATTATCAATTAAATGAAATAAAGAAAGATATAGAGCAAAGGGAAACAGAATATAACTCTTTATTATCAAAACATGAAACATTACAACTTAGAGTTCCATTATGTAATTTATATATAAAATATTTAGATGATTATAATGGATACTTAGAGCAACAAGAAATATATCCAATAGATGCAGAACTCCCAAAAGAAGTTCAAACATTTTTAGATTTGAAAAAAGAATTAAATGTAGAAATACCAGAAGAAGTAGAAGAAATTATTTCTGAAGCAAATAAGATGAGAATTGATATGAATCAAAAATATGCTTATCTTACTTATTTAAAAAATAAAGCTAGTGAATTAGAAAAGATTAAGGGTATTTCTTTAGAAAGTGAAAAAGGATATATTAAAAGTATTTCTATTAGTAAAAATATGATTGATGAAAAACGCTCTTCATCAGATACATATTGTGTCCGTATTCCATATAGTGAATACTTTTTTTATGTTCCTAAAAAGAGTATTGCTTGGGTTAGTTTTGATACCAGAGGAATTATTTATTTAGTAGATGATAAAGAATATGTATTATATGACAAAGATGATAAAGAAGTAGAAAGAGTTAATGGTGAGGATATTGAAAAAATTTCTCAAGATGAAAAGAAAAAGGTTAATGAATATTATAAAGGAAAATAAGGAGATGATAATTTGAGTTTTACTAAAAAAATGAATTATTATTTGAAAGGTTTACAAGAACCACCAAAATATGTATACAATGCTAGTGATATA
The DNA here is from genome assembly GCA_017484205.1 of Bacilli bacterium. GTDB lineage: Bacteria > Bacillota_I > Bacilli_A > RF39 > UBA660 > RGIG9169. The sequence continues at coordinate 108,199 of JAFUTO010000032.1, read as the reverse complement.
AAATTATACGAAGAATATATAAAAGATAATATTGGTGAGTTTGATATGGTTTATCATGAACTATATTCACCTGATGTTCATTTGGATATATTGATAATTCCACCTGATTCAAAAAATAATTTTTATAAGTTAGTTACTAGAGGATTAGGTGCTTATAAAATGAATGTTCCAGATATTATTAAAGACGAAGGATTGGACAGAGCAGAATTAATTATGTATTTACCATCAGATTGGAATTTTGATTTTGAAAAAGAAGAGAATGGATGGGTTATAAGTCAAATAAAAAATATTGCTAGAACACCAATAATGGAAGATTCATGGATAGGATTTGGACATTCTTTTTCAGAAGATGAAAAGGCTACAAAACCATTTGCAAGTAATACAAAGTTATCTAGTACACTTTTACTTAATGCTTTGAATAAAGATTATGAGTATTTGGATTTAACATTACCAGATAAAGGTAGAATTAATTTTTATCAAGTATTTCCACTATATAGAGAGGAAATGTTATATAAACAGCAAAATGGTGTAGAGGCATTAATGAAATTATTTTCTGATAAAGATCTTATCCCTGTTGTAAATATTAATAGAAAAAATTACTGCGAAGATTTAGAAAAAAATATAGAAAATGAAATAGAGGAGGAAATAGAAAAATGAATAATTTTATATATGTGTTTATAAATAAAAATTTAGATGTATGGGATAATTTGAATGAAGCAATTATACACTATTTACGAATATATGAGTATTTTCCTAGGGATTTACATAATCCTAAATATATGAATATTGTAAATAAGTTAAAAGCAGGTAATAGAATTATAGTGCAAGATGAAGGAAAGTACGAAACAATTATTGATCATACCAATTGTGTTAATTCAAGAGATACAGGAACTTTTATTTTTTTATTTAAAGAGTATGATAAAGAAAAAATGATGGATTTATGGAACAATAGATTTTTAAAAATTAGAAATGTTGGTTCAGAGTTTAATGTTAGTTTTAAAAGTCTTATGCCATTAGAAAATTTTACAGAAAAAGATTTTGAAAAATTTTATAAGCGTTTATTTGAATCATTTGATATTAAGATACATTCAATTAAAGTTACTAATATGAATGATATTTATAATACTTTTAAAGCTATAATCAACGAAAATATAGAAATGGAATTTTGCTATGGTAATAAATATGAAACCATATCAGATAAAATAGATTTTCTTGTAGAAAAAGTAAATAGTATAAATAAAGAACCAGAAGAAGAAATAGAAAAATAGAAAAGGAGAGAAATATGACAAAACCATTATATGAAATAAATTTAAAAGAATTTAGGAAAAACTATGATTATGGAGATTTATCTATGTTGGAATATATAAAAGACTATATTCCAAGTTATTTAGAATCACTTTATAAAGATGTGTTAAATTATAATGAAATATATGCTAATGGGTGGACTATTAAAGATTTATTAGTAATGGGAGAAAAAGAAGAATATTGGAAGGTACGAGCTGAAAACTTTATAAAAAAATATAATGTTCCTGAAAAAGATTATAGGGAACATTTAAAATATTATAATAAATATATAGAATTAAGAGATAATTTATTAGAACAATTAGACTTAGATGAATTTATTTTAGAAGATTTTGATATTAATTTACTTGGAGAGAAAGGTTATGTAGCAGGTGAAAATTATACTTATCCAGGTTATAAAGAATATGCAGGTTCATCTAGTGTTGCAAGATTATCTAATTATGCTTATTCTATTGAATTATTTTATAATGAAGGTAAGGCAAAAATAGAGTATGGATATAGAATAGACCTTAATAATTGGAAAAAGGAAACTGAAGAAATTGACTGGTTTAATCCAGATATGGATCAAGAAAAAATCATGGATAGACTATATGAGCAATTTAAAAATCATTTTTCTAAAAACAAGTCAGTAATAGAGGAAAATAAAGATGAAATGGAGGTAGAACAAAATTAGTAAAATAATCACAGTAAGTATGATTGAAGAAACATTAACAGCTTTAGATTCTGAATATAGAGAAGCACTAGCACATTGTTTAATGGATAAGAAATATGTAAGTGATTCACCACTAGCTTTGTCTATGGGTACAGAAAAGCAGCAAGAGGAATTAGAAAGAGTTTATAATAAAAGTCTTAATCCTAATGAAGTAAAAGAAATAATTGATTATATATCAGAAGAAATGAAAGGTGATTTTCAATATTCTCAATTTAAATCATTAATTTCAATTTACGATTTAAAAGAAATTGATTTAGAAGAAGAAATAGAAAAATAAGGAGGATATAAAATGATAGATAGAAGAAATTTTTTAGAGCAAGAAGAAGCAGTAGAAAATATATTTTATGATTTTATGAAAGAAAAAGGATATACAGTTTATTTCCATAGGGATGAAGAAATTAAGTATATGGGTTATGGTGGTAATGCTGTTAAAGAAGATAAGTTTGCTGTCTTTTTTACATTGAGTGCTGATATTTATCCTCGTCACTTTTCAATATTTGCTGAGGATAGAAATGGTAATTTTGTTTTAACTGGTGAAGCAGCTGCTATTTATAGTTTATCTGCAACTCCTGATTCTGATATAAATAAATTAAAAAATACATTTAAAATATTGTTGAATGATATATATGAAAAGTATAAAGACTATTCAAAAGAGAATAGACTGGATTTTGTTTACAATGAACTAGAAACTGACAGAAAACATTATGATATAAATAATGATACTAAAAACATTGAAAAAGAAGAGGAGAATGAGATAGAAAGATGAAATATTTAGATAATGAATTAGATTTAATTGATCATATTTTATATAAACACAAAATTTATGATATTAATTTAGAATATGATAAAAATAATAATATTGTTGCTTATGATGAAGATAATAAATGGAAAGGTAAAGAATTCTATGATTTTCTATATGATGAAGTATTTGTCTACAATAGTCATGGGATGGTTGATTTATTAACTAGGGAAGAACTAAGACATTTAGACGAATATAGAAAAAAATATGATATATCTAATGAAAAAGAATTAAATGAGGAGATAGAAAAATAAAAATGAAAAAGATAAAAATACTTTTATTATTAGTATTAATATCTTCTTTGATATATTGTGCATTTAATGTATACAAAATTTTCAAAGAAGAAAAAGATGCAGCAGATATAAAAGAGGAATTAATTGAATTAATAGATATTCCTGACATTCCATCCAATGAACCAGAATTCACAGTTGATTTTTCTGAATTGGAAAAAATCAATCCAGATATTGTTGGATGGATAGTAATTGAAGGAACACAAATTAATTATCCAATTGTACAAGGAAAGAATAATTCTTTTTATTTAAACCATTCGTTTGATAAAAAATGGAGTGGCTTTGGGAGTATTTTTATGGATTTCAATTCAACAAGAGATTTTACAGATTATAATACCTTTATATATGGTCATCACACTAAGGATGGCTCTATGTTTGGAGAAGTATATAAATACATGGATTATAATTTTTATAAAGAACATCCCTCATTTAAATTATATACTCCTAATGGAAATTATAATGTCAATATATTTAGTGCCTATGTTGCAGACACAGATTCAGAATCTTATAATCAAAAATATAGTTCTTTAGAAGATTATAGAAACTATTTAGATTTGGTAATATCAAAAAGTAATTATAATACAAATATTGAAGTAGATTCCACTAAGGATAAAATTATTACTTTATATTCATGTTCCAGAGAAGGAAATTGGAGAAAAAATGATAGATATTTTATTCATGGAATTCTTGAAAAATACTAGGAAAAACAATGATTTTTTAATGAAAATTTGATATAATATAATTAGTTAAAATTACTTTTATAGAAAGTGAGATGATTATATGCTAGAAGATTTACGAAGGGAAAGAGAAGAACAAGGATACACTTGTACTGATATTGGTTCAATGTTTGATTTAAGTAAAAGTGGTTATAGACAAATAGAAGTAGGTAAGACAATTCTTTCATACGAAAGAGCTGTTGAAATAGCTACACTATTTGGAAAGAAACCTGATGATATATTTTTGAGAGATATTATTCTAATGAAAGGTGAAAATTTTAGATTTATTCAAGATGCTTCAGATAAAACTATTGAATATATTAAAAGAATAGAAAATGTTAAATATTCTGATAGACTTGAAGTATGTATAGATTTATTTAAAAAATGGAGCAACAAATCAATAAGTAATGGTAAAGGTGTAGTTTTTAAACCTTCTGTTATGGGATTTGATGACTCATTAGGAACTGAAATATCTGACTTTTTATTCGTAATGTTAAATAATGATAGAATTAAAAAAGCAGGGAAATTAGTATTAACGCAAAATGATGAAAATATCTGTAACGATACAAGTAGAAAAATAATTGCTGATTTTAAAAAACTAGAATTTACAGAACAAGTTGATGTTTTAACAGAACTAATTGTTAAATTAGATAATAGAACTTTATTTATGGAAAAAACTGATTTTCCTAAATTCAATAAGTTTATGACTGGTTATGATGTTGGAAATGAAATGAGAAACTTTAAAAAGGCATACATTCAAGTTAATAATGAACAATAACCTTTAGCTATGATTGATTCTTTTTGGATTAACTGTTGGATACAAAATTGTATCCTTTTTTTTGTCGTACCAAAAAGGAGAGATATTTATAGATAAGAAAAATACTAACAAAAAGAGTTGTGATAATTTATTGGCGTATAGTATGAAGTTGGCATTATTAAATGAGTTGTTAAAATTAAATAAAATAACAGAACGAGAATATTCATTAATTAAGGCAAAAATCAAATTAGAACACAAAATCGTTTAATTTGATTCTAAAACTGCCCAAATGTGTGTTATAATTGAATAGGAAGTTTTGCTATAAACTTTGATTGAGGAAAGGAGATTTTATTGGGTAATGTTAAAGTTATAGCAGCTAATCCAAAAAAAGCACATGGCATAAAAGGTCTAATAAAAAAATTATTGAGAGTGTGTGCATATTGTCGTGTAAGTACAGGTACTGAAGAACAAAAGACCAGTTACGAATCACAAATAAAATACTATAAGCAAAAGATAAGACAAAATGAAGATTGGGAATTTGTTGATATTTATGCAGATGAAGCTATTTCAGGAACACAAGTTTTTAAAAGAGTAAATTTTAAAAGAATGATAGATGATGCTTTAGCAGGTAAAATTGATATGATACTTGTTAAATCAATTTCAAGATTCGGTAGAAATACAGTAGATATTTTAAAATATATTCGTTTATTAAAAGAACATGGTGTTGCAGTATATTTTGAAGAAGAAAATATAAACACTATGGAAATGCAAGGTGAAATATTACTTACTGTCTTATCAGCACTTGCTCAACAAGGTAGTGCAACAATATCCTCAAGTGTAGCACTTGGAGCAAGAATGAAAATGAAAAGGGGAGAATTAGTAGGACACTATGCTCCTTATGGTTATAGATATGATCAAGATAAAGAAGAGTTAGTTATTTGTGAAGAAGAAGCTGAAGTAGTTAGAGAAGTATATAGATTATATATTGAAGATGGTCTAGGAACAGCCAGAATTGCAAGAACTTTAAATAATAAAAAAATTCCTAGTCCAACTAACAAGATGTGGTCAAGTACAGTCGTTGCAAGAATGATAAGAAATGAAAAATATTGTGGTGACTTATTAACTGGTAAAACTTATACAAGTGATCCTATTTCAAAAAAGAAAATAATAAATCATGGTGAAAAAGATAAATATTATACAAAGAATCATCATGTTCCTATTATAGAAAGAGAAATTTGGGATCAAGCAAATGCTTTGTTAGATAAGCGAACAGGAGAGTATAAAGAAAAAAATAAACTTAATAAAGAAAGCCACATGTATCCATTTAGTAGTAAGATAGATTGTGGATGTTGTGGTCAAAAGTTTATTAGAAGATCTTGGTCGCCACACAAAGAAGGTCAACCTAGAAGAGTTGCTTGGGCGTGTAGAACATTTCAAAGAAGAAATGATGATTATTGTCAAAATATTGGAAATGTCAAAGAGTCAATAATTGAATCTGCATTTGTTCAAGCATACAATAGTGTATGTGAGAATCATACAATAATTATTAATCAATTATTAGATACAATGGAAGAGATACTATCAGGAAACAACTATGATAAGGAAATGTCAAATATTAGAGAACAAATTATCACTCTCAAAGATAGAGAATCTAACCTTGTAGATATGAAGTTAGATGGAATAATAGACTCAAATATATATGTGCAAAAAAGTGAAGAATTAAAAAATAAAATTCTTTTACTTGAAGAAAAATTGGATGAGTACAAAACTGTCATGAAAGATGAAAATGATATTAAAAAAAGAATTGTGGATTTTAAATCCATATTCAAAAAGAAAAATATTTTATCAGGATTTGATTCAGTAGTGTTTAATAGCATCACAGACAAAATTATAATCGGAGAAAAAGATGAAAATGATGTGTTAAATCCAAATGTAATCAAATTCATATTTAGAAATGGCAAAGAAGTAAAACAAGCATTACCCCGTAAATCATATAGCAAACAAACCGTTATAGACAAATATGCTGAAGAAATAAAAAAGCAACAATCTTCAGCTTCCTCTGAAGAGGAAAAAATTATACAAGTGAATAAGAAAGAAGTTGATCAGAATGATAGTATCAAATCCGACTCCTTTGGTGCAAATTGCAACACCGAGAAATACTGTAGTAGCTACTCCAAGAGGATTAATTGCTTTAATTGAAAATAACTATAATGAAGATGGTTCAGTTAATGTACCTAAGGTATTGCAACCATATATGGGTGGAATTGAAAAGATTACTCCAAGGGCATAATTATATGCCTTTTATTTTTGTATTATGATGTGCTATAATATGTCTCAAAGGAAGTTTAGGTATGTATCAAGAGACTATGATTAGTGATGTTCTTTTCAATAAGACAAATGATAAATTAAAAAAGTTTTTATCTATTTTTCATTGTATCATAATTGGTGGTGCTATAAGAGATATCCTTTCAGATGCCTGCCCAAGAGACTTTGATATTATTATTGATGAAGAAAACACTTCTAAATTAGAAGAATTCATAAAAGAACAAAATGTTTTATATGGCAAAAATTTTTTTGGAGGATACAAACTATATTTTGATGATGCTGTTTGTGATGTTTGGCTTTTAAAAAATCATTTCTTATTTAAAGAAGGTGTTTATGATATTTGTTTTGATAATATATCTAAAACAACATTAATCAATTATGACTCATTAGTATATGATGTTAAAGAAGGAAAACTTGATATTAATAATTATTGTGATTGCATAGAAAAAAATGAAATTGATTTCATTGGTGATGAAAAGGCAAAAGAACTTAATTATAATCCTATTCTTAGTGTTATTAAAATTTTAAGTTTAAAAAATAAAGGTTTCAAAATTTCTGATAGAGTTAGTGACTATATTAAAGAATGCTATTATAAAAATGAAGATGATTTTATTAAGCTAATAAGAAATGAATATATAAGACATTATCACATGAATATGCCATTACCATTAGAAGAATACATAATAAGTAGTATTAGTACTCAAAAGACATTAGTTAAACATTAATAATATTTAAAAGTATAGATTTGAACTATGCTTTTTTGTTATAATAATATTGGTGATTTTATGAAGTTAGTATCGTGGAATGTTGCAGGATTTAGAGCCTGTCAAAAGAAAGGCTTTGAAGAATTCTTTAATGATGTAAATGCAGATATAGTATGTTTACAAGAAACTAAATTAGTAGATAGTGAGTTAACTTTTAAACCAGAAGGATATCAATATTATTTGTATCCAGCAGAAAAGAAAGGTTACTCAGGTACAATGGTATATTCTAAAATAGAGCCTCTAAGTATTAAATATGGAATAGATGATTTAGAGTATGATGGTGAAGGTAGAACTATTACATTAGAATATGATAATTTTTATTTAGTAAATGTATATGTACCAAATGTTAAAAGAGATTTAAGTAGAATGGAATCACGTATGAGATTTCAAAATCTATTTGTTGATTACTTAAATAATTTGGATAAGACAAAACCAGTTATTGTATGTGGAGACTTTAATGTCGCGCATAATGAGATAGATATTAAAAATGTTAAATCTAATATAGGTAATGCAGGTTTTACTTATGAAGAAAGAGATAAGATGACTGAACTTTTAAATAATGGATATATTGATACATATAGATATTATCATCCTAATGAAGCTACATATAGTTGGTGGAGTTATATGGCTAATAGTAGACAAAAAAACATTGGATGGAGAATTGATTATTTTATATGTTCAAAAAGATACATTGATAATATAACTAATACAATGATATACACAGAAATACTAGGTAGTGACCATTGTCCAATTGGAATAGAGGTGAAATAATGCCGGAATTACCAGAAGTGGAAACAGTAAAAGAAACATTAAAAAAAGAAGTATTAAAAAGAACTATTAATGATGTTATAGTTTATTATGATAATATAATCGCCTATCCAAGTGTTTTGGAATTTAAAAAAAATATTAAAGGTCAAACTATTAATGATATAGAAAGACGTGGTAAATTCTTAATGTTTAAATTAGATGATTATTATCTTTTAAGTCATTTAAGAATGGAAGGTAGATACTATATCAAAAATGGTGAAAAATTAAAACATGAACATGTTAGATTTATCTTAAATGATAAGGAATTAAGATATATTGATACAAGAAAGTTTGGAAGAATGTATTTACTCCCTATAAAGGATGTATTTAATTTAAAACCATTAAATGAACTAGGATTAGAACCATGGGATAGTAATTTAACAATTGATTATTTAAAAAATAAATATAAAAATAAAAAATTACCTATAAAAACAGTATTATTAGATCAATCTATTATTACTGGAATAGGAAATATCTATGATGATGAAGTATTGTTTTTATCTAAAATAAATCCATATAAAAAAGCATGTGATTTAAGAGATTCAGATTTAAATAATATAATTAATAATACAAAAATAGTATTAGAAAAAGCTATTAAATTAGGTGGTACTACTATTAGAAGTTATGAATCAAGTGAAGGTGTACATGGGTTATTTCAAAATGAATTATTAGTTCATGGTAAAGATATATGCCCTAATTGTGGAAGTATTTTAGAAAAAGAACACATAAATGGTAGGGGTACTTATTATTGTAAGAAATGTCAAAAATAATATTCGACAAAATATTTATATTATTATATAATGATTATAGATGAAGTAGTATAGATGACTACTTCTTTTGTTTTATAGGAGGTGAATGTAGTATGGGAATATATGATTAATTTAGTTAGTAAGTATATTGACTTAACTGATGATATTAGAAAACATTCAAAGTCTAGTGATTCTATAGAACGAAGATTGATTTATGCGATGGACAAAGATAAGAATGTATATTTGGATGCTTATTATGACCCTAGAGACATTATATCAGAAGAAATAAAATATCAAAAAATAATGGAAAATAAAACTGGTTTTAAATTTTTTCTTAATCCAAAAACACACATTCAAAATGTTAAAACTCCTGATTTCTGGGTAAAAGATACAAATGAACTTTGGGATTATAAGGGAATAGATGGAAGTAGTAAAAATACCATTGATAATATAATGCATAAAGCAGAATATCCAACTTATAATTTAATTTTGCATCAAAGAAAAACTAATTTAGATATATTATATATAGTTCATGAAATTAATAGGATATTTGCAACTGGTAAACGAATAAAAATAAAACAAGTTATTTTGTTGGATAAGAATGACAATGTTGTCTTATATTATAAAAGATAATAAAAGAGGAGTACATGGACCAAAGTGTTCCAAGTCTCCTCAGTAATTAGATTATACGATATTTCATAAAATATGTCAATTTTATTATGTAATATAAAAAAATGGGAACAAATTATTTGGTGTATTTAAAAAATAAGAAGTGACACCCTCTCCAAGCGGAGTGAGACCACTTCTTAATAAAAAATATACAATAAGACTTGTTAAAAGTCAATATCGTATATATTTATTATATGTAGTAAATAAAAGAATATGTAGATGTAACTGATGAATGGGATTTAAAAACTCCAAAGGTTGGTGGAAAAAATATAATAATTAGATATTTAAAAAATATGAGTCCGTCAAGCACAAGCTCGGCGAACTCACATTCTAAACCCTCCGCAAGCTAAGGCTCAAAGAGGGCTCTTACAAATTGATTATATAATATTTTAAATTATATGTCAATTTGTATATATTTATTATATGTATTTTATAAATAATTATAACTTAATTGGTCCTTTTAATTCTCTTTGGATTAATTCTTCTTCATCATCTAAAGCATAGATACTATTAACTCGATATTCTATATCTAATACTTTACTATCTATATTAGAATATCCTGTAATAATAGGTATGTTAGATTCTTTCTTAACTTTATTTAAATATTTTCTACCAATATCACTAAATCCTAATACTCTAATATATTCAATATCTATTTGTGATGCTTCTTCTTTTGTAAAACTACATAAGATATGAATAAACATTCTATTAAGTTTATTATATGTATATCTTTTAGTTTTTACTTTAGAAATTAATTCATCTAATGTATTAGATTCATTTATATACTTAAGTATTCTATATTTTAATCCTTCATCAACCCCTTGATATATAGCTATATCAGTAGTTAATATCCTATACTTTAGTAATTTAAAATAATTATTATTAAAATGTAACTTATCTAAATATTTATATGTTAATTCAGGTACATACTTTTTTACATCAATATTATTTAATAAACCATTCCTAATGGCAGATGCAGATACTATGTCACTATCTAAATCTAAACTATTATAATCATTTTCTCTTTTGATAGATATAGTTTCAATATTACTATGTTGTTTTTTAATTTCTTTAATATAAGATAGTCCTAATAAGTCATTAGGCTTCTCTATTTTAATATCTATAATATCTTTTAAAGCCTTAGACATCGAAGTAGGATAGTTTAATCCAGAGTCCATATATTCTTTAACTAACTTATCATATTCTTTATTATTTAATTGTATATCTACTAACTTATTAAATATCTCTATATTATTAGTTTCAGATCCAAATACTAATTTATCAACTTTTAAGCTATCTAGTATTTTAATTGCGCCATAAGCAAAGTAATCACTTGATTGAGATGCATAGACAAAAGGTAATTCGATAACTAAATCAACACCATAGTTTAAAGCTATTTCGGTTTTTTTCCATTTATTTATGATAGAAACATCCCCACGTTCAGTAAAGTTTCCGCTCATCACACATACTATAGTGGAATTAGGATACATTTCTTTAATTTTATTTATCATATATAAATGCCCATTATGAAAAGGGTTGTATTCTGCAATAATACCAATAGTCATAGTATCACCTCATAGTTAATATATCATAAAATTAGATAAAATGGTATAATTATAAAGAGGTATATTTATGAATAAAGCTAAAAAGAATGTTGTTATAGTTGGTTTTACTGGAGTAGAAAAAGATCTTGTTCCAATTCCTTCTTTATCACTAGAATACTATGAAAGTCAAAAAGTACATTACGTTAATAAAATTAATGAAGCATCAGTTTATCAAGGTTATATGATAATAATTAATAATAAAGATAATAAATCACCTATGGAATTGGATAAAAAGTATCGAAAAATATTTAACAAGTTTGTAAGGGTAGTTATTTATAATAAATCTTATCGAAATGATTGTTTTGAAAATAAATGGTTTAAGATTGAAACGATAGGAGAAGATGATTTGCATTGTGATTTATCGTATGGCTATGGTGTAAATTGGGATGAATATAAGATGGAAGTAGAAAGTGAGAAAAAACCGATTAAATTCAATAAAAACAAGAAAGAAAAATTAGATATTTTATATGAATATACAAAACAATATAAAACTAGAAAAACATCTGACATTGTGAAAGATCTGCATATGAATGAACGAACTATTCAAAGGTATATGCATGATTTAAATACACTTTATCATAATGTTGGTTATGATTATCTAATTAATGAGTGGTATTTTTCTAAATAGTTGAAAATAGGTGTATGCGTTCAAATATAAGAGTTACTCTTATATTTTTTTGTCGTTTAAAAAAAAGTAAAAAAACATATGATATAGTGTATATCAGATGGAGATACCATCTTGTTCTTTGACAATTTAATAATTATTAATTTTATTTCATATAACAAAGGAGGGATATTATGAAATATATTAAAAGTAAATCTATAAAGTATATTAAAATTGAATGGGATTATGAATATATCATTATCCCCGGTAAATATATCTATTCATATAGATATATTCCATTTGGTGTTAAATATCAAATATATGGTAATGGTTTTGAAATGAAGTATTTATATATAGAATTAGATTTAGATTATTTAAAAAAGAATTATTCTAATTTTAATAATTTAATGATTGATACACTAAATGGTGAAGAAGGTATATGGAGTATTGATTTAGTGTTTAGAACAGACGCAGAATCAAATTTTATACCACCATATGTACCTAGAAAAGATTTCAAAAATCCACTTCAAAAAAGTAGGGTAGAAGGAAATAAATATATAATAGAATGGAGATAATTTATGAATAAAGTAGAAGTACATGCAAAAACAAAATATAGTTTTGACTATGAATCTACAATTGATGTAGAGACAATTATAATGGACTCATTAGAAAATAATGAGAAAGGGATAATTTTTATTGATAAAGATACTAATTATTCTTTTTATAAGATAGAAAATATATATAAAGAATTATGTAATAAAGATGATAGATTTAAAAAATATAAAATAGGTTATGGTGTAGAAATAACTACTATCATAGACAATAAGGAGTATGAAATAAACTTAATACTTAAAAATAATGATGGTGTATATAATTTAAATAAAATATTGGATATTTATACAAATATATATAATAAAAAAATTCCACTTGATGAAATAATTAATTTAAGGAATAATCTAATTATAGGTTTTATTTTAAATGATGAAGATATTGACATTGATTTATCAATATTTGATTATATTGAAATTAATAAAAAGTTAGATATTGACTTTAAAAATAAATTAGTCGTATATTCTAATGTACCTAATGCTTTAAATAGTGATGAATTATTAGCTAAAAAAGTAATTAATTACTATAGACATATTAAAACTAATCCAGAGATTAGATGTTATATGGATACATTAGAGACATTAAAAATTTTTAATGATGAAAAAATAGTAATTAATAATTCTAATAAGTTATTGAATATGATTGACTATATTGATACTAATCATGATTTTAATTATAAAGGCAATTACGATTATTTAGAAAAATTAGTATATGAAAAATTTAAAGAAAAATACAAAAATCCGAGTGAAAAAACCATTAATAGATTAAAGGAAGAATTAAGTTTAATAAAAGAGTTAAATTATACTTATTTTTATGAAATGCTAATTAATATTACTAATTTTCTAAAAGATAACAATGAATATTATGAAATAGATGATTATATTAATAATTCATTAGTTGCATTCGTCTTAGGTATAACAAATATTGATCCTTATAATTTGCCTTATGAATTATTCTTTAGCAAAATTCCTAATCTAGTTTTAAAAGTTAATGATAATTTTTATTTTAAAAAATTATTTTTCTATATGGTGGAAAACTATAATTTAGTTAAATGTAATTATGGGCATAAGGTAAATATTCAAGATGCATATAGGATAATAAGACATTATGAAATATTAAATAAAATAAAACTTTCAAATAATGATAAAGAATTAATAGCTAAATATATAATAGACATACCAGTATATAATGATACTTTATATAATAGCTTTTTAGTTATACCAGATAATTATTTAAACTATACTGCTTTAAATAATCATGGCACATTGATAGATTATCATGACTTAAGTGATATGATTAAGATAAATATATTACCTAATGAGAATATAAAAGATATAGATAAACATAAATTTTACAATAATATAGATGTGTTAAATGTGTTAAGAGAAGGCGAAGATTTATCAGATATATCTAATCTTAATATGGATGAATTAGTTAAAGCATATGCTGATAAATATCATATGGTTATACTAGATGATGTTTATAATAAATTAAAAGACATAATAGATGAAGTAAGCATTTATTTGGTAATTAATAGTTTGGATATGAATTTCATACCTAAAGCTAATATAATAAATAAAATTAGAAATTTATATTTGTATTATGAAAGGATTAATAATGGAAGTAAGAATAATTAAAGGAACTAAACAAATAGGTGGTTGTATAACTGAAATAACAAGTAAAAAAAGTAAAATAATCGTAGATTTTGGTGAAGACCTAGATGGTGGTGAATTTGAATTAGAAGGTCTCAATAAAGGCAAGAGTATTTATGATGCAGTGTTTATTACCCATAGTCATATAGATCATATAGGCCTAATAAATACAATTAATAATGATATAGATGTCTATGTAGAAGAAAAGTCATTACTTATATATAAATTAACATGTGATTTTTGTAATAGGCAAAAAATTAATCGAAGTGTTAGGACATTCAAATTTGAAGAAAAGATTAAAGTTAAGGGTATGACTATTACACCTTATTTAGTAGATCATTCTGCTTATAATTCATGCATGTTTCTAATAGAGGCTGAAGACAAAAAAATATTACATACTGGTGATTATAGGAATCACGGGAGAAAAGGATGCCTTTTTAGAAAAACACTAGAAAAAGTTGGAAGTGTGGATTTACTTATTACAGAGGGAACATCTTTATCTAGAAGCAGTGAAAAATATAAATCTGAATATGTATTAGAAAATGATTTAGCTGATATTATGAAAAAATATAATCAAGTATTTTTTTTAAGCTCCACTACTAATATTGATAGGACTATATCATTAATTAAAGCTTCTTTAAAAACTAATAAAAAATATATTATGACACCTTTTACATATCATTTAAATGAAATACTGAATTTAAATATTATTATAGACTATAAAAGTATATTTGTATGGAAACCTATTTTATACAAATATAAAAGTAGAGAATTTAAAAATAATTATTTAAATATTAAAACTAGTTCTAAGTTTGGCAAGAAATATGCAATGGAAGTAAAAACATCTATGATAGAAGACATAAAACTATTAAAAAATAAAAATCTAATTGATAAAGCATGCTTAATATATTCGATGTGGGATGGATATAAAAATGAAGAAAATACAATCGAGTTTCTAGAGTTTATAAAAAATAATAATATAGATATATTTAGTTTGCATACATCAGGTCATGCAGATATAGATGCCATGAAATTATTAAATAAAATGGTAAAGCCTAAAAAAACTTTAATAATACACACAGACAGTAGTAATAAAAATATCTTTGATAATATATTAGAAATAAAAGATTATGATATAATAAATTTATAGGAGGAAATTATGGAATATAAAGACTTAGTTAATAGAGGTAGAAATTTTGAAGAACATAAATATTTATATAAAGATCATGGATGCTATTTGTTAAAAAAAGATAAAAAAATAAGTGAAAGTGAAAAAATAAAAGAATTAGTTTCCAATGATGAATACTTTGCTGCTTATGTAAAACAAATTATTGATGATGGCACTGGCCTTTATGAAGAAGATCTAGCAGCTAAAAAAAATAAAAGTAATACGGGGAAAGAGATAGATGGTATAAAACAATATCGCGGTGAAGAAGAAACAAGAAAAAAAGCAGATGAAATGGGCCCTGGCGAAAGAAAATGTGAAGCTAGAATATTTGAAAAATATGAAAAGAAAGAACATAATGATTTAGGCTATGCTAGATATTATCAATCTCCAATTACTAGAGAAAAGGGAAGAGAAGGTGCTTCTGAAAAAATAGATATTATATTTAATAAAAGTAATAATATATTTATATGTGAATTAAAAGATATTGATTCTAATGAAACATTATTAAGCCCTATTACAGAAATATTAACATATTACTTTTGCATAATGAAAAAAGAAGAAAATAGTAACAAATACTTTATAAGATCATTTACTGAAGAATGGGGGAATTATAATGCAAATGATACATATAATATAATTCCAACTATAATAATTCCTGAAAAAATGATGTGTTCAAACTACTATCTTAAAAAATTCTTAAGTCAACTAAAAAAATATAATATAAATCTTGAATGCTACTATTTAGAATATTCTGATCCTAAAGTTGAAATAAATAAATTATTACTTGCAAAATAAGTAAATTTAATATATAATTATCGTGCTGGTGATATTATGGAATTTGATTTAAAAAGATTATTAAATAATATTGATAAAGAAATTCTTATTGATAAGACATATTCTTTTGATAAGGAAGAGTTAAAGGGAACAGATATAATTAACCTTGATAATGTATCTATAAAAGGTAATATAACTAAGAATAATTTAAATAATTTAATTATAAATCTAGAAATTAAAGGAATAATGGTGTTACCTTGTTCATTAACTTTAGTACCAGTAGATTATCCATTTGATATAAATGTTGATGGAAATCTTGAAGAAATGTTAGAAGATTTAGAAGAAATTGACAAAAAAATAGAAAATAGTCTTGATATTTTGCCGATAATATGGGAAAATATATTAATGGAAATTCCATCAAAGGTTGTTTCACCTGATGCCAAAGATATTGAATTATCTGGTGATGGTTGGAAATTGATAAAAGAGGAAGAAAAAAGAGAAAACCCTGAGTTAGCAAAACTTAAGGACTTATTATAAGAAAAGAGGTGTTTTAGATGGCAGTACCATTTAGAAAAGTAAGTAAAACTAGTGGAAGAATGCGTAGAACTCATTACAAAATTGAGGCTAATGGAACTACAACTTGTCCAAAATGTGGAGAAGCAATTAGACCACATAGAGTATGTCCAAAATGTGGATCATATAAAGGAAAAGAAGTAATTAAAACTAAAGAAGAAACAGCTGCATAGTTGTTTTTTTTGTTTTGTGTTGGTATAATTAATATAGGTGATAATATGAAAAAAGGATTTACTTTAATTGAATTACTTGCAGTTATAGCTTTATTAGGTGCAATCATAGCTATTTCTGTACCAACTATTATGAATAATATAAATAATAATGGAGAAAAGATGGATAAGCAATTATATGAAACTGTATATGCAGCTGCTAATCTCTATGTTCAAAATAATCCTAAAAAATTCAATGATAATAGTACTCACCATATTAAGTTACGCACATTAGTAGATGAAGAATTATTAGACGAAAGTATTATGGATAAATTTAGTGAATATTGTGTGATGGCTTCATATGGATCTAATAGATATCAATTTGATATAGAACAAACTTGTGTGGAGGGGTAATATGAAAAAGGGATTTACTTTAATTGAATTACTAGGTGTTATTGTTATATTGGCAGTTATAGCTACGATTTTATCTATATCAATAATTAAAATGGTTGAAAATACAAACGGTAATATTGATTCAGCAACAGAAAAAATACTATTTTCAGCATCTGAAGAATATTTAAATGAAAATTTTATTTTACCTGCTAATGGAAACTATACAGTAACAGTTAAGACATTAATTGAAAACAATAAAATAAATTCTACTTTTATTGAAAGTCAAAATAATGAAAGTGTAACTAACAACTCATGTGTAAAAGTTAATATAACAAATGGTGTAATGAATTATGAATTTTCGTACACATGTGAATAATATTGATTTTGAAATGGTATTGAAAATATTAGTTACCATAATTATTGTTACTTACCTTATTATTTTAGGATTAGGACATTTTGATGTTAAAAATATAATAAAACAATTTTCAAGGTTTAAAGGCGAAATTGAAACATATACAATTATAGAGTATTTAAACAATCATTCAAATTATTATTATAAAATTGAAGGATCAACTTATTGTATTACTAAAGAAGATTTAGTAAATTCTGGAGAAATACCTGATAATGTCATAAATGATATGCGTGATGATATTATTGAGGTTAATTACCAAAATGGGGAATTTATATTGAAATATAATAATGAATGTATAGAAAAATAGTGAAAAAATCACTATTTTTTAATTTTTAAACTATTGTTGTTTATGTTAATGATTATGCCAAGAATAATCATATAACTTATTAAACTAGAACCTCCATAACTTATAAAAGGTAGTGTTATTCCTGTTATAGGCATAATTCCTAAAGTCATACCTATATTTTGGAATTGTCCATACAAAAGCATTCCAATTATTCCTGCTAAAATATATGAATCTAATTTATTTTTACTCATCTTTGCTATTTTAATAAGTTTTAAATCAAATATAGTGGTGATTATTATTAACAATAACCCTCCAAGGAATCCTTTATTGGATGCAAAAACAGCGAAGATAAAATCCGTGTCTGCTTCAGGAAAATATATTGGTGTATGGTTAAAACCAAATCCCAAAATTCCTCCTGCACCTATAGCAGCTAAACCATTATTTAGTTGATATCCGTTTTTATTAGACCAGTCAAACAATCTATCCATTCTTAGAAAAAAACTCGGACCAAATATATTTATAAAGAAATCATTATTAGTTTTATATATTATACATATAGTTGTTAATCCGATAATAATAATTCCAAAAAAAATAATAAACCATCTATATCTGATGCCCGAAACAAGTAACATTGTAATCATTATTACGAGATATATAAGTACAACGCCTGTATCAGGCTCTAAAAAAGTTAAAATAGATGGTATTATAACAATGATACCAATTTTGAGTAGGAATAAAAACTCATCTTTTAATGTATGATTTTTATATTTAATATTAAACTTATCTATCATAGTTCCTAATGTAATTATAAGAATTATTTTCATAAATTCACTTGGTTGAATAGTAATAACTCCACCTATATTAAACCAACATCTAGAATTATTTATTGGTTCCGCAAATACAAGTAATCCAGCGAGTAAAATAACTCCAATTGTATATAAAATCCATACTTTTTTATATATTTTTTTATTTCCAATGATAGTAATGGTATATGTAAATATAAATCCAATAATATACCATATTACTTGCTTAATCATTATATTTTCTTCGTAATTTAATAGTATAGAAGCACTTTTAATAGAAAAAATACTTATAAAAAACATAAGCAAAACAAGAAAAATAATAGATTTATTATTTTTAATTTTATTCAAATTCATAGTTCCACCTTTTTATAATATACTCAAAAATATATCTTTATATAATAAAATATATTAATTTTTTAAAAAATATAGTATAATTAAATAGGTGATAGTATGGAAATTGTACAATATATAATAATAGCTTTAGTATTAATATTAGTTGCTTTGGCGATTGTTAAATCACATAAAAAAGATTATAAAATGGAAGCTAACAAGTTAGTGGAATATTTAGGTGGTAAAAATAATATTGTCAAATATGAGGTTAATGTATCAAGGTTTTTGGTAGAAGTTAAAGACCCTTCAATAGTTAATAAAGATTCAATTCAAAAAATGGGAGCTCAAGGTATTGTTGAAATCGATAATGAATTAAAAATCATATTTGGTGACGAGGCCAAACAATTAAAAAAATATATTGACGATTTAAAGTGATTAAGTTCACTTTTTTTGTTAAAAAATTCTATAATAAGACATAATTCGACAATATTCGACATTCCATAATGATACAATCTTGTTTATGAAATTGAAAGGAATGATTGTATGAGCACTATAACGGAAAGTGAATCATTGTTTAGAATATCACATGAAATAAAAAATACATTAGCAGTTGTAAAAGGATATGTATCATTATTTGATGGAAGTGTAGAAAAGTATAATAAATATATGCCATTTGTCAAAGATAATTTAAATCACTCTATTGCATTATTAGAGGACTTCTCAAATATAGGTAAGTTAAAGATAGAATTAGATATTATGGATATTAATTGTTTATTAGATGATGTGGTAAATAATTATAGGAATATATTAAGTACATCTGGGATAGAAATAAAATATCAACAAAACAAAGACGAGATATATGTAAATGGGGATTATAAAAGATTGAAAGAATTATTTATTAATATAATTAAAAATGCAAAAGAAGCTTTAACTGGTGTAAAAAAACCATATATATCCATAAAAACAAAAATAGTGAATGATAAAGTAATTATTAGTTTTAAAGACAATGGGTGTGGCATAGAAGAGAAGGATTTACTAAAAGTAGGAGAACCATTTTTTACAACAAAAAAAGATGGTACTGGATTAGGTGTATATTTATCAAAAGAAATCATAAATGCACATAATGGTAAAATGATTTATGAATCTACACCTAATAATGGTACCATCGTATATGTTGAACTTGATTTATTAAATTTATTTTAATTCTACGTATAAATTTGCATCAAATATATGCTTTTCATCATTCAATTCTATTAGTTGTTTACTAGTTATCATAAAGTAATCGTGTAATAGCATGTTACTTTTATCAGGAGTGATAGGATCGTCCCATGTCATATCAATATGATATAGGTTATTATTAAAATATAATACATTCCAAATATGTTCCTCATTAGATAATTTAAAGTTTTTGATTTGAAGCTTTTCTAAGAAAATAGCCATAGTATCTGCATATCCACCACATACTCCAACTCCATTCATAACAACATTATAAGCTCTATGGGAAGCAAAATCATCTATAGAATCATCATAAGTGGTATTGTTTATAATATAGTCGTGAAATGCCCTAATTTTATCATAATCAGACATGTTACTTGTGATTATATAATTAGATATTAAGTTTATTTTAGAGTCTATTGAAGCTATTTCATTTTCACTATAAAGTTTTTCAATTGATACATTAACTAAATTCATATATATGCTATAATTAAGTACATTATAACTATTATAAGGATGTACATAGTTGTTTATAACTTGTAACATCCCGTTTTCTGCAATATCTTTCATATCATCAGCGCAGTTTTCATATTTTGCTGAACATGCAAATACAAAGTTATCCATCCCATTATCTAATATTGTATACATAAGGTTAATTAAATCTTGTTTATTTTTTGGAGTATAGTTACTAGTCCTTTGGAAAGATGCAAAATTTTGATTTTTTGTATATTTATTTGTGACTATATTTTTGTTGTGACTATTATAAAAACTAACAGCATATTCAACTATATATGCTCTATACATAACAATTGCATATATAATTCCTACAAAAATTAAAGCTTTAATAAATTTTTTCATACAATCACCTAACTATATTATACATAAAAATAAAATAAAAATGTAGACATAATCTACATTTTATTACATTGCATTTACTTTTTTAGTAAGACGTGATTTGTTACGTGCACTGAAGTTTTTAGTTGTAACACCAGCTGCTACAGCTTTATCTATTCTTTTAATAGCAACTTTTAATTCTTTTTCCGCTTTTTCTTTATCTTTAGCTGTTACAGCTTTTTCAACATTTTTCATAGCTGTTTTCATACTTGCTTCATAATCTCTATTTTCAATTCTTTTTCTTTCGATAACTTTAATAGCTTTTTTTGCGTTCTTCATATTTGCCATAATATCACCTCCGTCTTTAAACATATATAATTTTAACAAAAAACAAATAAAAAAGCAATAAAATATTATATTTTTTCTTTTTTAATTGCCAATATAATATATGAAATTTCATATATTAAATAATCATTTTATCTATAAAAATAAAACGTAAACAAAGTACATGCAACAAATACAATAAAAAAGGTAATATATTCCTAAAATTTTACACTATTTCTTTTTTAGACAAAATAATTGCAGTCTAAGTTCTATACTTATATTGGTGATAAGATGAAAAAGTTTAAAACAAAGAAAAAATATAGTTTAAAAATAATATGGTTTATATTACTAATTGGTATCATTTATTTAGGAATTTCATATATTAAAGAGGTCCCAACATTATCAGGTGATAATAAAGATATAGTTTCATCATTACTTACCAGTATAAATCCTCATATTGAAAACAATAATGATATATCTAATAGAATATTTAAATATATATTTGAAATAGATACGCCTTTTAATGTTGTAGAAAAAGAAATTTATGAGTCCAGTAATGTATTATTTACAAAATCAATAACACCAAAAGTATATATTTATAATACTCATGATGGTGAAGCTTATCTGGAAAATGTAGCAGGTGTACGTGAAGCAGCTAGATTAATGAAAGAAAAATTAGATAGTGTTGGTATTGCAACTCTTGTCGAAGATAATAGAGTAACACCATATTTAGATACATCTTATTCCACTTTTTATCAAGCGTATGCCATTAGTAGAAAATATGTCATAAATGCATTAGAAATATATCCTGATATAGAACTTGTAATAGACTTACATAGAGATGCGGTTGAAAGAAAGTATTCATATGTTACTATTGATGATGTTAATTATGCCAAAATATTATTTGTCCAAGGTGTTAGATATGATACATATAAGGATAACTTAGAATTAGCTACAAATATAAGTGATAAATTAAAAGCAAAATATCCAGGTGTTTCTAAGGGTATTATGATTAAAGATAAAAGCTATCAACATGACTCTTATAATCAAGACTTAAACAAAGGTGCCATACTACTGGAATTAGGGAGTAATAATAATACATGGGAAGAGATAAACAACACTATTAATATACTAGTTCCAATAATAAAGGAGGTTTTGGATGAAAAAGAAAGTAACTAATTTATTTAAATTTATACTTATTACTTTACTATTTTTTTATATCACAATATATTTATCTGATATGAATGGATCATATGCATATAGTAATTATCAAAAAAGTGTTTTAACAGAAGATGGTATACAAAAGTTTGAAGAAGATGTTAGAAATGGTAATGCGATAGATGTTAATAATTATGTAACAAAAGATAAAGACTATTCTAATAATATATCTAGAAGGAGTTTGGAATTGTCAAATATGGTAGGTAGTTTTATTAGAACTGGTATTGTTGATTTCTTTGATAAAGTTACAAGTCATATAGATTAAGGAGGAAAAATGAAAAAAATAAAAGTATACGCAGGGATTGCACTATTAACAGGTACGATTTCATTAGGCATATATGATAATAATATAGATCATAGTGAACATGTATGTTTAATTACAAAAACATTAAATATAGTTCATAATAATGGTATAGATCATCAAATGAAACATATGAAAAAAGATTTACTTGATAAAGGAATAGATGCGGATATAGAATATATTCCAGAGTATGAAGAGGTAGAAGAATATACTGTTCCAACTGTTTTTTCTTTGAATGAAAAAATTATATATAAGGCCCCAGATGGATATACTTTACTTCGCGATGAGAATGATAAATTAGTTTGTAAGAAAGTAACAACTAAAATTAATCCCAATGGCAATTCAATAGAAGCAAGTTTTGGTGGATATAAAAAAATATTATCACTTAAATAGTCTTATAGACTTTTTTCTTTTGATTTTATATAATTAAATTGGTGATATTATGGATTTAATAATAGGAAGTCATGTAGGATATAATAAAAATGATGGATTACTTGGTAGTGTTAAAGAGGCACTTACTTATAATTCTAATACATTTATGTTTTATACAGGTGCCCCTCAAAATACTTTTAGATTACCTATAGATAAAAATATAACAGAAGAAGCAAAAGCTTTAATGAAAGAAAATAATATAGATATAAATAATGTTATTATACACGCACCATATATAATAAATTTAGCTAATAGAGCTAATATGGATTTTTCCGTAGATTTTTTAAAAAAAGAGATTAGAAGAAGTGAAGAACTAGGCATATCTAAAATAGTTTTGCACCCAGGTAGTCATGTAGGATTAGGTGTAGAAATAGGCCTTCAAAATATAATAGATGGGTTAAATATGGTGATTGAAAGTGATATGAAACCAATTATTTGTTTAGAAACTATGGCAGGAAAAGGTAGTGAATTAGGTAAAACATTTGAAGAGATAAAAACTATTATAGATGGAGTTAAACTAAATAATAAATTAATGGTATGCCTAGATACATGTCACATGAATGACGCTGGGTATGATATGAGTAAGTTTGATGAAGTGTTAGAAGAATTTGATAGGATAATAGGAATAGAACGCATAGGATGTGTACATATTAATGATAGTAAGAATCCTATAAATTCTCATAAAGACAGACATGAAAATATTGGTTTTGGAACAATAGGTTTTGATACATTAAGTAATATAATATATAATCCTAAATTAAAAGATGTTCCTAAAATATTAGAAACACCTTATATAGATAAAGAATATCCACCATATAAACATGAAATAAAAATGATTCGTGATAATATTTTTAATAGTAATTTATTAGATGAGGTAAGAGAAGATTATAGGTAAAAACTATATTTTTCTTTTGCCTTTTTATATAAATTAAGTAGTTTTAAATAATTATCATTATCTAGTTTTTCTTTAATATCATTTAATATAGGGGTATCATCTTCATAAAGAAATGTATACCAATTATTCTTAAGATGATTATATATTATATCAAGTTCATTACTATTTAGATGTATACCTTGATTATTTAAATAAGTATTCACGCTACCTTTATCTAATTTATTAATATATTCTTTTATTAAATTAATCATAAACACCTCTATATCATAATATGTTTATAACTTTAATAATTTACTTATAAGGAGAATAATATGAAAAAAAAGAAATACAAATATAGTTTAAAAAGAATCATTGGAACAAGACTTACAATTTTAAAGATACTTATATTATTATGCATGACTATATTAGTATGTAATCTTTTTTATGTTCAAATTATCAATAATAAACTATATAAAGAAAAACTAAATACCTTAACTTCTAATATTATATATGGCGATGATGCACCTAGAGGTAGAATATATGATACATTGGGTAGAATTATTGTAGATAATAAAGTTGTGAATGTAATAGAGTATAGAAAAAATGGAATGACTACTAAAGAAGAAATAAAACTTGCATATAAATTAGCTGATATTTTAGATGTTGATTATAGTAATTTAACTAAGGGTATTTTAAAAGAATTTTGGATTATAAATAATAAGGATAAAGCAAATGATTTAATAACAGAAGAAGAATATAAATTATATGATGAAAGAAAACTTAATTCAGAAGATATAAAAGCATTAAAATTAGAACGTGTTAAAGATGAATATATATCCACTTTTAATGAAAGAGATAAAGAATCATCATATATATATTATTTGATGAATAAAGGATATTATAGTGATACTAAAGTGATTAAAAGAGGCGCCTCCGATCTAGAATATGTAAGTGTGGCGGAAAGTAACTTAGAAGGTGTTAAAACTAGTATAAGTTGGGATAGATATTATCCATATGGTAAAACTTTCAGAACAATTTTAGGTAATGTATCACAAAATGGTATACCTAGTGAATTAAAAGATCATTATCTAGAATTAGGATTAGAATTAAATGATAGAGTAGGAACTAGTTATTTAGAATATCAATATGATAGTGAACTTAGAGGTACTAAAAATAAATATCAAGTAGAACAAGATGGGTCTCTTACTTTGGTTGAAGAAGGTAAAAGGGGTAATGATATAGTTCTTACAATTGATATAGAGTTACAAAAGGAAATAGAAAATATTTTGGAAAATCAAATAAGATATAGTATAGCTAATGAAAATATGATTTATTATAATAGGTCATACGCCATTATAACAGAACCTAGTACAGGATCTATACTAGCAATGGCAGGAGTTCAAGTTATAAATGATAATACTTATGATTATTCTGCAGGTATAGTAACATCCCCTGTTACAGTAGGGTCAGCAATAAAAGCAGCTTCCCATATTGTAGGCTATAATACTGGTGCCTTACATATAGGTGAAGTTAGAAGTGATAATTGTATTAAAATAGCTTCAACACCTATTAAGTGCTCATGGACTAAATTAGGTACATTAAATGATATAGGAGCTTTAAAATATTCATCAAATGTATATCAATTTCATACGGCAATTAATGTAGGGAAGGGTAGTTATAGGTATAATATGCCTCTTACAATAGATGAATCTGCCTTTGATATATATAGAAATACCTTTGCTATGTTTGGATTAGGTGTATCTACAGGTATAGATTTGCCAGTAGAAAGTTTAGGCTATAAAGGTACTAGTAAACTACCGGGGCATTTACTTGATTTTGCCATAGGTCAGTATGATACATATACACCACTTATGTTATCACAATATATTGATACCATTGCAAATAATGGTGTTAGAGTAGCTAAGCATTTACTTAAGGAAGTATATTATGGAACTAATGAACCATTAACACAATTAAAATATAGTTATGAAGTTAAGGAATTAAATAGAGTAGAAACTGAAGATATTTATATGCAAAGAGTGAAAGAAGGACTTAGAGAAGTGATGAGTACTAGTGGTACTGGATATGGATATGTTAATTATATATATAACCCAGCTGGTAAGACAGGAACAAGTGAATCTTTTATTGATACAGATGGAGATGGTATTATTGATACAGAGACTTTATCTAATACTTATGTAGCATATGTACCATATGATAATCCTAAAGTTACATTTACTATAGTATCTCCTGATATAGGTTATTATAGGAGTGGTAGAACTATTAGAAGTTACGTAAATAGACGAATTAGTTACGAAGTTTCAAAAAAATACTTTGAAATTTATCAATAATTTGATATAATACTTACGTATATGCAAGAAGGAGGGAACTTTTATGGCTAAAAAAGGTGAAGCAAGAGAAAGAATAACTTTAGTTTGTAGTGAATGTAAAGAAGAAAATTATCGTACAGAAAAAAATAAAAAAAATACAACTGATCGTTTAGAATTAAAGAAATATTGTCCTAAATGTAAAAAAACAACAGATCATAAAGAAAAGAAATAGGAAGGTGATTAGATGTTTAATGTTAATGATATAAAAGTAGGTGTCACTTTCTTATATGAAGGAAGTATATATTCATGCTTGGAATTTTCACATGTTAAACCTGGTAAAGGTGCAGCATTTGTTCAAGCTAAATTAAGAAATCTAAAAACTGGTTCTACAGTTGTTGTTAGATTCAATAGTGGTGTAAAATTAGAAAAAGCTATGATTGAAAAGAAAGCTATGCAATTTTTATATGCAAGTGGAGAATCTTATAGCTTTATGGATATGGAAACTTATGAACAAATTGAACTTACTAAAGATCAAATTGGTGATGATGTATTATATTTAAAAGAAGGTTTAGATGTAAATATCAGTTTCTATCAAGGTGAGTTATTAGGACTTATTTTACCTGATAAAGTTGAACTTACAGTAACTCATACTGAACCAGCTGTTAAAGGAAATACAACTAATAACGCAACTAAAGACGCTACTTTAGAAACAGGATTAGTAGTAAGAGTACCATTATTTGTAGAAGAAAATGAAGTAGTTATTATCTCTACAAAAGATGGTGAATATGTTTCTAGAGCTTAAGTATTGACAAAATTAATAAAATAATATATAATTTGATACGTATTTGAAAAAAGGAAAGAAGTGTTTCACTCACCCGATTGCACATAGCTTTGGGTTAAATGCCTGTTTTGGTGTTTTTTTGAGTGGATGCTTCTAGCATCTTTTTTTGATAATTTGGAGGTGTTTCGTATCGCAAATAAAGATATGTTCATCAATGAACAAATAAGAGCCAAAGAAGTTATGGTTATTGGACCAAATGGGGAACAATTAGGCGTAAAACCTATAAAAGATGCCCTAACATTAGCTAATTTTGCTGGATTTGATTTAGTACTTATGAATTCAAATGGTAATCCACCAGTATGTAAAATTATGGATTACAATAAATTCAAGTATGAAAATAAAAAAAGAGCAAAAGAAAATATTAAAAAACAAAGAGAAGCTAATTTAGAAATGAAGGAATATAGATTATCAGTTAATATTGATATTCATGATTTCAATACAAGGGTTAATAATGCAAAAAAATACCTAGAAAAAGGACACAAAGTTAAAGCTTCAGTTCGTTTCAAAGGTAGAGAAATGGCTCATACAGATCTAGGTGAAGATGTTTTAGTTAGATTTTCTAAGTCATTAGAAGATGTAGCTACTATAGAACAAAAACCAAACTTAGAAGGACGCTTTATGACAATGATACTTATGCCAATAAAAAAATAGGAGGATTTAGATATGTCAAAGATTAAAAGTAAGACACATAAAGGTACTGCAAAAGTAACTAAAGTAAGACCTGGTGGAACTGTTAAAATTGGTCATCCAGGAACAAGACACAATACTGGAAAGAAAAATGCCGCTTCAAATAGAGTTGGAAGAAATGCATCTATTATGAGTAATGGCGATTATAAAAGATTAAAAGACGTATTATAGGAAGGTGAGATTATGACAAGAGTTAAAGGTGGAACAATACATCGTGCTCGTCGTGCGAAAGTATTAAAAGAAGCAAAAGGATACTTTGGTAGTAAACATAGATTATATAGAACTGCTAAAGAACAATTAATGCATTCAGGTAAATATGCATATAGAGATAGAAGACAAAAGAAAAGAGATTTCAGAAAATTATGGATTACTAGAATTAATGCTGCTTGTAGATTAAATGAAATTAGTTATTCTAAATTTATTGATGGTTTAAATAAAGCAGGTATTAATATTAACCGTAAAATGTTAGCTGAAATAGCTATTAATGATGAAAAAGCATTTGCTGAATTAGTTAAAACAGCTAAACAAGCATTAGAAGGTAAATTAGAACCAGTTAAAGAAGTAAAGGCAGCTCCTAAAAAAGAAACTGCTAAAGTTGAAACTAAAAAAGAAGAAGCTAAACCAGCTACTAAAACTGCTGCAAAAAAACCAGCTGCTAAAGCTACAACTAAGACTACTACAAAAACAACTGCAAAAAAACCAGCTGCGAAAACTACAGCTAAAAAAACTGCAACTAAAAAGGCTTAATAAGTCTTTTTTTGTTTGTTTTTTCTATGAATATCTTTATTTTTTAATTAATTTATGTTAAAATTAAATAGTATAGTAATCGTAGGAGGAATTTATATGGCAAAAAATATATTCAAGGACATATTTAAAAGTGAAGATGAAATGTTAGATGATGATAGTGTTACTGAACAATTTTATGATGTAACACCAGAAGAGGCAACACCAAAGGGAACAAGTAATATGATATTATTTGAACCAAGAGCTTATTCTGAAGCAACTCAAATAGCTGATTATTTAAAGAAAAGAAATACTGTTGTATTAAATCTTAAGAGAGTTACAAAAGACCAAGCTAAACGTATTGCTGATTTTGTATCAGGTGCAGTATACGCAATTGGCGGAACTATGCAAAATATCGGTGGAGGATCATTTTTATGTACTCCTAAGAATGTTAATGTAGAAGGTAAAATATCTAATGATAAAGATGAAAAGAATACTCATAATAATGAAGATTTAGATATTCAATGGTAGTATTGTCAAAAATGTAATTATGTGTTACAATAAATGGCACCAGAGGTGAGATATGGATAGATTTAATAGAACACTTCATGGTTATGATCCAATAGAAGTAAATGAGTTTTTGGATAAAGTGATCACCCAAGTGGAGAAGATAGTTGAAGAATCAAAAGCGAAAGATTTGCATATAAAAGAATTAGAGGAGCAAATAAACGATTATCCAACTATTAAAGATAAGTTAACTAGATATGAAGGTATGGAACAAACACTTAGAGAAGCTATATTAATGGCTCAAAGGACAAGTGAACAAATGAAGTTAAATACTATCAAAGAAAGCGAACTTATATTAGGTGATGCAAAAAGAAATGCTAATCGAATTGTTAATGATGCTTTAATAAAAGCGGAGAATACTGAAAGAGAAGCAGCAATGCTTAGAAGAAATATAAATGTTTTTAAAAGAAAACTAAGAGATCAGTTAGAAGCGCAATTAGAGATGGTAGATGATATTGAAAAAATAGATTTCTAAAAACAATTGATGAAGACGGTATATTAAGGGATTTATAGAAAGTTAGTGGTTGATGGAAACTAACATGAAGGTAATATACAAATCACTTCTGATGTTTTATATGGATAAGATATAAACGGTAACGCGTTATAGTTTTGAGAACAAAATAAGGTGGTACCACGATAACTCGTCCTTAATAGGATTGAGTTTTTTTATTTATAAGGAGGCAAATATGTTTAGAGAATTAGATAAAAGAAAAATTAGTGAGGTTGAAAAAGATATACTTTTAGATTGGAAAAAACAAGATATCTTTAATAAAAGTATTCAAAATAGAGAAGGATGCGAAGACTATGTCTTTTATGATGGACCTATATATGCTAATGCTAAACCAGGTATACATCATGTATTCGCAAAAACAATAAAAGATGCATTTACTAAATATAAAGTAATGCAAGGATATAGAGTTTTAAGAAAGATTGGTCTAGATACTCATGGACTTCCAATTGAAGTTAATGTAGAAAAAAAGTTAGGTTTTAAAAACAAATCTGATATTGAAGAATTTGGTATTGAAAACTTCTGTAAGGAATGTAATGAAGAGACTGCTACTAATATAGACGAAGTTAAAAAGATTACTGATATGATGGGACAATTTATTGACTGTGATAATCCTTATGTTACATGTGATAATGAGTTTATCGAATCTGAGTGGTGGATATTAAAAGAAATGGATAAGAAAGGTTTAATTTATTATGGAAATAAAGTATTACCTTATTGTCCTAGATGTGGAACTGAACTTTCTAGTAATGAAGTTGCTCAAGGATATCAAGAAGATTCTGTTAATACTGTAATAGTACCATTTAAGAAAAGTGATGAGGATGTATATTTCTTAGTATGGACTACTACTCCTTGGACTTTAATAGCTAACGTGGCTATATGTGTTAATCCTGATTTAACATATTTAAAAGTAGAGAGTCAAGGTTATAAATTTATTTTAGCTGAATCATTAGCCACTAAAGTATTAGGAGATGAATATAAAGTATTAGATAGTTATAAAGGATCTGATTTAGTAGGTACTAAAGTAGATCAATTACTTCCATTTGTTGAAGTAGACGGTAAGGCATTTGAAGTAGTAGCTGATGACTATGTAACCGCAGAAGATGGTACTGGTATTGTTCATATTGCACCTGCATATGGTGAAGATGATAATAGAGTATGTAGAGAAAATGGTATTGCTTTCATTAATCCAGTAGGTAAAGATGGATGCTATACTGAAGGACCTTGGAAAGGTAGATTAGTTACAGATCCAGAATTAGAAATTGATATTATAAAATACTTAAAAGAAAATGATAAATTATTTAAAAAGATTAAACTTACACATGATTATCCACATTGTTGGAGATGTAAAAGCCCATTAATTTATTATGCTAAACCAGCTTGGTATGTTAAAACTACAGCTTACAAAGATAAGATTATAGCTGCTAATAAAAAAGTTAATTGGTATCCTGATTATATAGGTGAAAAAAGATTTGCTAACTGGTTAGATAATATGGTTGACTGGGGTATATCTCGTAATAGATATTGGGGATGCCCAATGCCTATTTGGACTTGTGAATGTGGTGAGAAAGTTGTAATAGGTTCATTAGATGAATTACAAGATAGTATTATAGAGGATATTGATGTAAGAAAAATAGAATTACATAGACCATATGTGGATGATTTGCATATTAAATGTCCTCATTGTGGTAAGACAATGGATAGAGTTAAAGATGTTATGGATGTATGGTTTGATTCAGGATCAATGCCATATGCACAATTTCATTATCCATTTGAAAATAAAGAATTATTTGAATCACAATTTCCAGCTGATTTCATTGCCGAAGGAGTTGACCAAACAAGAGGATGGTTCTATGTACTTTTAGTAATTTCAACTATTATATCTGGTGAATCATCATTTAAAAATGTTGTTGTTAATGATATGATGTTAGATGCTCATGGTAAGAAGATGAGTAAATCAACAGGTAATATCATTGATCCAACTGAAATAATGACAGAGTATGGCGCAGATAATGTAAGATTTTATATGTTATATGCCTCTCCTGTATGGACACCACTTAAATTTGATGTTGAAGGATTAAAAGAAGTATATTCTAAATATATATCAACTCTAAAAAATACATATTCATTCTTTGAAATGTATGCTAATGCTGATAATATCGATCCACGAGATTATGATATTCCAGTAAGTAAAAGAAATATTATGGATAAATGGTTACTTTCAAAATTAAATAAATTAGTTAAAGAAGTAACACTTTCATATGAAGCATATGATTTAACTCCAATAACAAGAAAAGTAGTAGATTTCTTAAATGATGATTTATCTAATTGGTACATTAGAGGAAATAGAAGAAGATTCTGGGAATCAGAATTAACTGAAGATAAGAAGGCTGTTTATTTAACTACTTATGAAGTATTACTTACTTTAGTTAAAATAATGGCGCCTATATCTCCATATATATCTGAAGAAATTTATAAATGTTTAACAGATGGTGAATCAGTACATTTATGTGATTTCCCTAAATATGATGAATCTTTAATTGACGAAAATGTTGAAAAGAGAATGGATTTAGTAAGAGATATTTGTAGCCTTGGTAGAGATGCTAGAGAAGATGTTAAAATTAAAGTTAGACAACCTATTAGTGAAGTTATTATTCCTATGAATGATAAAGACATTATTGGTGATTTAGAAGATGTAATTAAAGAAGAGTTAAATGTTAAGAAAATCAATTATATAGATGATTTAACTCAGTATATGGATTACACTATTAAACCTAACTTTAGAGAAGTTGGTAAGACATTAGGAAGTAAGATAAAAGACTTCCAAGATGCTTTATCAAAACTATCGACAGCTGA
The DNA here is from genome assembly GCA_017484205.1 of Bacilli bacterium. Lineage (GTDB taxonomy): Bacteria > Bacillota_I > Bacilli_A > RF39 > UBA660 > RGIG9169. The sequence continues at coordinate 75,242 of JAFUTO010000032.1, read as the reverse complement.
TATTGATAAGATTAAAAATGGTAGTTTAACTATTAAAGTAGCAGGCGAAGATATGGAAGTAACTTCTTCCATGGTACTTATAAATATTGTATCTAAAGAAGGCTATGCATCTTCAACTGATAGTAATACTTGTATTATTTTAAATACTGAATTAACAGAAGATTTAATTATGGAAGGTATCGCTAGAGAAATAGTTAGAAAAATTCAAAGTCTAAGAAAAGAAGCTGATCTAGTTATAACTGATAGAATTGATGTCTTATATAATGGAGATGACATGATTACTAAGACATTAGAACGTTTTGATGAATATATTAAAAATGAAACATTAGCTTTATCTTTTGAAAAGAAAGATAATGTATCTGAAAAATATGATATAAATGGATTAGAAGCAGAATTTAAAATAAGTAAACATTAAAAGGATTATATAAATCCTTTTTTGTTTTAAACTAAAAAAAGTTCTTTCTTTATTAGAAAAAACTTTTATTTAAATATTCTCTTTAAGAAAGTTTTAGGTTTTTCTTTTATTTCTTCTTCAGAAACAGGTAAATCTAATTCAAGTTTACCATTTTTATAATTGATAATATCCATATAAGATTCTGATTTGTGAATAATTTCCTTTATTTCTTTATCCTTTTTCTTTTTTGTTTTATTTGATAATCTATCATATGATTTTTCTATGTCATATTTTTTGCCATATGTAATAGCTACTTCCTCTTTTAATTCATCAACAGTTAATTTGCTTTTGTTAAAATCTAAGATAAAGTCTATCTTTTTAAAGCAATTAATAACATCTGGATTAGTAAATACCATAAAAGAATACTCATTCTTAATATTTGTTTTTAATTCATAAGCAAGATTGTTTTCGTAGTAATCTCTAACGAAATCAATAGGCATTACATATTCATTTTCAAGTAAAAAATCAACATCTTTTTTACTTACATATATTCTATCATCCATTAATATTTTCATAAAATCACCTCTATATTGTTTTAGTAAAGATATTTTCTATAAATGTAGGATAATTATCGTATGGACTTGGTTTTTCTTTTTTAGGCAAATCCAATTTTAATTCTCCTCTTTTATATAATATTATATCTTTATATTGTTCTAATATATAATCACAGAAATGCATTTCACTAAGCATATTCATATATATATCTTCTTTATCAGATATTTTATTTATTCTGCTTTCTAAATCAAACTTATTCTGTGCAATTTTAGATGCCTCAATTACTATTTCTTTAATGCTTGCTTTTTTATATTTATTAAAATTAACTATAAATGGTACATCTTTAAAATAACTAACTGCTTCATCGGATTCTAATTCAATAAAGTCATAATCATATGCATTATTATCTAAATAATCAATACCTTTTTCTTCAATTATATCAATTACTTCATCTGGAATAGGTACTTGGGCATACCATAAATTTTTAATATCTTTTTTACTAACATATACTTTTCTATTCATAAATATTTTCATAAAAACCCCCTTATATTCTTTTAGTGAATACATTATCTATAAATGTAGGATATTTATCATATGGACTTGGTTTTTGTCTCTTAGGTAAATCTAACATTAAACTTCCATCTTTATATTGTATTATATCTATTAGACCAATTAGAATATTTATTAAGTATTTTATCCTAAATGACATAAAATAATTTTTTTCTTTTTCTTCATCAGTTAAATTATTATAATATTTTTCTAATAAGTTCTTTTGAACTGTTGTTTCACACGCGATGTTTCTAATTTCTTCTACATCTAAGTTTTTATACTCACCATAGTTAACAATAAATGGAATATCCTTAAAATATTCAACTGACATTTCATCACATAATTCTATAAATTCATCATCACTTTTTTCATCATATAAATATTCATCATCTTTTGCTAATAAGATATCATTTAATTCTATAGGAATACGTGCGCCTAAATCGACTAAAAATCTGACATCCTTTTTGCTAACATATACCTTCTTATTCATAAATATTTTCATAGTAAACCCCCAACGAATATGTATTATACCATATTTTATATTAAATAACAAATTAAAAAATAGGTAACCCTATTTTAGTTTTGTGTGACTTTTTTTAGTGTCTGTTTAATTGCTTTAGTTTCTACATTTTGAATTTGATACCAACCAAACTCGGTCATTTTGTTATACAAGTCTTTTTGTAATTTTAATGTAGTTTCTAAACCATATTGAATAACTTCTCTAACATCTTCATTAGAACTTTCTAAAGTACCATGAACATACACCTCCATATTACTTTTTAAGATAAGTAACATAGCTTCATATAATAATTTATCATTCATTAGAACATTCCTCCAATTTTTCAATCAATTTTTGTTTAATTGATTCATGCTTTTTAACTTCTTTTTTCATGAAACTAGCAAGTTCTTCATCATCAACTGTTTCAATGATATAATTACAAATATCAATTGTATTTGTCTCATGTTCCACAGCGTCTTCTACATATAATAATTCTTTTTGTGTCATAAATTTTTCCTCCTAAACTTAATATGTACAATATATATAAAAATAAACATATAAAATTATAAATAATTATGATAAAATAATTATTAGTTGAGGAGGCACATTATGGGTAATTTATATGTTGTATCAGTTCCAATAGGAAATATGAAAGATATCACTTTAAACGCGATTGAAACATTAAGTAGTGTTGATATAATCGCGTGTGAAGATACTAGGGTATCTGGAATACTTTTAAAAGAACATAATATAAAGAATAAATTAGTGGCATATCATAAATTTAATGAAAATAGTAAATCGGATTTTTTAATTGAAGAGTTAAAAAACGGGAAAAATATAGCCATCATATCTGATGCGGGGACTCCTTGTATTAATGATCCAGGTACTTATATTATTAAAAAAGCCATAGATAGTAATATAAATGTTGTACCTGTATGTGGTGCTTCTGCTGTTATAACTTCTTTATCCATTTCAGGTTTTGATATAACAACATTTACTTTTTTAGGATTTATTCCAAGAGTAAAAAAAGAATTAGATAATTTATTTGAAGACATAAAAAATAGTAATTATGAATTATTCGTATTATATGAATCACCAAAACGTATAAAAAAATCATTAGAACTTATAAATGAAAATTTAAATAACCCAGAAGTTGCTTTGTTTAATGATTTAACTAAAGTACATCAAAGGATATATAGAGGTAAAACTAGTAATGTATTAGAAGAGTTAAATAATAATCCTAATAGCGAAAAAGGTGAATATGTTCTTATTATTAAATATAAAGAAGATAATAAAAAAGTAAATATTGATATAAGTAGTGAAGCAATACTTATAGATACAATGGTTAAAAATAATTGTACTTTAAAAGATGCAATCAATATATGTAAAGATAATTATAAACTAAGTAAAAATGATTTATATAATGCTTCACTAAATATAAAAAAACTAATATAAAAACGCGGTTATCTACCGCGCTTTTTTGCTATAGCTACAATTATAATAGCGATTATGCTTATACAAATTATTGATATATATAATATATTCTCATTTGAAAAATAATTATAATCTTCTTTTGGTTTAATTAACTTATCAAATATAGTGACATTATTATGAACATCAGGTGGAATGTTACTACCTTTATTATCTATAATTGTATCATTATTATATGTGGAATTATTATTACTATATGTAGAGGTATTATTTGTAGAATTATCATTACTATCTATAGTTGAACTATTATCTTGAATATTTATTTCATTTGTATCTTGTTCTTTTGTTTCTGTTTTAATGTTGTTATTATTTTCTGTAATTGTTGTATTTTCTATAACTGTTTGATTATTAGTTTTATATTGTTTTAAAGTATCATAAAACCATTTTCCATGCGCTGATAATTCATCATATGTCCAATTTGATAGTTTTGTAACATCACTTCTTATTAAAGAAGAACCTTCATTTTTATTTGATAGTTGCCATATAACAAACCCTATATTGTTATTATTTAATATATTCATCCAAGCAGCAGCTGATTCATAATCAACACCACCATTACCATCCGCATTTACCATACCAAATTCACTTATTAAAACAGGAAGACCATTATTAATAGCTGTTACTAATTTATTTCTTAAATTATCTTTATGTGTTCCAGCATAGAAATGCATTGTATAAACAATATTACTATATCCAGTGATTGGATTTTTAGCTACTAAATCTAAATCTTGAGACCAAGTGGATGAACCTACGGCTATTATAGCATCATCATCTATTTTTCTTATTTCATTTATTACATTATTCGCATATGGAAATACATGATTGTCCCAAGTTGCATAACCATTAGGTTCATTACATATTTCGTATATAATATTATCATAATCTTTATATAGATTTGCCATTATCCTAAAAAACTCAATCGCGTCATTCTTATATATGTTAGGATCTCCGTCACTTAGTATATGCCAATCAATAATTACATATAGTCCTGCACTTTTGGCAGCTTCAACTCCTTGCTTAACTAATTCATATGTACTATAACTTCTACCGCATGAAGGATCAGAGTACATAGCTAAACGTATTGTATTTATACCCCAATTATCTCTCATATAGATAAATGCCTCTTTATTTACATACTTAGGATACCAATATATTCCATGTGTGGAAACACCTCTTATTTGAAATATATTGTTATTTTTATCTACAATATGAGTTCCGCTTACTCGTAACTTACCATGTTCTTGTATTGGTGTAGCTGCTATAACATTCAACTTAAAAGATACAAGAGCTACCAACAAGAATAATAAATATTTATATGTCTTTTTCATAGATACACCCCAATTTCCACCTAATATTTTAACTATAGTAGTTTATTTTGTCAATTTAAAATGATATAATTTGTATAGTAGGATGTGATAGTATGGAATTATTCGCACGTTATTTTTTATATTTTATAATTTATTCTTTTATTGGGTGGTCAATGGAAGTAATTTGCAAACTATTTGAATTAAAGAAATTTGTTAATAGAGGTTTTTTAATAGGACCAATATGTCCGATATATGGTTATGGTGTTTTACTAATAGTATTACTTATAGGTAGTAATACATCTGATGTATTAGCGGTATTTCTAAAAGCTATATTAATATGTTCAGTTTTAGAATATTTTACTTCATATTTTATGGAGAAGTTATTTAAAGCTAGATGGTGGGATTACTCTAGAAGAAAATTTAATATTAATGGACGTATTTGTCTAGAAACGATGTTACCATTTGGAATCTTAGGATGTGTTGTAATATACTTACTTCATCCTTTAATTGTAAAAATAGTAGATTATTTAAATCCTACATTATTAATTATAATCGCGATTATATTATTCGTTATATATATAATAGATAATATTGTTTCATTTAATGTAATGAATAAGATTAAAGGTGAAATTAAAAAACAAGCTAAAGATAATACTGAAGTTATAAGAAAGAAAGTATTAGATTTTATAGATGCGAATTCTATATTATATAGACACATTAAGAATGCATATCCTAAATTTGAAATACATGATAAAGTATTAGAAAAATTAAGAATGAAAGATAGATAGGTTCTATCTTTTTTACATTTTGTGCCCAGTTCTTATTTACTGATAATTTAATATATGGTATGATTTACTTGAATGGAGGAATTATGGAAGAAAAGAATTATCATGAAAAAAACGGGAATGCTTTATATATTATTAATATCCTTAAAAAATATTCTAATGAAGAACACAAATTATCAATTCAAGATATTATTAAATATGTAGAAGATATATATGGTGTCAAAAATGATAGAAGAACTTTAGAAAGAAACATTGACTTACTTATAAATAAATTAGATTATGATATTGAGATTGATAAAGTGGGCAATAAAAATTATTACTATTTAATAAATAATCCAGAAAATGAATTTGAACCAGGCGAGATTAGGACGATTATAGATACTTTTAGTTATGCTACTTTTGTTCCTGAAGTTATATCAAATGGGATAATTGATAAATGTAAGAATATGCAAAATATATATGAGGCAGAAAAACTAAAAAATTATAAAATATATTCTAATAATATTAAGACTAATAATATGGAAATTATAAAAAATATAGAAGATATTCAAAATGCTATATACAATAAGTTAGAAATATCATTTGATTATTATAAGTATGAATTAAATCCTATTTTAAAAAGTGTCAAAGTTGATACATATAAAATATCACCATATGCCATTATATATTCAATACAAGAATTATATTTAATAGCTTTAAAGCAAGGTGAAAATGAACTAAAAACATTTAGAATTGATAGAATAAAAAATATTAGTATTTTAGATACACCATCTAAAAAGATAAGTGAAAGTAGAATAAATGAGATTGTTAAATCATCTATATCTATGTATGGAGGCAAGGGTAGTGATATAGAAGTAATATGTGATAATAAACTACTTGATAATGTTATAGAAGTATTTGGTAAAGATATAGATATTAAAAAATATGATAATAATCATTTTAAATTAAAAATGAATAAAGATATTGAAGGTTTTAAATATTATGTACTTAGAAATATAGAATATATAGATATAATTAAACCTATAGAATTAAAAAATGAAATAAATAAAATATTAAATGATTATTTAGGAAGGTGATAATATGACATTAGAAGAATTTAATAAAAATAGAATGCAAAATATTGAAGAATGCAAAGATAAGATAATGAAGGATTTTAAAAACTTAAGCATAAATGATCAATTGTTATATGATTTTACTAATGATTGTGGTTCAACAAAATATATAAATAATGATTCATATATTGATAAATATTTTATATATAAAGCGAGATTGTGTTCTACTTCTAGTCAAGATCAGGAATATGTTAAAAAAATAAAAAATGATCTATTATATAATACAGTAGGAGATCCTGATAGCAATAGTATATTATTACAACAAATCTATGATAAACTATGGTCTAAGGCTGATTCTAAGTCGTATATGATAAATGGTACGAATAATTATTTCTATAGTGATACACTAACATCTTTTTCAACTAGTTTAAGTTATATGATGAACTATTACTACAATCATAGATTTACATGTGGTAAAGGTTCTGAAAATTATACTGTTAATAAATGTTTTAATGAATATGATAAGAATAGTAGAAATGTGCTAGATGTTTTCAAGAATTCTCCTTATTTATATGCGTTTTTAAAACTATATCACACAATAGGCAATTTTATGCCTGTACCAAAAGATTTTAATACAAGTAGATCACACTATGGTGTGGAGGATTATTTTCATCTTACGCTTAGCAAAATGAAAAATAATGAATACGAGAAACTACTTGGGTCAAAAAAAGAACTTATTAAAAATACGAAAGATTGGTTTGACGAAAATTTCATTGAGGATAATTTTTTGAAAGATTATGATGATAATTTAAAAGATCTTCTTGAATTGCTACCTTGGGATTTGAAAAAAAGAGATTATGATAAATATAATGATTTTTTAAAACTTCAATGTGAAATAATATTAAGTAGAGGAATTAGCATGCTAAAAAAATTACACTATGATAATGAAGAAAAACTTAAGGAATTGGATGATATTAAAATAAATGATTTATTAGAAGAACTATCAAAGTAGTTCTTTTCTTTTTATGACCAGTTATATTTTTTATATATTTATAAAATTATATAATGAAAATGAAAGGAGTAATTATGTTAAATAAAGTAGATGAATTATATAATATGAATAATCTTTCTAATGAAACAATCATTAGAATTATTGAAAGTAAATATTTAGAGTGTATTGATCCAAAATCTTTGAAGGAGGCATATAAGAAAACAGGTATAAAAATTAGTCATAGTTTTATATACTATAATACAAAACTAGAAGTAGATATGCATTCAATTTCTTATCGTGATGAAAAAATAGGGTATACAAAATATGATACTTATAAACGTAGATTAATATCTAAATTAGAAAATAAATATAATCATAAATATGCACGTGAGTTAGAAAATGATATAGAAGTAACTACCTATGTAGATGGAATATATTTAGAAAGAAAGAATGGTTTAATAAGAGCTATAATAATAGAAAAGAATAATGAAGAATATGAACTTATTCCTAGTAAGTATTTAAATGAGGAGGTAATTAATGATAGTAAGCAAATATGAAAATTTAAAAAATATAAAAGATAATATGCTAATAGATATTAGTAAATTAAGTGTGAAACTTAGAATAAGAGTTATAGATTATTTAGCTGGTTATACTAAAGACGGTAGTTTAACAAAAATAGATAAAAATAAATATTTAGTTAGAAAGGAAATATAAATGGAAAGAATTAATAAAGTATTACATGGGAGTGAATTACATCCTATGTTAGAAGGCAAAAATATTAATTTATCAATCGCGATTGATATGAAAGAAAGTTATAAGATATTATTTGAAGAAAATGATTATGATGAGTTTATTGATAAAATAAAATATAATAAGGAATATAGAAAAGAGGCAATAGATAGATTAAATGATAGATTTAATCTAAGAAATTATATATTAATTACTAATTCTACATATGATACATGGTATTATGTTAAATTTATAGATGAAGTTCGCAAAAACTATACTTTATTATATGTAGAAAATTTATCTAAACTAAATCCTAAACATTTTTATGAAGATTATATAGATTTGTTTGGAAATAAGATAGAATTTAGTGAGTAAAATATTATTAATTATTATGATATTTATAAATGAAAATAAGGAGAATATTATGAATATATCAAAAAGAGAATATGAAATGGGTAAAATATTAAGATGTATAAAAGAAGATGATTTTTCTTGCCTTGCAAATAGTGAAATGAAAGTTTTAGAAATAAAATATGGTCTTAAAGATGAAGAATATAAATCATTAGATAAAGTAAGTGTTATTTTAAATTTATCTAGGGAAAGAATTCATCAAATAGAAGAAAAAGCTATAAGAAAGTTAAAAACTTATATTAATGAAAATTAATATGTGATATAATACCAATATAAGTAGATATATTAATGATTAAAAGGAGTAGTTATGGGTAAAGATTTGAGTAAACTTAAAAATAGTAATTTAGAGAAAGCGTTAGATGAAGTTTATAATAAAATTTTATTAAGGGATAAAATAAAAAAGCAATATTTAAATTCTTTAGAAAATATTTCAAACATTAATGATGAAATTGAAAGTGAAAAAAATAGATTAAATAATTTAAAGGTAGAACAAGTAGAAAAGTTTGTATCAAAAGAAGAATATATAAAATTACATAAAACTATAAAACGAGATTCAAAGAAACATATTATAGGATGGTTTATTATTGGATATGTTTTAGCTATTATAATCGTTTCTGTTATGATGATAAATACATTAACTACTCTTGATGATGATGCTAAACGTCATGAATACTATGTAAAATTAGAATCGAAATTAGAAGAAAAATATCCAAGTTTTATTAAAAATTTTGAATATTCTGCAGAAGACTATGATGAAAATGATGTTCCTATTCCATTCCAAGGAACTTATGTTGAATATGCTAGGGCACATGATAAAATAGGTATTGATTATTACCACCATGCTTCTATTATTGATAAAGGGAAAATTGAGATGTATGAAGATGGCGATATAGAAGATGTTATAGGAACAATATTTTCAGCCTTATTTATACTGATAGGATTACTTTGCATGGGACTTCCTATTCTAGGTGGAATTCTTCTTTTGATGGGAATAGCTATAATATTTGGCAATGGAATTAATTACATTGTGTTTGCTGGTGTTATTCGAATTATTGCTTTAGCAATTATAAGTAGTATAGTTTTATATATTATTAAAACTATTATCGTGCATTTTATAAATAGTAAACGTAAAACAAATGAGTTAAATACATTAGAAGAAAAATATGAAGAAGAATATAATAAATATTTAAAAGATAAAGAAATAAAAGAAAAGCATTACAAAGATGAATACGTAAAGACAAAACATGAAATCGAAAATAATATTAAAGATCTTGATAAAAAATTAGTTAATGAACAAAAGAAACAAAAACAAATAGGTGAGCAATTAAACGAATCTATAAAAGAAGTAAAAATTATGTCCATTCATGAAGATTATCTAGAAACTGATATAATACTATTGTTTAAAAAGTATTTACAAAAAGGTAGATGTGATACACTTAAAGAATGTATTAACCTTTATGAACAAGAAAAAGCTTATACTGATTTCCAAAAACAAGTTGATGATGTAAAAGAATATGCTTCTACAGAAGCTGAAAAGAGTAAAGATGTAATTAATCAAATGCAGGAAGAAAATAGAAAAAATCTTAAAGATGTTTATTCACAAATATCAAAAAATGAAGAAAAACTTGATTTATTAAAAGAAGATGTTAAGGATATTGATATTGAACAAAAAGCTATATCTATGCGTAATTCAGATAATAGAATTAGATATGGCGGCGTTGACGCTGAAAATGAATATCAAAGAGATATGGATAGATATAGGGAAAAAGCACGAAAAGATAAATAAAAAGATTGATTTCAATCTTTTTTAAATTTTAACTAATCCACATTTTATGACCAGTTTAGTTTTATGTGATACAAATATGTTATATACTATCTATAGAAAGGAGTTCTAATGGATAATTTAAAAGAAAGACAATATAATGAAGCGATAAAAAGATTTGAAGAAATTATTAAAAAGCTTCATATTAATTCGGAGGTTATTACTAAATTTAAAAATGATAGGAGGTGCTTTTCTAATAGGACAACTTTAGATAATGACATAATTTTACCTATAATTAATGAATATGAAGATAAACATGATGCATTAGTATACTATAGTATTTTATCTAGTACGCCATATGGAAATGTTTTAGATATGTTATATGTGAGTAAATATGAAGATGAATGGTATCTAGGTGATATTACTGAAGATAAATATATATATGTAGCTTCATATAATATAACAACTGGTTATATGGAACACGGGTTAATCTTACTAGGTAACTATTATGGTATATTAGTAAGAGATATTGAAGGGGAATGTGCTAATCTAAATGATTAGTGCATTCTCTTAAAATTTATTATATAATACTAATAAGGGATGATAATATGGATAAAGAAACTTTTTTACAACTGATAAGAATAATAGATGATAAAGCTAAAACAGATGAAGAAAGGATAAAACCATTAGTTTCACGTTTAACTAATATGGATGATGAAGATATCTATCTTTTTGATGAATATTTAGATGAAATTTATGATGATTTAGAAGATGATGAAAAAAGAATATTAAGTGAAGTATCTCATAAGGCTTATGAATTAAAACATGAAACGTGTTATTCGCCAGTTCATTTTCGTAGATATAATGAATTTTGGAATATTATAAGTAAATGTGATTTTACTAAAAAAGATGATAGTGACGCCTTAGAACCATTAATAGATTATTTAGCTTCAGTTGATGATGAATATACTTTCATGTTTGATGAATGCTTAGAAGAATTAATGGACTTTTTAGATGATGAGAAATTCTTTAACTTATGTGTAGATGAAGATGGCTTTTGTTCTTCAGATACTTTCCTATACACAAGAAGAGGTGTTATTGCGCGTGGAAAAGAATATTTTTTTAAAGCTATAAAAGGCGATGATCCTAAACTATGGGATTTTGATATCAGTTTAGAGGATTTGGGTTATGTCATATGGTATGTATGGGATAAGAAACAACGTGATAATGAATATGAAGTAGATAAATATGAAAGAGATCAAAGAATTCTTAATAAAAAGGAAGAAAGACAATAATGTCTTTTTCTTATGGTATAATATAGCTATATATTAATTCTCGTTTTATGTCCTTTAATAAAAATTGTATATAATTTATCTTGAATATGGAGGGATTTATATGGATCAAAAGAAAATAGGATCTTTTATAGCTACTTTAAGAAAAGAAAAAAATTTGACTCAAGAAGAATTAGGTGAAAAACTAGGTGTTTCAGTAAAAACAATAAGTAGATGGGAAACAGGTAGTAATATGCCTGATTATTCTATTCTTAAAGATTTATGTAATATATTAGGTATTACAGTAAATGATTTACTTAATGGAGAAAAGATAAAGAAAGATAAAATTATTGAGGAATATGATGACAATTTGGTTAATGTATTAAAAGAATATAAAAAAATGAAAACTCAAAAAAATGTTATTCTTGCCATTCTTGCTATTATAGGAGTATGGTTAATTCAAATGTTTATTCTTATAGGATTTATTTATATTTCATTCACGTCAGCTAAAATAGAAGAGAATACAGATGTTTCTAAATACAATGATTATATGGGCCCTAACGCTATAACTGAGTATCAAAATAAATGGGGTATGAATGAAGATATATTTCCAAAAACTATAACAGATGATATGAATGTTATAGATTATAAAATGGTTTATTATAATCCATGGGATGCACAATATTTATCATATTTAGTAGTTGACTATAATGATGAAGATTATCAAAAAGAAACAGAAAGATTAAAAAAATATAATTCTACTGATTATATTGGATACTATAGTGTATCTGGTTTCAGTAAGTATACATTACTCGCGATGGAAGCGGATTCATATCAAGGTTTCGTATATGCTATTACGGATAATAAAAATAGGATTATATATGTAGAGATAATATTTTGTAATTACTATATGGATTTAAATTATATTGAATATATCGATAGTGATTATTTACCAGATGGATTTAATGCTACAAGTAATAATCCATATGAAAAAGAAAATGTTCCTAATAATTTTTAAGTAGATTTATATCTACTTTTTTGATACAATTAAATTGGTGATTGTATGACTGATAAGAAAAAAATGGTAATCTATATTTCTACACTTATAATTAGTATATTAATGTTAACTTTATTTTTCATATTTTTACCAGATGGTATATTTGGATTTATAACTGTTTTACTTGGCTTTTATTTGCTTTTAGGTTCAATTATTAAATTGTGTAAATTAAATCCTAAATTTAAAAATACTTTTTGGGCATTTATGGATTTATTATTTTGGTTACCATAAAGATATCCTTTGAGGATATCTTTTTTAGTCTTTTTTATTTTTAATAAATTCCTTTAATAATTTAGTTAATGCTCTTTTTTCTATTCTAGACACATAGCTTCTAGATATATTCATTTCTTTTGCAATCTCTTTTTGTGTAGTTTCTTTGTACTCACCTAATCCATATCTTTTATTTAATATTTCTCTTTCTCTTGGTGTTAAAACATTAAAATATTCTCTAAGTAAGTTTAGACTATCTTTATTATGAATATCTAATGCATAATCAGGTTTCGGTGTTTTAAGTATATCAAGTAGGGTAATTTCATTACCATCTTTATCAAAACCAATTGATTCGTTTAAACTAATATTTTTATTGTTTTTCTTATTACTTCTAAAATGCATTAAAATTTCGTTTTCAATACAACGAGCGCAATAAGTGGTAATTCTTGTACCGTGTTTATATGAATACGAATCAACACCTTTTATAAGTCCAATGGTACCAATACTTAGTAAGTCATCCATATCTTCTGCTCTATGATCATATTTTTTCACTATATGTGCAACTAATCTTAAATTATGTTCAATCAATTTATCTCTAGCTTCTTTATCACCTAATCCAGCTTTTCTAACACATTCTTCCTCCTCTCCTTTAGATAGTGGGTCTGGAAATATATTATTAGAATAAGCTGCAGTAAATAAGTAAAAGTCTTTAAATAAAAATTTTAATATTTTTTTAAACATAATACACCTCATTAAAATGTATGCAAAAAAAATAAATATATTTTTTTGAAAAAAAAGGAAATTGAAAAGTTTTCACGTATGTTATAAATAGGAGGTGATAAAAGTGATAGAAAGAAGGGATGATTTTTGAAAAAGAAGATTTTAGTTTTTATATGTATGTTTTTAGGAGTTATAAATGTAGGCGCAAAGGATTACTATAGTAAGTATTCTGATTATAGTGAATGGACAACCACTCCTATTGAGTCAAGTGATACGATTTATGTTCAGAAGGAAACACGATATAAATATTATCATGAAGAAAAAGATGGAGAATATTATAAGTATGGTGAAAATGTAGATATATATCCTAACTTAGATAAAGATAATTTTTATTATGGAGAATATAGTGAATATAGTAAAGAATATCCATCTACTGCTAAATATAGAGAGATTGAAGAGGTAGATGCTTATGAATATCAAACTGTGAAAAAAATTAGTCAAATTTATATAGGTAGTATACATGGTGGAGATGATAAATTTAAAATAACAGAAATATCTATTTTAGATAAAAATGATAATGAGATAAATTATACATATGAATGTGATGGATGTAGTGATAATTTTGATGAAAATATTCATAATGGTGTTGTAGTTGAAAATTTTTCTTATATAGAAAATGAAGGCCAAATACTTATTTATTTAGATAAACCATATAATTATGATGAAATAAAAGTTAAATTATATTTATATGATAATACTTCTGAATATAAATATTTTTATATAACTTATGTATCTGATAGAGACTATATATTAAGATATAATTTTTTTGAAGACTTTAAAAGTGAATCTTTAACTGATATAAAAGAATATATATATAATTATGAGAATATGACTCAATCTCTGACGTGGGAAGATAGCATAATCTCGTTTGATGCTATGGAAGAAAATGCATATACGAAAATAAATAAAATATCTATGTATAGATATCGTGATAAATATTTTTACTATTATAAAATCAATAAGATTTATAGCGTCAATTATTTGCCTAAAGCAACTGAATATTATACAAAAAAGACTGATGATAGTTTGACATATTATAGGTATAAAACGAGAGACAAATTATCTATTACAGATGAAATTATAATAAATGATAAAGCATCAAAATTAGAAGACTATGTTATGAGTACAACACCTGTTGATATAGAGTCGAATTTAGATATCAATACAAATGGCACATATAAAGTTAGATATATTACACCATTTAAAACAGTAAATAAAAATGTAGTTGTTGATATAGAAATTAATGATTTAACTAAAAAATACGAAGATTTAATGGATAGTTATGAAAAAATAACTATGGAATATAATGAACTTAGTACAAAATCAGAAGAAAAAGATATAATTATACCTACTAATGTAGATGATAATATAGATGTTTCATCACAACTTATAGAACTTAGTAATAGTATTAATTCAAAGAACAGTGTGGATTCCTATAATAAATTGATAACTGAATTAAATGATTATAAAATGAAGGTTAATGAATTAAATATGCAGTTAGAAGAAACGAAATTAGCTTTAGAAAATAAAGAAGTAGAAAAGAATAAAATTGCTAAGGAATTTGAAAATGAGTTAATAAATATTAAACTTAAAGATAATTCGGCGGAATTAAATGAATGCAGTAATTCAATAAATACTTTTCCATTACTAAAAATACCTAATAATTATATATGGATATTACCATTTTTATTTTTAATAATCATAATAATTGTCTTGATTTTATATAAAAAAAGGAACAAAAACTAGTTTTGTCGAAACTATATTATTGATTAAAAAAATGTGTTAAAGTGGGGAGGAAGGTGAGAAGAATGCTTTTAATAGATAAAGAGTTTCATAAAGGTATTTTGTTTGTTAGACTTAAAGGTTCTCTTACAAAAGATATGATCGCGACTTTGAACAAGGAAGTAACAAAAATGGTTGCCGATATGGAAATAAGAAATGTAGTATTCAATATAAATGATATCACTGAAATAGATATTACTGGAGTAAATGCTATACTATATAACTATAATCTGTGTAGAGATAATAATGGCATTAGTATGCTATGTGGTGGTAATACTAAAATCAAGGATTATATAAATCATAGTTCGATATCTAGTATGTTTCAAATAAAAGATGAGATGTCCGCTATGAAAATGATAGAAATATAGGTGATTAAATGGGGACAGATACAATAACAGAACAAATTATATTAGAAAATAAGAATTTAATTTATTCGATTGCTAATATATATAAGGGATATGCTAATATAGAAGACTTATATCAAGCAGGGTGTATTGGACTAATAGATGCATATAATCATTATGATTCAAGTAAAAATACTAAATTTTCTTCATTTGCTTATATTTATATTTTAGGTGAAATAAGTAAATGTGTTAGGGAAGATAAATCTATTACTATAAGTAAAGAAATATCCAGTCGTAGTAGTAAAATTGAAAAGGTTAAAGGTGTACTTGCTCAGGAACTAGGTAGATATCCAACTGATGAAGAGGTAGCTAATTATCTTGATATAAGTATAGAAGACTATAATGAAGCAGTAAATAGTACTTACTGTGTAGATAGTTTAGATAATGCTATTAGTGATGATGGTAACCTGGATTTATACAATGTCATAGGTGCTACTATGGATATAGATAGTATGATAGATTTACAAATGGCATTAGATGAACTAGATCCTGTTGATAGAAGGATAATACTTGCTCACTACATGTATGATTTGACTCAAACAGAAATAGCGAAACAGGTTGGTATGAATCAAGTTGCTGTGTCAAGACACGAACAAAAAGTAATTAGTAAATTAAGGCAAAATCTAAAATAATTGTATAAAATAAAAAGCTTTCTAACATAATAAAGTTAGGAGGCTTTTTATATGAATGAAAAGAAATATAGTGCTTTAGTAAAAAAACATACACCAAAGGAAGATGTCTTTAAAAATGCGATGATTGCTTTTTTAATAGGTGGTGTAATGGGCATAATGGGTCAAGGTTTAATAGATATATATTCATATATGTGTGATATATCAACTAAAGAGGCAAGTTCATATATGATAATTACTTTAATATTCTTTGGATGTTTATTTACCTGCTTAGGATGGTTTGATAAACTAGTTAATTTTGCAAAATGTGGTCTTATTATACCAATAACAGGTTTTGCTCATGCAGTTCAAAGTGCAACTTTAGAATACAAGCGTGAAGGCATGATTACAGGTATAGGTGCTAATATGTTTAAATTAGCAGGTAGTGTCATTGTCTTTGGAGTAGTAAGTGCATATACATTTGGCTTACTTAGATTATTAGTAATGGGAGGATAATATGAATTTTAAATATAATAATGTTTACTTAAATGAGACTGCTATAGTTACAGGACCTTATGAGGCAAATGGTCCATTAGGTAGTTATTTTGATAGATCTTATGATGATTTGTATTTTGGTACAGATTCCTGGGAAGCAGCTGAAGCTAAACTTATTGAAGATAGTGTAGATATATTGCTATCAAAAAGTAGTTTAATAAAATCAGATATAGATATACATATTTCAGGTGATTTATTAAATCAATTAGTCGCGACTAATTATGCTGCTAAAGATATAGGTATACCTTTAATGGGTGTGTATGCTGCATGTGCCACTTCTACATTAGGATTAATAATAGGCGCTAATATGGTAGAGTCAGGTCAAGTTAAAAATGCCATATGCACAGTTAGTAGTCATAATTCATCCGCTGAAAAACAATTTAGATATCCAGTTGAATATGGTGGTCCAAAAAGAAAAACTACAACATTTACTTCTACTGGAGGAGCATCTGCTTTAATATCTTCTAAGAAGAAAGGTATACGTATTGAAAGTGGTACTATAGGAACAGTAGTAGATTTGGGAATTAAAGATGTATATAATATGGGTGCGGTTATGGCTCCAGCGGCTGCTAGAACACTATATGAACATTTAAATGCTAATGGTAGAGATACTAACTATTATGATCTTATTCTTACAGGAGATTTAGGTATATATGGTAAAGAAATATTCAAAGATTATTTAAAAAAAGAATATGGTATCAAACTAAAGAATTATGAAGATGCAGGTTGTATCTTATATGATAGAGGGTCGCAGCCTGTATATGCAGGTGCATCAGGACCGGCATGTATTCCACTTGTTACATATGGTTATATATTTGACAAAATGCATAAAAAACAATATAAAAAAATACTTATGATTGGGACAGGCGCTTTGCATAATACATCAATGTGTAATGAAAAAAGAACAATTCCTAGTATAGCTCATGCTATAAGTTTGGAGGTAATAAAATGATATATATAAGAAGTTTTATATTTTGTGGAATCGTATGTGCTATTGCTCAGATGATACTAGATAATACTAAATTAACTCCGGGACATATTACGACAATATTTGTTGTAGTAGGATCATTTTTAGATGTATGTAATATATATGATCATATGATTCTATGGGCTGGTGGAGGTGCATTAGTTCCAATAACATCGTTTGGTCATTTGCTAATCCATAGCGCAATGGATAAAGCTACATCTACTAATTTCATAGGTTTACTTACAGGAATGTTTAATTTAACCGCGGCAGGCATTACCTCAGCTATCGTATTTTCTTTCTTTTTATCATTACTATTTAAACCAAAAGACTAGATTTATTCTAGTTTTTCTTCTTTTATTTATCTTATCGTGTTATAATAATTATAGAAATAGAAGGTGAACATTATGATAGATATACAAACAGATTCTAGAAAAATAAAAAAGGGAGATACTTTTGTTGCTTTAAAAGGCATTAGTAGTAATGGTGATGATTATATTGAAGACGCTATAAAAAATGGAGCATCTAAAGTAGTGGTAGAAAAAGGTAGTTATGATGTTGAAACAATAGTAGTACCTGATACTAGAGAGTATTTGAATGAATATTTATCTAGTCATTACAATAAAATATTAGGTGAAATGATTATTATAGGTGTTACTGGTACTAATGGTAAAACTACAGATTGTTATTTAATTAATGAAGCATTAAATAAATTAGGATGTAAATGTGCATATATAGGTACAATTGGTTTTTACATAGATAAGACAAGAATATGCCCACTTCCTAATACTTCTCCAGATGCATGTGACTTATATGATTTAATAATAAGGGCATATGATGCTGGATGTAAGGCAGTTGCCTTAGAAGTTAGTAGTCATGGATTATATCTAGGTAGAATTAAAACAATTCCATTTGATTATGCAGGATTTACCAATTTAACACATGCTCATTTAGAATTACATGGAACTAAAGAAGAATATGCCAAAGCGAAACAAATGCTATTTAGAATGCTTAAGGATGATGGAAAAGCATTTATTAACTATGATGATGAGTGGAAGGATACATTTATATTAGATGGTAATGATAATTATACATATGGATTTAATGGTGGAGATTATCATATAACAAACTATAAAGTATCTAATTTTGAAACTGAATTTACTTATACATATAAGGGAGAGACTAATACTATAAAAACTGAATTAATAGGAAAATATAATGTTTCAAATGCGATGATGCCTATTATGATTTTAGATAAAATGGGGTATTCAAAAGAAGATATAAGAAAAGTTATGAGTGAAGTAGAACCACCAGATGGTAGAATGAATATGATCAAATATAAAACAAATAGAATTATCATTGATTATGCTCATACTCCAGATGGAGTTAAAAATGCTATGGAAGCTGTTAATGAAGCAAAAGAAGGCATGAAAGGTAATTTATATACAATATTTACTTGCCGTGGCAGAAGAGATAGAACAATGAGACCTATTATGGCTAAATTAGCTATCGAAGGGTCAAAAATAGGAATTATGACAGGAGATCATCAATATGATGAAGATCCAAGACAAATAATAGATGACGCGGTTGGCAAATTAGATGCAAAAAATTATGAGGTAATATGGAATAGGCGTGACGCTGTTAGAAGAGGTATTGATTTATTAAAAGATGAAGATATTTTACTTATCTTAGGAAAAGGGTATGAAAAATATAATATAATTAATGGAGAAAAGGTACCTGTAGATGATATAGGTACTATAGAAGAGTATTTAAAAGAACTTGATAAAATAACTACAAGTTAGTTGCTTAATTACTAAAATTTTGGTACAATAAAGGTGTATTTAAAAGTAGGTGATATAGTGGATAAAACTAAAGTATATGTTGTTAGTGATTTTCAAGATGAATTGATTAAAGAAACACTCAAAGATGTAAATGATAGCCTAGATGAAAAAGGTTATGATCCTGTTAATCAAATAGTAGGTTATTTAATAAGTGGAGATCCTGGCTATATTTCTAGTTATAAAGAAGCTAGAAAGAAAATGTCTAGACTAGATCGTACTAAAGTTATTGAAGTTTTAGTTCGCAATTTATTAAAATGAAATATTTAGGTTTAGATTTAGGAACAAGGACATTGGGTATTGCTATTTCAGATGCAACACATTTAGTAGCAACACCACTAACTGTTTTAAGATTTCCTGATAGTGCTTATGAAGATACTATAAAGCCACTTAAAGAAATCATTGATAGGGAACATATTGAAAAACTCGTACTTGGGTTACCTAAGAATATGAATAATACTATCGGTGATAGAGCAAATACTACATTAGAATACAAAAAAGTACTAGAAGATAATTTTAATCTACCAGTTATAATGCAAGATGAAAGACTATCAACAGTAGCCGCGCATAATTATATGTTGGAAGCTGATTTGTCAAGGAAAAAAAGAAAAGCTAAAGTAGATGGATTGGCTGCTAGTATTATTTTACAAACTTATTTAGATATAGAAAGAGGGAATAAAAATGAATAATTTAGAAGAACAAAAATTTACAGTTGTTAATAGTGAAGGTGAAGAAGTAGAATGTGAGGCTTTATTTAGATTTGAATCTGATGAAACTCATAAAAACTATATAGTATATACAGATAATTCACAAGATGAAGAAGGAAATACAAGAGTATATGCATCTATTTATACACCTGGAGAAGAAAAAACAAAATTAGAACCAATTGAAACAGATGCTGAATGGAATAAAATTCAACAAATCTTAGATGTTATCCAAGAACAAGTTAGAGAGTCTATGGAAGGTGCGGAAGGAGATGAACAAGCTTAATAATAAGCTTGTTTTTGTAGTATATGAAGAATTATGTGATAATAGCTAAAATGATGATTATATTTATCGCAATCATAATAATTATTTCATGCAGTTTTTATAGATATGAAATAATGCCTGTTGATAGACATGCTGAAAATATATCATTTGTTGTAGAAACAGGTGATACTTGGTATTCAATAGGTTCTAAATTATATGATGCTAATTTAATAAGATCATCTAAATTTTATAAGATTTATATTAAACTATTTTTACCAGGTAATTTAGAAGCAGGTGAGTATACTTTATCTAAAAGTATGGGTTTAAATGAAATAGTAGATACTTTAGAAGGTGGAAATCCTACTAATCCTAATGTAATAAAAATCACGTTTCAAGAAGGTATTAATGTAAGGGGTATTGCCAATTTAATAGATAGTAATACTGATAATACTTATGATGATTTTATTAATGCATTATCAGATACTGAATTTATAGATAGTTTAATTAGTGAATATTGGTTTTTAACTGATGATATCAAAAATGAAAAAATTTATTATTCATTAGAAGGTTATTTATTCCCTGCAACTTATGAAGTAGATAAAACAAAAGATGTTAAAGTAATAATTAAATCAATGCTTGATAAGACTAATACGGAGTTAAATAAATATAAAGATGATATCAATAATAATAATTATAGCATTCATCAAATATTAACATTAGCCTCTATAGTTGAACTTGAAGTTGGCAATGCAATAGATAGATCACTTATAGCTGGAGTATTTTATAATAGACTTAAAAATAATTGGACTTTAGGTAGTGATGTAACAACATATTATTCGTTAAAAACAGATGATTTTAGTCATTCACTTACTAATATAGAATTATCTACATGTAATAGCTATAATACGAGAAGTACATGTTTAAGCGGACTTCCAGTTGGACCGGTTGGAAATCCTAGTGAAGAATCAATAGCTGCTGTATTAAATCCTACTGTTACAAATGATTTTTATTTTGTTAATGGATGTGATGGTGTAACTTTAACAGCTAAAACAGAATATCAACATAATTTAAATATAGCTAAACTTAAGAGAGAAGGTAATTGGTCTTGTTTCACGAATTAGAAATATATGCTAAACAAAACAATGTTCCAATAATGCTACCTGAAGGCATTGATTATATGACAAACTACATAAAAGAACATAATATTAAAAATATATTAGAAATAGGTACAGCTATAGGATATTCGGCAATTAGAATGTGTATGGTTAATGATGAGATAAAAGTAACTACTATTGAAAGAAATAAAGATATGTATGATATAGCTATTAAAAATATCAATAAATATAATATGAATAATAGAATAAATGTTATATTTGGTGATGCCTTAGAAGTAGATGTAGATGGTAGTTATGATTTGATATTTATAGATGCAGCTAAAAGCCAATATATTAAGTTTTTTAATAAATATAGTCCTTTATTAAAAGATAATGGAACAATTATTACAGATAATTTAAATTTTCATGGATTAAGAGAAAATATTGATTCTATTGAAAGTAAGAATTTAAGAAGTATGATGAGAAAACTTAATGATTATATTGAATTTCTAGAAAACAATAATGAGTATACAACTGAATTTTTAAATATAGGTGATGGCCTAGGTATAACAAAAAAGACTAACTAGTCTTTTTTTTCTTTGAAAAACAATGTTTTTTTATGAATTTGACAAATATTAAAAAGATGTTATAATAAGGCACATATTCATTGAAAAGGGGGATTTTATATGAATAAATTATATATGAACGTTGAAGGTACTGTAGGTATTTATAATAATAACTTACAATGTAAAACTAGAAAATATTGTGATAACTTAGAAGAAATCTTAGTTAAGGAAAATCTTATTGAGGAAATGGAAACTAGATTAAAGAAATGTTCTAAGGCTATGGTTGCATTAAGTACTGGTAAAAAAATTAGTACAGATACTATGAGTAAACTTATAGGTATATTATATGGTATATGTATGTTATTATTAGGTATAGTAGCTTTCATTGCACCACATATTGCTATAGCTGGTACTATAATTGCTACTTTATCATGTGTTGCGGGTGAATTATTAACATATAAAAAATTCAAAGATAATATTAAAAATCATAAAGCATTATGTGACACATATAAATTTTTATCACAAGAGTTAAAAAAAGAAAGAGCAAACTTAGAACAATTAGAAAAAAGAAAAGTTATTCTTAGACAAAAATATTATGATAATAACTTACAACTTCAAAAAGTAAATGATAGTTATGAAATTAGAGATTTAAACAGAGAAATTGAAAACATTAGAAATAATACAACAGTTGAAATAGAAAAACCTATGGAATTTGTAAAAAGTCTAGGTTCTATGTTAAAAAGAAAAATTGGATAAAAACTAGTTTAACTAGTTTTTTTGTTAGTTTTTGTCAAAAAAATAATAAATGTACATATACTTATGTAGGTGATAGTATGGATAAAAAGGAAGAATTTAAAGTCTTTGTAAAAAAACATCCAAAACTTATATCTTATGTAAAAAATGGAAGTAGTTCATGGCAAAAGTTTTATGAAATATATGATTTATATGGCGAATCAGAGGATGCGTGGAAAGATTATTTAACTCCTGCAGTAATAACAGGCACAGCGTTATCAATGCCTGATATACTTAATTTTATAAAAAATATAAATTTAGATGAATTTCAAAATAGTATTAATAGTGTAAGTAGAGTATTGGGATTACTTGGTGATATGACTAATAAAAATAAAACAAATAATAATTACAAACCAAGACCAATGTATAGGCATTTTGATGATTAATGAGTCTAGATATTCAGTTTAAACTTAAAAGTAATCCTAATTATATAAAATATATAAGGGAAAATTCACATTGGTATAAATTACTTACAAGAAATCCTAATTTGTTTAATGATTTTAAAGAAGAAGTAAAAATTAACTATAAATTAAGACCTATTGATAAGTTAAATAATGCCCTAACTACTATTGAAATGTTACAAAGTATTATGTCTACAATGAAATAGTGATTTTCACTATTTTTAATTTTATAGTATAATTATTATGGTGGTTATATGAGAGTTATTAGTGGTTTATTTAAAGGAAGAGTATTAGATGGATTTGATGTGGATGGAACAAGGCCTACAATGGATAGAGTTAAAGAGTCTATGTTTGCCACTATTCAAAATAAGATAAATGGAAGTGTTGTTCTAGATTTATTCGCGGGTTCTGGAGCTTTAGGAATAGAAGCTATAAGCAATGGAGCAACATTCGTATATTTTGTTGATAACAATAAAGAAATAGAAAAAGTATTAAAGAAAAATCTAAGAGATATGCCTAATTATGAGATAATGATAACTGATTATAATAAAGCTTTAAAATATTTTAGAGATAATAGTACTAAGTTTGACATCATTATCCTAGATCCACCATACGATAGACATTTTATTAACAAAATATTAGACTTTATTTATGACAATAATTTGTTAAATGAAAATGGTATTATAGTTACAGAATATGAAGATGAAAAGGTAAAAACAGAAAAATTTAGAGTATATAAAACAAGAAAATATGGAAGCAAGACAGTTACTATTTTTGACATTGAGTAATATGTATGCTATAATTTAGGAGCTTTTAAGGAGTGGTAAAATGAAAATAAACTCTGTAGATTTATCTATCAGCGCAGTGAGACGTAGTCAATATCCTACTGATAATAAATCAGAATTTTTATTAGTTGGTAGATCTAATGTAGGTAAAAGTAGTTTTATAAATACTTTAATAAATAGAAAAAATTATGCTCGCACATCATCAACACCTGGAAAAACACAAACAATAAATTTCTATTTAGTAAATGATAGTTTTTATTTAGTAGACGCACCTGGATATGGATATGCTACTTTAAGTAAAGATAAGCAAAAGAAATTTGGCTTAATGATGGAAGATTATTTAGAAAATAGAGAAACATTAAAACAAGTATTTTTACTAATTGATTTTAGACATAAACCAACAGCAGATGATATAGCTATGTATAATTATTTAAAATACTATAAAATACCAGTTACAATAGTTGCAACTAAGATTGATAAGATTGGTATAACTAGTCATCAAAAACAAAGAAGCATGATTTTAGACGCCCTAGATTTAGTTGTAGGCGATGACTTTATTATGTTTTCTAATATAAGTAAAGATGGAAAAGATGAAGTTATTCAAAAGATAGAAAGAACGATGTAATTATTCCCAAATAATAAATATTTTCATACAATATATTGGTGATAGTATGAAAATAGAATTTGTAGACGATAATATCATCGTTTTTTTAAATAAATATATTACCAAAGATTTAGATTATAAAGACAAAAAGGTATTAGAAACAGAACTTAGAAATATATTTGATAAATTAAAAAATTATTACAATATAAAAATAAAAGGATATTATGATGTCTATATTTATATAGATTTTAATTATGGTGCTATTTTAGAATTAAAAGAAGATGATTTAGGATATTTAGAGTATGATGATACACTTATTGATATGAGAATAATGGTTAATAATATTGAAATGTTATATAAAGTTGATGATATTCTATTATTAGATATTCCATATAACTTATATTTATATAAAGGTAATTTTTATATAGAACCTTTGGATAGAGTAAATAATATAAGTATGGGTAAATTATTAGAAAATAGTGAAATTATATATAAAGGTGTAGAAGATATAAAAAGATATGGAAAAGTTTTAAAAAATGTTAAATATGTGTTATAATACATGAAGTTTAAGGGGTGATACTATGAAAAAACCAGTAGTCGCATTATTAGGAAGACCAAATGTAGGTAAGTCAACTATCTTCAATAGATTAGTAGGTAAAAAAATCTCTATTATTGAAGATACACCAGGTATTACTAGAGATAGAATATATGGAGAAGTTAAATTTGGTAAATATAGTTATAATCTTATTGATACAGGTGGTATCGATTTAGGTAATGATGATTTCAATAAAGAAATAAAAATGCAGGCTGAACTTGCTATAGATGCATCTGATGTTATCGTTTTTGTTGTTGATGGTATGGAAGGTCTTACATCTAATGACCTTGTTGTAAGGGACATGCTTATAAAGTCAAATAAGAAAGTTATTGTTGCGATTAATAAAACAGATAGTAAATTAACAAAAGATAATATATATGATTTTTATGAATTAGGTTTTGATACATATATTCCAATTAGTGGTGAACAAAATACAGGTATATATGACTTACAAGAAGAAATCACTAAAGATTTTACTGAAATAGAAGAAGAATATAAAGATATTTTAAAATTTAGTGTAATAGGAAGACCAAATGTAGGTAAAAGTAGTTTAGTAAACGCAATACTAAATGAAGATAGAGTAATAGTATCTAATATATCAGGTACTACTAGAGATGCAGTTGATACACCATTTAAATACCATGGTGAAGATTATGTAGTAATAGATACAGCCGGTTTAAGACGCCAAGGTAAAATATATGAAAATGTAGAAAGATATAGTTTACTTAGAACTATGCGTGCTATTGATAGATCTAATGTATGTTTACTTTTAATAGACGCGACTACAGGTATTATCGAACATGACAAACATATTGCTGGATATGCAATAGAAGCAGGTAAACCAGTCATTATCGTTGTTAATAAATGGGATACTATAGAAGAAAAAGAAGATGAAATGAAAAAATGGACTAAAGAGATAAGAGCTAATTTTCAATTTATGCCATACGCACCTATTGTGTTCTTATCAGCTTTAACAAAAAAAAGATTACATACATTAATGCCAGAAATCTTAAAATGTTACGAAAATAGTAGAAAAGAGATTAAGACAAGTCTACTTAATGATGTTATAGAAGATGCTGTAAATTTAGAATTACCACCTTCATATAAAGGTAAGAGACTTAAAATATACTTTGTATCACAAGTTAGAACAGCACCACCAACATTTGAATTTAAAGTAAATAGTAAAGGTTTAGTACACTTCTCATATAAAAGGTATCTTGAAAATAAATTAAGGGAATCTTTTGATTTAGAAGGTACACCTATAGTTATAGAATTCAAAAATAAGGGTGAAGAAAAAATGTAACAATTAATCATTCCTATAATATATTAAATTAGGAGTGATTTTTTATGGCATTTGGTGATTCATTTTTTAAAAGAGTAGAGGAAAAGACTAGTGTGGATAAGGATACAATTCTTTCTCTAGCATCTAAACTACAACAAAATGATATGAAAAATGAAGGAACATTAAGAGAAGTTATTCAAGAACTTTCAAAAATGACAGGTAAAGAAGTAAGCAAAGAAAAAGAAGATAAAATAATAGAAGCAGTTCAAAATGATAATATACCTAAAGATATAGATAAAATGATATAATTTATATCTTTTTTTGTGTAATTAAAAGTGTAAACTTTTGTTATAATTGAAAATAAATATTACATTTTATTGACAACTATTTTTAAAATATAGTATCATAAAGACAAGATAGAGGTGCTTATATGAATGAATATAAAACAAATATAGATAAGGATTTATTAAATCATGGAGCAGTATCATCAGGTCCAACTATGTCTACTGGAGAAGTAAGAGATTTACCAAATTTCGGTCAAGATATAGGTGGTGTTGATTTAAGCGATCATGGAGCAGTATCATCAGGCCCAACTATGTCTACTGGAGAAGTAAGAGATTTACCAAATTTCGGTCAAGATATAGGTGGTGTTGATTTAAGCGATCATGGAGCAGTATCATCAGGTCCAACTATGTCTACTGGAGAAGTAAGAGATTTACCAAATTTTGGTCAAGATATAGGTGGTGTTGATTTAAGTGATCATGGAGCAGTATCATCAAGTCCAGCTATGTTTACAGGCGAAGTAAGAGACTTGCCAAATTTCGGTCAAGATATAGGTGGTGTTGATTTAAGTGATCATGGAGCAGTGTCATATGCTTCAAAGGAAGATACATGGGGTACTGATGATATTGATTTAATTCATGAAATGGATGTAATAGAACATGCAGCATGGAGTGAAAATGTTGAACGTGTAATCCCACAATTACCAGCTGACTCTTTAAAACAAATATTAGATATGCGTTATAGACATACAGCTAATATTTTACAAGATGGTAAATATAATATAAGTAGTGATGATAAATTAGCAATAAGTCAAGATATGTCTATGTCTTTAAGAATAATTGATTCTGCAATTGCTACAAATCCACATAGTCTAGAAGAAATATTTGAACCTGAATTATTTTTAAGTGGTTCCAAAAAAACTGATGTTTTTGGTGTACTAGCAAAGTATAAAGAAGATTTAGATGAATTAGGTGTTCCAATTCCTATGATAAATGGTAAGACAGGTGAAAATATTGTAGATGAAAATGGTAAGGTTGTTACCGTAGAAGAAAGACTTGAATTTTTACTATCCAAAAATCCAAAATTAAAACAACAAGAAGCTGTAGAAACAAAAGAAGCAATTAATGAGGTAACAAAGCCACCTGTAGTAGAAGAAGTAGCACCTGTAGTAGAAACTCCTATAGTTGAACAAATATCTCCTGTAGTAGAAACTCCTATAGTTGAACAAACAACTCCAGTAGTTGAGCAATCACCAGTAGAACAAGTTCAAACAGTGTCATTTTGGAATAAATTTAAAGAAAAACATCTTCAAAAGAAAAATAAAAATCAGGAGGAATCAATAGATGCATCTTCCAAGTTAATCTAATAAAATTGAAGAATATAAAAAATTATCAATAACTTCTAAAAGAAAAAGATTAGGCAAAGAAATAGCAGAGATGACATATATTACAGAAGATTTAATTCATGATATAAATTCAGAATTTGAAGCTAAATCAATTGTGGAATATGATAACTTATTTGATGGTGATACTTCTGAAGAAGAGTATTTAAATGGGCTATACGAAGATATATTAGAATTACAGGAAGCAATGGGAATGTATTATAATATAGCAACCAGTTTGTATTATAAAGATATAGATGAATAATTTATATCTTTTTTTGTATATAATTGTAAAATTAAATGATATAAATGTTTATTTTATATAAATATATGATATATTAATATTATGGTATATTATGAATATGTAAATTTTGAAGAAGCTTGTAAAAAAGCTAATGATTATTATTATGGACAGGGCTATCCAAAGGGATTAACTGGCGCTAGGGATTTGAAAGAAAAATGGCTTTTCTTTCCAAGACAGGAATGTATAAATGTAGGTGCAACACCTATTACAATAGATAAAGAAGGAGGTACTATAGAACCATTTATTCAGTCAGCTGATACATTCGCGTCTTTGTCTAACTCACTTGTGATGCCAATTCCAGAAGAGTATCAACCGAAAGATAATAACTAATTATCTTTTTTTTGTAATATAAAAAATAATTAATCATATAGTTTAGTGTAAGAAAGTAGGGATTAGATGGATAAAATAGAAATAATTAAAAATATATCGGCAAGAACAGGAGGAGAAGTATATCTAGGAGTAGTAGGAGCAGTTAGAACTGGCAAAAGTACTTTTATAAAAAAAGTAATTGAAACTTTAGTTGTCCCTAATATCGAAGATGAATATGAGAAAAAAAGATGTTTAGATGAAATACCTCAATCAGCTCAAGGAAGAATGATAATGACAACTGAACCTAAATTTGTTCCTAGTAATGCAGCTACAATAAATATAGATGATTTTACTTCTAAAGTAAGATTAGTTGACTGTGTAGGTTATATCATCGATGGTGCTAAAGGATATGAAGATGAAAATGGCCCACGTATGGTAAAAACACCTTGGTATGAAGAACAAATACCATTCATAGAAGCAGCAGAAATAGGCACTGAAAAAGTTATTAAAGATCATTCTACAATTGGTATTTTAGTAACTACTGATGGTTCTATTGGTGAGATAGAAAGAAATAGTTATGTACCAGCAGAAGAAAGAATAGTAAATGAATTAAAAGAAATAGGTAAACCATTTATCATTGTATTAAATACAACTCATCCTATGTTACCAGAAACAGAAAGATTAGCAGAATCATTACACGATAAATATAATGTTCCTGTAATGCCAATAAGTATTGAAGATATGTCTGAAAGAGATATGTATTCGATATTGAAAGAAGCATTATATGAATTTCCTGTAGTAGAAGTTAATGTATCTATACCAGATTGGATTGCATGTTTATCTCCAAATAATTGGTTAAAGAAAATATATATTGATAAAATAAAAGAAGCAGTAACTGAAATTGATAAACTAAGAGATATTGATGTTATAACATCTTACTTTGATAATAATGAGTACATTACAAGGGCATATCTATCAAATGTAGATACTTCTACAGGAGAGGTTACAATTACTCTAGAAGCACCAAATGAATTATATGATCAAATTTTAAATGAAGTAATAGGTACAAATGTATCTACAAGAGCAGATTTACTTGCTTTATTCCAAGATTATCATGAATCAAAGACAGAGTATGACCAAATTAAAAATGCTTTACAAATGGTTAAAACAACTGGATATGGAGTTGCTTCTCCAACTTTATCTGATATGAAATTAGATACACCAGAAGTAATTAAACAAGGTTCTAGATATGGTATTAGACTTAAGGCAGTCGCACCTTCTATACATATGATAAGAGTAGATGTAGAATCAACATTTGAACCAATTATCGGTTCTGAAATTCAAAGTAAAGAACTTATTGATTACATTCAAAGAGATAGTGAGACAGATCCAGATAGTATATGGAAAAGTGAAATCTTTGGTAGAAGTTTAGATGTAATTGTAAAAGAAGGAATTCAAGCTAAATTATCACTTATGCCAGAAAATGTAAGATTTAAATTACAACAAACTTTATCTAAATTAGTTAATAAAGGAAATGGTAATCTATTTGCTATTGTAATATAAGAGTAGAAATACTCTTTTTTTTGTGGTAAAATTTAGATAGAAAAGGGAGTGATATCATGGAATTTGAAGAAATAAAAGAATTATTAGTTAATAGAAAATTAACAGAAGTTAAAAAAATATTAAAAGATATGAATGAATATGATATTGCCTCGCTGATAGAAGATTTACCAGAAGAGTTACTTGTTAAAGCATTTAGATTACTCCCTAAAGATATGGCATCTGATGTTTTTGCTAATATGGAGGAAGATGTTCAAGTAAACCTTATTACTTCATTAACTAAAAATGAAGCTGCAGATATTATTGAAGATATGTATACAGATGATGCAGCAGATTTACTTGATGAAATGCCAGCTTCTATGGTCACTAAACTTTTGAGTAATGTATCAAAAGAAACTAGGTCATCTATTAATAAATTATTAAAATATCCTGATAATTCAGCAGGTTCTTTAATGGCTATGGAATATATACATTTGAAAAAAGGATTAACTATTAAAGAATCAATTGATAGAATAAGAAAACAAAAAGATGATTTTGTATCATACGATTCATGTTTTGTTACAGATAATTCTAGAAAACTATTAGGAATAGTTGATGTAAAAGATTTACTTATTAATCCTATGGATACTATGATTGATGATATTATGCAAGAATGTGATCATGTTTTAACTACTTTAATGGATCAAGAAGAGGTTGCGAATATCTTTCAAGATTATGATTATAGTACATTACCAGTTGTAGATTCTGAAAATAGATTAGTAGGTATTATTACTATCGATGATGTTGTAGATATTATTGAGGAAGAAGCAACAGAAGATATGGAAAAAATGGCAGCTATTACTCCAAGTGATAAACCATATATGAAAACAGGTGTTATTGAGACTTGGAAAAAGAGAATACCTTGGCTATTATTACTTATGATTTCTGCTACTTTTACAGGAAGTATTATTTCTCATTTTGAAGAAGCATTAGCTACATATGTAGTTTTAACAGCATTTATACCAATGCTTATGGATACAGGTGGAAATGCAGGTAGTCAGGCTAGTGTATCTATTATTCGTAGTTTATCATTAGAAGAAGTAGAGTATAAAGATACATTGAAAGTATTATGGAAAGAGTTAAGAGTATCGATTTTATGCGGAGTTACTTTAGCTATAGCTAACTTTGTTAAACTTATATTGTTTGATGGTGTAGGTTTTACCATCGCCTTAGTTGTATGTATTACTTTAGTTATAACCGTATTAGTTGCTAAGTTAATAGGGAGTTCACTTCCTATACTAGCTAAAAGATTAGGATTTGACCCTGCAGTTATGGCTAGTCCATTTATTACAACATTAGTCGATGCTTGTTCTTTATTAATTTATTTTAGAATGGCAAGTTTGTTATTAGGAATATAAGAGTATTAAAACTCTTTTTTCTTAAAATTATATAAAATATTTTAAAAAAATGTTATACTATATGTAATTAGGGGGGTTATGGGTAGTAAGAATTATTTAAATAAGGTAGTCACAGTTAAAATAGATAGACCATTTGGTTCTTCACATCCTAAGCATGGATTTATATATCCTATCAATTATGGGTATATACCTAATACTATAAGTGGTGATGGTGAAGAACTAGATTGCTATGTTTTGGGCGTTTTTGAACCAATAGAAACATATACGGGAAAATGCATTGCTATTATACATAGAACTAATGATGATGACGATAAATTAGTAATAGTTCCAGAAGGTAAAGAATATAGTGATGATGCTATAGAGGCGCTAGTAGAATTCCAAGAACAATATTTTAAACATATAATTATTAGGAAATAATATAATGTAGTAGGAGGTATCATGGAAAAAAAGGGAATAATAATTGCTTTATTAGCTATATTATTAGTAGGAGTAGGAATTTCACTTTATTTTATATATAGATTTAAATTAGAAGTCACATTAACTGATAATTTAAATGTTGAATTTGGACAAGAATTTAATTTGAAAGATTTAATTGTTGAATCAAATGGATCATTTGAAGATAAGTATGTAACATTCTATGAATTAGGCGAAAAAGAAGTAACATTATCATATTTAGATACATATGATAAGGAAAGAAGTTAT
This sequence comes from Bacilli bacterium, assembly GCA_017484205.1. Taxonomy (GTDB): domain Bacteria; phylum Bacillota_I; class Bacilli_A; order RF39; family UBA660; genus RGIG9169. The sequence continues at coordinate 42,225 of JAFUTO010000032.1, read as the reverse complement.
ACTATTAAAGTAAATGTTGTTGATGAAACAGATCCTATCATTCTTTCTAATGCTTCAGTAACGGGATATATTGGAGAGGAAATAAATTTGCTTAATGGTGTCATATGTGCTGATTATGTATCAAATTATGTAGAATGTATAGTTGAAGGAGACTATGATATAAATACATTGGGTAGTTATGCATTAAAATATGTTGCTACTGATGAATCAGGAAATAGTGCTTCAAAAGATTTTGTATACAATGTTATAGAGAAACCTAAAACGACATATTCATATCCAACAACACCAAATTATATACAATTTGAAGAGATATACTCAGCTCATAAGACAGATAAAACATTAGTTGGTATAGATGTCTCTAGATATCAAGGTAATATAGATTTTGAAAAAATTAAAAATGCAGGCGCAGATTTTGTAATTATAAGATTAGGGTGGCATGTAGATGGCGAATTTGGCTTAGATGCTAAATATGAAGAAAATATCGAAAAAGCTCATAATGCAGGTTTAAAAATTGGATTATATTTTTATAGTGAAGCTAGTACACAAGAGGATATAGACAATACCGTAGATTTTATTGTTGATAATATAAAATATGATATAGATTTACCAATTGCTTATGATTGGGAAGATTTTAAAAATTATAATTCATATCATATTAGTTTATATGAATTTAATAATTTGGCATATCGTTTTATGGACAAATTAAATGAAAAAGGTTATGATTCTATTTTATATGGTAGTAAGTATTATTTAACTAATTTATGGAATGCTTCTACATATCCAGTATGGCTTGCTCAATATTATACAGAAGTTACATATGAAGGTGATTATAAAATGTGGCAAATAACTGATAATGGTAAAATAGACGGTATTACTTATGGAGTAGATGTTGATATTTTATATTTAGACTAGAAGGAATATTAATTCCTTTTTTTAGTGTTTTATTTAAAAATTGTATAAATAATTACAAAATATACAAAATAGTAATAAAAAGTTATCATTATTTTAATAAGTTTTTATAATTAAAAAGGTAATTTTTTCTTATAAATGGTAGAAAAAATAACAAAAAACTATTGCAATACCTTAAAAATAATGGTAATATTTAATTGTAAGCAAGATAGCTTGCGAATAAATAGAAAGACAATAGGAGGTAGAAAAATGTCTAAGACTGAATTAGTAACTTATGTTGCAGAAAACGCAGGATTAACTAAAGCTGATGCTTCTAGAGCTGTTGAAGCTTTAATCAGTGGAGTTGAAAAAGGATTAAAAAAGGAAGGTAAAGTAACTATTACTGGTTTCGCTACTTTCGCTGCTAAGAAAAAAGCTGCTAAAACTGGTAGAAACCCTAGAACTGGTGAACCAGTTAAAATTCCTGCAAGAGTTGCTGTAACTATTAAAGCTGGATCAAAATTAAAAGACGCTTTAAACTAAGAGGCTACGGTCTCTTTTTTATTGCGAATGGAGGATTTATGTATAATATGGCATTAGAGTTATTAAAAGAAATTGATAGTTCAGGTTTTACTTCTTATATTGTTGGTGGCTATCCTAGGGACTTGTATTTAAATAGAGCTAGTAAAGATATAGATATATGTACTAATGCAACACCAAAAGATTTAAAAGATATTTTTGGAGATGCAATGTTATCTAAAGTAAATTATGGTTCTGTAACAGTTATTAAAGATAAAATAAGATTTGAAATAACTACATTTAGAAAAGAAATAAAATATATTAATAATAGAAAACCAATTGAAATAGAATATATAAATGATTTAGAAGAAGATTTAAAAAGAAGAGATTTTACGATAAATACATTATGTATTGATAGTAAAGGTAATATTATTGATTTATTAGATGGAAAAAAGGATATTGATAATAAGATAATTAAAATGGTAGGAAATCCTAAAGTTAAACTTATGGAAGACGCTTTAAGAATACTTAGGGCTATAAGATTTGCTGTAGAATTAGATTTTAAAATAGATGATGAACTTAAAGATACAATAAAAGAATATGGATATTTATTAAAGAATTTATCATATGATAGAAAAAAGGAAGAATTAAATAAAATATTTAATAATAAAAATGTAAGATATGGATTTGATTTAATTAAGGATTTAAACCTTGATAAACCATTAGAATTAAATATAGAAAATATTGTACCTACTGAAGCTATAGGTATATGGGCCCAATTAGATGTTATAGATAAATATCCTTTTACAAAAGAAGAAAAAAATTATATTAATGTAATTAATGAACTTAAGGATATGGATTTTTATGATGTAGATACATTATATATGTGTGCAAAATATGGATTTGGTTATCTTTATACTATATGTACAATTAAAGGTTTGGATTTTAAAGAAATTGAAAAGCAATACTTAAATTTACCTATTAAAAGTTCTAATGATATAGATATAAAACAAATAGAAATAGCTAATCTTTTAGGTAGAAAGCCAGATGCATATCTTAAAGATATAGTAAAAGATATAGAATATCAAATATTACATAATAAGTTAAATAATAATACAAAAGAAATAAGTGAGTATATATTGAATACTTATAAATAGATGTGTTATAATTAACAATGTTGGAGGTTTTTATGCGAAAATATGAAGTAGGTAAATTATACGGAATAAAATATAATCATTTGAAAATAACTACAGGATTAGTTTATGAAGATGGTAGAGCAGATATTTATTATGCAGATATAGATGAAATGTTAGGTGAAAATGTTGAAAGGACTAGATTGCTTTTAAAATGTGTATCAAAAGATAGTCCAGGTTATACATTTTTGGAGTATTATTCTGGCCAACTTATTAGAGTAAGACCTGAAATACCAAATGACGAACCTGTAATTAGATTTGATGCTATAACTATTGATAACTATAATGATATTAAAAATAGTCTTAATTGTATGACTAATTTAGCTGTATCAGGAGCTGAAGAAATAGATGATGCATTTATAGTAAAATTTATGGCTAATAAAGGTAATGAGGAAAAAATAATAAGTGACATAAACGAATTAGTTGAAATCGGTAAAAACAATTTAGCAACAACATTAGAAGATATGAAAAAGAATATAACTTATAATTTATATCCATATGCAAAAACTGAAAATGATTTTTATGATTTTGAACATGGTGTAAGTTACTTAGAAAAAGTGAAGAAAAGATAGTCAACTATCTTTTTATTTATTTATGTGATAAAATAAGTTGTAGGTGATACTATGAGTATTAAAATAGATAGAATAGCAAGTAATATGGTTAAAGAAATTAGTTATATATTAATGACAGAGGTAAAAGATCCTAATGTTAAATTCGTTACTGTCACAGATGCAAAGGTAACTAATGATTTATCATATGCAAAAATATATGTAACAGTACTAAATAAAGAGTATATTAATGATACTTTAAAAGCGTTAAATAATGCTAAAGGTTTTATTAGGAATGAATTAAAGGAAAGAATGGATATTAGAAACATTCCAGACTTAGAATTTGTTTATGATGAATCAATTGAGTATGGAAATAAAATTGAAAAAATAATTGAAGAAATACATAATGAAGATTGATTGACTATACGACATATTTAGTATATAATGTATGTAGATGCAAGAATTTGCATAAAATAAAAAGGAGATACTCGACTTGGCCTAGTTGGGTACTCACCTATGTGTGGTAGCACCTGTCTAGAAGTCAGGTGCTATTTCTTAGACTAACAACAGCAATAATGCTATCGATAGGATAAGGATAATTGTAACATGAAACGATGTTCATGTAAATAAATATTGAAAAAAACATAAAAGTATGTTAATATATCATTAATTGATGAAGAAAAATAATAGTAGTTTATTATTGGTAATTAGAAAGATAGTGGTAGATGAAAACTATCCAAGATAATAAATGAAAATACGTATTTGGAGTTAAATCGTTATCCCGCGTTAAGGAATTAAGAGCATAGATATCTATGAAGTAAGGTGGTACCACGGTTTTCGTCCTTACATTATAGGTATTTTTTTATTATTAGGAGGTTATTATGAATGAATATATAGATTCAACATTACTTAGAAGTGATGCAACTATCGATGATATTACTAAATTATGTGAAGATGCAATGAAATATCATTTTGCTTCAGTATGTGTAAATCCTTATTATGTTCCACTTGCTAAATCATTACTTGAAGATAGTACTGTAGAAGTATGTACTGTAATAGGCTTTCCTTTAGGCGCAAATACAACTAATGTTAAAGTATATGAAGCAGTTGAGGCATTGGAAAATGGCGCAGATGAAATTGATATGGTCATAAATATAGGCGCTTTAAAAGATAAGGAATATGATTATGTTAAAAGAGAAATAGAAGAAGTTAGAAATGTTTTAGATGGTAAAGTATTAAAAGTAATTATTGAAACATGTTATTTGAGTGATGATGAAATAATTAAAATGACTGAGATATGTAATGAAACATTTGTAAATTTCATAAAAACTAGTACAGGATATGGTTCAAGAGGAGCAAGTATAGAAGACATAAAAATAATAAATGAGCATAAAAATGAAGTATTAGAAGTAAAAGCATCTGGTGGTATTAAAACTAAAGCAGATGCTGAAAAATATATTAAATTAGGCGTTACAAGAATTGGTACTAGTAATGCAGTTAAGATGATGGAGGAATAATATGGAAAAAATGACATTTTATGAAGAACTTAAATGGCGTGGATTAATACAAGATATAAGTAGTCCAGATTTAATTGACAAACTAAATGAGGGTGGGATAAACTGTTATATAGGAACAGATCCTACTGCAGATTCAATGCACATAGGTCATTACTCATCTTTCTTAATATCAAAAAGATTAGCAGATCATGGTCATCATCCTATTTTATTAGTAGGTGGAGCCACAGGACTTATTGGAGATCCTAAACCTGATGCAGAAAGACCAATGATTACAAAAGAAGAAGTAGAGCATAACTTTAAAGGATTAAAAGCTCAAGCAGAAAAAATATTTGGTTTTGAAGTTGTTAATAACTGGGATTGGACGAAAGATATAAATGTTATTGATTTTTTAAGAGACTATGGAAAGTATTTTAATGTTAATTATATGCTTGCAAAAGATAAAGTAAAATCAAGAATGGATTCAGGTATTACTTTTGCAGAATTTTCATATATGATATTACAAGCTTTAGATTTCTTACACCTATATGAAACTAGAGGAGTAACATTGCAATTCGCGGGCTCTGATCAATGGGGTAATATTACTTCAGGTATTGAACTTATTAGAAAGAAACTTGATAAAGAAGCGTATGGTATGGTTATGCCTTTAGTAACTGATTCAACAGGTAAAAAGTTTGGAAAAACAGAGGGAAATGCTTTATGGTTAGATAAAAATAAAACTTCTAGTTATGAATTATACCAATATTTAATTAACCTAGAAGATTCAATGATTATTGATTATCTAAAGAAATTAACCTTCTTATCAAGGGAAGAAATAGAAGCCATTGAAGCAAGACATAATGAACATCCAGAACTTAGAGAAGCTCATAAGACATTAGCTCGTGAAATTATAACTCATCTTCATGGAGAAGAAGAATATGAGAATGCTTTACGTATATCTGAAAATTTATTCAGTGGAAATATTAAAGATATAGATGTTAAAGATTTATTAATTGGGTTAAAAGATGTTCCGCATTTTGATATAGAAAAGTGTTCATTAATAGATTTGTTAGTTAATAATGGAGTTGCATCAAGTAGAAGAGAAGCTAGAGAATTTTTATCTAATAATGCAATTAGTATTAATGGTGATATAGTTACAGATGAAAATATGATGATTACAAAGGATATAGCTTTAGATAATAAAGTTATAATAATTAGAAGAGGTAAGAAAAAATATTTTGTGGCAAGTTTTAAATAACTTGCTTTTTATATACAAAAAAAACAAGCTTTTTGCTTGTTTTTATCTGTTATAGAATTCAACGATTAATGATTCATTGATTTCGTTATTTAATTCGCTTCTTTCTGGATATCTTACATAAGTACCAGCCATTTTCTTTTCATCGAAGTTAACGAATTCAACTCTATTATGTAAAGCTTCTAATGAAGTTTTAACAATAGCCATATCCTTATCTGCTTCTTTCATAGCTATAACATCACCTGGTTTACATCTATAAGAAGGGATATCAACTTTTTTACCATTAACAGTAACATGACCGTGGTTAACTAATTGTCTAGCACCTCTTCTTGTAGTTGCAAATCCAATACGGTAAACTAGGTTATCAAGACGACTTTCTAATAATTTTAGGAAGTTTTCACCATGAACACCTTTCATTTTACCAGCTTGATCAAATGTAATTCTGAATTGTTTTTCATTAACACCATACATTAATCTAACTTTTTGTTTTTCTTGTAATTGAACACCATAGTTAGATAATTTACCTGGTCTTTTTTGACCATGTTGTCCAGGTATATATGGTTTCTTAGTTAATTCAGTACCATTTTCAAGGATAGAGAATCCTAATCTTCTTGATTTACGTCTAACAGGACCTGTATATCTTGCCATAATGCACCCTTTCTAGCACCGAACTTCTTTTGCCAATAACCTAATGTTTATTTAAATAATGTTCACATAGCAGCTTAAAGTATAAAGTTACTTATAACCCCTATAGGTAATAAACATTATATGTTATTTCAAAAGATGCTGCTTCAATGCACTATTAATTATATGCTTAAATATTTAAATAGTCAATATAATTCTTATTAAAAACCTCAAAAAATGTTAAAAAACATACTAAAATACTGAAAAATGTGATATCATTAATATAGTAGGTGATAAGGTTATGGATAATAACAATTTAGTATTAATTATTGTAACTGCAACTATATTAGCTATTATTCTAGTAATAATAGTATTAAATATAATTCAAAGTATAAAAAATAAAAAATATAAAAAAATGTTAGAAGGACTAGAAATTGAAAAAAATATGCTAGATAGTTCTCCTATAACACCAGAATTAAATAAAGTTGAAAGTTTTTTAAATAATGAAGCATTATCAGAAAAATATGAGGATTGGCGTGAGCGTCTAGAAAACATTAAACAAAAACAAATACCTTATATTAATAACATGTTAATAGAAGCTGATTACTCTGTTTCTAAAATGGATTATAAAGGCGCGATGTATAAAATTGCTAAGCTAGAAATGGAAATGTATAAGGTAAAAAGCAATTCGGAGGTTTTATTATCAGAAGTAAAAAAAATAACAGATAGTGAATCAGAAAATAGAGAAAAAATTACTAATCTAAAAACTAGATATAGAGATTTATATAATCGTTTTAATGAAACTATTAATGAATTTGGTGAAGCATCTAAATATGTAACATTACAATTTGAAAATATATCAAAGAGATTTGAAACATTCGAAAATGCAATGGATAAGAACGACTATCTTGAAGCTTCAAGTATAGTAGTTTCTATAAAAGATATGTTAGAACATATGAATGTTGTTATTGAAGAAGTACCAAGTATTGTCCTATTATCATTAACAATTTTGCCGAAGAGAATAGAAGATCTTAAAAAGGTACATAAGGAAATGCTTAAAGCAAAGTATCCGTTAGATTATTTAAACATCGATTATAATGTTAAAGAAGCTGAGAATAAGATACAAGATGTTATAGAGAGACTTAAAGTTTTAAATATAGAAGATAGCCTATTTGAATTAAAAGTTTTAATGGATTATTTTGATGGAGTGTTTAAGGATTTAGATAAAGAAAAAGCTAATAAAGTCACATATGAAGAAGTTAATAAAAACTTTAAAATTAAACTAGATTCAGTAAATAATTTAGTAGACAATATTTTTGAACAAATAAATGATGTAAAAGATAATTATGATTTATCTCAAAATGATATAAAATTACTTAATGATGTAAAAGAAACATTAAAGACATTAAATACTGATTACAATGTTTTATTGACTCATATAGGTAATAATACATTCGCGTATTCTAAATTGATTGAAGAAATAGAAAATTTAGCTAATAGATTAATCGCGATAGAAGATAGACTTGATAATAGCTTAAATGCAATTGGAAGTATGAAAGATGATGAATCAAGGGCTCGTCAACAGTTAGAAGAAATAAAAATAATATTAAAAGATGCTAAATATAAGATGCGTGATTATAGTTTTCCGACTATACCAAATACATATTATGTAGAGTCAGAAGAAGCATCAGAAGCAATTAAAGAAATTATAAAAGAATTAAATAAAAAACCTATTAATATAGCTACTTTAAATACACGTGTTGATACTGCTCGTGATTTAGTGTTAAAATTATACGCTAATACAAAAGAAATGGTTAAAAATGCCAGACTAGCTGAAACTGCTATCGTTTATGGTAATAGATATAGACCATTAGATGAAAATTTAGATAAATCGTTAAGTAGTGCTGAATTATTATTTTTTAAAGGTGAATATAATAAGTCATTAGAAATATCGATAAATGCTTTAAATAAAATAGATTCAGGTGCTTATGATAAATTAGTAGCTACTTATAATAATGTTATGTCAGATAGATAAAATAGCAAAGGTAGGGGTAATATGAAAAAGAAAGGATTCACATTAATAGAATTACTAGCAGTAATTGTAATATTAGGTATTTTAGCTTTAGTTGCAATACCAATTATTAATGGCATTATTTATAATACTAAAAAAAGTGCTTTTCAAGAATCGATTAATTTGGTATTAGATTCAGCAAGTAATTATATTTCTAAGTATTCTCTTAATCATGGATATGTTCCAACATATCCTATATCATTAGTATGCGATGGCGTATCTTGTTCTACAAAATCCGGAGATTCTTTAGAACTAGGTGGAGAAATACCTATAGGTGGTAGAGTTTATATTACTCGTGAGGATGATATATATTCAGATGCTTTAAGTAATGGAACATGGTGTGCATCTGGGTATATAGGTAATTTGGAAATTACTGATAGTTGTGCTAAATTAGACGATACTCCTCCTAAAATAAATGGTGATATTGATGATGTTGATATAAGGACTTCAAGCAATAGAGTTATAGTAATAATACCTAAAGGAACAATGGAAGATCCAGAAACTGGAATTAGATATATTGTTAAGTTATATAAGGGATTAGTATTGTTAAAAACAGAGGAAATAATAAATCCTACTGATGATGTAAGTGTTGCTTTTAATGATTTAGATAGTAATACAGAGTATACTATAGAAGTAACAGGCCAAAATGGAACTTTATTATCAGAAACGTTAGGAAGTAAAACAGTTAAGACTAGTACTATAACTGCTCCGATTCTTACTTTTACAACAGAACCAACACCACCATTAGATAATTGGGTAAGAAGTCAAACGGCAAATGTTAAATATATAGATGATAATATAGATGAAGATTTAGTAGAACGCTATGTTATGAGTACAAGAACAGGTTTGGTTGTGTCTGGTAAAATATTAGGTTCGTGTGGTACTGGTTTAAAACCTAATAATTCTTGTAATGTTAATGGCAATTATACAAATTTAGTCGCGAATACGTGGTATAAAGTAGAAGATGATATTAGTATAGTTTATAGTAATTACTCGAATGAAATAAATAGGCTAATTGCTTATATTTCAGATGGCCATAATAAAATTTTAAGTTCTGAACTTGAAATACTTAAAGTAGATGATTCAAATCCGTCAATAATGGAGCAATCACGTAGTATATATACAGAAAGAATACAAATAGACTATGGTATTTCAGGTAATTATTATGATACCAACAAAATAACTTGTAAGTATGGTGAAGAAGAAAATAATTATACTCGAAATGCTCTTTATCCAACAAATGAAAAATGTATATTAACAGGGTTAGAAACAAGTAAAACATATTATTATCAAATATGTGTTATAGATAAGTTAGGTGAAAGTACATGTACAGAAGGTTCTGCAACAACGAAAGATTTTATTATGCCAATTCTTGGACAAATTGAAGGAACTCTTGAGTACTCTAGAGGTCATACTGATGGTTGGATTAATAAGGAAGGAATATTAGTAGATTTTAAAACAGAAAACAAAAACAATATAAGTGTTCCGGAATATTATATATATAGTGAAAAGCAAGCAACAATTACATCAGGAACAATTCAAAAATCATGTGGAAACGAACCAGACTATCCTAATAACTGCATTAGTGTAGTTGGAAGTACAGTTGAGGTTGGTACTTGGTATAAAGTTAATGTTGATTCTAATACCACGATAACTTTAAAATATGATACGACAGATGATAGTGAAGATAAAAAAGTATTTGCCTATATATCAGATGGTAGACAAGGTAAAAAAAGTGGAGGCTTTACAATTTTAAAAATTGACTCTGAAATTCCTAAAATTACAAATGTACAAATATCTGGATCCACAGCAACAATAAATGCAACTGATAAGTTTTCAGGAGTTAAACTATATTGTGTGTTACAAAGTTATGATATAAGTGGATGCACAGGGCAAAATACATGGCAACAATCCCAAACATTTACAAATTTATCTGCTGGTGAATATTATGCTTATGTAGTAGATAAAGCAGGTAATACAAGCCTAGCCAAATCATTTAAAGTAGATTAAAAAACATAGAAAGAAGATAATTTTATCTTCTTTTTCTATTGTAAAAATTAATGCATATAATTAATCAGGTGGTACTATGAGAGTAACAGATATTAGAAAATACTTACTTGAAGAAAACTTAGAAATAAGAATAACACCTAAATATGTAGATATAGTTAATTATAAAGAATTAGGACATTTTGATAATAAAAGTATAACTATATATCATAATGATGGTAATGTTAAAATAAGCGGGGATAGTTTAACTATATCAAAATTATTAAATAAGGAAGTACTTATAATAGGTGATATTAAAAATATAGAACTGAGATGATTATATGAATACCATAATACTTAATATAAAGGGAAAAAATATAGATAATTTTATATATAGATTACATTCTAAAAGAATAGAATTATTGAATATAAGTTATATAAACAGAAAAGAAGTAGATATAGAAATATATGATAGTGATTATGTTTTAGTTGATGAAATAAAAGGTACATATGAAATAACTACAAAAAAATATAAAGGTATTAAAAAAGTCAAAAATATGATTATATATCATAAGATTTTTATTTGTTCTATAATATTAGGTATTGTACTATTTTTAACATTAACTAATCTTATATATGATGTAGAAATAGTATATAGTGGTAATAATATGAGAGAAATGCTAAGTGATGAATTAAAAAGACATGGTATAAAAAAATATAGTTTCGCAAAAAGTTTTGATGAATTAGAATCTATTAAAAATCAAATACTAATAGATAGAAAAGATAGTTTAGAATGGCTTATGATTGAAAGAGTAGGTACAAAATATATTGTAAGATTAGAACCAAGGGAATTAAATGATATAAAAGAAGACAATAAATTATATAATGTTATAGTAACTAAAGATGTGATTATAAAAAAAGTAGAAGCATCTTCTGGTGAAATTGTCAAAAATGTAAATGATTATGCTAAAAAAGGTGATGTAGTAATAAGTAGTGATATATTATTATATGATAATTTAAAAGCACGAGTATCCGCCTCAGGTATTGTATATGGAGAAACTTGGTATAAGGTGAATATAGAGTATCCGTTAAACTATTATGAAGAAAAAGAAACTGGAAATGTTAAAACACTGTATAACATTAAATTTTTAGATAGATATATTGGCTTTGGGTCTTTTAAAAATAAAAAAATAGAGGATAACTATATTTTAAAAAGTGATATTCTCCCTGTAGCGTTAAATAAACAAACTCAAAGAGAAATAGAAATAATAAATTATACTTTAGGATATAATGAAGCTTTAGAACATGCCAAGGAAGAAGGAAGAAAGAAGATGAAAGAAAGACTTGATGAAGATGAATATATAATTGATGAAAAAAGTTTGAAAATAGAGATGAAAGATAGTAAAATAGTAGTAGACATGTTTTATACGGTATATGAAAATGTAACAGGATATATAGAAATAGAGGGATTAGATGATATTCAGCAATAATATAAGAGCAATATTAACTGAAATGTGGCCTACAATACTACTTGTAAGTGTTGTATGTTTTTCTATGCGTATCTATTATTTGATAAGTAATAAACAAAAACTATATTTATATAAAGAATTAATTAATTATTTCTTTATAGTTTATATATTGTGTTTGTTCTATGTTGTAACCTTCCAAGATGTATCATGGTCATCATCTAATTTCACACCATTTAAAGAAATACTAAGGTATAATATTGGGTCTAAAATGTTTTATAAAAATGTTTTAGGTAATATGGTTATGTTTGTCCCATTTGGTTTCTTTGTATCATATTTTTTAAAATTGAAAAAGATATATTTTATAAATGTATTAACAATTATAACATCAGTAACAATAGAAATAACTCAATTATTAATTGGACGAGTATTTGATGTAGATGATTTACTTCTTAATTTAGTTGGTGGGATTGCAGGCTATTTAATATATAAGTTAATAAAAAAAATAAACGATAAATTACCTAATTTCTTGAAAAAAACCTATATATATAATATAATAATGATGCTTTTAGTTGGAGGATTAATATTTTATATAGTTAAGGTAGTGATGGTATGAATAAAATAGAGATAATAAATACATTAGATGAAGAAATTAAAGAGTTAGCTGAAATAAGTAAACTTATGGATTATGCTTGTAATTTTATGAAATTAGATAATGTTACTTTTAATATAATTATTGTGGATAACAATACTATTCATAAGATAAATAAAGACTATAGGGGTATAGATAGACCTACAGATGTTATATCATTTGCATTAGAAGATGAAAAAGATATGATATTAGACAGTGAAGTAGGAAGAATATTAGGTGACATTTATATATCTATAGATAAATGTAGAGAACAAGCAAAAGAATATGGACATAGTTTTTTAAGAGAACTTGCTTTCTTATCAGTACATGGTTTTCTACATCTACAAGGATATGATCATATGGAAAAGAAAGATGAAGAAGTAATGTTTAAACTACAAGATGACATATTAGATAGTTATGGCATAAGAAGAGGATAATATGGAATACGAATTAAATGATTTAGTAAACTTCTTTAAATCAATAAAACAATTATATGGTAATTATAATATATGTTTTATAAGCAAAAGATTCTTAGATATGTATACACTATTAGCTAATAATCCTGACATAATATTTAACTTATATGATTTATATGATGAAGGTAAAAAACATAATTATCCAACTATATATATAAATGATATTAATCTAGAAAATCCAAATAAAATTAATAAATATGATGGTGTAATAACATATTATAGAGTAAATAATATGGAAGATAGTATGGTAAAAGAAGTTCCATATATTGATGATAGAGATATAGAAAAAATAGATTCTTATCCTGTATATCCATTTGGAGGATTTTATAGACAAATAAGTTATAAAGGTGTATTAAAACCTGTCCAAGCTTTAGATTTTATAGCAAAAGAATCTAATTTTGTATCATCATATACAAATATAGATGCGATGGATTATGTTCCTGAACATTTTAGGAAATATTATAATTTTTATAGTAAATATGAAAAAGAAATTAAACATTTCTTAAGTAAATGGTATGAGGTAGCTATAGAATATAGTAATACATCAGTATCAGAAGATAAATTGATAGATCGTAGAAATGATATATTAAATGAAATGCTTGCAGGAGATTTTAATATGACATTAGAGATAATTAATTTTTTAAAAGCAAGTTTCGGTTATGAAAAATATTTTGAATTAAGTCATGAATGTATAAATCCAAAAGTAAAAGTAATGGGGTGATAGTGTGAAGTCAGGAATTATTGGACTAGTAGGTAGACCAAATGTAGGTAAATCAACGTTAGTAAATAGTATTGTTGGTAGAAAAGTAGCCATTGTATCAGATAAAGCTCAAACAACAAGAAATTTAATACAAGGTATATATAATGATGCTGATTCTCAAATTGTTTTAATGGATACACCAGGTATCCATAAACCTAACCATAAACTAGGTGATTATTTAAATAAAGAAGCATATTATAGTATTAATGATGTAGATGCCATTATGTTTTTAGTACCAGCCAATGAATCTATAGGCGGTGGAGATAAATTTATAATTGAAAAATTAAAAGAAGCAGGCAAACCTGTAATATTAGTTATCAATAAAGTAGATACTATTAAAAAAGATGAACTATTAGAAAAAATTGATAACTATAAGGATCTATATTCATTTAGTGATATAGTACCTGTATCAGCTTTAAAAAAAGATAATGTAGATACATTAATTAGTGTCTTAAAAAACTATTTAACAGATGATGTTAAATACTATGATGATGATTATTATACTAATAAAAGCACTAATTTTATGATAGCTGAAATAGTTAGAGAAAAGATAATGCAAAATACTCATGAAGAAGTACCTCATTCAGTCACTTGCATCGTAGAAAATGTAGAAAAACATAATAATGCATTAGAAATATCTGTAGCTATTATAGTTGATAGGGATTCACTTAAAAGAATTATTATTGGTAAACAAGGTAGTATGTTAAAAGAAATAGGATCTAAAGCTAGAGTAGATATTGAAGAATTATTAGATAGAAAAGTATTTTTAAAACTTTACGTTAAGACAATGTCTAAATGGCGTGATAAAATGTCTTATTTAAAAGAATTAGGTTTTTATGATATAGATGAATAAAAAAATAAAAATAATATCATTATATATTAGGTGATATTATGGAAAAACTATTATGGGATTTATTCAAAAGTACTGGTAAGATAGAATACTATATGAAATATAAAGAAATAAAAAATAAGAAAGGGAAGTAGTATGCTTGAAACATTAGAGGGAATTATTATTAATGAAAAGGATTATGGCGAAACTAGTAAGATATTAACTATTATTACTAAAGAACATGGTAGTATAAGTGTAATATCTAAAGGGTGCAAAAAAGTAAAAAGCCCTCTAAGAAGTGTTAGTTCTAAACTAATTCATGGAATGTTTCATCTATATTATAAAGAAGGGAAATTGTCAACTCTACAAAATGTTGACGTTATAAATAGATATAAAAATATATGTATGGATTTAAAAAGTATTAGTTATGCTAGCCTACTTTTAGAAGTTACTTTACAAGTTGTTAAGCAAAACGATGATAAAAATATATACGATATCCTTATAAGTTCATTAAATAAGATGGAAGAAGGATATGATGCAATGGTTATATCTGACATCGCTTTACTTAAATATTTAGAGTATTTAGGTGTTATGCCTGTTTTAGATGGATGTGCCAAATGTGGTACTACTAAAAGCATAGCTACATTATCAAGTGATGCAGGAGGATATATATGTAATAATTGTCGTATCAATGAACCAATTGTATCAGATAAAGCTATAAAACTAGTTAGAATGCTTTATTATGTTGATATAGATAAAATATCTAAATTAGATATAAGTGAAGATGTTAAAAAAGAAATACATAGTTTTATAGATAGATACTATGATAGATATACAGGATTATATTTTAAAACAAAGAAGTTATTGAAAGTAAGTGAGTAGTATGGATAAATATAAATATATAATAGTACCATTATTTACTTTGATATTATGCCAAATATTGAAGTTTATAATAGAGGGTATAAAGAGTAAAGAATTTAGTATAAAAAGATTGTTTTCAGGTTCAGGTGGTATGCCTAGTAGTCATACATCATTATCAGTGTCATTACTTATGATAATTGCCTTAAATGAAGGTGTAGATAATATTTATTTTGCAATTATGCTGGTATTATCAATGATTGTAGCTTACGATGGTATGAATGTTAGACTAGAAACTGGAAAACAAGCTAAAACAATTAATGCTTTAGTTGATGCCATTTTTGATAAAAGTGAATTTGAAGCATTAAAAGAAGAATTAGGTCATAAACCTAAAGAAGTATTATTTGGAATAATATTAGGTGTAATAGTACCTATTATTTATACATATGTCATATTATAATATTGACTTAATTTAAAAAAAGCATTAAAATACTATGTATAGATGCGATGACGGTGTGGAAAACTAGAGCAATATAGGAAAGAGAGATTCTTATAGAATAAGTAAGGTGGGACAGTCCTCATAGGACCCTTACAAACTAGGAATCTTTTTATTTTTTTAGGGGGAATTTATTATGAAGATTGATTTATTAGTGGATTTTGAAGATGATATTATTGTTAGTAATATCACAGATGGTAGTATAAAACTATATAAGGATAAGCAAAATTTAAAAAGTATGCTTCATTCACATATTGACTCACTTATGATATCTAAAACAATTAGGCATAATGTAAGTATTAATGGAAGAAGATATGATGACATTGTTAGATATGATACTACTAATGCGTCTATATCTTTTGCTGATAATGCGATTAAGAAAAATAGTGATATCATAAGATCATTAAATAGTAAAAGATTATCTGATATGTTTATATATGCAAGAAATATGATATTAAGTGGTGATATTAATAACGTTTATCTTACTATACTACCATATAATGAAAATAATTCTATGAGTAGATTAGTTAAGGAAGACGCTACATTATCATATGAAGTACATCAAGACATTAGTGGTAATTTAAACTTAGGTGATTTAGATAATATGAAATCTTTAATTGATATGTTTATTAAAACATATGGATTAACTGGAATTAATGTTAAAAGTTCTATATATGGAAAGAATGGATTAACATTAGTAGGTGTAGGAGAACCTATTGAAAGTATAATAGATAGAAAGGTGGAAAATTATGAAAAAAGAATTTGATATGGAGGAATTAGTTAACTTTAGTAAACAATATGGTTTTATATTTCAAGGTAGTGAAATATATGGAGGATTATCTAATACGTGGGATTATGGTCCTATAGGTAGAGAACTTAAAAATAATATAAAAAATGCTTGGTGGCAAAAATTTATTCAAGAAGAAATTCATAATTATGGATTAGATTCTGCAATACTTATGAATCCTGAAGTTTGGGTAGCGTCAGGACATGTTGCTTCATTTGCTGATCCATTAATCGACTGTAAGAAATGTAAATCAAGAGAAAGAGCAGATAAATTAATTGAAGACTTTACTAAAGGAGCTGAAACAGGCGATGGTTGGGATAATGAAAAACTAGAAAACTACATTAAAGACAATAAAATACCATGTCCAAAATGTGGCGCTTGTGATTTCACCCCAATAAGAAAATTTAATTTATTATTTGAAACACATCAAGGTGTGACTGAAGATACTAAAAGTAAAGTATATCTTCGTGGTGAAACAGCTCAAGGTATATTCGTTAACTTTAATAATGTACAAAGAGCTATGCGTGCTAAAGTACCATTTGGTATAGGACAAATTGGTAAAAGTTTTAGAAACGAAATAACTCCAGGTAATTTTATTTTTAGAACTCGTGAGTTTGAACAAATGGAATTAGAGTTTTTCTGTAAACCTGATACAGATTTAGAATGGTTTGCTTATTATAAAAAATATTGTTTAGATTTCTTGGAAACAATAGGATTAACTAAAGAAAATTTAAGATATAGAGATCATTCTAAAGAAGAATTATCTTTCTATAGTAAAGCTACGACTGATATTGAGTATATGTTCCCTATGGGATGGGGAGAACTTTGGGGTATAGCAGATCGTACAGATTATGATTTATCAGTTCATATGAATCATTCTAAGCAAGATTTAAGATATTTAGATCCAGATACTAATGAAAAATACTTACCATATGTTATCGAACCATCAGTAGGTGTAGATAGACTTTTCTTAGCTATATTAACAGAAGGTTATAAAAAAGAAAAATTAGAAAATGATGAGAGAATAGTATTAAAGGTAAAACCTTATCTTGCTCCTTATAAAGCAGCAGTATTGCCTTTAGTTAAAAAATATCATAGTGAAAAAGCATTAGAAGTTTATAATATGTTATCTAAACATTTTATGACTACATATGATGAAACAGCTTCTATTGGTAAAAGATATAGAAGAGAAGATGCTATTGGTACACCTTTCTGTGTAACTATTGATGAAGATACATTAAATGATGATATGGTTACTGTAAGGGATAGAGATACTATGGAACAAGTTAAAATTAAACTTGATGAATTAGTAGATTATATTGAAGAAAGAATAAAATTGTAGTCATTGACTATAATGAGAAAATAATATATAATGTATTTAGTGAAAGAAATTTCATAAAATAAAAAATGGAGGTACTCACTTCGTAGATGGGTACTTGCCAATAAGTTGGTTTGTGCCTATTCTATGACGTTAGAGTAGGCACTATTTCTATATTACTAGCAATATTACTATTGCTAATAGTATAACGATGATTAATTTTAGAAAGTAATTTTCTCTCTTCATAATATCGAGCTCCTTCCCATAGTCTAGGAGGTAACCTAAACTGAATTGGTAAGAGCAAGTACCCAAGTTTTCTCTCCTATAAAATTATAACACGAAAAAGTGTTCGTGTAAATAGACTTGTATTAATTCTAAACTATTTTGAGTTTAAACTATAAAAACAAAGGATTATCCTTTGTTTTCTTTTAATATTTCATCTACAATACCATATTCTAAAGCTTCTTTAGAAGATAGGAAATAATCTCTTTCAGTATCTTCTTCAATAACTTTTAAATTTTTTCCTGTATTTTTAGATAAAATTTTATTTAACTTATCTTTTAATTTTAATATCCTTTCCGCGGCTATTTTAATTTCAGTTGCTTGACCTTCAGCACCACCTAAAGGCTGATGTATCATGACCTCTCCATTAGGTAAGATATATCTTTTACCTTTTTTACCACTGGATAATAGTACTGCTGCCATAGAAGCTGCCATACCTATACATATAGTTGATACATCACTTTTGATAAAATTCATTGTATCATATATAGCCATACCAGATGTAATAACACCACCTGGGGAATTAATATACATAGAAATATCATCATTATTAAGTGAATCTAAATATAAAAGCATAGCTACAATACTATTTGCTTTTTCATCATTTATCTCACCACTAACTATAATAATTCTATCTTTTAAAAGTCTTGAATATATATCATAAACACGTTCACCATTACTGCTTTTTTCAATGACAGTTGGAATCATATTTGCCTCCTAATATATATAATATACATTATCATCAATAATATGTATTAAAATATGTGACAAAAGATAGTTTTTTTGGTAAAATAATTATATAGAATATGAGGGATTATGTATGGCAAAAATGATAAAAGTTAGTTTTAGAAATCTAGTGACATTAGAAGTTGAGGAAAATACTAGGGTAATTGAAATAGCTAAAATGTGTCAAAAATATTTTAATTATCCAATTATGCTTGCGAAAGTCGACAATGATATTGTTGGTCTAGATTATGAACTTACAAAAAAGTGTGATATTGATTTTTATGATAGATCATCTTATCAAGGTAATGATGTATATTCTAATTCAGCCTATATGATAATGATACTTGCAATTAAAAGAGTCTTAGGTGCGAATGTAGATGTAGATATTAGTAATTCAATTGATAATGGTGTATACTGTGAAATTCTAAACTATGAACTTGATAGAGAAGCAGTTGCTAAAATCAAAGCAGAAATGGATGAAATAGTAAAAGAAGATTTAATTTTCACACCATTAAATGTTAGAAGAACTGATGCAATGAAGTATTATAAAAAAATAAAAACTATGGATAAGGTAAAATTACTTAAATATACAAGTAATAGTTATATAACATTATATAGATTAGATGATTATTACGATTATTTCTTTAGTAAATTAGCTTATTCAAGTAAAGATATTGATACATATAAATTAACTTATATCAAAAATAATACTTTCGTTATATCAACACCAAGTATTGAACATCCAGATGAAGTATTACCATTTAAAAATATTCCAAAAATAATGAATACATTTACTTCTTCAGAGGAATTTGGTAAAAAAATTAATATCAATAATGCAGCCGATTTGAATGAAATTGTTTCAAATGGGAATACTAAATATGCAATTAGAATGGCAGAATTAAATTATGAAAATGAACTAATGAGTTTGGCAGATGAAATCTATAAAAGAAAAGATAGTATAAAGGTAGTTTTGCTTGCAGGACCTTCATCATCAGGAAAAACAACATCAGCTAAAAAACTATCATTATATCTAGAAACTAAGGGATTTCATACTATAACATTATCTACAGATGATTACTTTCTAGATAGATCTGAGACACCTGTTGATGAAAATGGTGAATTTGATTTTGAAAGTATCTATGCGATTGATTTAAAACTATTTAATAGTCATTTGTCTAAACTTCTAAAAGGAGAAAAAGTATTATTACCTGAATATAACTTTATAGAAGGTAAAAAAGAGTATAAGAAAAATTATGTTAAGTTAGAAGAAAATGATATTTTAGTTATTGAAGGTTTACATTCTTTAAATGAAGAGTTAACATCTTCAGTAGATAGAAAAAATAAATTTAAAATATTTATCGCACCATTTACTCAACTTAATATAGACTATCATAATAGAATACATACTAGTGATACTAGAAGACTTAGAAGAATAGTTAGGGATAATAGGACAAGAGGTAGAAATGCAGCTGATACCCTACGTATGTGGAGTAATATAAGAAAAGGTGAATTTAAATGGATTTATCCATATCAAAATGATGCGGATGGAGTTATTAATTCAGCTTTAATATATGAACTTGCTGTATTAAAAATTTATGTTGAACCATTACTTTATTCAGTATCAGAAGATGATGAGATGTATGGTGAAGCTATAAGACTTATTAATGTTTTAAGAAATATTTTGCCTATTCCAAGTGATTATGTACCACAAGATTCAGTCTTAAGAGAATTTATTGGTGGTAGTGGATTTTATGATATATAGGAGGATTTGAAATGATAAAAGTTGCAATTAATGGATTTGGAAGAATTGGAAGATTAGTATTTAGAATTATGGAAGAGGATAGTGCATTTGAAGTAGTTGCCATTAACGATTTAACAAACGCAGATGACTTAGCTTATTTACTTAAATATGATACTGCTCAAGGTAACTATAGAGTAGATGAAATATCATCAGAAGGTGAATATCTAATTGTAGGTGGTAGAAGAATTAGAGTATATGCAGAAACTAATCCTGAAAACTTACCTTGGAAAGAATTAGGTATTGATGAAGTATTTGAATGTACTGGTAGATTTACTGATAAGGAAAGTGCCTCTGCACATATTAAAGCAGGCGCTAAAAAAGTAATAATATCTGCACCTGCTAAAGGTGATGTTAAAACTATTGTATATAATGTAAATGAAGATACATTAGATGGTAGTGAAGAGATTATATCTGCTGCTTCATGTACAACTAATTGTCTTGCTCCAGTACTTAGTATAATTGAAAAAGAATTTGGTATTAATAAAGGGTATATGACAACAGTACATGCTTATACAAATGATCAAACATTATTAGATTTAAATCATAAGAAAGGATATATGTCTAGACGTGGTAGAGCAGCAGCTGCTAATATTGTTCCAACTTCTACAGGAGCTGCTACAGCTATAGGTAAAGTTATACCTAGCCTAGATGGAAGATTTAAAGGTAATGCTTTGAGAGTTCCAACTGTTACAGGTTCTATGATTGATTTAACATTAGAGCTTAAAAAGAAAGTTACAAAAGAAGATGTAAATCAAGCATTTATCAAAAATCAAAATGAAAGTGTTAAAGTAACTAATGATCCAATCGTATCAAGTGATATAATTGGTAGTAATGTAGGTGCTTTAGTGGATTTATTATTAACTGATGTTTTAGATGCAGATGGTGAACTTGTTAAAGTAGTAGCTTGGTATGATAATGAAATGGGTTATAGCCATCAAATGGTTAGAACTGCTAAAAAATTAGGTGAATTTATAAAATAGGGTAGTATTTATACTACCTTTTTTATTTATATATGATGTCGAATTTTGTGCTTATTTAGAGAGGATGATAACATGAATGACATAGTAGTTAAAGAAAACATAAGTAGTATGATATATGAAGTTAGAGGTAAATATGTAATATTAGATAGTGATTTAGCTAAGTTATTTGGAGTAGAGACAAAATATTTAAATAGAATTGTGAAAAGAAATTATGGCAAATTTCTGAATAATAATTGCTTTGAACTTTTATTTGATGAATATGAAACACTTTCAAGGTGCCAAAATGTCACCTTGAATACGACTTTGAGGTCGCAATCTGCGACCTTGAACAACTCTGGCCGTGGACGAAATTTAAAGTATCCACATAGGGCATTAACTCGTGAAGGAATATCTATATTAAGTAGTATTATGAGAAGCGATAGAGTAAAAGAAGTAGCTAAAGAACTATTATACGAATTTGATAAACTAGAGAATAAAGATAACCTTATAATTAAAGGGCAAAACATCGAAAACATGATATATAAAATTAGAGGAAAACAAGTTATATTAGATAGTGATTTAGCTTATTTATATCAGTGTAAAAATGGAACAAAAACGATAAATTTAGCAGTAAAGAGACATATAGAAAGATTTCCTGAAGACTTCTATTTTCAGTTGACTGAAGAAGAGATTCCACTATCTTTAAGGTTTCAAGTTGAAACCTTAAACGAAAGTGGCAATGGTAGAGGAAAACATATAAAATATCTCCCATATGCCTTTACAGAACAGGGAGTAGCTATGTTAAGTGCTGTTTTAAGGACATCAGTAGCTACTCAGGTAAGTATAGATATTATGCGTGCTTTTGTTGTGATGAAACATTATTTGATTCAAAATGGGGATATATATAAATCTATAACTAGGATAAATAATAAACTAAAAGACCATGATGATAAATTCGATGAAGTTTTTTCATACTTTAAACCTAAAGAATTAATGTATTTTAAAGGTCAAATATATGATGCATATAGTGATATATTAAAAATATTTAAACAGGCTAAAAAGGAATTAATAATTATAGATGGGTATACTGATATAAGTTTATTAAATATAATAAGGAATATAAAATGTGATATTATATTGATAACAAAACAAAATACTAAATTAACTAAAGATGATACAGATAAATATAACGAACAATATCATAATTTAAAAGTAATATATGATAACACATTTCATGATAGATATTTTGTTTTAGATAAAAGTGTAATATATCACTCAGGTACATCTATTAATCATGCGGGAAGTAAAACATTTTCTATTAATCTATTGGAAGACAAATTAATGAAAGATACATTAATAGATAACATAAATAGGATTATGAAACTTTAATTAATATGTAAAATATGATATACTTATAATAGGTGAGAGTATGGATACTATATATGTTTTAAACGAAAAAAATGAAAAAGAAAAGATGGAAGTAGTAAGCATATTTGATTTATCTAATAAAGCATATAGGTATATCATATATAAACCATTAGATAAAAAGGAATATTATGTAGGTAAATTTAAGGGTAATAATATAACTTCATTGGATACTAATTTAGATGAATTAGAACTAGAATTATCTAATGCCATTTTAAAAGACTTAATAGGTGAAGATTATGATAAAGGTAAATGATAAACATAAAAAAATAGATTTAACTAGTTTAACATTAAATGGCGTTAAGAGAAAAATAATATCAGCCGGTGGAATATCTTTAATGGTATTGACACTATCAGGTTGTCATATTGATAGAAAAGATATACAAGAGCCAAAAGAAGAAATTTCTCTAGAACATCAAGAAGAAAATGAAAAAATAGTATATAATATTCCAAAATATAGTAAAGATGAAACAATAAAAATTGATAATATATATGCAGTAACATCTGATGATGAAAGAGTTATAAATAATAATACATATACATATGAAGATTTAGAACATATAACAGGTTTTGTTTTATTAGTTAAAGATGATGATAATTATGATTTTTTAAATTATATGCCTAATCTAGAAACGTTGATTATAACAGATGAATCTAAAACATACAAATTTAATAATATAGATGGTTCAAGATTTAAGAAGAGTATGAGTATAAATATTAAATCTTTTAGTGAAGATATTACTTTTAGTGAGTCTAGATATCCATTTTTAAAAGATATACCACATATAGAGACATTAACTATAGGTAGCAAAGAAAAAGCAATGAATATAGATTCTACATATTTAGAAAGTCTAAAAAATATAGATAATTTAGATTTAGGTATAAGTGTAATATCAAACTTACATTATAAAGATCTAACCCATTTAAAATCATTGTCATTGAATGGGAAACCTTATGATATTGCAATGTATTTCAATAATAAAGATTTAAATAAATTGGAAGATGCAAATGTAGATATTAGAACTGATGATATGTCAACTTTAAGAATGGTAAATAATGAAATTGATGAAATAGTAAAAAGCTTAAATTTAAGTGATGATGCTAAAGAACAGGAAAAATTAAATGCTATTTTAGAATATGTATTAGAAAACTATACATATGATGAAGAAGTATCTGAATTACTCGCAAATAATGAACGAGATAAAATAGATCATAGCAAGTTTTATGAAAAAGGCGAGATGATGGGAGCTTTTGAGAGTGATACTCAGATATGTGGTAACTATGCAGCAGTCACTACAGCTTTATCACATTCATTAGGACTAGATACATATTTAATGTTATCTAATAATCATGCATGGAATGCTATTAGAATAGGAGATTATTATTACTATGTAGATCCAACTTGGATAGATGGTAAGGATACATATATTCCTGATAAGGAAGCTACCATGTTAGATGAAAATGGTAAGGTAACAATGAAAACTTATTCATTTAAGGTACAACCAATAGAATACTTATTTCAAGAGGGTAATCAAGAAGAAATCGATAAATTATCGTGGTATTTAGAAGATCCAACTGAAATAGTTGATAGTAGCAAGGAATCTCATAAACCTAGATATATGCCTGAAGGTTTAGTGATTAGAGAAATACCAGATGAAATAGAACCTACTAAACATATAAAGCAAGATATTTCTAAAAAGAAATATGAAATTATTCTTAATAATAAAAAGTTTATTATTGGAGGAGCAGCTTTAATAGGTATTTTATCTGGAATTGGAGTAGCAGTTGCTATTAAAAAGAAAAAAGAAGAAAGAATGGAAAGATATAGATTATATAGAAATCCACATATTAATTATACAAACATCAATTATAATCCATATGATAATACATATTCAAAAAGCAAAAGTAGGTAAAACTACTTTTTTCTTGTGTAAATTCAATATTTGATTTATAATTAATATAGGTGATAGTATGAGTAAGAAGGGTTTTACATTAACTGAAGTATTAGCAATTATAGTAGTTATTACCATTCTTGGTTTAATTGCAGTCCCAGCTATTACTAATTCAATAAAAAATAATAATAGAGATTCATATAATAGTATGGTGAATGATATTGTTTTAGCTGCTCAGACATATGCTAGTAATAATGGTGGTGTATTAAAACAAATATCAGTAACAGCATTACAAGATGCTGGATATTTAGGTGTGCTAATTAATCCTATAGATAATACGGAACTTAAAGGGTGTGTTTATGTTGTAGATGGAACACCTGCATATAAAGAAGAATCATGTAAGACTATCATTAGTGGTTTAACATATTCTGATCCAGAGTATACTGTTTATACATCTGGACAAGAAGTATATTTTAATGTAACAACTGGTTTTAAATGTACAAAGAAACTGGCGGATAAAAATATAAATGATAATGGTACACCTACAGGCATAAAAGAAGGCTGTATGAGATTTTTTGTTTTATCTGATAGTCCAGCGACAAGTCAAACTGTAACAATGATATTAGATCATAATACAACACCACTTGTTATGTGGAGAAGTGGCCTTGACACATCATTAGGACCAACTCAAGTTTTAGAGGCATTATTAGATGATACAAGCGAGTGGAATAATACTATTATTCCAAATAATTATACATTTACATTTGATGATGGAACATCATATACAATTCCTTATGAAGATGGTGGTTATAAAGCTAGATTGGCAACATTAAAAGATTTTAATGTACCTAATACTCGATCAGATTATACATTAAATAATCCTAATTTCTATATTAACATAAAATATGCTAATGATGATAATCTATATAATAAATATAAAAGTACTTTTACAAACAATATTAATGGGTATTGGACAGCCGATGCTTTGGCAACAACAACAAATAATTGTGTAAGAACTATTGAAGTTGCTTCGAATGGTGTTGGAAGTATAAAGTATAATCGAGCTCCATCGCATGATTATGCAATCGGTGTTCGCCCGGTTATAGAAGTACATAAAGATATATTAGAATAGACTAGTTTACATACTAGTCTTTTACTTTACACTTTTATATGTGTTAATACTTTATTTTGTATTTTATAAATGTTATAATGATGACGGAGTAGTATAGAAAGGATAATATACTTATGGAAACTAGTAAAAAATGTATTACAGATTTTAAACTAGATAATAAAAGAGTAATAATTAGGGTTGATTTTAATGTACCTATAAAAAACAAACAAATAGAAGATGATAATAGGATTAAAGAATCATTAGAGACTATTAAGTATGCTATAGATAATAATGCAAAAGTAATACTATTATCACATCTAGGTAGGATTAAAGAAGAAAGTGATTTAGAAAAGAATAATTTAAATATAGTAGTTCCAAGATTATCAGAATTACTATCTAAACCTGTAAAATTCATGGATGCAACTAGAGGTAAGGAAGTAGAAGATACAGTAGATAATATGAATCCTGGAGATGTTATTTTACTTCAAAATACGAGATATGAAGATTTAGATGGTAATAAAGAAAGTGGAAATGATCCTGAATTAGGTAAATATTGGGCAAGTCTAGGTGATATATTTATAAATGATGCATTTGGTACATCTCATAGATCCCATGCGTCAAATGTAGGAATTGCCTCACATTTACCAAATGGTATAGGATTTTTAATAAAAAAAGAATTAGAGGCTATGCTTCCTACTATAGAAAATCCAGAAGAACCATTTATTATTATATTAGGTGGAGCTAAAGTAAAAGATAAAATAGGTGTTATTAACAACCTAGTAAATAAAGCCAGTAATATCTTGATAGGTGGTGGAATGGCATATACATTCTTAAAAGCTAAAGGATATAAAGTAGGTAATTCATTATTGGATAATGATAATATGGATTATGTAAATGACTTATTAGAAAACTATGGTGATAAAATAATACTTCCTATAGATACATTAACATCTATAACAGTAGATGGTAATAGTGATATCTATACTAAAGATATAAAAGATATGAATGATACTGATATAGGTGTAGATATTGGTCCTAAAACAGTTGAACTATTTAAAAGTTATATCTTGAATAGTAAAACAGTTATATGGAATGGACCTATGGGAATATTTGAAATAGATAAGTTTAGTAAAGGTACTAAAGATATATTAACATCTTTAGTAGGTAACAGAACAGTTATAATTGGTGGTGGAGATACATCTTCAGCAGCTATAAATATGGGGTTTGCTAAAGATTTCACACATATTTCAACAGGAGGAGGAGCATCATTAGAGATGCTTGCGGGTAACAAATTACCTGGTATAGAAGTAATTGATGAAAAATAAAAGATTTAATTATATTATTTTATTTATATTTACAGTATTAGTATTATATTTCTCGCTTAAAGATGACTTTGGTAATGTTGTAAATAATATTCTAACAATGAATCCTTTATGGGTTATATATTCAGTAGTATTAATGAGTTTATATTGGATATTTAAAGCTTTTGTTATCAAAAGATATGTTAGAAAGTATAATAAGAATTATTCATATGGTAAAGCTTTAAGGTTACAAATGGAAACAATGTTCTTTAATGGTATAACACCATTTTCGTCAGGTGGTCAACCATTTCAAGTATTGTCATTAAAAAATGATGGTGTGAAAGGAACAGATGGTACTAATATCATTGTATTATCTTCATTTATACATCAATTAGTTCTATTCACATTAGCTACAATAGCTATTTTCTCTAACCAATTTATGAAATTATTCCCACCTAGTAACGCTATTAGATATTTCTCAATATTAGGTTATGTTATTAATATCTTATTTATGGCTTTCTTATTACTAATTATGTTTAATAAGAAATTTGATAAAATTGTTATTCATTTTATCATTAAACTATTAAATAAAGTAAGATTGGTAAAAGATAAAAAAGCTGTTATTAGTAAGTGGAATGATTATATAGAAAGTCTACATGATGGGGCAAAACTAATTGTAAAGGATAAAAAATCATTTATTCTAGGATATATATATACCTTTATTGGTTTATTAGGTTTTGCTTTAGTACCATATACAGTAGCTAGAGGTATGGGTATAAATACATTCAATGTATATGAAGCATTAGTTACTATTGCATATGTAGAAATGATTGGTATGTTTGTCCCAGTACCAGGTGGAACTGGTGGACTTGAATATGCATTTACATCATTATTTGGAGTATTTATTCTAGGTAGTAGTGTGAATTCTGTTATGTTAGTATGGAGATTTATTACATACTATTTAGGAATTATTTTAGGTGGTATTGTCTTGAATATAAGACAAAGAAGTAAGCAGTAAGAAGTTTTTTAGTGAAACTTCTTTTGTTTATGATAAAATTAGACATTATTCGTCATATATCAACAAAAGAAGATTTTGTTCATTCTAGATTAATGAAATGAACAATTATATAATTATAATAGAAGGAGAAAATTATGGAAAAGGTTAAAATGTTGGTAGTAGATGATAATGAAGGTATGGTTAATGTTATAAAAGAATATTTTAAAGATAGTAGTGAGATTGAAGTGAAGTATGAAGCACATGATGGTGAAGAAGCTATCGATATTATAGAGAAACATAAAGACGATATTGATATGATTCTATTAGATATCATTATGCCTAAGAAAGATGGTGTATATGTTCTAGAAGAGATGAAAAATAGACATATAAATAAAAGAATAATTGTAGAAACTAGTTATGATACTGATGATATGGTACATATTGTTGGTAAGTTAGGTGCAAGTTATTTTATGTCTAAACCTTATGATTTATCTGATTTAGAAAAAAGAATAAAAACACTTAAAAATCTTTCTATTCCAGATGCGAATAAAATTGTAGATTTTGTTGATAGTGGATTACAAATGACAATTACTAAAATGTTACATGAATTAGGTATTCCTTCACATATAAAAGGATATCAATATATTAGAGAGGGTATAACAATTATTTATGATGATCCTACAATGATAGGGAATATAACTAAATATTTATATCCTAGAATTGCTGATAGATATAATACAACAACTTCTAGAGTTGAAAGGGCAATGAGACATGCAATAGAAGTAGGTTGGACTAGATCTGATTGGAAAATGACTGAAGATTTATTCGGTCAAAGTGTTGATTTTGATAAAAGTAAACCTACTAATTCAGAATTTTTAGTTACTCTTGCTGATAAACTTAGACTAGATAATAATAAAGTACGTGCATAAGAAATAGAAATATTTCTTTTTTTAATCTTTTTTCTTTATTTAGATATCTTAAAATGTTATAATTGATATAGAAATAAGGTGATATAATGACTAATATAGTAATGCCAGCTGACATCTTTGTTGTTGTTAATCGTACAATATTACATGATTATGATCATAAAATACTTACAATGTTATATCAACCAATAATTGGTAGTATCTCTATTAGTTTATATCTAACATTATGGTCATATCTAGATAAATATGAAATTTCATCAAATACACTTACACATCATAATCTTATGAGGAGTATGAATATAAATGTTGATAAAATTGCAGAAGCAAGAGAATCTTTAGAAGCTATAGGCTTATTAAAAACATATTTAAAAGAATCTGAAGATACAAATAGTTATGTATATGAATTATATTCACCTTTAAAAATATCTGATTTCTTTAAAGATCCAGTTTTATCTACATTACTTCATGATGCCGTTGGTAGTAAAGAATTTACAAATATCAAAGAATATTTTAAAGTACCTAAAATAGACCTAAAAGATTATAAAGATATAACAGTTAGATTTAATGATGTATTTAAAACAATGAATTTAATTGACATTGATGATATTGAACAAATAAAAAGGGAAAATAGATTAGGTATTGCATATGAACCAACTATAAATTTAAACAATATATTAAGTGTTATACCTGATCAAGTATTAAATCATAGAAGTGTTACAAATGCTACTAAAGATTTAATATATAAATTAGCTATGATATATAACTATGATGATGATATGATCGAAAAAGTTATTTTAAGTTCTATAGATGAAAGTCATAAAATCAATATAGATGAACTTAGAAAGTCTGCAAAAAGATTATATAAATTTGAAACAGGTAGTTCTAAAGTGGGATTAATATACAAAAATCAACCTGAATATTTAAGAACTAAGTTAAATGGAATGTCTAAAAAAGATAAGAAAATTTATGATTTTGAAACTATGTCTACTTATGAATTTTTAGCAAGTAAATCTAATGTAGAAAGACTTACTGAAGAAGAAGCAGATATTGTAAGTATGCTTATTGATACTATAGGGTTAACACCAGGTGTCGCGAATGTATTACTTGATTATGTGCTTAAAACTAGTGAAAATAGATTAGTTCCATCTTATGTAAAAAGTAAAGCTTTGGAATGGAAAAGAGATAATATAAAAACAGTGCCAGATGCGATGAATAAGGCTATAGAAGAAAAGAAAAGAAAAACAGTAACTAAAAAAGTAGTTAAAAAAGATCCAGTATGGCTTAATAATGAATCTGATATAGATGAGGCAACTGAAGAAGAAGAAAAAGCATTCATAGAAAAATTAAAGAATATGGAGTAGATAATATGAAACAGGTATTAAACGAGTTAGAAGATAAAGGTTTTAAAGCTAAACTAAATTATAATCTTGAAAAAGCTTATGATGAGGCATTAGAAAAACCTGAATTTAAAAAACTAGTTATGGATTTAAAAGTAGCTAGAAAGTTCTTAATTAAATATACATCTATATTAGAAAAAAGTGCAGTAGAGTATGATAACTGTTCTAAATGTAAAGGTTTATTAGAATGTAAAAATCAAGTTACAGGATACTGCTATTTACCAAGATTAAAAGATGAAAAAATTATATTTGAGTATAAGATGTGTAAGTATAATGAAAAGTATCAAAAAGAAACAGAATATCAAAAAAATGTATATATAAATCACATACCCGAAGATATAAAAAACGCTTCTTGGAAAGATATATATACAAATGATAAAAAAAGATTTGAAACAATAGAATATCTACAAAAATTTATTAATAATTATAAAAAGAATCAACACCAAAAAGGTCTATACCTAAATGGTAGCTTTGGATGTGGTAAAACATATTTAGTAAGTGCGGCTTTTAATGAATTAGCAAAAAAAGGTTATAAAAGCGCTATTGTATTTTGGCCAGAATTCTTACTTGAGCTTAAAAGTTCTTTTGATAGTGATTTTAAAGAAAAATATGATTATGTTAAAACAGTACCATTATTACTTATTGATGATATAGGAGCTGAAAATAATACAGAATGGAGTAGAGATGATATCTTTTGCCCATTAATTCAATATAGAATGGAGAATCATCTTCCAACATTCTTTACATCTAATTTAACTATAGATGATTTAAAAGAACATTTTGCATCTACAAAGAATAAAGTTGATAATATCAAATCTAGAAGAATCATTGAAAGAGTTGAACAATTAACTAATAATATTTTTATAGATAGTAAAAATCTTAGAAAATAATCCTCATACGAGGATTTTTTTGTTGATAAAAAATTAACTTTTTGATGCCAACGTTAGATTTTAAAGAAACATCCCACAAGAAAATAAAAAGGGGTGTTTTTCTGTAACATCCCATAAAATAAGGGTTAAAAATTTGAAAAAATAAAAAAATATGGTAATATATAAGTGATTTAAGTTAAATTATTACATTCAAAAAGACGGGAAGTTTGAATTTCTAAAAATGGGTAGAGGAAACGTCCCGGTAAATATGATTATAGAAATGTGTATTTTTAGCTTAAAACTCTAAAATATTATTTAAATATTTTAGATGTAAGATCGATGTCATTATAATCGATCTTTTTTATTTTAAATATATGCATATTATCTTTACCAATAAAATTGAAAGATTCAACATATGGTGAAGAGTTATTTAAAGAAACTCTTGGGACTGAATTGATATGAGAAGCCATCTTAAAACACATATCTTGGTTTAAGAAAGCAAAAGAAGTACCTTTAGGTAAAATATATCTAATAAATTCATGATTCTTTTCAATGGAACCTTTCTACCAAGAACAAGAAGGATCACAATAGAATAAATTAGAAACTTTATCACCCGTATCCATATCGATTTCAATACTATCAGGATCAGAGAATTCAGTACCATTATCAGTTAAAATAACTTCAAATAATCTTTTAAATTCATCAATACCTAAATCTCTTTTAAGATTATTAAAAACTTCTATAACATACTTCGATTGTTTATAAGGAAGTAAATAAATTAACATAAAATTATATTTTCTAAATAATAATGTCAATAAACATTTACCACCTTTCCCGCCAGAAGTACCAATAACAGTATCCATTTCAACAATAGAAGCATTAGGATTATATTCTAGATAGTCTTTAAAATCAGTATAGAATCTACCAATTTTAATTCTAGGATTAGTTTTAGTTCTAGTATATTCATATTCTTTTTTAACTTTAAATTTAACTCTTCTAGCTAAATCAATGTTTTTAACATTAAGAATACCCAAATCAATATATTTATAGAATGTAGATTTAGAAAAAGGTAGAAGATTAGGATATTCAATGAAAACTTGATTAACTGAATGATGCTTATGAATCATCAAAGGAGAAATAATATCATTAATAGAATCAATTTGATCACGAGTTATTTTAATATGACTTCTAGAATTAATTAAAGTTTTCATATAATCATTATAAGCAATATCATGATTATAAGTATATTTAATTTTAGTACAATAATTTTTTTTACTACAATTATTACAAACATAAGGAGGTTTATCGGTTAGAGGACAAGGAACATTAGAAGTATTTCTAAGGAATCTATGTTTTCTAACTTCATCAGAAATAGTAGTTCTATCTTTACCTAAACGATTACCAATTTGAGTAAAGTTATAACCATAGTTTAAGAATTCTTCAATAACACATCTATCTTCAAAAGATAGGTGTTTGTATTTTTTAACTTTCATATATACTCCTTTCAAATAAGCTAAAAATACAATAGTTATTATAGTATAAATTTGAAGTATATAAAACTATAGATTCCCCAAACAATTCCAAAGTTAAAATCCCATTAAATAAAAAATGGGAAGTTAAATAAATAGTTTACGCTTTTTGATGCCAATTCCCCCTTGACAAATTTTGTCGGGGGGGGGGTATAATAAAATAAATAAGGTAGAGAATAGTAAGTATAGGAGGAAAATATGAAAAATAAAAAAGGATTCACATTAATAGAGTTATTAGCAGTAATAGTAATACTAGCAATAATCGCACTTATAGTAACACCAGTAGTAAGTAATATAATAACATCATCAAGGAATTCAGCAAATGCAAGGAGTGTAGAAGGCCATATAGATAATATAGAATATGGAATTATGACAAAGGCATTTAATGAAGGAAAGGATATTCGTTATTTAGATAAAACAATAACAACTGATGGAACAATTAACGATAGAAATACAAAGTTTGGATTTGATTTTCCAGACAATGATAATATAGTATGTGAAAAATATGCTATTTCAAATGGTCTTGTTATTGGTGCGACAGGATGTAAAGAAAGTAGTTGGAAACTAACATATAGTTATACATCAACAGGAGGAGCAGTATCAGGTGATATTGAAGTACCAACAACATATGCTTCATATGCTGTAGGAGATGCTATTAATTTTGATGTAACAAATGGAACAAAATGTACAAGCCCAGTATCAACAACAGGAACAAAAGAAGGATGTATGAAATTCTATGTAATAGAAGCAAGTTCATCAACCAGTGATAAAGTAACAATGATACTAGATCATAATACAACAAGTAGCGTTGTATGGAATAGTGATGAAACTACTTATGCAGGTCCAAAAGAAGTTTTGGAATCTTT
The DNA here is from genome assembly GCA_017484205.1 of Bacilli bacterium. Taxonomy (GTDB): domain Bacteria; phylum Bacillota_I; class Bacilli_A; order RF39; family UBA660; genus RGIG9169. The sequence goes on along the minus strand of JAFUTO010000032.1, from coordinate 7,946 downwards.
AAAAAATGATACGTTATCTTGGAACAAAACTGTACTACCAGTGAATTATTCTTATACATTGACTGATGCTGTTGAGGGTAGTAACACATATACAATTAATTATAGTGAATATAAAGCAAGATTAATAACAAAAGAAGAAGCAACTAAAATTATTTCATATAATTGGTCATATGAAAATATGGCGAGTTCATATGGTTACTGGACTAGCGATGGTGATGGTCGCGAAAGAGCCTGGGCTATAGCAAATGATGGTACAATGAATGTGACTGCTGGTGCACATTACCAATGGTTTGGCGTTCGTCCTGTCATTACAGTACTTAAATCTGATTTACAGTAATGGTTACGATAAACAAACAATACAAGAAATTGTATTGTTTTTCTTAAATAATATTTATTTTTAATTTCATTTGTGTTAAAATAAATATAGAAAGCAAAGAAAAGGACACGATTATTAAATAGATGTTATAGAAAGTTAGTGGTTGATGGAAACTAATACAGAAGTTTAATAGTTACTACCTTAGAGCTGAACTCGAAAGAGATTTCCGGGGTTACCCGTTATCAAATTAAGTTAAACAAGGGATGGTACCGTCTTTATGACTCCTTAATACCATCTTTTTTTGTTTTGTGGGGTGTTTTTATGGAAATTATTAAAAATGATATTGAGTCTTTTAGTGGTTATAATAAAATTTATTATTTAGGAAAATCTGAAAAAGATAATTATAATATGATAAAAGAATTATTGACTAAAGACTATGGATTTTTAGATATTGTATTAGATTTTAAAGATTATGGTAAGCTTAAACCAATGTATGACTCTATATCAAAGGATAAAAATAAAGAAGATATAGAAATACTTAAAAACTTTATTACAAGGACATATTTATATTACAGCATATTAACAAATTCAGGTGTTAATACAGATGAAGTTAACAAAGCATTATTTAATGGTGATATAAATGATTTATTAAAAGTATTTATTGATTTTGAAAGTGTGTCATACCAAATAAAAGAAAAGGCATTAGAAAAAGAACATGCAAAAGCAAGAATACATTTTTTCTTAGATGAAGTTTTAAATGAAACTTTACAAAAAAATATAAATGACATATTTATATATAGAAGTAATATTGTTAGAATGGGTTATACTACAATGGAATTACAGAGTTATACAAATACATTAGGATATGCCACTATAGAATCTCCACATGACTATCAGGCATACTGTACTAAGGCAAAAAGAAAGGAACTAAAGTAGGTGGTTTTATGAAAAGTATTGAGAGTAAAGTAGAAAGTGACTTACAAAGTCATTATTATGATAATCGTATTTACTTTATGAGTGAAGAAGAAAAAGATAAATATGAAAAAATAAAAGAATTATTAAAAAAAGATTATGGATTTTTAGATATTGTATTAGAATTTGATGATTTTAATGAATTAGATAAAATATTTGATGGTATACAATCTAATGATAACTATGATAATATAAAACATAGAATAATAAATCAATATTTAAATTATAAAATGCTTAAAAATGCGAATATAGACGAATACCATAAAACTAATGTAAGTGATATTGAAAAAGATTTGTTTAGTGGTGATATAGAAAAAATTGCTAATATGGATTTGTTATCACCTATAATAACTAACACAATTATAAAAACTAAAGCAAAGGATACAAAAAGAGGATATGGAAGAGTAAATATATTATTGGATAGTGTAAATGATGCTTTTTTACAAAGCCATATAAATGATCTTATAGTATATAGAGGCAATGTTGCAATTATGGGATATACTACTAAAGAATTAGTTACTTATTATACAAGTTCAGGTGGTATTATAGAAAATATTAAAGATTATGGTGCTGAATATTCAGAAGAAAAAGTAAAGGAATTTAAGAAAAGAGGAATTTTATGATAAATATTAAAGAAGACGAAAAATTAAGTGTAATGAATCATAGTTGTGCTCATCTAATGGCACAAGCTATAAAACATTTATATCCAAATGCAAAATTTTGGGTAGGACCAGTTATTGAAGAAGGATTTTACTATGATATAGATTTAGGTGATATAACTTTAACTGAAGAAGATTTTCCTGCCATTGAGAAGGAAATGAAAAAATTAGCTAAAGATGGTAAAAGAATAGTAAGACATGAAATATCTAAAAATGAAGCTTTAGATATGTTTAAAGATGATCCATATAAAATAGATTTAATATCAAGAATGGATGAAGATGAAACTGTAATATCATGTTATAGCCAGGGTGATTTCACTGACTTATGTAGAGGACCACACGTTGATACAGTAAAAGAACTTAAAAACTTTAAATTGCTTAAAGTATCTGGTGCTTACTGGAAAGGGGACTCTAAAAATAAAATGCTTCAAAGAATATATGGAGTATGTTTTGATACACCTGAAAGATTAGAAGAGCATTTAAATATGTTAGAAGAAGCTAAAATGAGAGATCACCGTAAATTAGGTAAAGAACTAGATATATTTATGGTAGATGACTTAGTAGGTAGAGGTCTTCCTATGTTTCTACCAAATGGATATATTATATGGCAAGAATTAGAAGATTACATTAAAACTAAGGAAAGAAAATTAGGATACTTACATGTTATGACACCATGTGTAGGTAATGTTGAACTATATAAAACTAGTGGACACTGGGATCATTATAAAGATAATATGTTTCCTGCTATGGAAGTAGAAGGAGAGTCATTTGTACTTCGTCCAATGAACTGCCCACATCATATGATGATTTATGGTCGTGATTTACATTCATATAGGGATTTGCCTATTAGAATAGCTGAAATAGCTCATGACTTTAGATATGAAGCTTCTGGTGCTTTAAAAGGTATTGAAAGAGGTAGACATTTTTGTCAAAATGATTCACATATCTTCTGTACCAAAGAACAAATAGAACAAGAGTTTAAAAGTGTTGTAGATTTAATATTAGATGTATATAAAGATTTTAATATAACTAACTATAGATGTGTATTATCTCTAAGAGATCCAAAGGATAAGGAAAAATATTATCCAGATGATGAGATGTGGGATAAGGCTGAAGAAGAACTTAGAAGAGTATTAAAAGATTTAAAAATTGATTTTACAGAAGAAATAGGAGAAGCTGCATTCTATGGACCAAAATTAGATGTTAATGTTCAACCTGCTGTAGGAAATGAATATACATTATCAACTTGTCAATTAGATTTCTGTTTACCTATGAAGTTTGATTTAAAATATGTTGATTCAGATGGTTCTAAAAAAACACCAGTTGTATTACATAGAGCAATACTAGGTTCTTTAGATAGATTTATGGCTTATATAATAGAAGAAACTAAAGGTGCATTACCAACTTGGCTCGCACCTACTCAAGTATCTGTTATTCCAGTATCAAATGAACATCACCTAGAATATTCTAAAAAGATAGTGGATATATTAAAAGAAAATGATATAAGAGTTAATTTAGATGATAGAGATGAAAAATTAGGATATCGTATGAGAGAGGCTCAAACTCATAAGATTCCTTATACATTAGTTATTGGCGATAAAGAAAAAGATAGTAATACAGTTAACTATCGTAAGTATGGATCACAAGATACTATATCATTAAGTACTGAAGAATTTGTATCTATGATTAAAAAAGTAATAGATTCAAAGGAACTTTTAAATAAGTAATCAAATGATTACTTATTTTTTAGTCATATTTATAAATAATACTTATATAATTTATTAAGGTGAGATTATGATAAATAAAAAGAATATTTGGTTTTTAACATTATTTAGTTTAGTGTTAGTATTAAGTGTTTACTATATAACAATGCCTAATGATATTTTACTTGAATCAAGTAAAACAGTATCAGGTGTTACAACAGAAGTATCTGAAGTCAGTGAAAATGCAGCATTAGTGGCTTTAAGAGTAGAAAAAGAAGAAAAAGTACTAGAAGAAATGGAAAACTTGAATAATATATTAACAGATGTATCAAAAAGTGTAGAAGAAAAAAATGATGCTTATGAAAAAATGAAAAATTTAAATGAAGTAAAAGGCGAAGAAGAAAGTTTAGAAAAGAAAGTAAAAGACACATTTAATTTGAATTCCGTGGTTACAGTAGATGGAGATACTATAAAAGTAGTCGCATCTGGTAGTGATTCTAATACATCTTTAGCTAATAATATTATGCGTACTATACAAGATGGATATGACAATAAGATGTATATTAGTGTAAAATTTGAAAACAATTAGGTACTCATCTTCACAAAATACATATTCCTTCATAAAATAATATGAAATACCACCCATCTAGAAAGTGAGGGAATATGAGAAATAGTATATTAACAAAAAGAGAAAAGGAAGTTTTTGATTTATTAGTTATGAATAATAGTACAAAGGAGATTGCTTTAAAACTAAGTATCAGTGAAAAGACTGTTAGAAATCATATATCTAATGTTATGCAAAAATTAGGTGTAAAGGGTAGAGCAAGTGCTGTTATAGAATTACTAAAACTTAAAGAGATTTCTTTATAAGAGGCATAACCGCTTCTTTTTTTCATATATTTTATTAGGTGATACTATGCTAAAAAGAAGAATAATCAAAAGAATACTAATATCAACAGGTGCATTATTCGCTTTGCTATTAATATATTTAGTTCCTGTATCAACAGAAGATGTTAATATTTCATCCATAGAAGAAACATCTATAACAATTAAGAAATCTAATATATACTTATTAACAGATAATAATATGCTCGGAATGACAAGTGTAATTGTAGATACTGAAAACACTATAGATAGGGCTAAAGAATTATTAGAAATACTTATACATGATGGTAAGGGTGAAAGTAATATTCCTAATGGTTTTAGATCATTCATACCTAGTGAGACAGTTATAAATGGGATTACATATGAAGATAAAATACTAACTGTTGATTTTAATAATGCTTTATTAAATGTTTCAAAAGATTATGAAATGGCAATGATAGAATCTATTATATATACTTTAACTGAGATAGATGATGTCTCATATGTTGTTATAACAGTAGATGGAGTTGGATTAGATAGGCTACCTAATTCTAATTTGAAATTACCACTTATATTATCAAGAAAATTTGGTATTAATAAAGAATATGATATTACATCATTAAGTGGTATAAATTCTATAACAGAATATTATGTAAGCAAATATAATGATAATTATTATTATGTTCCCGTTACTAAATTTGTAAATGATGATAGAGATAAAATTAAAATAATTATTGAAGATTTAACTAGTAGTAATATTTATATGACTAATTTAATGAGCTTTATAAATAGTAATACCAAGTTATTAGAAGCAAATGTAGAAGAAAATAAGATGGAACTTACATTTAATAGTTATATTTTAAATGATTTTGATAAAAAAGATATATTAGAAGAAGTAATAGAACCTATATCGTTGTCTATAAAAGATAATTATGATGTAGATGAAGTGATTTTTTATGTTAATGATATGGAAATTTGCAAAAGTGTTTTAAAAACTATTGAATAATGATAAATTTTATTGTATAATTAATGTGTTTCCAAATGAAGCACATGTCTCGGTAGCTCAGCTGGATAGAGCAACGCCCTTCTAAGGCGTGGGTCGGGGGTTCGAATCTCTCCCGGGACACCATTATAAAAATAAACCCTTTATAGGGTTTTATTTTTTTACCTAAAATGACACTAAAAAATATAATTTTATGATATACTATAATTAGTTAGTGAAAGGAGGTTGTCATGCAAAAATTTCTTGGGATTATTGTTGGTATTATATTTCTAGCAGTAGGTATATTTATGTTTATTAAAAACAATAATTTAGTTAAAAATTGTACTGTAGAGGTAGAAGCAACTGTAGTAGATATGAAACAAGAACTTTCAACTGATAGTGATGATATGATGACATATATGTATTATCCAATTATTGAATATCAAGTGGGTGAAGATACTATCAGAGAAACAATGAGTAATGGTTCAAGTACCCCAGAATATAGTATAAATGAAAGACTTACAATTTTATATAATCCAAATAAGACAACAGAATTTATTGTTAAAGGTGATAAGACTTCTAGTATATTCAGTATTGTATTTATGGTTCTTGGTGTATTTGTAACAGGATATGGTATTGTAATGGTAGTAAAAAAAGATTAATTTTTATCAAAATTTATTGTGTGGAGTTAAAATTTATGATATTATATTTGTAAATTTAAGGAGGAGATTTATGAAAAACTTAAAATCATTTTTTGGAACATTGGTATTATTTATGGTATTTTCATTAGTTTTACCTATTAATGCCAATGCATGGTATTATGAAGCAGGTGATAATGTAATATTCACTTATTCATATTTTGGTAAAATTACCAATAATGAAACTAATGAGACAATTTACTATAAGAATAGTAAAACAAAAGTAGATGTAGATGAAACTTATGATTCATCTGATGCTATATTACAAACTTCTGATGATATGAATGCATGGTTAGAAGAAAATGATGCGACAATTCAAGCATGGGGTGCTGAAGTTAAAGAGACTAGTACTGATATAATAACTTTTAATGGCGAAGAATATACAATTCATGGAGAAAACGATGAAGAATATGCTGTTTTTAAAGAAGCAGTAGATAATTATTTAGATGAAATAGGAGTACCAGAGGATGAACTTGAAGACTATGCTGTAGATGTTTCAATCGAATATCATTACGATTTAGAAGTAGATTATAATATTCCAAAAAGGGAAGTAATATCTGAGGTAAAACTTTCTAATATTAGTGATGATATCATTGTAGGTGAAAAACCAAAATTTAATGCAACTCTTGAAAATAATGGGAAAACTGTTTTACTTAAATACGTTGCATGGACTGACGCTGAATATAATGCTGTATATGGTTTAGGTAATACTGATTTAAATGATATATATGGTAGCAATGATAGTATTGATGTATTTGAAGAAGGAAAAGAATATGGATTAACACTAGCTATTGAAATTGCTGATCCAGATAAGTATGTGTGGGCAGATGAAGTTACTATCTATATCGATGGAAAAGAGTTCAAAGGAGAAAGTAGTAAAAATGATATATATTATCTAAATTATCCTTTATACATATATATTTATGAACAACCATTACCAGATGTTCCAATTGTAAATCCAGAGGATGAAACAAGTGATTTAGAAACTACTATTGCAAAAGATGTTTCGAAACAACTTGTGAAGAAGTCAATTGGTATGCCTACATCAACAAAAGGAATTTCAGATGAATTATTTAATGATGTGTTAGATGCATTAAATGATGATAAGGAATTAACTATAACTGTTGAAAGTGAAAAAATAAAAGAAAGTGATGTATCAGAAAGCATCAAAACAAAAGTTGAGAATGAACTTAAAAATATTAAAGGTTATAATGTTTTAGGATATTATGATATTAATTTAGTTATTAAAGCTGATGGAGTAGCTTTAACTGATACAGTACATAATTTAAGTAAAGATGTAGAAATAAGTTTGGATATTAAAGATTTAGTATCTACTTTACCTGCATTAGGAACTAATAAAGTAAGAAATTTCGTAGTAATTAGAATTCATAATGATGAAGTTGATGTATTAGACGCTACATATGATAATGGGATATTAACATTTAAGTCTGATAGATTCTCAGATTATATAATTGCTTATGATGATATTGATGTGCCAAATACATTAGATAATGTTACGATATCTTTTGTAGTAGCTATAATATCTTTGATTGGTTTAGCAACATCAACAGTTTACTTAACAAAAAAAGAAATTATAAATAACTAGCGATTTGAAGTGAACCCCAAATAGTTCACAGAAATAAAAAACTAGTTGTATATAAAAAAAGAAATCATTTAATTTGATTTCTTTTTTGATTTTAATCTAGATGTGTTGTAAAATAATATCCAATCTTCTACAAGTTTTTGGTATTC
>JAFUTO010000031.1 GCA_017484205.1 Bacilli bacterium | reverse complement strand
TATACAAGAAGTAGAAGATTGGATAAACAATTATCCAAGAGCAATGTTTGACTATAAGAGTTCAAATGATGTATTATTAGATATATAAAACTTACATTTCGGGTAACAAAATGTGTGGACACTTATTATTTCCAATTATAGGTATGGGTGATTGTTTATTTTTTATTGTAATTTTAAGTCTAATATTATATAATTATAGTAGGTGATACTAAATGAATAATAAGGGATTTGCAGTTTCAAGTATTATATATGGAATATTAATTATCTTTTTAATAGTTGTCGCGTCTATATTATCTTTGCTAATAACTAGAGGAAGTGCATTAAATAAAATCAAGAAGAATGCTTTAAGTGCAATTAAAGGAAATGATACTAGTTCAATACCAATGGATGCAATTGTGGCAGATTTTTCTACTATTAATATTACAAGTGATGCTCCTAGTTATACAACAATTAATTATAATATAAATGTTTATTCACCATTTGGTTATGAAATTAGAAATAGCATATCTGGAGCTCAAATAACTTATACAGCTTATGATAATTCAAATGTAGTAGATAGTGTTGTAAAAAATATTCAAACGAATGCTGAACCATTAGTAGAAGATTACAAAAATACTGATGGTGAAGAAAAAGTATTATTAAGTCCAGGATTATATAAATTAGAAGTTTGGGGTGCGGAAAATAGTAACCCAGGTGGGTATTCAGTTGGATATTTATATACCGAAGAGATGATGATTATTTATATAAATGTTGGATCAAAAAGTGGATATAATGGTAGTGCCACACATATAGCAAAAACATCTGGGATTTTATCTAATTTAAATAGCAATGATGTAATTATATCAGCCGGTGGTAATGGTACAGTTGGTATTGCCAGTGCCTCATTAAAAAGCTCAAATGTAATCGGAACATCTACATGCCCAAATAAAGATGCAACATCAAATTGTACTAAATCCGGAAATGGATATGCTAGAATAACAAGTTTAATTTATTACACAAAATAGTTGATTTAATAAATTAAAAGTAATATAATACAACTAACGGCTTTGATGAAGAGGAGTAAGATATATAATATATAAAGAGAGGAATCGTTTGGTGAAAGATTCTTATAAAGTATATTTGAAGGTAGCTTTGGAGCCTAATGTCTAAGTAAATAGGATATTACGTTTAAACACGTTATAGTTTAGAGGTCTAGAAATAGATAAATTAAGGTGGTAACACGGTAATTCGTCCTTTGGGTGAGTTACTTTTTTATTTCAAATGTATTAAAATATGAAGGATGTGATAAAATGTTAGATACTAAATACAATCATAATCAAGTAGAAGAAGGAAAATATGAAAAATGGTTAAAAAATGACTATTTTAAGTGTGATGAAAATTCTAAAAAGAAACCATTTTCAATAGTACTACCTCCACCTAACGTAACAGGAGTTTTACACTTGGGACATGCTTGGGATGTTACATTACAAGATATCATAATCAGATATAAAAAGATGGAAGGATATGATACTTTATGGTTACCCGGCATGGATCATGCGGCTATTGCAACGGAAGCTAAAGTAGTTAAAAGATTAAAAGACAAAGGCATTGATAAATATGAATATGGAAGAGAAAAGTTTTTAGATGCTTGCTGGGATTGGACTAAGGAACATGGAGATATTATAAGAAGCCAATGGGCTAAAATGGGAATCGCACTAGATTATACAAAAGAAAGATTCACATTAGATGAAGGTCTATCAGAAGCTGTTAGAAAAGTATTTGTAGATTTTTATAATGAAGGATTAATCTATAGAGGTGAAAAGATAATTAACTGGGATCCAGTAGCAGAAACAGCATTATCAAATGAAGAAGTTATATATGCTACTGAAAAAAGTGCATTTTATCATTTAAAATATGTAATCGAAGGTACATCTGAATACTTAGATGTCGCGACTACAAGACCAGAAACTTTATTTGGAGATACAGCCGTAGCTGTTAACCCAGAAGATGTTAGATATAAACATCTAATTGGTAAGAACGTTGTTTTGCCAATAGTGGGTAGATTAATACCTATTATAGGTGATGAACATGCTGATCCGGAAAAAGCTACAGGTATTGTAAAAATAACTCCTGCACATGACCCTAATGACTTTGAAGTAGGTAATAGACATAACTTAGAGAGAATCGTCATCATGAATGATGATGCTACTATGAATGAAAATACCGGTAAATATGCAGGTATGACTAGGGAAAGATGTCGAGAAGAACTATTAAAAGACCTAGAAAAAGAAGGATTACTTTTATCAATAGAACCTATTGAACATGAAGTAGGTCATTCTGAAAGAACAGGTGTTATGGTAGAACCAATGATTAAAAAACAATGGTTTGTTAAAATGCGCCCATTAGCCGATACTGTTTTAAAAACTCAAAAGAAGAAAGATGAAAAAGTTAATTTTGTACCTACAAGATATGAAAAAACTATGAATCACTGGATGGAGATTACATATGACTGGTGTATTTCTAGACAATTATGGTGGGGACATAGAATACCTGCTTGGTATAAAGATGATGAGATATATGTAGGTATGGAAGCGCCTAAAGGAGAAGGTTGGGTACAAGATAATGATGTATTAGATACTTGGTTTTCTAGTGCTCTATGGCCATTTGCTACATTAGGTTGGCCAGAAAACACTAAGTTATTAGAAAGATATTATCCAAATAGTGTTTTAGTAACTGGTTATGATATTATACCTTTCTGGGTTAATAGAATGACTTTCCAAGGTGAAAAATTATTGGGCCAAAGACCTTTTGAAGATTGTTTAATTCATGGTTTAATTAGAGATAAGCAAGGAAGAAAATTCTCTAAATCACTTGGTAATGGAATAGATCCATTTGATATGATAGAAGAGTATGGTGCAGATGCTTTAAGATATTACTTAGCTACAGATGTCGCACCTGGTACTGATATGAGATTTGATGAAGATAAAATTAAATCTACATGGAATTTTATCAATAAAATATGGAATGCCTCTAGATTTGTACTTTCTAATATAGAAGATTTAAAAGAAATAGAATTAGTAGGTTTAAAGCCAGAAGATAAATGGATTTTAACTAAATATGAAAAAACTATAAATACAGTTAAGAAATTTATGGATAAATATGAGTTTAATAATGCTGGTGCAGCTATATATGATTTTGCTTGGAGTTATTTTTGTGATAACTATATAGAAATGTCTAAATATACTATAAATACAAAAGCAACTAAATCAACATTATGTTTTGTTTTAACTGGAATACTTAAAATGTTACAACCATTTATGCCTTATGTAACTGACGAGATATATGAGATGTTACCTATCAAAGATGCAGATGATATAATGGTTTCATCATATCCTGAATATGATAAAAAATTAGTCTTTGATATTGAAGAAAAAATTATAGATGATACAGTAGAATTTATTAAAACATTTAGGAACGTAAAAGCAGAAAATAATATGACTAAGGACATTAAAGTAATGTTTGATGATGGTTTAGATAATGATTTAGTCGTTAATATGCTTAAAATAGGTGATAATATCGTTAAAAAACCATTAGAAGTAACTGCTTATAAAGTTTTATCTAATAGAATAAAAGCGACTATTTTCTTTGAGAAGATAGAAACTAAAGCAGATCAATTAGCTAAAGAAACTCAAATAAAAATGCTTAAAGATTCAATAGCTAGAAGAGAAAAACTTTTGTCTAATGAAAATTATGTAAACAAAGCACCTAAGAATATTGTAGATATGGATAGACAAAAATTAGAAGAAGAAAAAGTTAAACTAGAGTCACTTCTAAAGTAATAAAAATAATGAAATGGGTATAATATAAATGTATTATCCCATTTTGTTTACACTTTTATAGAAATATTCGGGGTAATTGGTTGACTTTTGTATATTATTTGTGTTATGATTTTATTGTAGAAAAAAAGTAAGGTGGTGAGAATAAATGAGAAATAATAAAGGATTTACATTAATCGAATTATTAGCAGTTATCGTTATTTTAGCTATCATCGCTTTAATCGTTACTCCAGTTGTATCTAATATCATTACTTCATCTAGAAATAGTGCAAATGCTCGTTCAGTTGAAGGTCATATTGATAATGTTAAATATGGTATTCTTCAAAATGCTTTCAACGCAGGATCAGATATTGGTGCTGGTGATGGAACTTTCCCAAAAACTGAACAAATAAGCTCAGGTAAAATAGAGTCAACTACTCAAAGAGATACAGTTTTTAATGGAATTGATTTCCCAGATAATGATACTATATATTGTGAAACATACAGAATTAAAAATGGTATTGTTGAAGAAGCTACAAATTGTAAATCAGCTGATTGGAATAAAACTTTTAATTATACTTCAACTGGTGGTGCAAAAGCTAATTAATAAAAAGTACGAAATATCGTACTTTTTTTGTTTCTATATGTTATAATTATATATGACTTAGACAGGTGATTATATGAAACAAAGTAATATTAGAAACTTTTCAATTATCGCACATATAGATCATGGTAAATCAACTTTAGCTGATAGAATATTAGAAATAACTAATGCCGTTAGTCAAAGAGAAGCTAAAGAACAATTACTTGATAGTATGGATATTGAAAGAGAAAGAGGAATTACAATTAAATTAAATGCTGTTCAGTTAAATTATAAATATAATAATGAAGATTATATTTTACATTTAATTGATACACCAGGACATGTAGACTTTACTTATGAAGTGTCAAGATCACTAGCTGCCTGTGAAGGCGCCATATTAGTTGTAGATGCCGCTCAAGGGGTAGAGGCTCAAACACTTGCTACATTATATCAAGCATTGGATAATAATTTAACAATTATACCAGTTATTAATAAAATAGATTTGCCTAATGCTGATCCAGATAAAGTAAAAAAAGAATTAGCTGAAATAGGTTTTGATGAAGACGAAATAATATTATGTTCTGCAAAAACAGGTATAGGTATAAAAGAACTTGTTGATGCTATCGTAGAAAGAATTCCAGCACCTAAAGGAGATAAGAATGCTCCATTACAAGCTTTGATTTTTGATAGTTATTATGACTCATATAGAGGTGTAGTTGCCTTAGCTAGAATTGTTAATGGTTCTATAAAAATGGGTGATAAGATGAAGATGATGGCTACTAATGCAACTTATGATGTAGTAGAACTTGGAATTAGTAATCCAAACGAAGTAAAAAAAGATAAACTAGAAGCTGGTGAAGTTGGATATATATGTGGTAGTATTAAAGATATTAGAAATGTTAAAGTAGGAGATACTATCACAATAGATGGTTGTGAGGCCAAAGAACCATTAAAAGGATATAAAGCAATGAAACCAATGGTATTCTCTGGATTATATCCATTAGAATCATCTAAATTCCCAATGTTAAGAGATGCTTTAGATAAATTAAAATTAAATGACGCAGCATTAGAATTTGAACCAGAAACATCAGAAGCTTTAGGATTTGGTTTTAGATGTGGTTTCTTAGGACTACTTCATATGGATATCATTGAAGAGAGAATTGAAAGAGAATTTAACATTGATATAATTGCTACTGCTCCTTCAGTTATATATGAAGTAGATTTAACAGATGGAACTACCTTAATGATAGATAATCCATCTAATATGCCTACTAGAGAAAAAATAAAAGATATAAAAGAACCATATATTAGGACTAATATATTTGTACCAAGTGAATATATAGGCGCAGTGATGAAACTATGTCAAGAAAAAAGAGGTATTTATATATCAATGGAATATGTAACATTAACAAGAGTTAATATTCATTATGAAATACCTTTATCTGAAATAGTATATGATTTCTTTGATAAACTAAAATCATCAACTAAAGGATATGCTTCATTTGATTATGAAATAATTGGATATAAGAGTAGTAGTTTAGTTAAGATGGATATATTATTAAATGGTGAAACAGTAGATGCTTTATCTATGATAGTACATAAAGATTTTGCTTATAATAGAGGTAAAGCTATAGTTAATAATCTAGCTAAATTAATACCTAGACAACAATTCCAAGTTCCTGTCCAAGCTTCAATTGGTAATAAGGCAATAGCTAGAGCTGATATAAAGGCTGTTAGAAAAGATGTCTTAGCTAAATGTTATGGTGGAGATGTATCAAGAAAAAGAAAATTATTAGAAAAACAAAAAGAAGGTAAGAAAAGAATGAAACAAGTAGGTAGTGTAGAAGTGCCTCAAGAAGCATTCTTATCTATACTTTCTATGGATGATGAATAACATTGCTAATTTAGTAATAATATGATATATTTAATGTATAAATATGTCGAAGGAAGTAGTATAAAAAGCTACTTCCTTTTTGTTTAAGGAGGTATACTATGAACGACATAATAGTTAAAGATATAAGTAGTATGATATATAAGGTAAGAGATAAGTATGTAATATTGGATAGTGATTTAGCTAAGTTATTTGGAGTAGAAACAAAAAGGATAAATGAAGTTATACGAAGAAATAAAAATAAATTTTCAGAAGATGACTATTTTGAGTTATCATTTGGAGAGTATGATGAACTTTCAAAGGCACAAATTGTTACCTTGAATACGACTTTGAGGTCGCAATCTGCGACCTCAAAAGATAACTTGAGGTCACAAATTGTGTCCGCAAGTTTAGAAAATAGAGGTGGTAGAAGATACCTCCCTTATGTTTTTAGTTGTGAAGGAATATCTATATTAAGTAGTATTATGAGAAGTTCAAGAGTAAAAGAAGTGGCAAAAGAAATACTATATGAATTTGATAAACTAGAAAATAGGAATAACCTTATAATTAAAGGGAAAAGTATCGAAGATATGATATATTTTATTAGAGGGAAACAAGTGATGTTGGATTCAGATTTAGCATATTTATACAAATGTAAGAATGGTACAAAAGAGATAAATCAAGCAGTTAAAAATAATCTTGAAAAATTTCCTGAAAGATTTTCTTGGGTTCTTGATGATGAAGAAAGCAAAAGTTTTTTGGTCAAAAATTTTGACCAAAAAAAGATAGATACAAGGGGAGGAAAATATAAAAATCCTAGAGTATTTACCGAACAAGGGGTGGTCATGTTAGCTACAATACTACATACAAATGTAGCTATAGAAACAAGTGTACAAATAGTAGATGCATTTGTAGCTATAAAGAAATATATATCATATGTTAACTTACCAAATAACAATTTAACTAACATAGTTTTAGATGACCATATTAGAATAGATAAGTTAGAAGAAGCATTTGATAGTTTTAAAGAAAAAGAAGTTAATACATCTATATATTTTGATGGGCAAATATATGATGCATATTCAAAAATATTGCAAATATTTAAACAAGCTAAAAAGGAATTAATAGTAATAGATAGTTATGCAGATAATGAATTACTTAATATCATAAGTAAGATAGATATAGATGTAATACTAATAACAACAAATAAATATATAAATGAGCAAATAATAGATAAATATAATAAGCAATATCATAATTTGAAAGTTATATATGATAATACATTTCATGATAGATTCTTTATTATAGATAAGGATATAATATATCACTGTGGGGCGTCAATAAATAGAATAGGTTATAAAACATTTGGTATAACTAAAATAGGTGATGATGTTAC
>JAFUTO010000030.1 GCA_017484205.1 Bacilli bacterium | reverse complement strand
TGGAGTAGAATCAAATAGTAGTATTTATAATGTAGATAAATATTTAAGAGAATCTAATGTAATATTAACAGGAAAAAATGGAAAAACAACAAGAATAGATTGTAAAGTAACCATGGAAGTACTTCCTGTTAATAAACCAAGTGGTACTATTAAATATAAAGTCGAAAGTGATTCTTTAAAAATATATATAGTTGAAAAAAATGGTTTTTATTTATCATATATTTGGGCGCGTGATGCAGTTAATCAGTTAAAAAAACAATATACAACTTCATCTTCGAAGAAACCTGCTGATATACTTGCTATTGCTATAAAAAATAATAATTTAAAAAATAAAATAATGATAGGTTTTAATGCTAGTCCACCTGTTAATAGTAAATATTGGAGTGATTTAACAAAATATCCAGAGTATAATTTAAGAGAACCTGTTTCTTTGATGATATATAATGGTAAGGTACTTGTTAATGATTATGAAAAATATACAGTTAATCGTCAGATATATTATGTTGATGGAAGTAATCAATTAAAATATACTATGACTTTAAAAAATAATACTGTAGAAGAAAGAAAACAAATATTTGATGATATAATCAGTGCTGGTACACAGAATACATTTAGTTTTAATTCATCTTTAGTTAAAGATGGAAAAGCTCTTGATTTAACTCAGTTTTCAGATGCTGCAAAGCTTGCTGAAAAAGCAAGACGTCAGGCACTTTGTCAAGTGGATAGTAATAATTTTATTTTAGCAACTTCAATTAATGGTAAAAGTGCTGGTTCAATTAAAAGACAAACACTTGCTAATAATTTAGCAGCAATTGGTTGTAAAACAGCTGTTAATTTAGATGGAGGAGGTTCAAGTGCAACATTCATTAAGAAAAGTGGTACAGAATCTTTAACTAATGTAACTGGTGGTGGAAGAGAACTTACATCTGTTTTATATTTTACTGAACTAAGTTAAAATAGGACAAATAAACATTCCAAATTCTAATTATTTCATACTATAAATTAGATAGGAGGAAATTATGTTTCAAGAAAATTGTTATGATAGAAATATAGATGTTGATACTAATTTTTTTGCTGATAATATGACAAACAATATTGATGTAGATGTAGATGTTAATGGAATGAATTCTAATATGAATACAAACATGAGTATGAATACTTGCCCAAATAATCCAATTGTTGAACCAATGCGTGAAAGATGTATTAATAGAACTATAGTTCATCAAGTACCACATATTTGTCCAATTAGAACCAGAATTATAAATCATCATGTATATAAACATACTTATAGACCTGAATATTCTTGTTGTGAAGAAAATGTTGTAAGTAATATTGATCAAGGTTCATGTTGTAATTTCTAAAGATTGTTTGAAATTAGTTTTTAATTTCAAATAGTCTTTTTTTAAAATAACTTGTATATTAAATGCAAATATGATATATTTATATTGGTGGTTATAAATATAGTATAGAAAGATTTGGAATGTCTTTCTATACTATATTTTTTTATTTATATTTTTTAAAGATGGGAGATGGTAAATGATGACGAGATTGCGTCCCAATGGTGACGGAATTGAATTGATCTAGTAATTTATTAATAATAAGTGGTTCAAAGTCAAAAAACATATGGAAAAGGAAGGTAATAAAAATGAATAATTTAATGATGAATGAAACTTTATTTGAAAATATTAAACATATTGATGCTAAAGGATACGAATTTTGGTATGCAAGGGAACTTTCAAAAGTTTTAGAATACAGAGATTGGAGAAATTTTTTGAAAGTAATAGATAAAGCAATTATATCAGCTAAAAATAGTATTTCAAAAGAAGAAGATTGGGTTGTTGAAGTCAACAAGTCAATTAAAACTGGAAAAGGAAAAGAAGAAATAATTAAGGATTATAAATTGTCAAGATACATGTGTTATTTGATAGTCCAAAATTCAGATCCAAAAAAAGAAGTAGTAGCACTTGGACAAACATATTTTGCAGTTCAAACTAGAAATCTAGTTTAGAACAAATGACAAATCAAAAAAGGAGATGATAAATTATGTTAGATACAAGTTTTAATAAAATAATTGAACTTATAGAAAATAGAAAAAATAATGCATACAGAAAAGTAAATGAAGAAATGATTTTATTATATTTAGATGTTGGTAAATATTTATTTGAATTACAACGAGATAGTAAATACGGAGATAAAATTACTACTAAAGCATCAGAATTTATGAAAAAAAACTATCCAAATATTAGAGGTTTTACAAAAAGAAATATTGAAAGAATGGTTCAATTTTATAAAATTTACAAAGACGATAAGATTGCGACACCACTGTTGACGCAATTATGTTGGTCTAGCAATATGCTTATTCTTAGCAATACAAAAACTAAAGAAGAAAGACATTTTTATTTAAAGTTGGCAGTAAAAGAGAATTATTCTGTAAGAGAACTAAATAGACAATTACAATCTTTATATTATCAAAGATATATGCTATCTGATGGTAATTCATCAAAAAGTGTAACAGAAATAATAAATGAAGAAAATGATTTTCCAAATACTAGAATATTAGATACATATAGTTTAGAGTTCTTAGATTTACCAAATGAATTTTCTGAAAAGGACTTAAAAACATCTATAATTAAAAATTTAAAAGATTTCATTTTAGAAATTGGGAAAGATTTTACCTTTATAAGCGATGAATATAGAGTTCAAGTGGGCAATCACGATTATTTTATTGACTTATTATTTTACAGTAGGCAGTTATCGTGTTTAGTAGCATTTGAATTAAAATTAGGAGAATTTATGCCTGAATATATTGGAAAAATGAATTTATATTTAGAGGCATTAGATAGAGATGTAAAAAGAGAAAATGAAAATCCGAGTGTAGGAATTATATTATGTAGTTCAAAAGATAAAGATGTAGTTGAATATTCAATGAGCAAAAATATATCTCAAACTATGATATCTGAATATAAATTAAAATTAATTGATAAAAAATTGCTTGAAAATAAGTTGAAAGAAGTAAAAAAAATTATTGAAAATAAGTAAATGGTATTATATATATATTCTTTATAAAAATAACATCATACTTTTTAAATATGATAATATTAATTGAATATCCAAATAAGTAACTCACTATGATATCGGTATACCAATATCAGTGAGTAATGTTATTGTCATTTGTAACAAGCAATAAAACAAGAGCTAAGTGAAAGAGAATATCTTTTATTAACAGAAGATGAAAGAAGATTTTATAATAGAAATTTAACTAGAAAAGGTAATTATTCTTTAAATCAAGTGGCTCTTAAAGCAGGAGTTAAAAATTTTGATAAATTTCATAATGCAGGATATAAAGGATTATATAATGGTGAGACTGCAAATGATATTGCTAAAAGGAAAGGATTAAGATATCGTGAAGATATACTTGATAATATGGGAAGTGAAGAATTAGCTGATAATTTATTTCGAATTGTTCAAACTGAAGCAAAGTTAAAAAAAGATAATATTGTTGGTGAAAGTAATGCAAATAAAACTCACTATGAAGTAGGTGCTTCAGTTAGAAAAGCTATTAAAGAGGTTGGAGGTACTATGCCAGAAGTTATATGTACAAAATGACATGACTGCATTTATGACAAGATAATAACACACTATGATATTGGTAAACCAATATCAATGCTTATAAATTTTGCAGACGCGTCTGCAAAATTAGAAAGGAGTTAAAAATGATAGAAACAGTTCAAAAAGAATTTAAAGCTACAATTGGTGATGTTGTTGATAAAATTCAACAAGTGCAATTAGAAATGTTTGCAAATGCAAATAAAAGTGTATTAGAATTGTATTTTTATATAGGTGAGACGATAGAAAATAATATTCAATGGGGAAATAAATTTGTTGATGAATTATCTGTTGAATTAAAAATAAGATTTTCAAAAGCAAAGGGGTATTCTCCAAGAAATCTTCGAAATATGAGAAAGTATTATTTGTCAGTTAAAGAAAATGAAGAATTAAAAGAACTTTCTTATAAAATACCGTGGTCACATAATACAATAATAATGGACAGGGTAAAAAATGATAATGAGAAAATATGGTATAT
This sequence comes from Bacilli bacterium, assembly GCA_017484205.1. Classification (GTDB taxonomy): domain Bacteria; phylum Bacillota_I; class Bacilli_A; order RF39; family UBA660; genus RGIG9169. The sequence continues at coordinate 5,451 of JAFUTO010000030.1, read as the reverse complement.
AAAAGAAACCTATAATAATGGTTGGAGTTATGATTATTTAGAAAATCAAGTAAAAAGAGATGCTTATTCTAGACAAATTCTTGGGGATAAACCAAATAATTTTGGATTAACATTACTACAACCTCAAAGTTCTTTGGCAAAAGAAATTATGAAAGATCCATATATATTCGATGTTGGTGAATTAAGAGAAAATTATGTAGAAAAGGATGTTGAAAATGCATTAATAGAAAAAATAAAAATGACTTTGTTGGAATTAGGAAATGGTTTTAGTTTTATAGCAAATCAATACAGAGTTACAGTAAATAAAGAAGAAAATTACATTGATTTATTATTCTATCATACTAAATTACATTGTTATGTTGCCATAGAATTAAAAAATAAAAAATTTATACCTGAATATGCCGGTAAAATGAATTATTACTTATCTGCTTTAGATGATATGCTAAAAACTGAATATGACAATCCATCTATTGGAATTATTTTAGTTAGAGATAAAGATAAACTAAATGTAGAATATGCACTTAGAAATATTAATAAGCCTATTGGAGTAAGTTCTTATGAACTATCAGAATATTTACCAAAAGATATATTAGAATCATTGCCAACTGAGGAAGAATTGAATTTACACATAGATATAAAAGAGTAATGTCATTTGGTAGCAGCAACTGAAGACTTACCAACCACTGACAAAAGTTTAAAACAATTAGAAAAAGAATGTAATACTATTGAATGCAATATTTATAGAATTGGTAAATAAAGAATTTATATCAATTATTGATTCAGTAAGACATTAAGGTTATGAAGACAACTAAATAATGAAAAATTTAAACTAACATAATCTCGCGAGTTTAAAAATGATTTTGAATTTGTGCAATTAGTTGCACAATTATCATGGAAACATAATAGTATTGTTTATATATTATAAATTATAAATAAATTTATATAATCGGGAAGGAAAAATATGGTAGGAATACTAGAAAAAGATTTTAAAATAATAATTAATGAAATAAAAAAGGATATAAGAAGTACTCAGACAAGAACACTTTTACAAGCAAATAGCAAACAGAATTTAAACCAGAATATATGGATATAAAAGATGAATAATATTATTAAAACGAAAAAGAAAAAACAACTAATTACCTTAATTAATTGTTTCTAATTCTTTTTATCTTGTTGTTAAATTCATAATATTACTTTTTCCACATAACCAATCAAGAGAAATATTATAACGTTTACATATTTGATAAGCAAATGAGGTTAAGATAAGAGTTTTACCTGATTCATATGCTGATATTGTAGAATGAGATGTATTAAGAAATGTTGCAAGTTCTACTTGAGTAATATCATAATGTTTTCTAAATGCTCTTAGATTTTTACCTACAACACTTTTATTTAAATTAATCTTATCATATTTATTCTTTTTATTACTTAATTTTGTTAAATAATCTAGACTAACATCAAAGTAATTTGCATAACCATTTAATTTATCTAATGGAATAATTTCTTTATTATTTTCCCAATTAGAAATATTTACTTGTTTAATGTTAAAAAAATCTGCTAAATCACTTTGTTTTAAGTCATTGTCAACTCTTAGATGTTGCAATCTTTCTAAATTCATTATAACCACCAAGATAATTTTTACATTAATTTAAATATTTAAAATTTATATATAGGCAAATGCGACATTTTGTGTTATAATGGAATAGAAAGTATGGAGGATTGTATGAATAAGTGCTGTAAATTACATAAAATTAACGTTTTAGAGCATATTAATAATGATTTTATGAAAAAAGGAAGTGATTGTAATGGCAAATGAAAGTAATAAAAAAACACTTAAATGGTTTAGAATAAGTGCAATAGTTTTAGGTGTTATAGCAGTAATTGGTATTGCTTATGCTTATTTTAGTTATACAAAATTAAGTAGTAATGCTCAATTAATTACAGGTAATATTTATATGTATTTAAATGCAAGTGATCAAATAGCAATTAATCCTGTAATGCCTAGAAGTAATGAATTAGAAAGTGATTCTATAGCTTTTTCTATAACAGGAACTAATGAATCAGATGATGACTTAATATATGATATAAGTGTTATTCATGGTGATGATTCAACTACAAATGGAGCTATTAGAATAAGAGATGAATTTGTATCTTTTACTTTAAAAAGAGAAATTTATAATGAAGAAACACAAGAGAATGAATGGGTAACTATTGTTGATAAAGAATCTTATCCTAGTTTTCGTGAGGCTTATAGAATGTATTCTGAAACAATAAGTGCTAATACAACAACTGTTGTAACTCATAATTACAAATTATATGTATTTATAAATAATAACTTAAAAGTAAACGATGGTTTATTAACAGGTACTGATGAAGATTATACATTAGAACAATTTAATAAATTATATGCTAGTGTAAAGATAAAAGTAACAGGAGACTTTAATGAAAAAGAATATGGTGTAAACTTTTATAAACAAATATTTGATAAAAATAATAATAAAGGAACAAGCGATACAGTAGTAACTTTCTCTGAAAGAAGTGGAACTGATGGTAAAACAGGACTATATTATATGAAAGATACAGTGAATGATGCTTATCCAATTTATTACTTTAGAGGGAATTATCAAAATAATAATGTAGTGTTTGCAGGATACTGTTGGAAAATGGTCAGAACAACAGATACAGGTGGCATTAAGATGATTTATAATGGAGTCTATGATGCAACGAGTAAGTGTGTGCATGCAACGAATACTTCTGAAACAACAGGAATAGGAAATTCGGCCTTTAATTCAAGATATCAAAGTCTTGCGTATATGGGGTATTCATATCCAAACCAAATAACATTACAAGATGGAACAAAGAGAGCAGTATATGAGTGGTTAGAAAATGATACCAATATACTAAGTAGAACAGAAGTAGTATATGGAGCGGACGTAGAATATGATACAACAACAGGAAAATATAAATTAACAGGAGGAACAGTAACGGGAGCGCCAGACGATACCCATCATTATAGTTTAAATTCAAGTGATGTAGATGCGATAGCAACAACAGTAAGATTTTACTATTATGCAAATAAAAATACAAGTGAAACAGAAAGTGATAGAAAAAATTATTATATAGAGTTAATTGGTGGAGATAAAATAGATGATGCCGTAAGAAGTATGACAGAAGAGCCAGTCGACGCCTATTCAACAATTCAAGTAAAAATAAATTCATGGTATGATAGTAACATTAAAGCGAAATATGGAGATTACCTAGAGGATACAATCTGGTGTATGGACAGAAGTAGAAGAGTAAATTACAATGATGGATGGTATACAACGGGAAGTTTAACAACTAATTATCATACCCAAACGTATGAAAGGGCAAGCTTAAGTTGGTCGACAGGAAATACACCAAAGTTAACATGTGATAATGATAATGATAAATTAAAGTATGCGTATGGCCATGGAAACATCGGAAGTAAAGCGGCACTGCTAACATACGATGAAGTAGGACTAGCTGGAATGACTTGGTATACAAATACAACGTATAGTGATAACTATTTGTATACAGGATATTGGTATTGGCTTTTGTCGCCTGCTTATTTCACTGGTAGCGATGCTAACGCGAGCGTGGGTGCTGTTGATCCTAGTGGCGGGGCTAGTTACCACTACGTTCGTTATACCGGTGGCGGTGTGCGCCCTGTAGTTTCACTAAAGCATGGAGTTCAAATATTTAATTTAGATGAGGATGGAGTAGATGGAACAGAGGCTCATCCATATATAGTTGGTACAAATATATCTTAAGGAGTGACGTAAATGAACGAATCAGATAATAAAAAAAATAATAAAAAATTAAGAGTAATTCTTATAGTAGTATTCGCGATTATATTAGTTTTAGGAATTTCTTATGCATTCTATAATTATATGAATATGACCAGTGATAAACAACTTATTATGGGTGATATATATTTAGATTTAACTGAAGGTGACCAAATTACCATTGATAAAATAATGCCACAGAAAGAACTATTAGATGATAATTATATAGAATTTACTGTGAGTGGAAAAAATGATAGTGATACGGATGTAATATATGATATTAATGTATTACATGGAGATGATGCTGATATTACAGGTGGAATAAGAGTAGATGATAATTATGTATCATTTACCCTTATGAAATTAACAGGATCTGATCCTAATAATGATAGTGATTGGACTACTGTTGTTGATAAAGGAAATTATGTAAATTTTAGTGATGGATATAGAATATACGCTGATAAAGTAACAGCAGGTACAACAATATCTCATACATATAGATTATATGTTTGGATAAATGAAAGTATAAGGATATATGATGGTGGAGATTTATCAACTTTAGATGGAGATTATAGTGCTTCTGATTTAGGAAAGTTATATGCAACTGTTAAAGTCAAAGTAACAGGAGACTTTAAAGCTAAAACATATGGCGTAAACTTTTATGATCAAATATTTGATAAAGATAATAATAAAGGTGTAAGCGATACTGTAATAACTTTTAGTAATAGAAGTGGAAGTGATGGTAAAACAGGACTTTATTATATGAATTCCACAGCAAGTGATGATTATCCAATTTATTACTTTAGAGGAAATGTTACAACTAATAATGTAGTATTTGCCGGATACTGTTGGAAAATGGTAAGAACAACCGATACTGGTGGAATCAAGATGATTTATAATGGAGAGTATGATGCAACAAATAAATGTGTACATGTATCAAATACTTTAACAACAACAGGACTAGGAAATTCGGCCTTCAATTCAAATTATAAAAGTCTTGCGTATATGGGGTATTCATATCCAAACCAAATAACATTACAAGATGGAACAAAGAGAGCGGTGTATGAGTGGGTAGAAAATGATACCAATATACTAAGTAGGACAGAAGTAGTATATGGAGCCGATGTCGATTATGATGATTTTGATGGAAATGGAAGCAAGGAATATAAATTAAAAAGTGGAACAGTAACAGGAAAACCAGATGGAACGCATAAGTATAGTTGTAATTTGACAAGTATAGATGGAACATGTACCTTAGTGAGGTATTATTACTATGCAAACTTGAGTACAAGTGAAACAGAAAGTGATAGAAGAAATTATTATATCAATCTCCAAGGAGGAGATAGAATAGATGATGCAGTAAGAAGTATGACAGAAGGACCAGTCGATGCAGCCTCAACAATCCAAACTAAAATAAATGGATGGTATGATACAAATATAAAGAGTAATTATGGAGATTACTTAGAAGATACGATCTGGTGTATGGATAGAAGTGCAAGTAGTATAGGAGCATGGAGTGCAACAGGAGGATTAACAGGATATTATTATACGCAGCCATATACAAGAGCAAGTGGTAGTGGCGGATGGTCAGGAAGTAATACACCAAAGTTAACATGTGATAATGATAATGATAAATTAAAATATG
>JAFUTO010000029.1 GCA_017484205.1 Bacilli bacterium | reverse complement strand
GCTTATAAACTTATCAAAAGAATAGAAATACATGAGAATAAAGAAGTTGATATATATTTCAACTTTAATATACTTAATAACTAGAATAAAATTCTAGTAAATTTTAAATAAAAGTTAATCACCAACGTATTGGCCCAGGTGAGACGTTTCGTTGGTGATAATAAATATTAGAAGATAAAACGACGTAGCACGTGATTAAGTCGAGAGAGGCCGAGTTCTAGCAACACCAGGTTCTATTAAAGCAGCAAAAGAATTTGAAGCAGATGTTACTTTAATACCATTAACTGAAGGTGGAAGAAAAAATCCAATTTATAATAATTATCTAGCGTCAGTAAATTTTTGGAGTAATTGATATCCAAGGCTCTGCAACTTTCCTTGATAATAGTGTTACATAGGTTCAACCTGGTGAAAGTGTAAGTGTAAAAATAAGTCTTGAAAAAAATGTAGCAATGGAAGTTGGGATGGAATTTATTTTCCGTGAAGCTAGTAAAAAAGTTGCAACAGGTCAAGTAACTAGAATTTATTAGAATCTTATATAGAGGTTCTTTTTTGTAAGATGAATTATTTTAACATTCCATTAAATGAATAGTTTATCCCCCCTGAATATGATAACATCCATTGACAAAAAGGGTTGTAGAGGGGTATAATTAACTAGAATAGATAGAAAGATATGACTATTCGCTTATGAATCTATAAAATGGAGGTAGTATATGGGATTTATTAAAGCATTTAGCGGAGCAATAAGTGGTACACTTGCTGATCAATGGAAAGATTTTTATGTTCCAAGAGCAGGTATAACTGGTACTGCTGCAGTGTTCCAAGCAGTTCCACAATCACAAAATAATGATCGTGGAGAAAATTATAAGGGTAATGAAAACATTATTACTAACGGAAGTAAGATTTTAGTTCCAGAACAAACTGCACTTATCACACTTCAAGATGGTCAAATAACAGGTTTTATAGCAGAACCTGGAGGATATGAATTTAGATCAGATGATCCTAATTCACAATCTATTTTTGCTGGTGATGGTATTGTATCATCATTAATTAAATCAAGTTGGGAAAAAGTTAAATTCGGTGGACAACCTGGTGCACAACAATTAGCATTTTATATTAACTTAAAAGAAATACCTAATAATAAGTTTGGTACTCAATCAGAAATTTATTGGGATGATGCTTTCTTTGGTACACAAGTTGGTGCTGTAACGAGAGGTACATACACTTTAAAAATTACTGATCCACTTTTATTTGTTAAAAATTTTGTACCTGCAAATTATTTATTAACAGGAGCACCTGTATTTGATTTTGCAGATATGGATAATGATGCTGCTACTCAATTATTCAATGAAGTAGTAGGTAGTTTGTCAGCAGCTTTTTCTAATTATACAAACGATCCTTCTAAAGGAAATCGTATGTCAAAAATTCAAGGAGATCAAATTGGATTTGCACAAAGCCTATCAGCAGCTGTTGAAGAAGGATATCAATGGAAATCTGATAGAGGTTTAGAAATTGTTAAAACTGCTATCTTAGCTATTGAATATGATGAAGATACTAAGGCTTTAATGTCAGATGTTAAAAAAGCAGATGCATTATCTGGTGCAAGAGGAAATTCATTTATGCAACAAGCAGCAGCACGTGGTATGCAAGCAGCTGGTGAAAATGGTGGAGGTTCTGGTATGGCATTCATGGGAATGGGTATGAATGCAGCTGGAGGAATGATGGGAGCTATGCAACAACCTAATACTTCATCATCATATCAACCAAACTTTAATGCTCAACCAGCAGAGGCACCTGCACAAGCAGCACCTGCTAGTGAAGATTCAACTGAAAAATTGTTAAATGCTAAAAAATTATTAGATGCAGGAGCAATTACTCAAGAAGATTATGATAAATTAAAGGCACAATTATTAGGTTTATAAAAAATGAATGGAGAATTAAATTCAAATATAATTCCACCTATAAATGAAATGCCTAGTTCTGATGGACCTACAATTGTAAAAACAGATGTAGGTTCTAAAGATGGACAAGATAAGTGTCCTAGATGTGGATCTACAGATATATCAACAAATGTAAATAATGGTAAGTTAAGATGTAATTTTTGTAGACATGAATTTGAACCTGAAAAAGTTGCCGGTATGGTAACAGATATAAGTCAATTACAAGGTCAAGTTATGGGGTCTGGGGCTACAGATATTGTGGCTGATACAAATGATGTATTAACATTTAAGTGTAGTAGTTGTGGAGCGGAAGTTGTTATTGATACATCTTCTGCTTCTCAAGCACGTTGCCACTGGTGTAGGAATACATTATCAGTTAATCAACAAATTCCAAATGGTAGTATTCCGGATGTTGTATTGCCTTTCAACGTAACTAAGGATACTGCAAAAGCGGAAATAGAAAAATTTGTAGGAAAAAGGAAATTTTTTGCACATCCTAAGTTTAGAGAAGAATTTACTTCTAATAATATTATGGGTGTATATTTCCCTTATATGTTAGTTGATGTTAATGCTCATGCCAATTTAATTGGTGAAGGAGAACATCAAACCAAAAAATATTATCGTGGAAGTGGTAGTAATCAACGCCTATATTATGATGCTGATGTATTCCATGTAGAAAGAGAATTTGATTTAGCAATAAATGGATTATCAGTTGAATCTAGTTCTGAAAGATTAAATAATACTTCATCAAGTCAAACAAATAATATAATTAATTCTATTATGCCATTTGATGTTGAAAATTGTGCTAAATATAATGCTAATTATTTAAAGGGATATACATCTGAAAGAAGAGATACTAATGTTGATCAATTAAGAAAACTTGTAGATGTACAATCTAAGGATATTGTTAGGTTTGCTGCAAATGATACATTACAAGAATATGATCGTGGTGTAGCTTGGTCAACAGAAAGCTTAGATGTAAAGGGTCAACAATGGCAAGCGGCATATTTACCTGTTTGGTTATATAGTTACCAACAAGTTAAAGGTGATAAGAAAATCTTACACTATGTTGCGGTTAATGCTAGAACTAAAGAAACTATGGGTAGTGTTCCAATACACATGCCTAAATTAATTTTGATATCTATACTTGTTGAAATATTAGGTATTTTAGCAATGATGTTTATTGATTTGAATTATGATTGGTTATTTTTACTATTAGGATTTATATATTTCATAATAATGTATACTAAATATCGTAATTCAAATGCTAGACATGCATATGAAAAAGATACAAAAACTAATATGTCTAATATAAGAAAAGTAGATACATATTTAAGATCAAATAAGGGTCTTACAAGTGCGACTATGGCAGGTGCTAATAATACAAGGGTTAGTGGTCAGTCAATTTCAAGTAAAGCTTTGGACTCATTATCTGGTCAAAAAATTGGTAATAGTGTTGTTAATTCTATAACTAGTAGTAATGCTATAGCAGGACTTATTAAAAATAGTATTGATAAAAAGTTAAATAAATAGTAATTTTTAATATTAAGGGCATAGATGAAACTATGTCCCTTTATGTATAATTAAAGATTATAGGAGGTACTTTATGAAATGTTCGAATTGTGGATTAATTAATGGAACAACAGCTTTAACTTGTGCAAATTGTGGACATAGTTTAACTGTTGAAAATAATAATGCAGAAAATCCAGTAGCTACTGCATTTAATTCGGTAGGGTCTAATAATGTGGAAACAATGATTAATCAAATACCTGCTAGTAATGAAGTTGTTACACAAACAATTAATAAAGTAGATATGAAAAAAGAAAAGCCAAAAAGGAAAAAAGGTAAAAAATTATTAGTTTTAGTTTTTATCATTTTGATAATCTATTTATGTCCTAAAATTACACGATTTGTTAATGACGAGTTTAATAATAATGAGGTAAATATTACTAATTTAAAATCTGAATCAGAGACTGGCGATAAATTATTTGTAATTGATGACAAGTTAGATAAGATTACTGGCAAAATATCAACTTTAAAAAAACTAAAAGATGGAACTATAAAAATTTATGTAGGTAATTTAGTGTTAGCTGAAAAGAATATAGGTAAAAAATTTACTATTAGTGATTTTCCGTTAGCTGAAGGTAAAAATGATGTTGAAATTACATATATTATAGGCGATAAAACTATAAGTGAACATTATTATTTATATAATAATTCATTAACTAATTTAGGTAACTTAGACAATTCAGATGATGATAAGGATAACGTACCTAATTATTTAGAAGAAGCTTATGGCACAAATAAGAATTTAGCTGATTCTGATAATGATGGATTATCTGATTATGATGAAATTTATTTAACAAATACTAATCCAACTTTATACGCCTCATATAATAATATATCTGATAGCTTAAATGATGCAGATGGTGATGGTCTTTCTAATAAAGATGAAATATTGTATGGTTCTAATCCAACTATTTATGATACAGATGGTGATGGCTTATCTGATAGTTTAGAAAAACAATATGGAACTAACTATTCTATAAAAGATACAGATGGAGATGGTTTATCTGATTATGATGAGATAACAAATTTTAATACATCTCCTTTAGTTAAAACTACTACAGTCTCAGGTAATATATCTAGAAATTCAGATGTTAACTTGTTGGTTAATAATATATCCACTAATGATATAGAAAAGGTAAGTGTAGTGGAAGCTGGATATGCATTATTAAATGAAGATTTAGATGGATATATATTACCTCCATATAAAATAGATACTGATATTAATATTAATTCAACGATTTCATTTAATTTATCAGATTTAAATATTAAAGAAGGTAGTAATCCTGCAATATATGAAATAGATAGTAATACTTTAGAATATAGGGAAGTAACTTCATATAATGAAGGTAATACTATAAGTGCTCAAGTAAGTAATACAGATAATTTATATATGTTATTTGATAAGAATTATTTAATGAATGAGTTTAATAGCATCAAAACTACTGAAAATGTTTATAGTACTGAATTTGTCATTGGAGATCATTATATGAGTGCTTCATTACCATTATTTCATGTTGTTCGTCATTTTTTTAATATGAAAGATGTACCTAATGAATCATTAAAGATATTTTGTTTTGGTGAATGTGATAAAGATTATTTATCAGGTTTAGAAAAAATGTTAGAAGAGCAATATGAAAATACTATTGATTTTGAAATTAAGAAGATAAACAAATTAGGTTATTTCTTCGCAAAAAGAATGTACAATACGTCTTTCAATATATTAAATAATATTTGTGAAAAAGAAGATGGTTTATGTGAAACACCAGAAACTACTAATCCAGATAGTAAGATATTACAATTTGCTTCGGTAGCAACTATATTTGATATAATTGGTAGTGATGATTTAGGCATAGCTCTTTTAGGTGATAATAATTCTCAAAATTTTGTTGTTACAAGAACTGTTCAAATAGATGATAATAAAGATTCCAATCATGATGGTATAAGTGATTCGATTACTGAACTTATCATAGCTGGTAAAATTACTACTAAAGAGGGTTATAATCCTTTTCAAGGCTTAACATTAGATCAAATCAATAAAAATAATGATTATGATAAAGACGGAATTAAAAATAATGATGAAATATCAGTTGAAAATATAGATGGAGTATATACACTTGTTATGAAGTCAGATCCGACTAAAAAAGATAGTGATAATGATGGATTAGTAGATAATAAAGATCCATATCCATTGGTTTCATTTGATTCAAATTATGTACTTAGAAATTCATTTAAAGGTGAACCTAGCAATGTATATAGCTTAATTGATGAAGTAAATGAATCAAATACTTTATATGGAAAAGGAAACATTGTCCCTTATAACAATGGTTGGTATGTTAAATACGTAGATTTAGATGGTGTAGAGAAATATTCACCATACAATTATGATTTTCAATTTAATATCATGTATTTAGGGGCTAAGGGTGGACATTTATATGCTAAGGATGCAGCTAAAGCACATGATATGTTCTTTGCTGCAACAGGTAAGGCGTTTACAGAATCAGATGCTACAAAAGAACTTAGAGATGATCCATCTGTTAGTTATTATATGGATAAAACAATAGATGATTATATTAGATTAGCTAAAAGTACTTTAGTAGATGGTGAAAAATTAATATTTGAAAATAGAAATCTTATGCCTGGTATAGATCCTGCTCATACATCCGATGGAAGCAGTCAATCTACAAATGTATTTGGCTTCTTACACTATTCATCTTCCGATTCGATTGGCGAAATATCTAATGATAATGGTGTTTATAGGATTAAATTAAGATATTTTATAGAAGATGTATACGATTGGAAAAACAATGCATATGATTATGGATTTGCCGGTCAAGTAGAAGTTATGTACTATAATCAAGTATTAATAGGTAAAGCAAAGAACTTCCTAGTTCATATTGAATATGACGCAGAAATATATTATGATTCAAATACTAATGAGAAAAAAGTAGAAAAGTTTATGACACCAATTTATCAGTAAAGGATGTGATTTAAATGAATAAATTTTTAAAATTATTATGTAGTATACCAGTTATACTAATAGTTATGTATTTTCTTCCATTTCTTGGTATATGTTTACTTTTATTTAGATATTATGTATATAGAGGTCGAAAAATATATAAAGCTCCTATTTGGATGATTATAATTAGTTTGATTTTATTAATTCCATATATTGCAAATTACGTTTCTGGAATTATTCAAATAAAAATCCCATATATAGATATAATAATGACTTCTAATATATACACTAAATTATTAAGCTATAGTAAATTTCTATTTACTGTAGGAATTATATTTATTATTGTCTCATCCATAGTTAGTAATATTGTAAGTAAATTATCATCCAAAATTAATAGTGGTGTAAAAGAATATATGCGTCAAGATGCTGAGATAAGAGAAAAAAATGATTTGAAAATTAAAGAGAAGCAAGAACGAGCAAAAACAACACATGCAGTAAAATGTTCTAAATGTGGAGGAGATAACATCATATATGAAGATGTTGGTGTATGTAAGTTCTGTCGTAATCCTATATCTTATAAATAGCAATAGAGAAAACTCTATTGTTTTTTTGTTGCATATATTAAAGAGTTGGTTAATTGATTAACAATCATATATTGTGCGAAATATTTTATATAGAAAAAGATTATCTAGCTAATAATCGTTTGATAACTTCCTTAACCGAGGAGAGGAGATAAATGTCGGTTTAGAGATTTCTTAACTTCTTTAACATATTTTTATGATGCGTAAATATAATTAAATGGAGGTATGTATGGACAAGAAG
>JAFUTO010000028.1 GCA_017484205.1 Bacilli bacterium | reverse complement strand
TTTCTTTTTTATGTTACAATTTAAAAGACACATAGTTTTTTACCTCCAATATAAGTTTCGTCACTTACATTGTATCATAGGTAACTCTATGTGTCTTTTATTTTGCCCTTTTCGGACACTTAATTTTTCTAGTTGTAATTAGAATAACTAATACTTTTCTTTATTCAGTTCTAAGTGATTCTACAGGATCTTTCTTAGCAGCCATTCTAGATGGTACTAAACCTGCTATTACAGTTAGTAACACACTTATACCTATCAATATTATTCCACCCATAACTGGTAGCTTAGCAATATTATTAACATTAAACATACCATATACTACCGCATTGATTGGAACACATAATAGTAGTGTTACTAATATACCAAATACACCTGCTACGAAGCCCTCTATAATAGTTTCAGCATTAAATACTCTAGTTACATCTTTCTTAGATGCACCAATAGCTCTTAAGATACCTATTTCTTTTGTTCTTTCTAATACTGAAATATAAGTAATTATAGATATCATTATACTTGATACTATTAATGATATAGCAACAAAAGCAACTAATATATATGTTATAACATTGATAATATTAGTTATACCACTCATAAGTACACCTACATAATCGGTATATGTAATTTTGAATTCATCTTTTTGTTCATTATTATATTCATTAATGATATCTTTTATTTTATCTTTAGAATCATAATTTTTAGGATATATATTAATAGATGATGGATCATCTAAATCTGCCATGCCTAACATATATGTAACAGCGTCATATGGATAATCTGCATCAAACTCATATCCAGTAAATATATTAATATTTTTATTCGCTAATTGTTCTTTAACTATTTCACTATCATTGTTTTTATCAATAACATGTTTAATTAGGTCATGACTATAACCAACAAAATTACTTTCAGCAGCTGTTGTATCAGAAGAAACCTTTACAACACCCACTATTTCTAATTCTAATCCATTATCAACTAGATTTTTTAATTTATCTTTATCAGTACCAATATTTGTCCATTTACCATTTACTTTTTCAAATACTAAATTATTATATATTAAACTATATTTTAATCCAATTAAATCTTCATATGTATATTCTGGTGTCTCTAATGATTCCTTTTTACCATCTTTTACTTCTTTAATTGTGTCGTTTAATTTAGTACCATCTAATATATTTAAATTATATAACATAGATAATGGTATATTACCATTTTTATCTAATACTAGTACTAATTCATTATAATTTTCAGGCATGTGACCAGCAATAATTTCGTATTGACTTTTTAGTAGTTCATCATTATCTATAAGTTCTTCTAGTGGATTACCACTTATCATATAATTTGATGTAGTAACATCCCCTACTTTTTTAACGCCATTAGAAGTATCTTTACTATATACTAATAAATTTATATTATAACTATATCCTATACCATCTGTATAATCATTTATACTATGATAATTATCATCTAAAGCTTTTTTAAACTCTTTTAGATTATTTTTTACTTCTGAAGAAACAGCCATAATTGCAGGACTAGTTGTAATATCATCTATAGTGCATAGTTTCCCTTCTTCACATTCTTTTTCTATATTATTTGTTAACTGCATATTCATACTAGCACCAATATCAAAAGTTGTCTTTTCAATCGTTAATGGATAACTTGCCAATGTTTCTCTTTCAGTTTTATCAATATATTCTTGAACACCATTTGATAAAGAAAGAATTAAGGCAATACCAATGATGCCAATAGAACCTGCAAATGCAGTTAAAAATGTCCTTCCTTTTTTAGTCATCAAGTTATTTAATGATAGTGATAAAGCTGTCAATAAACTCATAGAAGTTTTCTTAGTTTTTACATTTTTTTCTAACTTTTCATTTTCTTTATTATATGGATTTGTATCATCAATTACTTTACCATCCTTTAGTTTAATAATTCTAGTTGAATATTCTTTAGCTAAATCTGGATTGTGTGTAACCATAATAACTAATCTGTCCTTTGCAACATTAGCTAATATTTCCATTATTTGTTTACTTGTTTCACTATCTAAAGCACCTGTTGGTTCATCCGCAAGTAAAATATCGGGATCATTTACTAAAGCCCTTGCAATAGCAACTCTTTGCATTTGGCCACCTGATAATTGATTTGGTTTTTTATGAATATGTTTAGATAAACCAACACTATCTAATGCTTTTTTTGCTCTTCTAGTTCTTTCCTTTTTAGAAACACCTGATAAAGTTAAAGCAAGTTCTACATTGGCTAAAACTGATTGATGTCCTATTAAATTATAACTTTGAAATACAAAACCTATTCTATGATTTCTATAACTATCCCAATCTCTATCAGTATATTTTTTAGTACTAACATTATTGATAATTAAATCACCTTTATCATAATTATCTAAACCACCTATAATATTTAATAAAGTAGTTTTACCTGATCCAGATGGTCCCAAAATAGAAGCAAACTCATTTTTTCTAAAACTAATACTCACTTCATCTAAGGCAGTTTGTTTAAAATCACCTGTAATATAAATTTTACTTATTTTTTTAATTTCTAGCATATTTTTA
Organism: Bacilli bacterium; assembly: GCA_017484205.1. Lineage (GTDB taxonomy): Bacteria > Bacillota_I > Bacilli_A > RF39 > UBA660 > RGIG9169. Next base: position 27,334 of record JAFUTO010000028.1, on the reverse strand, counting down.
CCCTTTCATTTGATACTTTGTAAACATATTAATTATAACAAAAAGGTAGACATTTATCTACCCTTTAAACATAACTTTACAAATTAATTCATTGGTACTTTTATTATTCTACCTGAATTCGCGATAGTGGTTGTTGTAAAACTACCTCTCGTAGAACCAAATCCAAAATAGAAAGCATTATTAACAAACTCAAAGCTCTTAGCTGGATCTGTGTATTCAAAATACATTACAGGATTCCAAGTTGTTAAATCATTTGTTTTATAAACACTTACATAAGTAACATTATCTATAACCGTATTACACAATACATATAATTCATTATTAACTTCTACCATATCATTTACACTACTATATCTATCAAAAGATGTATATGTGAAATTTTCTAAATCATTTGTATAACCTATCATACCATTTACAAAAACCATATTATTTTTATATTGCATTTTAGTTTTTAATGGAAAATAGAATAATACTGGTGAAGATCCAAAACTTACTACCTTATTGTTCATTTCTTTGAATATATTATCACTTTGTATGTATTTATATATCTTATAATTTGATATTGCATATAAATTGTTTTTAAATTCAAATAAATCGTATACTCTTGTATATGCTGAATTTGCTTCGGTTACTGTTATTTTATTTCCATTTATATCGTACATATAAACATAAGACCAACTATTACCATTATCTGTTGTTTTTATAATACTTGAATCACTATCATTTCCAATTCCCGCGTATAATGCGCCATTATATTTGATTAAATCAAAATTATGAATCGCATCTTTAATTGTCTTAGTAGTCCATTTACCATTTTCCAACACATAATAATTACCTAAATCCCATCCACCACTGTGCCTATCAATTCCTGGTGCCATAAGTTTACCATCTATAATAACAAACCTATTTATTTGTTCATCATCTACTGTAACTTCTTTTACAAATTGATTAGTTAGAGTATTATATGAATATATATCAACTGGCCCAGTATTTTTATCATAATCACCTGAACCTATATATATTTTATTATTATAAGCTTGTAGATCCCATACATTTCTTGATAAAACATTATTTTCAGATTCACCTGGATACTTTGCTGATAAAGGTACTCCTAAATCTACTATCTTATTTGTGTAATCATAAGTTCCTTTGTTTTCTAGCATTGTTGATATTATTATTTTATTACTATTAGTATCAATAGTTGGAGTATTTTGATTTGAATCTCCATTAGAATTATTTCCAACATCTTGTGTTGAAGTTGATGGCTGATTAGCATTAGCTTTCTTACTATTATTAATCATATTATATATAGCAAATACAAGAGCAGCAACTACCAATATCATAAAAAGATTTTTTGACTTCATATTATCACCTATTCTTATTATACATTATTTTGTATAAATAAAATATGAATATTTAATTTACTTTACACAAAAAAGGTAAACTTGTTACCTTTAATATAATGGAACTTTTAATATTTTCCCTGAATATGTACTATCATTAACAATTATCATTTGATTTTTACCAGAGTCATATATATTACCTTTTACTACGCCAAAGCCTAAATATATAGCATCATTTGTTATTTCAAAACTTCTAGCCATTACTGGATATTTAATATACATTAATGGTTTCCACTTTACTGCATCTTTTGTTTTATATACACTTATATAAACTTCACCATTATAAATAGTATTACTTAAAACATATAAATTACCATCTTTTTCTACTAAATCAACAGCAGAAGAAGTTTTATCATAGAATAGTGATGTTAAGCTATGATTCCCGATACTATCAAGATATGTTAACATTCCATTAACAAAAACTATTTTATCTTTAAACACGATCTTTTCTTTTAGAGAAAAATATTGCAATGCTGGAGAAGTACCAAAAAAATATGAATAATTACTATCAATTTGTACAAATGTATTTGATTCATCTATATATTCAAATATTTTATAATTTGATATAGCATATAATTTATTATTAAATACAAACATATCATAGACTCTTGTATTTCTTGAATTTGCTTCGGTTACTGTTATCTTATTTCCGTTTATATCGTACATATAAACATATTCCCATGTTGTACCATCATCAGTACTCTTTAATATAGAGGAATCACTATCATTTCCAATTCCCGCGTATAATGCACCTTTGTACTCAACTATTTCAAAATTATGTATAGCATCTTTTATCTTTTTAGACACCCAAGTTCCATTTTCTAATACATAATAATATCCAAAATCCCATGCACCTGTATGTCTGTCAATTCCAGGGATAGTAAGTTTACCATTCGCGATTACAAATCTATTTATTTGTTCATCATCTACCGTAGCTTCTTTTACAAATTTATTATTACTTATATCATAATAGTATATATCTACTGGTCCAGTATTTTTATCATAATCACCTGAACCTATATATATTTTATTATCATATAACTTCATATCCCATACATTTCTAGATAATATATCATTATCTGAAGTACCTGGATACCTTGTATTTAAAGGGACACCTAAATCTTCTATTTTAGAAGTGTAATCATACTTTGAGTTTTCTAGTATTAGACTTATAGAAATTTGATTATTTTCTAAACCACTATAATCATCTAACAAGGTTACATCTTTAGAAATATTTAAGTTACCTTTTGTACCTGAAGCATAATACACTCCATCACTTATTACTTCCGCGTATATATCATTGCTATTTTCTATTACTATCCTACCAGATTTAGGAATTGAACCTGATATATCAAGTGAATCACCTAAACTGTTTGTACATGATGTACCATTACAAATAAATATTATACTATAACTTGGTTCTTTTCCATTGTGATCAATCAAGTATTTAGATAAATAGTTGCTAGATGCGGATAATAAATTGTTTACTGCTTCTTTAAATGTTGCCTCTTTTGCCGACGATATTATATTACTTACTACTGGTGTAACTATTAACGCTATTACCGCAAGTATTACTATAACAGCAAGCAATTCTATTAATGTAAATCCTCTTTTACTCTTCATAACATCTACCTTCTACTAATATTCTATCATATAATATAAAAAACAAAAAGCAATTATTTAATTGCTTTCTTTATTCTAAACATAATTAGTAAACCTTCTAAAGCACACAATATAATTACAATACCACCTATGCGTGTAACCATATCAGCTATAAATAATGGTTTAAAGATTAATAATATACCAAGTATTATAGTTATTATTGATGATATAAATAGTGCCATCCATGATTTACTATCGCTTTTTATATTCATTAATGTTTTCATATTAGTTATTCCATCAGCAAGAACTGCAATACCTAATAAGATATGAATTATTGATATCACTGTAGCTGACCTAACTATTATAAATATACCTACAATAAATGATAATATTCCTATAAATAGTGATGCATAATTATTTCCCTTATTCATAAACCACATAACTAAGTTTACAATACCAAATAATACTACTACTGAACCTACTAAATTAACAGCAACATTAAGTGATTCATCAGGCCATATTGTTAATATAATTCCTACTACTAGTAATACAATATTAGTTACTAATTCATTTTCCCATAATTCTTTCAAATTTTGTTTCATAAAGCCTCCTAATATATTTTGATATTTCCTACTCCACCATCTATTTCAATCAAAGTATTTCCAGATCCTAATCTACCAGATACATTCTTACCATCGATAGTGACATTGCCTATTCCTTTATCTATATCAAAAGTATAATTATCTATTTCATCTACTAAATCTATATCAAGATTGCCTACTCCCATATCAATATCAGCTTTACCGTTTAAAGTAGCTCTTATTATAAAGTTTCCTACTCCCATATCAATATCGGCATTATTTAAATATCCTGAATTTAATTTGAAATCACCAGCTCCACCATCTAAAGCAAATGACAAATTAGCTTCTAAATTACCCACTGTGACCTTTCCTGCCCCTAATTCAAAATCAACATTTTTAGCAGTTAAATTAACAATTTCTATATTTCCAGCTCCACCATTAATCTTAACAGAATCAAACTGTTTTTCAGTAGGTAAATAAACTTTTATATTAGAACTTTTTAAAAAGAAACGACTTTTTTCATTTATAGTAAGTTTATTGTTTTTTACATCATAAGTTACATAATTAGGTATTTCTATTTTAAAAGTATCACTCTCTTCAATTTTTAAATTAGAAGCACCTATATTTATTTCAATATTATCCACATCATTTATATTATATATTTCAGTTGCACCATCATATGTATGATTTCCAAAAATAAAACTTATACTACATAATGACCATACAGCTGCATTAACAATACCAATTATAATTACTACAGCTAAAGTAATGGCTAACCCTTTAACTATTTTTTGATTACTTGTCATCTATAATCACACTCCCAAATAATGTAAATGCATCTATGATAATTGTATTTTTTTCATCTGTAATCTTAACTTTATTAAGCATATCACAAAATAATCCTGATTTTTTCATTTTTACATTTACCCCTTTTGGTACTATTATTTTTACACTACCAAATACAGTACAAGTTTTAATTAAAGCGTCTTTCTTTAAACTTACAGAAGACATATCATATTTTATACTACCAAAGATAGCCTCCAAATCAACACCATCAAATTTTTTAGGAGCTTTAACTATTTCTTCTTTAAACATACTACATACAGTATCATTTACTTCTAATTTCTCTATTTCTTCATCAGTGACTTTTTCACTATTACCTTTGAATATAATTGATAATCCTATCAATACCAAGATAACTGGTAACATTAGTTTCCATATTAAGTCATATGTTATTAAATCATTACACGCTAGTAATAATATAATACCTATAATAAACCATATAAAACTTGATACCTTATGATCTTCTCTAAATATATTTATAAAACTTGGAACAATAATAAATAATGTCCACCAACCATTGAAAAATATTTCGATATTAGCTATACCCATTGCATTCAATCCTAATATAATACCAACTATAATAAATACTAACCCCCATAATATTTTACTTGTTTTCATATAAACCCTTCTTTCTATTAACAAGCCTTTTCATCACAAGTACCATTAAATGTACTTAGTAAATCTTTTAACATATCATAACTTTCTTCATTTATTGTGTCTGTTAATTCTGCATAACCATCATTTTGTTTATTACTAATTCCTGTTGTAATATCATAAGCTACACCTTTTTTAATAGCTATCACATTAGGTGCGTATATTCTTTTTTCGCCTGTTTTTATAGTTTTTCCATCTTTTGTTAATGTATAATCTTCTAACACATCTTCCATTATACTAATTAACTGCATATAATATGAATCTCCATCTTTTTCCCTATAAACATTACCGACATCATCTAAAGCTAACGTATCTCTTATTTCTAATACATCAACATAATAAATAGTTTTTGTATTAGTATCTTTAGCAGCCTTTATTAAATTAGTTACCATACTTCTACACCAAGGACAAGAAGCAAAACCAAAATATACAATAAATGATTCTTCATTTTTTATCATTGTTACTATATCTGAAGCTGTTTTATATACAAACGGATTATCCGAATCAATATTTATACTTCTTATTTCTTTACCACTTGACGAAGTAGTTCCATTTAGTTTTTCATATTCTTTTTTAAATTTTCTCGCATCATTTGTACAACCTGTTATAGGTAGTATACAAATTATAGCTAACAATATCACTAATATCTTTTTCATACATCATACTCCTATATATTATATTATATAATAATTTTAAATAAAAGAAAAGATGCCTTATGCATCTATTCTCCATAATATATTTGATTTTTTCTCATATAATTATCATAGTTTGTAAATAACTTAGACATATTTTCCTTAGAGGCATAAACTTTAATACTTATCTTACCATAATCAATAAATACTTTATTATTAATATCCTCTATTTGAGTTCTTAACATATCCATTATATCCTCATCTTTATAATCTATATCAAAATTTATAATATTATCATTTTTTATTATATCAATATCATTATATTTTGTATGAATAAGTTCTAATTTAATATCATCTCTTACTTCAGTAATATATTCAATATCATAACAACAGCTATAATCTATTAATAAATTATCTTCCATATCTAAATGAATAGTTTTACTTATATAATTAACATGATCTATTGTAGTTGGTATATCAAAATCTTTAATACCTATAAAAATTAAACCACTACCTATACCCATACTAATTAATGAAATTAAAAGAATAATACCAATTGTTTTAAATTTGCTTTTCTTATTAATTACAAAATTATAAAAGATATCTAATATAATTATGTTTATAGCAATAAAAGATAATAGTATTAAAAAAATTCCAAAGAATAATAATCCTGTTTTAATGAATATAAATAATATTACTGTCACCATTACTAAACTTATTAATGTAATAGCTGCACATACTATAAACCATAAAACGAAGAATTTAATAATTAGTAAAATGCATTTAACAAGGCCATTTATAAAACCATATCCTGCGTGTTTAGGATCTCTTATAACTATTTTTTCTTTTTCCTTTGTTAAATATACAACTTCTTTTTCTTTACTTTCTTCCTTTAATTCTTTTACAGGTTCTTCTTCAACTACTTCGTAATAATCTAGGTATCTAACTTTGAATATATGTGCGATCATCATAATACCAAAGATAATTGCAGCTATAATATATATACTTTCTAAAATATTATATATAAAGTGATATATATTAGATGGTAAACCACCAAATATTCCTCTAACTATATGGTCCCCTGCGGTACCTATTACCATACAAAATACCCATATAACTATTAATATACAAAATTGTTCAAGTAAGCATTTTATTATTCCCCTTATTTTCATACTACTAAATACATTAACTGTTTTAGTAACATATCCTAAAAAGTCATCTATATATTTATTAATATTAGTTTTTGACTCCTTAACCTCATTTACTTCTCTAATATCCTTATTTAATAAATCATCAATATTTAAATTAAACATTTTACATATTTGAAGTACTTTATCCATTTCTGGATATGCTTGTCCACTTTCCCATTTTGATACAGCCTGTCTAGATACATTAAGTTTATCGGCAAGTTCTTCTTGTGATAAATTATTATCTTTTCTTATCTTTCTAAGATTATTTTTAAAATTCATAATACTCTCCTTTCTATAAAAAAAATATATCAAATACTTTGGTTGCGTTCTACCAATTTTCAGTTGTTTTTTGTATAATTTTAGTTGCATTTATATTATTTTATCAAAAAAATAGTATTTTATATACTATTTTCTACATATTCAATACTTCACTATGAGAACCAGTATCAATTAACAACAATATTAGTTCATTGTCAATATATTTATATATTAATACCCAATCTGGTTCTATATGTATATCATAACAATCTTTAAAATATTTATTATCATTTAATTTATGGTTGTTATATCTTAGGTCTAATTTTTCTTTATTAGCAAGTTTAATTACAACTTCTCTTAACTTCCTCTTATCCTTACCTTGTTTAAGTATTTTTTTATAATCCTTTTTAAAGTCTGAAGTTACATGAACAGAATATTTACAACCTACTACTTCTAAAGCATTGCTCAACTATCTAAATCCTTAAATAGTTCATCAATATCATTGTAACCTTTATACTTTTCAGGATGTTTAGCTATTTTATCTGCTTCTTTTAAAGCTCTTCTTAACTTTCTACTAGGTTTTGGGTTCTTAACTTCAAACGGAATGCCATTTTCATTTACAACTTGTATCAATGCCATATTAATAAATGTAGACATATTAAGTCCTAATCCGTTCAATATTTCTGTTGCTTGTTTCTTTAATTCACTATCAACATTAATATTAATAGCACTTGTCATATGAGCCATACCACACCTCTTTCCTATTTATATTATATTATTTAATGTAGATATTGTCAACATATAAACTACATAAAAACTACATATAAAATGTAGTTTATTTTTCCAATCGCGTTTCTTTAGTTACTTTACTTAATATTTTTAATAAATCATTTACCATTTGTTTTGTTTCATCACTGACATTAGCAGAACTTTTAACTAATTTAAATACATAAGTAAAATCACTTTTAATTTGTAATAAACTAGTTATTTCATTTTCTCTTAATATATCAAATACCTCTGTTATAAATTTTTCCCTCTTTGAATAGTCATAACAATTTAGCCATTCAATCATTCCTTTATCAAAGATAGAACTTGATTTAACCAATTCACTTCTTTCAAAACTATCCTCTTTTACTACCCAACTTGATGGTATATGAGATACTATAGTTGGTGCTTTAGCCTTTACAACAACATCAGTGTCATGTCTAAAAAGTAAACCAACAATAGAATTTTGTGGAATGAAATGAATTAATTTGCTTTTAATTCTTTTATACTTATTAGATTCTATTTCACTTAGTCTAAGCCCTTGACCATCATTACTATATATGTTAATTATTTTTTTTCTTAATATAAAATTAGAACACATTCCCGCGACTAAAGCTAAATTACCACCTTTTGAATGTCCTCCAACATATAGCTTTTTATTTGTGAATGTATACCTTTTTAAATATTTAATTGCTTTTTTATGAGCAACTACTGGAAAGTTATAAGCCATTTCAAAGTCTTCTTCCCATCCACTAATTAAATCATCCGTTCCTTCATAAGCAACATAAAGTGTATCATTAAATCCATATGTTAAAGCACCAAATTGTGACTTTTCATCACTTTCATATACATAATTATATACTAATACATCTTTAAATCTTTTACTATCTGGTATTAATTCAAGTAATTTCTTCGCGTTTTTAACCGCGAATATCTCTTTATTTTTTTTATTTATATTAGTTACACTTAGATATTTTTTAGATATATTTTCTAATGTCATAACACCATTTATTATATCTCTATAATCTATATATATAAGTGTAGAAAATATTAGATTATCAACTTCATTAAATGGTTTTTCTTCAAACGTATAATCATACTTCTTTACATAATCAAATATATTCATATAATCACCTCTTAAATTATAACATAAAAAACTAGATTACTCTAGTTTTATAGCCAATTAGTAAATAATAAATGTATATCTATATAAAGTGATATAAACGCGAATAAGTTGAATAAGAAACTAAATAATATAATCCAATCTCTTTTCTTGTAGAATCAAAAAAGCATTATCGATTTAATGCTTTTTTTACTATATCATATCTTATTTTATCTTTTTCTCTTTCACTAGTTTTTAAATATTCAAAATACTTTTCTAAACTTTCTAAATTATATTTACCATATTTTTCTATGTTACTATCTACCTTAGTATCTAAAACACACTCAATTTTTTCAGTAACTTGATACCAATTATCATGTTTATGAATTAAATTATATTTTTCTTTTAGTTGTTCTAAACCTTTTTGAGTTACAGCTATATCTAAATCACCTGCAGATTCAAATAAATCACGAAGTACTAAGGCACTAGAAGAAAGTATCCAAAATTCATCAAAATCTATACCAATACTTTCTATTAATTTGATTAACTCTTCCTTATTCATTCTTTCCATTTTTATCACCATATTCATCTAAAAAACTATGATATGCTTTATCTTCTTTATATCCTAATACACAATTTAAATTAATATTATCTAATGCTTTAAATATATTATGATCTACTTCAGGATTTACCTCTCTTAATTTTTTTACTAGGTTTTTCATCTCTTTACGTTTACTTGATGAATCATCTATATCACAAGCTTCTGTAAACCTACAAGCACAGTTGATAAAAGTTAGATCATTACTTTTCTTCCAAGACAATATATCTTCTTCTTTTACCATATACATAGGTCTAATTAACTCTAGTCCTTCAAAATTTTCACTATGAAGTTTTGGTAACATAGTCTTAATCTCACCTGCATACAACATAGAAAGTAGTGTTGTTTCAATTACATCATTAAAGTGATGTCCTAAAGCAATTTTATTGCATCCTAATTCTTTAGCTTTATTATATAGATGTCCTCTTCGCATACGAGCACATAAATAACACGGATTACCTTCTGTTAAACCTGAAACCGTATCAAATATCTCTGTATCAAACATCTTTAAATCAACATGCAATATCTCCGCATTTTTTAAAATCATTTCCTTATTATAATCATTATATCCAGGATTCATACAAACATATACTGCTTCAAATTTAATTTTACTATGTTTTTGTAGTTCTTCTACACATTTGGCAAGTAAAAATGAATCTTTACCTCCACTTATACATACCATTACTTTATCGCCCTCTTGAATTAATTCATAGTCTTTTACGCCTTTTATAAATCTAGACCATATAGTTTTCCTATATTTAGTAATAATACTTCTTTCTATTTCTTGATATCTTTCCATATTAATATACCTCATAGTCTAATTTCTTTTTTAATACTTTAAGAGCCTCACTATTTTCTATATTATAATGTAGTCCCTTATATGGAATTACATCTAATAATTCATCAATAGAAAATAAATATGGTCTTATCTTTTCTTCATCACTTAATCTTTTTATTTCATCTAACTCTTCTTTTGTAAAGTTTTTATAACATGAATAATATTGTGTACTTACTCTTGATATACCAGATACTAATTTATTATTAACACTTATATTTCTTGGGTATTCTCTAATACCTTCATATAAAAATACTTTGTTATCATTTTTAAGTAAATTAATAATACGATCATATATAGTTATATTATTTAAACTAGATTCTTTAGGAAAAGTTAAATCTAACATAACTTTTCTACTACATTCATCAAAACATAATACCTTTCTATTATCATTATAGAAAATATATTTATTCTTATAATTTGTTATAATATTTTGCATACAACCACTTCCTAACTTCAGTTATTATATCACATAAAAACAAAAAGAGATATAAATCTCTTATATATTAAACATCAACCATTCAGGTTTGAATGCCATTAATATTGATATAACTACCATTATAATACCACCTATTAAATGTGAATATTTAGTATATTTAGTAGATATACCTGTAACATTTAAAGTTATCATAGCTATAGTAAATACTAATATATCATCTATTAAGAAGAAGAATATATATATAAATATACTAATTATATATTCTAATGTTGATAACTCATTTATAGCAAGTATTTGAGTAAATATCATAGGTAGGCCTGCTGAGCAAGCAAGTTCTATTACATTTACTGAAAACGCGAGTAAGATAACTCCTACTAAGGCTATTATAAATGATTTTTCAGATACGATTTTTTTTATACGAGTTATAATCTTTTTTCTTTTCTTTTCATCTACAACTTCACAACCATCATCTTTTTTAAGACTATTGTAAAAACTTCTTAAGTTAACAATACCACCTATCAATGCCACTAACGCGATAAGTAATCTAAACCATACAATTGCAGATAAATTACTTATAACAGTTAACCAAGCTAACATAAACATAACATATACTAATGCTGATGCAACTAAAAATGTAATACCTAATGTCCACATTCTTCTTTTATTTTGCATATTCATAAGCATTGTTATTAAAAATATCAAAACCCACATCGCACAAGGATTAAATCCATCTATAAATCCAATAATAACAGCTATTAAAGGAATTGAAATACTACTTAAATTGATTTCTTTACCAAAAACATGTAATTTATCAATTCTACCATTATCTATTTCAATATTAGATATATCTTCATCATTAAATATTTTTTCTACAACATTTATACTTGGATTTTCTATTTCATTTTTTATTAAATTATCCATAGATTCTTTAATACTATCTTCAAATCCCATATAATATGTTTTTCCTATTACTGTAAAAGGGGTTTTATTTTGTTTAATATGCATTGCTTCTCTTACTTTTTTCATAAGTTCTGCGTTCGCTTTAGATTCTTCATTTCTATCAGTTACTTCATATAAATGAATATTTAAATCATATTCATCTTTTATACTATTTAAATATTCTATTTCAGCTTTACAATGTTCACAAGTAGATGAATGAAATAAATATACATCTAATTCTTTAGCAGATATACTTATAGGTAATAATAAGAGTAAGCTTATTATTATAAAGTATATTTTTTTCATAAACACTCCTTAATTATTTCTATTATTTCTTCTTTTTTCTTTTCACCATTTAATCTTTTATATTCTTCGCCATCTTTATAAAAAATTATAACTGGTAAAATAGTTCCTGGATTATAAGATTTTACTATATCTTCATCCATATCATAATCATAAGTTTCTATATCTAAATTTGGATACTCTTTTTCTACTTCTTTCCAAACTTTTTTCATATATAAACATCCACTACACCACATGGCATTTATTCTAACTATTTTCATTTTAATCTTAACTCCTTACATGCTTCTTTGAAACATTTAATAAAGGTATCTATTTCTTCTTTTGTAGTTACATAAGATATGGAAACTCTAATTGATGATTTAGCCCTTTCTTCATCATGAGTTAAAGCAAATACAGCTTTAGAAATATCACCTGTAGAACATGCTGATTGAGTAGATATATAAATATCATGAGCTTCCATTGCATGTAGCATTGTTTCAGGTTTAACACCTATAATACTTATATTTAAAATATGAGGTATAGATTTAGAAGTACTATTAATATAAACATTATCTATATCTTTAATACTATCTTTTAAATAATCGTTTAGTTCTTTAATATGATTAATCTTATCTTCTTGATTTTCTAAAGCAAGTCTTAAAGCTTTTGAAACAGATACAATTAATGGGGCCGCTGGTGTACCTGATCTATAAATAGATGTAGATTTACCACCATTTATTAATGGATCTATAACAATAGACTCTTTTTTTAATAAGACACCAATCCCCTTTAATCCAAAGAATTTATGCGCAGTAAAAGATACAAAATCAATATCTTTAATAGGAATATTAATCTTACCAATACTTTGTGTCATATCACTATGAAAGAAACATTTAGGATACTCTTTAACAATAGATGCAATTTCCTCTATAGGTTGCCTAATACCTAGTTCTGAATTAACAGCAGATATAGATACTAAAATCGTATCATCTTTAATTAAACTCTTTAAACTATCCAAGTTAACAGTTCCATCTTCATTTAATTCTACGAAGTCAACATCATATCCTTGAGATGCCAAATAATTTAATGGAGCATTTACTGATGAATGTTCAAATGGTGATGTTATTATATGTTTCCCTCTATTACTATATTTAGAAGCTACACCTTTTATAACTGTATTATTTGATTCAGATGCACCACTAGTATATATAACTTCCATATTAGATATATTTAATAAATCTTTTATTTGGTTAGTTGCATCTTCAATCAACTTTGCATTACTAGTGCCTAATTTATGTAATGAATTTGGATTACCTGGATAATCTAAACAAACTTTATCAAAACTATCCAATACTTCTTTGTTTACTGGAGTTGTTGCTGAATAATCTAAATATATCATATTATCACCTCTATTAATTATATCACATTATATCATATATTTAGTGAAAATTATATGAAAACCTACTTTTTTAGTAGGAATTATTTGTATGAAAAAAACCTTGTTTCCAAGGTTATAATCATAATGGCGGAGTAGAGAGGATTTGAACCTCCGCACCAGTTACCCGGTCTACACCCTTAGCAGGGGCGCCTCTTCAGCCTCTTGAGTACTACTCCATCTGACTACTTAATTATAAATTATTATAATAAAATTGTCAATATAATTATATCAGAAAACAAAATAAAACCTAGATAAATCTAGGCTATATTCTAAATGGTGACCAGTACGGGATTCGGACCCATGAATGCTGCCGTGAAAGGGCAGTGTGTTAAGCCACTTCACCAACTGGCCAACTGGCGCCCCAAGTAGGACTCGAACCTACGACCCCTTGATTAACAGTCAAGTGCTCTAACCAACTGAGCTATTGAGGCGTAATGGTGGACCTGATAGGACTTGAACCTATGACCCCACGCTTATCAAGCGTGTGCTCTAACCAACTGAGCTACAGGTCCAATTCAACTGACTTCTTAATTATATATTATTTTATGCATTTTGACAATAGTTTTTACACAAAAATAATCAAAAAATCAGTTTAATACTAAATGGTGGACTGTTAGGGACTCGAACCCTAGACCCACTGATTAAGAGTCAGTTGCTCTACCAACTGAGCTAACAATCCAAACAAACAATAATATTATAACATATTTTTATATATTTGGAATACTTTTTTACTATTTTATAAAATAAAAGTATATAATTTTACATATTTATGATATAATTTTAATTGTGTATGGAGGTGCTATATGAAAGTAGTTAAAGCTAACTTACCTGAAGGAGTTAAAAAGAAATTCGTAACAAAAATTGGTAAAAAAGTTAAATTAGTTAATAAAACTTACGCTAATAGAAAAAAGAACAAAAAAAATGCTAAATAAGCAACTACTTTAAGTAGTTTTTTTATTCGCACTTTTTTTGAAATTCATAAGTATATTTATGTTCTTCAGTAGTTATTTTAACACAGGCATTTGTCAAAGTTTTTGAATCAACTAAATCCTGAATTTGTTTTTTTGACAAATAATCTTCTTTACCAAGTGTACTTACATATACAGTGTATGTATCACCTATTGTATCAGAAAGTAAATCACTATTATTACTTGCCCAATTTTTAGCTGCTGATATTACTAACTGTTCCTGTGATTCGGCAGAACTTTCTCTAACTGCTTGGATAGTAGTAGTTACAACAGGCGTTACAACAAGAGCTATAACTGCTAGTATTATTAATACGGCTAATAATTCTATTAATGTAAATCCTCTATTATCTTTCATATTATCACCTAATTCAATTATACAATAAAAAAAGACTAAAATATAGTCTTATTTTAATTTACCTTTCATACCCTTTACACCATTATAACCACTTAAGATATTAGTATTAAAACTATGTGTTTTCTTTTCCTTATTTTTATAATTTCTAATAGCTAAAGTTACTATTTCATCTAATAGTTCAGTGTAAGTCTTATTTGATTCATTCCATAAATAGAATGATAATGAACCAGGAATTGTATTTGGCTCATTGATATAAGCCTTCTTTGCTTTTCCGTCAATTAGAAAATCTATTCTACAAACACCACTTAAATTCAATGCTTTAAATGTTTGTTTTGCTAATTCTTGTACTTCTTTTGTTAATTTATCGCCTATAGTTGCTGGTATTTTTCTACTAGCTGAAGCCATACCTTTTGTAGAGTTTTTAATACCAAATTTACCTTTACTACCACCCATATACTTTTCTTGATATGTTAGATAGTCTTTAGAACTAGTAACTTCTTCTAATACACTTGCTTCGGCATATTCATAATTACCTAAGACACTACAATTAACTTCTACTAAATTATCAATTACTTTTTCCACAATAATCTTAGAATCGTAATCAATAGCTTCATTGATTGCTTCATCAATATCAGTATCTTTTTTAACTACTCTAATACCTACACTACTACCTAATCTAGCTGGTTTTACAATAACTGGATATCCTACTTTTTTTATTTCCTTTAAGATATCTTCTTTTTTTGTATTATATTCTACATCATAAAACCAAGTATAAGGAACAATTGGTAGATTATTAGCTTTAAAGACTTCTTTCATTACTACTTTATCTTGTCCAATAGCTGCTCCTAAAATACTAGGTCCTGCATATGGAATACCAATAGTATCTAAATATCCTGCTAAGCTTCCATCTTCTACATTTTGGCCATGTACAATTGGAAGTACTACATCTAAAGTAGTTACAACACTTTTAAACATTCCTTTTGTAGATTGTAGGACAAACTCCCCATCTTTTTTATATAAAACAACTTCTTTGGCATATCTTTTAAGTAATTCCATATCTTTATATACATTCATATCTCTTAGGAATTTACCTGTATACCACACTCTATCTTTAGTTATATAAATAGGTATCACTTCATACTTATCTTCATCTATATTTTCAATAGCTTGAATAGCACTTATAATACTTACTTCATGTTCTACAGTTTCTCCTCCAAATATTACACCTAATTTAATCTTCATTTAAATCCTCCTACTCATTAAAAATATCAGGTAAATCATTTTCTAATAATACAAATGTATCTTTACCTTGCAATTTATTTATTAGTGGAAATGCATCCTTTACATCATTTAATATATGAATATGTTCTTTATCATATTTCTTTTTCTTAAGACCATCTAATATTGGTTTAGTTTGTTTTTCACCAATTAATATTACTTCATCTATTTTGTTATCAGCAATATATGTACCAAAGTTAAAATTAGCTTCATATTGTAACTCACCTAATTCAATCATACCAGGTGTTACGATTATAGTCTTCCCAGGCATAATACCTAGTACTTCAACTGCCATTTTAGATCCTTCAGGATTACTATTATAAGCATCGTCTATAATACTTAAACTACCATGTTTTTTTAGTTCTAATCTATGTTCAACTGGTCTTACATTTCTAACTCCTAATTCTAACCTATCAATACTTATACCTAAATATTTACCAAGTAAAATACCTGTTAATAAATTGTATACATTATTTTTACCTAATAATACTGATTCAAAATGATATTTCTTTTTATCACCTTTGAATACTACATCAAACTCAGTACCTTTATGAGTACATTTGATATTTATAGCTCTTGCATCTACATTTTCATTATCAATACCAATAGTCATTATCTTAACTTTATTTTTGATTTTATGTTTCATTTGTACTTGATCATCGCCATTTAGAATACCAAGTCCATCTTTTGGTAATGCTTCTATAAGTTCAAATTTAGTATTTTCAATATTTTTCTTACTACCATAACTTTCTAGATGTGCTTCACCTATTTTAGTTATAATACCATATTTAGGATGTACTATATCTGTACAATCTTTTATTTGTCCAACCTTAGTCGCGCCCATCTCAGCTACAAAATAGTCACTAAACTTATCAATATAATTATTTATTGTATTAATAAGTCCATATGGTGTATTAAAATTCTTAGGTGATGGGAAAGCATTATACTTGACATTTAATATTTCTGATACAATGTTTTTACTACTAGTTTTACCATAACTGCCTGTAATACCAATTACTTCCATATGATTCATTTCAGATATTTTCTTTAAAGCTTGTCTTTTAAAATGTAAAAACACTAAATGTTCTATTGGTTTATTTATAGTATTAGCAAGTAGTACAATAAAATAACTTAAGTATATCGAAAAACCTATTATTAAATAATATATATTTATTGTATCTAAATCAAAAGTATAATATATATAGAACAATACCATAATATATAGTAAACTTACTGTAATTGTTAGTCTTTTAATTCTATTAGTAAATACTAATGGTTTTTTTAATTGTTCTTTTTTTATTGATTTATGATAGAAATAGTCAACAAATAAATATGTAATACAATAAACATACACCATATATTCCATAGGTATAAATATACCCATTATAAATAATGGTATAATAACTAAATCATAATAGAAAAATACTTTTCTAATATTTCGACCTATCCATCTTATATATCTATTCCCATCATTATACCAGTTTTGTTGAAGCATATGAAAAGCTTTTTTGACTTTCAAAATTAAAAATATGAATATAGGTATTAATGTAACAGTAAAACTTTTCATATTACTTCTCCTCCAAGAATTTATTTAAAATATCTATAACTAATTTCAAGTTTTCCAAATATGCATAATGTGTTCCTGGTAGCATTACAACTCCTGAATCACTTATTTGTCTATCTATTTCATAAGCTACTTCAGGGCTTACTGTAATATCATTTTCACCCCATACAATTAATGTTGGAGCTTTGATATTATTAAGCTCATCATATATATCTGTACTTAAATGATTTACCAATATTTCTCTCATAATAGGTGATGCACTCTTATAATCTGTAGAACCCATATGTTTTTTCATCTTCTCACCCAATTTATCCATCATAGGTAATTTTTTCACACTTTTTAATACTTTGCTTTTCATACTCACTTTATGATTATGATTTATTGGTGAAGCAAAGACTACTAATTTTTTTACATCATATATTGATGCATATAGTAAAGCTATTTTACCACCAAAACTATGACCCATCATAATTGGATTTTTTATTTTTTCATTAATTATGATTTCTCTTACTGATTTTGCATAATCGAGTAAACTCCAGGCATATTTAGGTTCCGTACTATCACCAAAACCAGGTAAATCTATAATTAATATTTGATGATTACTCTCTAAATAGTTACCTACAGGTTTCATCATATCAATATTTTGACCCCAACCATGTAAAAGTACGATGGTGTCTTTTTTATTATTTCCATATATTGTATAATTTATGACTACATCGTTGATTTCTATTTTCATATACTCACCTATTTAATTATAACACTTTATTAAGTAAAAGAAAAGAAATAGACATAAAAAATCCCTATTGGGATTTTGTCATATCTATAAAATACTTAATAATCTTATTTTCATCATCATCTATATCAATCATTTTTTCAGGGTGCCACTGTAAACCTAAAATAAATTTCTTATTAGGATATTCTATAGCCTCTATAACTCCATCAGGAGATGTAGCTATTACATTTGTTTTATTACTTTCTGTTATAGCATATTTATGAAAACTATTTACGCATAAAACTTCCTTACCTAATATTTTATATAAAACACTATTCTTATCGATATTTATAGTATGTTTATAATCTTCATCACTTTTATGATCCATCACTTCTTTATTTTGATATTTTGCATAATCTACAAATGGTAAGTGTTGCATACTCATGCATATAAATAATGCTGGAATATCATGTTCTATTATATAAGAAGATATAAATTCATCATATTCAAACCATCTATTCCCACCTTGTAATAGTATTCCATCACACAGTTTAATTTGTCTTATTAACTCTTCTTTTTCTTCTTCAGTTAAAGCAGGGATATCCTCACCTGAAGTATCATAATAATTTATATTTTGTGTTGGTAATATACCTATAGGTATACCACCATTTTTAATAATCGCCCTTCTTGACATATTATTAACCGCGTCAAGTCTTACATTATTATCTCTTAATAACGGTCTTGATACTATTCCAATTATTGGTTTCATAAATACCTCCTAAATCTCTAAATATTCATACTCACCCTTAAATACAGTTTTATATTTTATATTTTTCTTTTGATATATTATATTCACAATGTCAGATCCTCTCGCATATACTTCCATTTCCATAATTTTAATACCATCTACATCAACATAGTTCAAATCATCTATATAGCCAGTATTCTTAATAGTATCTTTATAATAATTGATGAAATTATTTATATTTCTCTTATATGAAATATTAGGCGCGAAAGCATACTTCATACTATCTATTTTATCTTTATATATTGGATTAACATAAGGAGTTACACTTATAATATCAACTGAATTCGTAATATATTTACTTAAATTTAAAGTTGTTATATCCTCTTCACTTAGATCTAAATAAAAAACATTATAATCATCTAATTTAAAATTAGTTACAACTTTTATACTTACTGGTTCAGTTTTTGGATAATTAATTTTATACACTACATATAAACTTAGAATGGCTAATACTACAATTAATACTTTTTTCATATAATCACCATTTATAGTTTATACACATTTTTATTTTCTAAACTTATTATTTTTATTATAGCACATTTTTTACTTTACACCATTAAATAAAATATTATAAAAAAGATTGTGTTTAACTAAAAATTAGTTTATACTTGAATAGGAATAGAGGTTTATTTATATGAGCAATAAGATGTTAGAAGAATTAAAAGAAGAAATCGCGAAAGAAAATAAAAAAGGAAATGTAGATAAAAATAAATATCCCTATAATATTGCTGTTTCAAGAGCCGTTTTAAACAAATTAGGATTGAATCTAGTAAAGACAAATGATACTAATAAAATATATATTTATATGTATTCTAAACCTACTAAAGAAAAGTTTTATAGAAATATTGAACAAAGAGGCGAAATCGCGGTTAATGAAGAGGATATAAATAATTTTGAACAGGAGAATACAGTTATATATTGGAATGAACAAAATGATTTAACACCCCTTGCTAAATACTGTAAGATACAAGCAGAATTTTTTGAAAAAGCAACAAAGACAAATCAAGAAGAAGCTAAAAAATATATTATAAATAGATATGCGAAAAAAAGAATGTAATAATTCTTTTTTTATTGTCATACATATTTTTATATGGTATAATTTAATCTCCACGGAGGTTTTTTTATGGATGAAAGTATTTTAAATAAGATTAAAGAAAACGTTAAAAACAAAAAAGAAGAAATGTCTAAACTTAAGAAAATTAAAAATTTGCAAAAAGATGAAAATGTTTTAGAATATTTAAAATTAAGAGGTATTGACCCTATTGTTACTGGTGATATAAAAACTACCCCTACTATTATTTATGAAACTGCAAAAGATACTATATCACATGCAAATATCACACATTATGATACTAGTAGGATATATGTATATATGTATTCTGATTCAAAAAAAGGTACTACTAAATACAATAACAAGAGTGAAACTGGTAGAGTTTATAAGAATATAGAATGTAACTCTACAGCGTTTATAGATAAAGATAAAATTCCTGCTTTTGAACGTAGTAATACAGTTATTTATCCAGAAGCAATAATAAAATATGGTAAAGAACCATTAAAAGTATATAAAGAAATTCAAAAAGCATTTTTCACTAAAGCTGTTAGGACAAATCAACAAGAAGCTAAACATTTAATTATTAGTTTATATAATAAAAAATAAGAATGTTAAACATTCTTATTTTTCATTGCTTTAAACATCTTCTTCCATAAATCTTTAGAAGAATAATTTAATATACCTACTTTATATATTCTAATACCATATTTTATCATCCAATATACGAATAATAGTGCAATTACAATCGATATGATTACATCAATTACTCCAACCTCACCTAATACTAATAATGAAGGTGATAAAATAGCTGATAAAAATGGAATATATGATAATATTCTTATAAATAGTGAACCTTTAAACATACCAGCAAGCATTGCTAAATAATATCCAGCTAATGATATTATAACAATTGGTGATTGTAGTTGTTGGAAGTCTTCCATATTAGTTGTCATAGATGCGAGAATACCTGCCAATAAAGCATATGCAACAAAAGTGATAACTAATAGTATTAATACTAATGGAATTACATAACCTAAACTTGCTATAAAATTAGAATTACCTATACTATCCATTATATCAACTATATATCCACCTACTCCCTCTGTTATAGATGAAGCACCAATAAATTTTCTAACTATTAAACCAAGTATTACATATGTACCTATTAATACTCCTTGTATAATAACAAATAAATTACCTGCAACTACTTTTGAAGCTAAATGTGTTTCAGGTGATACATTTGATATAATTATCTCCATACTTCTAGTAGTTTTTTCATCATTTACTTCTCCACCTATCATTTGAACCAATATAAGAGATAACATAAAGAACGGTAAAATTAAAATTGGAAATACTGTTGTCATTATTACTTCAGTGTTCTCAGATGTATCATTCTTTTCTTCATCTAAGAATATTCTATTTATTTCTACATTTTCATATATTTTAGTTAATGCTTCAGGATCTATATTATAAGCAACTATAGAATACGCAACTTTAGTATTATTAATCGCGGTATTTAATATAGCCATATCAGTTAGATCCATATATTCTTTAGATAACATTGTAACTTCCATAACATTTTCATTTGAAACATTAAACTCTAACACTATTATGTTTTTATTTTCTTCTACTTCACTTTTGGCATCTTCTAGTGTCTTATCATATTTTTTTATTTCATATACATTTGAACTACCACTAGTAAGTACACTCGTTGACGCCTCTATTTGAGATGTAAAAACATCATATACATTACCATCAATATTATCTATTACATATACTGTGATATTCTCATTAAAATCTCCACCAAATAGTTTAATAATACTATCTATATTTAAGGCACATATAATGATTAAACATAAAATAACATTTACTATTTTAAACCATTTTGTATCTACTTTTCTTTTAAGACTTTGTTTAGTTAAAAATTTGAACTTATTTTTCATAACTTTCACCTACCTTAGATACAAATATTTCATTTAATGATGCATCTTCTAATTCGAATTTAGTAATATTTTTATGTTTTTTAATTTTATCAAATACTTTAGATACAATATCTTCATTTTCAATTTTTACCAAATATGAATCCCCATATTCTTCTACAGATATAACACCATCTAATTTTTCTAATTCTTGTATATCAATATCGCCTTTTATAAATATATTTTTCTTTTTATACTTTTTCTTAATATCTTTTAAGTCGCCTTCAATAACAGATTTACCACTTAGAAGAATTACTATTTTTTTACAAAATAATTCTACATGTTCCATTCTATGAGATGAGAATATAATAATACTTCCCTTGCTTGCTAATTCCTTAATCGCTTCTTTAAACATTTCTACATTAAATGGATCTAAACCACTGAATGGTTCATCTAATATAACTAATTTAGGATCATTTATTATAGCTGTAATAAATTGTACCTTTTGTTGATTACCTTTAGATAATTCTTTGATTAATGTATCTTTATAATTAGTTATTTCAAATTTTTCTAAAAGTTCATCCAATTTAGTTAATATATCTTCTTCCTTCATTCCTTTTAAAGTACCATAATATATCACTTGTTCTTTAACAGTTAATTTAGTAAGTAAACTTCTTTCTTCAGTCAAAAAGCCTATTTGATCTGTAACAGTATAATCTATTTTTTTACCATCTAAAGTAATCTCTCCTTCAGTTGGTTCTAAAAGTCCCATAATCATTCTAAATGTTGTTGTTTTACCCGCGCCATTGATACCTAAAAGCCCAAATATTTCACCTGGTTTTACTGTAAATGATAAATTGTCTACTGCTTTAAAATTACCATAATATTTTGTAACGTTTTTAACCTCTAACATAATTTCCTCCTAAAATAAATGTAATATATCATTAAATGTAACATAAATCATAAGTAACATTAAAAGTATAAATCCTACTGTATTGATACTATTTTCTATTTTTTGACTTAATTTTTTTCCTCTAATTTTTTCTAATATAAGTAAGAATATTCTTCCCCCATCAAATGCTGGAAAAGGTAAAATATTTATAATACCTACATTTAAACTTATATAGCCCATTAAATAAACTAAATTAATTAACCCTTGTTTAGCAACACTACCTACTAAAACATAAATACCTACTGGACCAGATAAATTGTTAACAGATAATTTACCACTAAATAAATATATTAATATAAATACCATTTGTTCTACTAAACTACCAAATTTAGTAAATGCATATTTAATCGCATATCCAATTCCTTTACTATTAGTATTATCTAATGTAAATCCCATTTTATATGATACATTACCATCTTCATCTGTTTCCCTATTCGCGTTTAAACTAATTTGTTTTTTACTACCATCACGATCTATTTCTAATGTTATATTCTCATCTGATATTGTTGTTAATTCTAATAATAATTTATCAGTATTATTTATATGATGTCCATTTAAACTAGTTATTCTATCTCCTACTTCGATACCTGCAATATAAGCTGGACTATCATCTACTACAGTTGAAACAATTGGTTTTGTTTCTGTATAACCATTAAATAGTCCTACTATAAATAATAAGAATAAGGCAAGTAAGAAATTGTTAAATACCCCTGCTCCCATTATTAGTATATTTTGTATAAATGATTTATCTTGTAATTGTCTACCTTTAGGTACTTTAGGATTTTTCTCTTCTTCCTCTCCTGCTAAAGATACATATCCTCCTATAGGAAGTATACGAATAGAATACTCTGTTTCATCATTTTTTCTGTTCCATTTAAATAATCTTGGTCCCATACCTATAGAAAATTCATATACATATACTCCTGCTTTTTTAGCCATTAAATAATGACCAAATTCATGGATTAATACTGTAATACCTAAAATTAAAATAAAATATATTAATGTCATAAGTCCTCCTTGTATATATTAATTATATTATAAATGATTATTTTATAGAAGGAAATAGTTCTAGGGTTTAATAAAATATCTTATTAGTCTATACTATCACCTATTAAATTATACCATACTTTTTAAAAGAAAAAATAGTCATTTAGACTACTTTGATAATTTATTGTTGATTAGTTGAATCATTCTTTTTGGATCATTTATTAATGCCAAGTATAATTTTTTATTTTTCTTAAGTTCACTTAATAATTTTAAATCTTCTTTAGGTAATTTCATAGATAGATTATTTTCTTCTGATACTATATTTACATCTTGTCCAAGTAAATATCCAACTTCTAGATTTAATACCTCTGCTATTTTAGATAATGTATCTAATTTAGGTGTTCTTGTATTCTTTTCATAACTGCATATAGCAACTTTACTTACAGCTATTTTATCGCCTAGTTCTTGTTGAGTCATATTTAATTCTAATCTTCTTTGCTTAATTCTATCGCCAAGAACCATCATACTAACACCTCCACTATCTACCCAAATTATAACAATTATTATTTCAATATATTCATAATTAGCAAATAGTTAACTTTTCTTGTGTTAATATACGAAAAAAGACGATTTTTATTCGTCTTTATCTTAATTTATTAATTAAAATTTTACCTTTTCCATCATATTCTTCCATCTTTTTATCTATGTATTTTTCTATAAAGTAGCTATTAAAATCCATAGTAGTTAAGATGTCTTCTTTCTTATCATAAATTATTCCTGGAATGATTTGTAAAGTCCATCCTTTACTTAAGTATTCTTTAAATTTATCTATATTTAATGAACTTGTAGTAATAGTCTTATCAATAGTTGATTCTACTTTGTTAAATCCACAAAATCTCACAAACATATCACTAAGACAACTTACCATTTTAGATAATTGTTTTATTAATTCCTTTTTCCTTTCTGCACTTACATCATTAAAAACTTCAAAAGAATTAACTAGCCCTTGTTCAGCATTCTTCCAACCTACAACTAAATTTATAATTCTAGATTGATATGTTCTTTTATCATCTAGTAGATTAAGATTTTTTAAATCATCAAAATCAAGTTCCTTGCCTCTATTCTTTTCCATGAATTTTTTTCTTTGTATTTTAGCTAGTTCTATTTCTGGTGTTTCAATAGTTGGAATTTCATATTTTAAATTGGCATAAGTCCTAAATTCAGATGATGTTATATATTCCCTTTTATATATATCGCTAATGACTTCATAATTATTTATATGACTTATTTTTTTACCATTTTCTAGTAACGGTTTTATTTCGCAATAGAACTGATCCACAAAGTTACCCATCTTATGTCCACTACCAGTATTATATAAATATCCATCTGGTGTTATGTACCAGGCATTTGGAAATATATATTCTAAACCATCTTTTTCAGGTGAAACTTCTATGCGTATAGTATCATCAAGCCTTTTTTTTACTTTTTTTAATTCCATACTTGTTTCTAATAAATAATCTTTATAATCAGGAATTAGTGTAGCAAGTACCGAAGCATAATAACTATAACTTGATAATAAGTGTTTTAAAGTATAACTTCTTATACACATATTGTAATGCCTTTCCATATAATATTCATCTATATCATTATGATACATTTCTAATTGTTTTTTTAGTATTTCTATATTACTATCATCATGGCTTAATATATATTCTTCATCAAGTGGAGGATCTTCTTCTAAACCATATACATTTTCTTTTAATGTACTATAGAAATCACCTAATTCATTCCACTCATCATAACTAGAAAAGGAAGGATAATTAGATACGCCTAATTCTTCATTATATTTTAATCCGTCTATAAGTATATCTATAAACTTTATTCTTTCAAATATATCACCTATATCATTTAAAAAAGTTAAAGGTATATAGTTAATATCAAAATCTCTATCTTTATCACTAGAAAGAATACGTTTTAACCATACTGCATAACTATTTGGTTTTTCTAGTTCTTCATAATACTTATACATATTACCACCAACTTAAAAGTACTATCTATTATACTATAAAAAGTGTATTTTTCATACACTATTTACGCACTTTTATTTGATCGTCCTCACATATTTCTCCGACTAATAGTGAAGAATTAGAATTATGATTACTATAATTATTTAATACTTTTTTCTCATCATAATTGGCATAGCAATATTTACAGAAGTGTCTACATGAATTGTACACTCCTATGTCAACCATTTCTACACAGTTACAAAGGCCACCTTTTCTTGCCTTCCACTTAGGAAAACTTTTGCCTGTTAATTTAAAAGCTATTTCTTTGGATAAACAGTCTCCTTTAATAAAACCATATTCACATAAATTTCTTTCCTCAAAACAAGTTTGAACTTTCATATTATATTTAGATGCTATTTCACTAAAATTAGTACCTATATCTTTATATATTTCTTCTGTAAAGTCTTTATATTTTATATCTTTCATATTGTTCCTAACATTCTTATAATCATCTATAAAAGATACAATAATAGTATTTATATAACCATCTAATTTAGAACACATACTTTCAAATGCTTTGATATGATAATCTACAGTATATGTATCACTTATAAATATTGGATCATATCTAACTACTGTACATTCACTACCTACTATCTCAGATACTTTTTTAACTGCATCTATAATTTCACCTTTTGGTGGCACATTAGGTTCTATATCTTTTTTATAAGGTGTTAAAGTTATATGAAATAATTTAGGTTTATCTATTTCTTTCAAATATGGAAGAATTGGTATAGGATTTTTTGTACAAAACATAATCGCATCTACATCATCTTTATATATTCTACTTACTAATTTAGGATTAAAAGGATTTCTAACATCCCAAAAACCTTCTTTATATCTATTCATAAACCATTTCGAATAAAAAGCTATTATATCTGTTCTACCACTAACCATCAATATCATAAAACTTCACCTAATTATATTATACTATACCTGTCAAGTATATAAAAAAAGCATTATCTGCTTTTCTTTATAATTGGAAATAATAAGTGTCCACACATTTTGTTACCCGAAATGTAAGTTTTATATATCTAATAATACATCATTTGAACTCTTATAGTCAAACATTGCTCTTGGATAATTGTTTATCCAATCTTCTACTTCTTGTAT
>JAFUTO010000027.1 GCA_017484205.1 Bacilli bacterium | reverse complement strand
TTATATCATTTTTTCATAATAAAAGCGAGATTTGTTGATTATTTCATTCCGCTAAGATAGAAATATTTCTCTCGCATTTAAATTATACAACATTTTTTTCAAAAAGAAAAGAGGTTGACTTTGTCAACACTCTGAAAAGAATAGCTTATGCTATTCTTTTTATTTAGTTTTAACTTTATTACTATTTTCTTCTAATATACCTGTATCAATAGTAGGTACATAGTATAATTCGCCTTTATATTCAACTAAAGACCAGTTATTAACAGTAAAGTATTCAAAAGCATTATCATAAACAGTAACACTTTTAATAACATTACCATTAGGTTCATCCCATAGTTTAGCACCTGCTCCAAAATATATATTTTGGTTAGTATCTATTTCATTAAAATGTTTTCTTTTTTCAATATCAACAGGTGAAACTTCTTTTTGGATACTTATCTCTTCTTTCAAATCATTTAAAGATGTAGCTTTTAGATTATTATCACTTAATAATAAAGCCCCTATAGCGCTTAAACCTAATCCAACTTCACCAATAATTAATTTGTATTCCTTTTTCATAAAAAACCCCTCCTTGAAACACTTATGTATTATATCACGCATAATTGATTTGTCAAATCTATTGATTAAAGGGATTAAAAATGTTAAACTATATATAACTAATAATAGAGGTGCAATATGAAATATTACAATTTAGATGTAAAAGAAGTATTAGAAGATTTAGATACTAGTAAAGAAGGTTTATCAAAAGAAAAAGCTTCAAAAAAACTAGAAATGTATGGCAATAATAAACTTGTAGAAGCAAAGAAAGTATCTAATATCGTTAAATTTTTAAATGAATTCAAAGATTTAATGATTGTTGTATTATTAATAGCTAGTATTTTTTCATTTGTTTTAGCTAAAGTAAACAATGAATCATATATAGATAGTATTATAATTATAGCTATTGTTATTTTAAATGCTATACTAGGATTTGTACAAGAATTAAGAGCAGATCAAGCAATAGAAGCATTAAAAAATATGCAGGTTACTAAATCAAGAGTAAGAAGAGATGGCAAAATCAAATCAATTGATAGTGAAAATATAGTCCCAGGAGATATAATTTTACTTGAAGCAGGTGATACCGTACCAGCAGACGCTAGAATAATATGGCAAAGCTCATTACAAGTAAATGAATCATCATTAACAGGTGAATCACTACCAGTAAAAAAGAGTATTGCAACCATAAAAGGCGAAGCATCATTGGATTCAATTACTAATATGGTGTTCACTGGTACTGATGTAGTTTATGGTAAATGTGAAGCTGTTGTAGTAGCTACAGGTATGAATACGGAATTTGGTAAAATTGCAGAATCATTAAATAGTGAAGAAAAAGATACAACACCATTACAAGAAAAAATAACTGATATAAGTAAAACTTTATCTATAATTATACTTATTATCATCATGATTATGTTTTTAATAGGTATTATTAAAGGAATGCAAATAAAAGAAATAGTGATGTTATCAATTTCATTAGCCGTAGCAGCAATACCAGAAGGTTTACCAGCGGTTATTACAATAATATTATCATTAGGTATGAATGATTTGGCAAAGAAAAACGCTATTGTAAGAAAAATGGCATCAGTTGAAACATTAGGTTCTACAGAGATAATATGTTCAGATAAGACAGGTACAATTACTCAAAATAAAATGACTGTAAGAGAAGTATATTTTAATGGAAAAATAACTGATGTAGATAAATTACCAAAAGAAAATGTTTTATTTGATAGTATGGTATTAAATAATGATGTATATATAGATGAACAAGGATATATAGGAGATCCTACAGAAGTAGCTTTATATGAATGTCTAATAGATAAAATTGATATTATAAAAACAAGAAAGTTAAAAGCAAGAATAGATGAAATACCATTTGATTCAGATAGAAAGATGATGTCTACAATAAATCAATATGGAGATTCTATAACATTATATACAAAAGGTAGTTTTGACTCAGTAATAGAACATTCTAAATATTATTTAGAGAATGAAAAAGTTGTAAAACTTACTAAAGAGAAAAAAGAAGAATTAAAAAATATTGAAAAAGAAGAATCATCTAAAGCCTATAGAATACTTGCCTATGCTTATAAAAAATTGGATAGCAAATATAAAATAGATGATAATTTAGAAGATGATTTAGTATTTGTTGGAATGACTTCAATGATAGATCCACCAAGACCTGATGTTAAAGAAGCAATAGCGTTATGTAAAAGAGCTCATATAAAACCTATTATGATTACAGGTGATAGCTTAGCTACAGCTGTATCAATCGCGAAAGAAATAGGTATATTAGAAAGTGAAGAAGAGGCTTGTACAGGACTTGAACTTGATAGTATGTCAGAAGAACAAATAATGGATGCAGTTACTAAATATAGTGTATATGCAAGAGTTAGTCCAATAAATAAACTTGATATTGTAGAGGCTTTTAAAAAACATAACAAAATAGTTGCTATGACAGGTGATGGTGTTAATGATGCTCCAGCTTTGAAAGTAGCTAATATAGGTGTTGGAATGGGTATTACAGGTACAGAAGTATCTAAAGGCGTATCTGATATAGTACTTGTAGATGATAGCTTTTCTACAATTGTAAGAGCAGTAAAAGAAGGTAGAAGAATATTTGATAATATAAGAAATGTATTAACTTATTTACTTGCAGGTAATATTGCAGAAATATTAATAGTATTTGTAGGCATGTTGTTTGGTATAGAAGTATTTTTACCAATTCAGTTATTATATTTAAATCTTATTACAGATTCTCTACCAGCTATCGCGTTAGCTTTTGAAAAGGCTGATGAAAATATAATGGATAGAAATGTAAGAAAAAATGATACTTTCTTCACGCCGTTTTTACTTGCTAAGATAATGTTATCAGCTACTTTAAAAACAATAGCTGTCCTATCAGTATATTTTATCGATTTAAAACTATTTAATGTTGAAATCGCTTCATCAATGACATTCTTAACTTTAATTATGTTGGAAATGATTTATTCATTTTCATGTAAAAATCTTAAGAAAAATATATTTACAGGTCATGCATTAAATAATAAATATTTAAATGGAACAATGATTTTATTAATTATAGTTCAAATTATTGTATTTACTACTCCAATAAGATATATTTTTGATATAACTAAATTAGGTATAGTAGAAGTATTGATATCTATTTTAATGGTAGTATCCATCTTCTTAATTGATGAGATTACAAAACCTTTAATAGTAAAATTATTTAAAGATTAAGCATATTTTTATAATATGTTTTTTCTTTGTAATATAAGGGTAAATATGATTTTACTTAGAATAATGCCTCTTGACTAAATAGCATTTTAAAAGTACAATATAATTGTAGTGAATAACTATAAAGAAAGATGGTGAAAAAATGGGTAGAGGAATTCCTCCTATCTTGCTAGCCATCATTGGACTTTTTGTTGGAATTATCGTAATGATTATTTTTAATTATATTAAGAGAATGCTTGATTCTAAAAAAATAGAAAACATGGCTTTAAAAGCAAAAGAAGAAGCAGATAAATTAAAGAAAGAATTAATATCAGAAGCAAAAGAAGAAGCACGTATATTTAAAGAAGAAACTGAAAAAGAAATAAAAGATAGAAAAGCTGAATTAAAAGAGACAGAGGAACGTTTATTACAAAGAGAAGGTAATATGGACAAACGTGAAGAGTTAATTCAGAAACGTGAGATTAATCTTGATGAAAGAGAAAATAATTTAGTAGATAAACAAAAAGAAATTCAAGATGAAAAGGCAAAGATAGAAGATATTAAAAATGAACAAGTTGAATTACTAGAAAAGATAGCTGGTTATTCAAAGAAAGAAGCTAGAGATTTAGTACTTAAAAAAGTAGAAGAAATGATGAACTTGGAAATAGCAAGTTATATCAAGGATAGAGAAACTGAGGCTAAATTAGAAGCTGATAAAAAAGCAAAAAATTTATTAGTAGAAAGTATGCAAAAATATGCATCTGATGTAGCTAATGAACAAACAGTTACTGTTGTAGAATTACCTAATGATGAGATGAAAGGTCGTATCATTGGTAGAGAAGGTAGAAATATTAGAAGTATTGAAGCTGTAACAGGTGTTGATTTAATTATTGATGATACTCCTGAAGCAATCGTATTATCTAGTTTCGATCCATATAGAAGAGAAATGGCAAGAGTAACTATAGAAACTTTAATTAAGGATGGTAGAATTCATCCAGCTAGAATTGAAGAAGTATATGATAAAGTATCTAAGGATATGAAAGCTAAAATACTAGAATATGGTAATAATGCTTTATTTGAATTAGGTATTACAAAAGTAGAACCAGAATTAGTTGAATTTTTAGGTAAATTACATTTTAGAACTAGTTATGGTCAAAATGTATTAGAACATTCAATAGAAGTTGCCCAATTAGCAGGTTTAATGGCTTCAGAAATTGGTGAAAATGTTGCTTTAGCTAAACGTGCAGGTTTATTCCATGATATTGGTAAAGCAATTGACCATGAAGTAGAAGGATCACATGTTGATTTAGGAGTTAATTTAGCTACTAAATATCATGAAAATGATGTCGTAATTAATACTATCGCATCTCACCATGGAGATACAGAAGCTACATCTGTTATTGCAAGTTTAGTTGCTATAGCTGATGCTTTAAGTGCATCTAGACCTGGCGCAAGAAATGATTCATTAGAAAACTATGTTCAAAGATTACAAGAATTAGAATCTATTGGTAATAACATGGAAGGTGTTGATAAAACATTTGCTATGCAAGCTGGTAGAGAACTTAGAGTAATCGTTAAACCTGAAGAAATAGATGACTTAGGTAGTGTTAAGATTGCTAGAGATATCAAAAATCAAATTGAAGAAACTATGCAATATCCAGGTACTATCAAAGTTATCGTTATTAGAGAAACGAGAAGTGTAGAAGAAGCAAAATAGGTTTTAAACCTATTTTTTCTTTTTCTGACAAAATTCGACAAATTTCGACAAAATAATATGCTACAATTTTATAACTATTATAGAAGGAGATATATTATGAAGATAGAATTATACAATAATAAAATATTTGAAGATATTAAACATATTGATGAAGAAGGTAATGAATATTGGTATGCAAGGGAATTACAAAAAGTACTGGAGTATACAGAATGGAGAAAGTTTAAAGGAATTATTGATAAAGCTATTAAAACTTGTGTGGTCAGTCAAAATAATGTATCATACAATTTTGTCGATGCCGACAAAATTGTGAATACTGGTGTTGCAACTAAAAAAATAAAAGATTACAAGCTATCAAGGTATGCATGTTATCTTATAGTTATGAATGGAGATACGAGAAAAGAGGTAATTGCTTTAGGACAAACTTATTTTGCTATCCAAACAAGAAAGCAAGAACTAATAGAATCAAATTATTATAATCTAACAGAAGATGAAAAAAGAATATTTAATAGAGAACTTACAAGAAAAGGTAATAAAGCTTTAACTGAAACCGCTAAAAAAGCAGGGGTAGTAAATCTAGATAAGTTCCATAATGCAGGTTATAAAGGATTATATAATGGCGAGACAGCCAATGATATAGCTAAGAGAAAAAAACTTCGTTATAGAGAAGATATTCTAGATAATATGGGTAGTAGTGAGTTGATAGCTAATTTATTTAGAATAGATCAGACAAATCAAAGAATGATTAATGAAGATATTAAAGGAGAAAAGAACTCGTGTCAAACACATTATAAGGTAGGAAAGATAGTAAGAAAAGCAATTAAAGATGCTGGAGGAACAATGCCAGAAGATTTACCTACACCAAAGAAAAGTCTTAAAGAATTAGAAAATAAAAAAAGATAGTATAAACTATCTATAATATGGTCCATAGTATGGGTAATATGGATAAGGATAATATACATAATTTTGTCTTCTTCCACCCCAGAAATTAGGTGCTAAAGCAGCGCCTGTAACACCACCTAATAAAAATGGGAATACAAATCCACCACCTATGAATCTATCATTATCATTTCCATACATGTTATATTGCTCATTTCCATATTGGCCATAATTATAATTACTATAC
Organism: Bacilli bacterium; assembly: GCA_017484205.1. GTDB lineage: Bacteria > Bacillota_I > Bacilli_A > RF39 > UBA660 > RGIG9169. Next base: position 52,633 of record JAFUTO010000027.1, on the reverse strand, counting down.
ATGATATCCCTCCTAAAATATTTTATACAAAAGGGAAATTTTTGTTAAATCTATTTCATATAATTTAATGGTGATTTCATGAAAAAATATTTTGAAGTAATTGGTTTTATTGTTCTTGCGATGTTTTCATTCTTTTATACATCTAAGACATCTATAGTTGTTAAGAATATGGATGATATCATGGTGAGAATAAAAGAAGAGAAAGAAAACAATATAACAAACCCAATTTCTGCAACCGTAGAAGATGATACAATTATTCCAGGAATATCTGGTAAAGAAGTAGATGTCAATGCAAGTTATGATGCAATGAAAAAAGTAGGAACATACAATGAAAAATTACTTGTATATAGAAAGATAAAACCAAGTATCTCAATATTAGATTCTTATGATAAATTTATTATAAAAGGTAATCCAAATAAAAATGAAGTAACTTTAATATTTAAAGTTGATGAAAAAGATGATATATCAAAAGTAATAGAAATATTAGATAAAAACGAAATAAAAGCTAATATTTTTACAGAAGATAATTTATCGAATGATATATTAAACTTGGTAACAAAAGGGTATAATGTAGGAAGTATAAATAATAAAACATGGCTAAATACAGTAGTAACAAAAGTAGCAAATCAAAAATATAGTTATTGCTATATCGAAGAGAAAGATAAAGAAATATTAAGTATTTGTGATATGAATAAAAGTTATACTATTTTGCCTAACATAATAACCACATCAACTCCAACGTTAACTATAAAGAAAATGCTAGAACCAGGTTCAATAATATCAATAGAAGTAAATAAAACAGCTATAAAAGAATTAGAATTTATAATTAGATATATTAAATCAAAAGGATATAATATTGTAAATTTAGAAACTTTACTTGAAGAATAGTTGCTTGAAAAAATAATGATTATATGATATTATGTATTTAGCAAGAGAAACTTGCGTAAAATAAAAAAGGAACACTTAATATTTCCGTGTTGAGTGATGCCAATATTATATTGTATCGCCTGTCTAAGATGAGTCAGGCGATTTCCATTATACTAAAACTATAAATAGCAATAATATAAGTAGGAAGATAATAATTACTAGAGAAAAGATTAAAAAATCCTTCTTATTCATTAAGATCACCTCCTCTCGTTAGATTGGAGGCATCACCCAACTATTAAGTATTCCTGGAATAATTATACCAAAAATATGTTCGCATATCAATTGCAAATTATAAAAAAATAATATTTACTTGAAGAATAATGATATTTAATTTATAATATCATTGGTGATTTATATGAAACCAGAAATACTTTCTCCAGCTGGATCAATGGATGCTTTTTATGCAGCTATAGAAGCTGGGTGTGACGCTGTCTATATTGGTGGTAAACATTTTGGTGCTCGTGCATTTTCAAAAAACTTTTCTAATGAAGAAATAGAATATGTAGTTAATTATGCACATTTATATGATGTTAAAGTATACGTAACAGTAAATACATTAGTATACGATGATGAAATAGATGAATGCCTATCATATTTGAAGTTTCTACACAAAACAGGAGTAGATGCAGTTATAATGCAAGATTTAGGTATGATAGATTTAACAAGAAAGGTATTACCTAATCTAGAAATACATATATCTACACAAGCGCATATTCATAATTTAGATGGTGTTAAAATATTAGAAAAACTAGGAATAAAAAGAACTGTACTTGCTAGAGAAACCAGTATAGAAGAAATAGAGTATATAAAAGAAAATAGTAATATTGATTTAGAAATATTTGTTGCTGGTGCCTTATGTATAAGTTATTCAGGAAACTGTCTTATGAGTAGTTTAATAGGTGGTAGAAGTGGCAATAGAGGAATGTGTGCTGGGTCTTGCAGACTACCATATGACTTAATAGATGATAAAGGTAATAAGATAAATAAAGATAATTATTTATTAAGTACAAAAGATTTAAATACTTTAGAATATATAGGTAATCTTATTGATACAGGAGTAACATCATTCAAAATAGAGGGAAGAATGAAAAGCCCTGAATATGTATATATTATAACTAGTCTATATAGAAAAGCAGTAGACTCTTATATTGAAACAGGCAGTGTATATATAGATGAAAAAGAAATAGATAATTTAAAGAAAGTATTTAATAGAGGCTTTACTAAAGGTTTCATATTTAATGAATCTAATAATGATATTGTAAATACAAATAGACCTAATCATATGGGTGTTAAAATAGGAAAAGTAATAGACTACCATAATGGAATTACTAAAATAAAATTAGAAGATAATTTATCTATAAATGATGGAATTAGAATATTAGGTAATACTGATACAGGGTTAATAGTTACTAATATGAGAAAAGATAAAAATACTATCAAAGAAGCTTATAAAGGAGATATTATATCTATCAAGGTAGATGATAAAGTAAGTATAGGTAGTACGGTTTTAAAAACTAAAGATAGTAAATTAGTAAATGATATATATAGAAAAATTACTGATAGGAAAAGAAAAGTTAATATTGATCTATCTTTTAAAGCTAAAATAGATGGTATGTCTTTAAAAGCAAAATATAAAGATATTGAGATAGAAAAGACTGGCACAAAACCTGATAAAGCTATAAATAGAAGTATGACAAAAGAAGATATTATAAAACAATTATCTAAACTAGGTGATACACCATATACTATAAATAATTTAGATATAGATTTAGCTGATAATTTATTTATAAACATAAAAGATTTAAATGAACTTAGAAGAAAAGTAATAGATTCACTTACAGAAAAGAGATTAGAAAAAACTTCTTATGTAGAAAAAACTTATTCAATAGATTTAGATGATTATAAAGAGGAATCTAACATTAATTATAAAATTAATGATATAGATGTATTAAATAAATTATCTAATTATAAAGATATATATGTAGAAGATATTGATCTATATAATAAGATACCTGATTCTATTTATATATTACCAAGAGTATTAAAAGATTATCCTACATTAGATAGAGTAATGATAAGTGAATTAGGTGGTCTAAATAAGTATCATAGTATCACTGGACCTTATATGAATGTAACTAATTCTTATACAGTTGCTTTCTTACATAGTATGGGTGTATGTAAAGTAACTTTATCTTATGAAATGACTTACGAAAAGGTAAGAGATTTGGTAGATAATTATCATAAAAGATATGGAAAACATCCTAATTTAGAAGTAGTAGTATATGGTAATATAGAAGCTATGATATCTAAATATAATATGTTAAAAAAATATAATTTAGATGAAGGTAATTATTATTTAGTATCTAAATTTAAAAATAAATATCCTATAAAAATAAGAGACGAAAAAATGATTATTTATTATGACGAAAAAAGAATTGATGATAATAATTATTTTGATATAGGAGTTAATAATATTAGAATAGATATAGATAATCCAAAAGATTTAAAAAATATAAACTTATCATTATGATAAGTTTTTTGGTTTGAATACAAGTTTTTTAACAGGTGCAATAGTAGGTTTTCTATGCATCAAATATGCATCTGCCATATTCTTAATATTATTAATTTTAGCTACATTATTTAGAATTGTATCTTCATCTTTTTTTGAAGTATTTGGATTATAATTAATATATTTTTTATAAATCATTGGACTAACACCTACAATATTTTTAAATATTTCAGAAAAGTATTCTAAGGAATTAAATCCATTTTTAAACGCGATAGAAATTATTTGATTATTGTATTTAAAATAAGGCAAACTATTATATATTCTTATAGTATTTATATATTTATGAATAGGTATTCCTAGTTCCTTCTTAAACCTTTTCATTATATATGTCTTATCAAAAAAGAACAGCATACTAAGCTCATCAATAGTTATTTCCTTATTGATGTTGCTATTTAAATATTCTATAATTTTACATACTAGTTCATTTGAAAACATATAAATCACATCTACATTATAACATAAAAACCATTTTTGTTTAAATTTTCATAAAAAAATCTAGTATAATGAATTTTGAAGGAGGAAATATTATGATGTACGCAAGATGGGCGACTATAGAAGAGCTGAAAAGTAGATTAGTTGCTTTGAATACAAATACTGATGTAAAAAAGTCAGGTATACCTATGATGTATGATGATGAAAAACTTTATATAAATGATAATGAAAATCATACTATCGTAATAGGTACGACAGGAAGTGGAAAAACTCAAACCACATTATTACCACAAGCAAGATTAGCTATAAAAGCAGGTGAGTCTTTAATTATAAACGACACCAAAATGGAAGTGTATAATGAAATTAGTGGTGAAGCAAAAAAACAAGGGTACAATATTATCGTCATAGATTTAGATAATATTTCTGTTGGTAATTGTTTTAATCCATTAACGTTACCTTACAAATTATATAAAAATGGTGAACAAGACAAGGCTTTAGAAATATTAGATAGGGTTGCTAGATATATTTGTAATTCTGAAAATCCAAATGTTGATCCTTTTTGGGATAATATGGCATCTAATTATTTTGTGAGTTTAGCCTTATATCTATTTGATAATGCCAAAGAAGATGAAATCAATTTCAATGGTATTTATAAATTGTGTAGAAAAACAGATGAATTAAAAAACTATTTAGATAAAATAGATAAATTATCACCAATTTATATAAATTTATCAGGTATTTTACTCGCACCACCAGAAACTAAAGAAAGTATATTATCAGTATTTAGTCAAAAATTAGGACTATTTATATCTAAAGAAAATTTATCTAGATTACTTGCTAATACTGATTTTGATATTAGTAGTATTCAAAAGGAAAAAACAGCTCTATTTATTATCTCTACTGGAAAAGGATATGCAAATAAATTAATTCCATTAATTATTGATGAATGTTATTATGCAATTACAATGACTGACGACAAAAGTCGTAGACTTAATATATTATTAGATGAGTTTCAAAATTTATCACCAATATATGAGTTTAGTAATATGTTAGTAAACTCTAGATATATTAATGTTAGATTTACTATCTATTTGAGAAGTTTTCTTGAATTAAATAATGTTTATGGTAAAAATAGTACTGTTAAAATGGCATTTGGTAATATTGTATACTTATTGGCAAATGATATTGAAACATTAGAAGAAATATCTAATTTATGCGGTAAAAGAAATAGTACTGAACCATTAATAACAATTGAAGAACTAAAATTGTTAGATGAGTTTGAAGCAATTATTTTAATGCCTAGAATAAGTCCAATAAGAACAAAATTGTTGCCAGATTATAAAATGGATTTTGGATTTGATAAAAAGGTTGTAGAAATACCTAAAATGACCAAAAATAAATAAAAAGAATAAAGGGGGGATTTTATGAAAATAGCAATACAAGTAGGTGAACAATTTATACTATTAGATGATGAAGTTAAAGATAATATAGGTAATGATGAAATAAAAGAAGAAATTATTAATTCCGCTATGGAAGTTTTAGATAATGAAAAACGAAAAATGGCCTATAGAAGAAAAACTAGTGGTGTAAAAGTTAAAACTTTGGGTGTTCATCCATTAATGCGCCCAAATAATATGTAAGGTTTATCATTTTTGATAAATCTTTTCTATATACTATAGGTAATTCTATGAAATATTTAAAAGTAATGTTTTAATAATATGATATAATTAGATATAGGAGTAAGATTATGGAAAAGAAATATTCAATGAAAAAATATTTTAAAAATATAAAAGGTTATATATTTATACTAGGCATACTTATGATTATGAATAGTGTTTTAGGGGTATTAACTCCTATTATGACCGCGAATCTTTTTACTAGTATAACTGATTTTAATGCATCAAATAGTATTAAATATGCAATTTTATCATCATTATTTGCTATATTAACAATCGCGACTAATAGACTTGTAAATTTCATATATTTAAAATATATTAAAACAAATATTGTATTAAATATAAGAAAAGATATGATAAAAAATGTATTCGCATTAAAAATTAAAAATTTTGATAATCATTCTACAGGCGAATTCTCAGAAAGACTTAAAAATGATCCTGGAAGTATATCTAGAATATTTAGTGTTGTAGGTTTCAGTGCAATATCAATGTTAACTGATATATTTGTTTTAGGGTATGTAATGTATATAAACTATATATTTGGAATTATATATATAATATTTGTAACAATTATATATTTTTATGAAAAATATGCATATAAAAAATATGAAGAGCTTGATAAAACAAGAAGAAAAATATCAGATAAAAGTTCTTCTTTAATAGCTGAAATAATAAGGGGAATACGTGATGTAAAATTGCTTAATATATCACCAAGGATTTCACCTATGATTAATGATAATCTTGGTGAAGCAACAAAGTATGAATCACTTATGAATTTGAAATCTGGAGATATTAGTAATACTGTAAGAATTATACAAGAATTATGTACATTATTAGTCGTTCTTTCGGGAGTAATGTTAGTTAGTAATAATTTAATATCATTAACAAGTTTTATTGTTGTATTCTTATATAGAGGTAAAATATATGACTTAACATGGAGCTATACTTCTGTTAAGGAATATCTAACAGAATACAAAGTGTCTAAAAAAAGAATATTTGAATTTATGGATAATGATAATTATCCAAAAGAAGAATTTGGTAACACTAAACTTAGCAATATAAAAGGCAAAATAGAAGTTAAGGATTTATCTTTCTCTTATAAGGATAAAAAAGTATTAGATAATTTTAGTATTTTAATAAATCCTAATGATACTATAGGTATAGTAGGTGCTTCAGGATCAGGAAAAACAACTATTTTAAACTTAATTAGCAAGGCTTATGAAGTCGATGATAATAAAATATTTATAGATGATATTGATATAAATTCTTTAACAGAAGATAGTATTAGAAATAATATATCAGTTATATCACAATCACCATATATCTTTAATTTAACTATCAGAGAAAATCTATGTTTCATGGGTAATAAAGTCACTGAAAAGGAAATGATAGAAGCATGTATGGTAGCCCAAATACACGATTATATTGAGACCTTACCAAATAAGTATGATACTATTTTAGGTGAAGGTGGTATTACATTATCAGGTGGTCAAAGACAAAGACTTGCAATCGCGAGAGCTTTAATCAAAAAAAGTAAAATAATTTTATTTGATGAAGCTACATCTGCTTTAGATAACATAACACAAGAAGAACTACAAAAAGCTATCAACAACATAACTAAGGATTATACTATTATTATAGTCGCGCATAGATTATCAACTATTAAAGATTGTAAAAAAATATATGTTATGGATAAAGGAAAAATAGTTGGATGTGGAACTCATAAAGAACTTATAGATAGTAATAAATATTACAATAAGTTATATAAAAAAGAAGTTAAATAATTAAAAGTAATGTTTTAATTAATAAAGGTAAACTTATCGCAAAAAGATAAGTTTTTTTTCATTTTTACTAGACATTTAATATTTCCCGAATTATAATAGTAAGCAGTTTTAAAGGAGGCAACAACATGAAGAATAATTTACCTGTTATAGTTCTGCGCGGTTTAATCTTGTTGCCTTCAAATGAACTTAAACTTGAGTTTGAAGATGCTGATTCAATTAAGATAGTTGATATAGCTGAACTTTTCCATGACGGTAAAATATTACTCGTAACAAATAAAGATCCATATGATGTAAGTACGGATGTAAAAAATCTTCCATTAGTAGGAACAGAAGCTAAAATAATTCATAAGATGGTTTTACCTAATGGTAAAGTAAGAGTAATTGTAAGAGGAATAAAACGTATTCAAATTAAAAATTATATAAGTCTAAAAGCGGATACAACATTAGAAGCATTAATAACACCAGTAGAAGATGAAGTTATAGATGACTTAGAAGAAAAAGCTATTATAAGAAAACTACTTAGAGAATTAGATTTCTATATTAATAATGTACCTAATGTTGGTAACAGTGTTTTATCAAAATTAGTTAATGTTAATAATTTATCTGAGTTAGTAGATTTAATAGTACCTACACTACCATTAACACTTGATAGAGTATTTGATTATCTAAAAGAGGAAAAAGCAAGTGAAAGAGCTAGAATGTTACTTTTAGATATTTATAAAGAAGAAGAACTATTTAACATTGAAAGAGATTTGGATTTCAAAGTAACTAAAGAATTTGATAAACAACAAAGAGATTATTTGCTTCGTGAAAAACTTAAAATGCTTAAAGAAGAGTTGGTTGAAGTAACAAGCAAAGAAGATGAAATTGATGAGTTAAGATATACTTTGGCTAAATTAGATATAGATGATGATATGAGGGGGAAAATATCTAAAGCTATTAATAAGTATGAGGCTTTACTTAGTATGGCACCAGAACAAAGCATGGAAAGAAACTATATTGATGTATTACTTTCTCTACCATGGAATTATACAACTAAAGATAATGATAATTTAAAAGAAGTTAAAGAATCATTAGATGAAACACATAATGGTCTAGATAAAGTAAAGGAAAGAATTATTGAATATCTAGCAGTCAAAAAAAATACAGATAGTTTAAAAAGTCCTATTATATGTTTAGTAGGTCCTCCAGGAGTTGGTAAGACATCACTCGCATTTTCTATTGCTAAAGCTATGCGTAGAAACTTTGTTAAAATATCTGTAGGTGGACTTGATGATGAATCTGAAATAGTAGGTCATAGGAAAGCATATATAGGTTCAAAACCAGGTAAGATAATTAATGGTATGATTAAAGCAAAAAGTAATAATCCATTATTCTTAATAGATGAAATTGATAAGATGACTCACAATATACATGGTGACCCTGTAAGTGCACTTCTATCAGTTTTAGATCCAGAACAAAATAAGTATTTCCAAGATAATTATTTAGATGAGGAATATGATTTATCAAAAGTAATGTTTGTTGCTACAGCAAATGATATAAATAGTATTCCAATACCTTTACTAGATAGACTAGAAATAATAAAATTAGATGGTTATACTGAGTATGAAAAACTAGATATTGTAAAAACACATATAATACCTAAATTATGTAAGGATATGGGTATTGATAATATTAATATAAAAGAAGACGCTATTTTAAATATAATTAGATTATATACTAAAGAAGCTGGTGTAAGAGAACTTGAAAGAAAAATATCTAGTATTATAAGAAAAGTAGTTACTAGATTAGTATCAAATGAAATTAAAAGACTACCTATTATAACTAGTAAAAATATAGAAACATATTTAGGTCTTCCTATATATGAAGATACAATTATAGAAGAAAAAATAGGTATTGTTAATGGTTTAGGTTATACTCCATATGGAGGTAATACTATTCCTATTGAAACAAACTTTTATAAAGGCAAAGGTAATTTAATTTTAACAGGTTCTTTAGGCGATGTTATGAAAGAAAGTGCCCAAATCGCATTATCATATATTAAGTCAAATTATAAAGAATTTAATATAAAATATGATACTTTAGAAACTAATGATATACATATACATGCCTTAGATGGTGCAATTCCAAAAGAAGGACCGTCTGCGGGTATAACATTAGTAACATCTATTATAAGTTCTTTGACTAATACAAAAGTTAAGTCAAATATAGCTATGACAGGTGAAGTAAGTCTACATGGTGATATTTTAAAAATAGGTGGTCTTAAAGAGAAAAGCTTAGGGGCATTAAGAAATGGTGTTGATACTATTATTATTCCATATGATAATCTAAATGAAGTAGAAGAATTACCAAAAGAAGTTAAACATCGTATCAAATTTATACCTGTAAAAAATTATATGGAAGTATATAAAATAATAAAAGAGGGATAACCTCTTTTTTCTCTAGATTATTTTTAAAATATAATATATAATACTTATGGTGATTTAGATGAATTTAATATTAATCAAATATGGCGAATTAACTACTAAGGGTGAAAATAGAGAAGAATTTATAAAATTACTTGCTAAAAATATAAAAAATATCTTAAAAGATCATAATCCAAATATTATAAAGAATAGAGTTAGAATGTATATTGAATGTGATAGAGTAGAAGAAGCAGTAAAAAAACTAACTAAAGTATTTGGTATTCATGGTATAGTTATATGTTATAAAATAGATGCGGATATAGATACTATAAAAGAAAAAGCCTTAGAACTTATGAAAGATAAAGAAGGTACTTTTAAAGTAGATACCAACAGAGCAGATAAAAATTTTCCAATTAAATCTATGGAATTTAATAATGTCATAGGTGGACATATTCTTAAAAATACTAATTTAAAAGTAGATGTTCATAATCCAGATACAACTATACATATAGAAATAAGAGTAGAAGGTACATACATTTATACTGATGTTATAAATGGTATAGGAGGATATCCTGTAGGTACACAAGGAAAAGGCCTTTTAATGTTATCAGGTGGTATCGATTCTCCAGTTGCAGGTTATCTTGCCTTAAAAAGAGGTATTGATATAGATTGCCTATATTTTGAGGCACCTCCTCATACAAGCCCTGAAGCAAAAGAAAAAGTAACTCGTCTTGCGTCTATTATTAATGAATATTCAGGTAATATTAGATTACTAGTAGTACCATTTACAAAACTACAAGAAGCCATTTATATGAATCACGCGGATACATATATGATTACTATTATGCGAAGAATGATGTACCGTATCGCACATGAAGTATCAAAAAAATATGGTTATAAAGCTATTATAAATGGTGAATCAATTGGACAAGTAGCAAGTCAAACATTAGATAGTATGGGAGTTATTAATCCAGTAACTGATATACCTGTTATAAGACCAGTTGCTTGTATGGATAAATTAGAGATAATAGATATAGCTAATCATATAGATACATATGAGACAAGTATCTTACCTTATGAAGACTGCTGTACAATTTTCTTGCCTAAACATCCAGTAATTAAACCTAAAATAGAAAAATGTTTAGAAATAGAAAAAAGATTTGATTATGAAAGTATAATAAAAGAAACAGTAGATAATATTGAGATAATTACTGATTTTAATAAAACTAAATCTGATTTGTTATAATTTATGGATACCTTCACATTATATAAGTGGAGGTATTTATGAAAAAAGTAAAAACTAAATTATCAAAAGAAGGTATAAATATAATAAAAAACGAAATATCAAATGAATTAGGTATTACAAATAAAGAAAGAATAAAACCTTTTGCTTCTAAAGGAATACCAAAGGGAATTACTTGTATAGGTGAATATAACAAATTAAACTAAATTAGTGGTTAACCATTAATTTTTTCTTTATTATATGTTATAATGTACTAAGGTGGATAATATGAAAAAGAAAATATTTGGGGTAATAATTAGTTTAGTAGTAATCGCATTGGCAGGTGCCATTATTTTTACTATGACTTCACCAAAAATCGCATTTAATAAATCACTTGATAATATGATACATCATTTAAATGTTAAGAAAAGTGAAAAATTAAATTTTGAGTTAGAGATTAAAACATCTGGGGATAACTTATATAATGTATTAAATAATTCAATAATTAAAGGTAGTTATATAAGTAGTGACGATTTTAAACTTAAAATGGATTACACATCTAATTATAAAGAAACTATTAATATAAATTTGTATAATAAAGATAATATAACATATTTTGATGATGAGTATTCTTATAAAGATGTTATAAGTATAGATAGTGGTAAATTTGATTTAAGCTTAAATAATTTTAAAAACAATTTAAAAAAAGTATTATCTACTATAAAAGATAGTAATATAGAAGTAACAGGTAAGACTAATAAGAGTAATAATATTACTAGTTTTACTATAAATAAAGATATATTTAGTAACATAAATTTGGATTATCCATATAATAATATGTTTGATGCATTTAAAGAATATGTAGATGGTGCTGAAGTAAAAATATATAGTAATGTTTTTACAGGTGCATTAGATAAAATAGAAATAAAAAATGATGATTTTATATCTATAGCTAAAACGGAAGAAGGATATTATTTTGAATTAATTACTAAAGATAATGAAATGTATAAAGTAACTATAGATGAAAACAAGATTACATATACTAAATCTAAAGGTAGTACAACTTTATCTACAATTGATATTTTTTATAGAATAGATAAGGATGATGTAGATCTATCTAATATTGATATATCTAAAGCAGTCCCAATAGAAAAAATAGAAATATCAAAATTAAAACAAAATATAAATGAAAGTAAAACAAAAAAAGAAATAGTTAATTTATATTATAGTATAATTAATAAACCTAATATAGTTGATATGACTGTATCAGGTTATGGATACTATGTATATTATAAAGTTCCAGATAAGTATGTTAATAACTATAGTGGAAAATCATCAAAAAGATATATTAATGTTAATCAAAAAATCTTATATATGATTAAGAATTATATGAATAGTGATATGGATAATTATATAAATGAAACTTATAATAATGAGATAGCTTCTAATTATTATAAACAAGTATTTAAATCATCTACTGAGGAAATAGAACATAATGGAATTAAATTTTATTATCAAGTTATAACAAAATCATATGACTATAGTTATTCAGATTATGATGATACAAAGTCAACTGCATATATATGGACTAATTTAGATGATAACAATATATTTTGCATAGAATATGATTTTCAGGGTAGCAAAATAGAAAATTATGATATAATAGAACTATTAGACATTGAAATTGGTAAATAATATATCACATGGGGGTGTGTAATATGAACTTACTAGAATATTATAAAAAGAAATTAGGTTTTGATGAAAGACCTGATTTTCTTGACGAATATATTAACATACCTGCTATGAAAAGGTTGAAAGATGTAGGGTATTTCTGTGGTATGGATTATGCATCAAAAAACATATATTCTTTTAAAGAATATATATCTAGATATGACCATTCTCTTACCACAGCATTAATGACATGGTTATGTACTGGTGATAAAGTTCAGACTTTAGCTGCTTTATACCATGATATAGGTACACCTTGTTTTTCACATACTATTGATTATTTAAATAATGATTATCAAAAACAAGAAAGTACGGAAGAATATAATGAAAAAATCTTGCGTAAAGATAGAAAATTAAAAAAATTATTAAAAAAAGATCATATTGATATTGAAGATGTAATTAACTTCAAAAAATATTCTATTGTTGATATTGAAAGACCTAAGTTATGCGCAGATAGAATTGATGGAATAATATTAACAGGTATCAGTTGGACTAAAGGTGTATTAAAACCGAATATAGATATACTATTAAATAATATGACAATATATCAAAATGAAGATAAAAGACCTGAAATAGGATTTAGTAATAGATTTGCAGCTTTTATGGCAGTGTGCATCAATAGTGACATAGATGAATTATGCCAATCAAAAGAAGATTTTTATATGATGGATTTGCTTGCTTCTATAGTTAAAAAAGCAATAGAAAGAGGACATATATCATATGACGAATTATATATTCGAAATGAAACGGATTTAATGAATAAATTGAAAAATATCAAAGATGAAGATATAACTAAAAATATTAATGATTTTGAAAACATTAAAAAAGAAGAAATACCCAAGATAAAAATGCCAAAGGTAAAGAAAAGAACTATTAGACCTTTAGTAGATTATAAAAGGATGATATAAAGAGTAGTAATACTCTTTTTGCATTTCTCTAAAAATATGTTATAATAGGCATTACTGAAGGGGAGAATATTTATGATGGATGTAACTAAAATAAAGTTAGATGATAAATCATTGGATAAAGTATGTGAAACTATTACTTCATATGTATCTGAGTTTTCAAAACAAAGTGGCACAGATTGTATTTATTATGCCCCTTATCAACATAATTACCATGGATGTTATGGCAATCCAATAATTGCTTTAACAATACTATCTAATAATATAGATGATAATTTAAGAAAAAGGGTGGAAGAATTAAATAATGGTGCTACTCTAAAACATAATGCAGGAGCTGGTGCTAGAGTAATTATTAGATTAGATGATAGTATAGATTATGCTTTTAACCCTACAAATGAAAGAAATAATAAGAAATTGTCTAGATTATATAACTCATCTATTTTATATGACAGGGCAGGAATATATACTAGATTACAAACATGGATATCAAATTGTGATGCAGCTAATCTACTTAACTTTAATCCTAATATTCGTAGATTAGAAAATGAAATAAAAATATACAAAAAATAAGGGTGGTTTTATGATAAAAAGAGTTATATTTGATGTAGATGGTACTTTAATTAGGGATATTAATTTTAAACCATTTGTTGAAAGAAGTTTTACAAAAGTTGGAATAGATCCGGCTAAAGCAGATATATTTATGCAAAGTGTTAAACAATATGAAAAAGAAAATACTTGTTATAATGAGATTTTATATCAACTTTTCTTTGAGGAAAAACTAGGAGAAAGTTTAATAAATAGAAACTGGTTAAAAATATATTTTGAAGAATTAAAAGGAGCTTGTAAAAAGAATCCTAAAATAGAGAAGATGATATATGATTTATATTATGATTATGAATTAGTAATTTTATCTAATTATTTTGAAGAATCTCAAAGAAATAGATTAAAGGTTATGGGTTTAAATACTTATTTTGATTCATATTATGGTGAAAAAATAATAAAACCATATCCAGAAGCATATATGGATGCATGTGGTAAATATGAACCATCTGAATGTGTTATTGTAGGTGATGATCCATATTTAGATATAGAAGTTCCAAAGAAAATGGGATTTAAAACGATATATGTTAATAATAGGGATAATTTACAAGTTGGAAAAACTGTCAAAAATGTTGAAGAAATAACACCACAACTTATTAAAAAATTACATTAATTAGCACTCATTAATTGACAGTGCTAGTTTTTAGTATTATAATTTATATAGTATATTTATTTAGTTTGTGATAAAATAAATATATAAAAGAATAGGGAGTGTTATCATGAACGTAGGTAATGTATTTAACCCAGAAGAAAATGAAAATGTATTAGAGAAATATGGTAGAGATATTGTTGCCAGTGTTAAAGATGGTAAGGTTGATCCTGTCATTGGTAGAGATGACGAAGTAAGAAGTATTACAAGAATACTTTCTAGAAAGACTAAAAATAATCCTGTACTAATAGGTGAACCAGGTGTAGGTAAGACTGCTATTGTAGAAGGACTTGCCCAAAGAATTGTCAAAGGTGATGTTCCAAATAGTTTAAAAAATAAAACAATATGGGAACTTGATATGGGTTCTTTAGTTGCCGGTGCTAAATATAGAGGAGAGTTTGAAGAAAGACTTAAAGCAGTGCTTAAAAAAATCAAAGAATCTGATGGAGAAATCATCATGTTTATTGATGAGATTCATATGATAGTTGGTGCTGGTGCTGAAGGAGCAATGGATGCAGGTAATATGCTAAAACCAATGCTTGCTAGAGGTGAAATTAAAGTAATAGGTGCAACTACTTTAAATGAATATAGAAAATATATAGAAAAAGATGGTGCTTTGGAAAGAAGATTCCAAAAGGTATTAGTAAAAGAACCTAATGTTATGGATACTATAACTATACTTAGAGGATTAAAACAAAGATTTGAAGTATATCATAAAGTATCTATTAAAGATAGTGCTTTAGTAGCAGCTGCAACTTTATCTGATAGATATATTACAGATAGATTTTTACCAGATAAAGCTATTGATTTAGTAGATGAAGCATGTGCTACTATAAAGGTACAAATTGATTCAGTTCCTGTTGAATTAGATACATTAACAAGAAAGATAATGAGTTTGGAAATTGAAAGACAAGCTTTAAAAAATGAATCAGATGATATATCTAAAAAGAGAATGGAAGAAATTGATAATAGAGTAGAAATACTTAAGAAAGATGAAGAGGGACTACGTACTAAATGGGAACAAGAGAAAGTTATTAAAGATAAAATAGACGCGAA
The DNA here is from genome assembly GCA_017484205.1 of Bacilli bacterium. GTDB lineage: Bacteria > Bacillota_I > Bacilli_A > RF39 > UBA660 > RGIG9169. Next base: position 36,680 of record JAFUTO010000027.1, on the reverse strand, counting down.
GGCAGAAGAATTAGAAAATGCTAAGTTCAAATTAGAAGAAGCTCAAAATAATTATGATTTAGAGACAGCTGCTAGACTTTCTCATGGTGTCATACCTAAACTAGAAAAAGAAATTGATGAATTAAGAAGTTCAGATAAATCTAAGATATTAAGTGATACAGTAGATGATGAAGATATAGCTAGAATTATATCTAAATGGACTAATATTCCTGTAACTAGATTAGTATCTGGTGAAAGAGAAAAACTATTAAACTTAGAAAATAATATGAAGAAAAGAGTAAAAGGTCAAGATGAAGCTTTAAAACTAGTAAGTGAAGCTATCATAAGAGCGCGTGCTGGTATTAAAGATCCTAATAAACCTATTGGTTCATTCATCTTTTTGGGACCTACTGGTGTAGGTAAGACTGAGGTTGCTAAAACATTAGCTTTAGAATTATTTGATGATGAAAAACATATGATTCGTATTGATATGAGTGAATATATGGAAAGTTTTGCTGTATCAAGACTTGTAGGTGCCCCTCCAGGATATGTAGGATACGATGAAGGTGGACAATTAACTGAAGCAGTAAGAAGAAATCCTTATAGTATTGTTCTATTTGATGAAATAGAAAAAGCTGATAAAGAAGTATTTAATATTTTATTACAAATATTAGATGATGGACGCATTACTGATTCACAAGGTAGAACAGTAGATTTTAAAAATACTATTATCATTATGACTTCTAACATTGGTAGTGAATATATTTTAGAAGATGTTAAAAATTCTAATGAAAAAGTTATGTCTGAGTTACAAAAAGCATTTAGACCGGAGTTTTTAAATAGAATTGATGAAATAGTAATGTTTAATACTTTATCTAAAGATACATTAAATGATATTATTGATAAGATTATGGATGAAGTTGAAAAACGTGTATCTGATAAACATATTAAAATATCATTAACAGATAAAGCTAAAGAATATATCTTAGATAACTCTTATGATCCTATTTATGGCGCTAGACCTGTTAGAAGATATATTAGTAAGAATGTTGAAAGTTTAATCGCCCATGCAATAATAGATGATAAAGTTAAACCTAATCAAGAAGTATCTATTGATATAGATAATAATACATTTATAATAAGATAAATACAATTTGGTATTTATCTTTTTTTGTAGTATAATAATCCTCGTTTGGAGGGGTTTTATGGACTTTATGATTAAAAGTAATCTTCTATTAAAAAAAGGTATAATATCAGGTGAAGTAAAGGAAATAGAAGAAGATACTTTATTAAAACTAAAAGATAAATATTTTAATTGTATGTCACTTTATACGCGTATTAAATATTTTCAACCAGTGAAAGGTGAACCGGGTCAATGTTATGAAAGAAGTATGTTTTTATTACCTGCTATTAATAATGCTATACTAGTAAGGGGTGAACAAAAAACTTTAGCTTTAGAATATGGTGAAGGTCACGCCGGACATGGATGGGTAGAAGATGATGAGTGGGTATATGACCCTACGACACTACTAAAAATAAAGAAAGATTTATATTATAAAATTATGGGTGTATATGATGTTCATAAATATACTAAAAATGAATACGAAGAAAGTGAAGTATATCAGCAAATTATGGAATCTAGTATAGATGATTATAAAAAGGGTGGTAAATACCGTTATGACTTAATTACTATGGTTCCATTACTTACAAATCTATCAAAATATAAAACTGTATTAGAATATAAAAATAATGTAGATGCATTCTTAGAAGAAGTAGATTATGATTATGACACTATCTTTGAAGAAATGAAAGAAGAATTTAATAAGAAGAGTAAGGAAAATATAAACGCGAATAAGAAAAGATAAAAAAATTAAGGAAAATATAGAATCTCCCATATCAAATATGTTATAATTTGCATAGGGAGGTTTTTATTATGGAAAGTGTAAGAGATATTATATGTTCTGATAAATTTATAGAAACACCAGTGAATGAAGTAAATAGTATAATAGATGCGATGAAAGATAAGGTAGTTGTCATAAATGGTGACAATGGTATTGGTAAAAGTACAATATTAAATGCGAGAAATATTAATCCTAAAAAAAATACATCTAGTATTTTAGCTGATTTTAGAAAAGACAGTGTAATTAGTTTTCTAGAACCTGAGTTACATGAACACTATTTAGAAATTAGTATGACAAATGCTTTAATAGATCACGTTATGAAAAAAGGTAAAACTTCACAAGTTGCCTATGCAATTGACAGAGCTAATAGTAAGTATATGGGATATTTAATCGAATATCTAAATGATTTATCATTGTTTGATGAGTTAAGCCCATTTCCTGAAGATGAAGAACCATTATGCGTAGGGGATTACACAGAAGCTTTAATACATGATATTAAGAAAAATGAAGGAACTGATTCTATAGAACTACTAATAGATAATTTTGATATTATTGAAGAGTCTAATCCAAATGCTCAAAAAGGAATTCAAAAATACTTTGATTTATTCGATAAAGTAGTGTTAGTAACAAATGATGAAAACTATGAATCAGATTATGCTAAGGTAGAACCTAAATATAGTCGTAGTTATGATGATGTAGGTCAAATAATAAGATATGTTATATCATCTGATTTTGATGAAAATACTCTAGATTGGTTAGATATTATGCATAATCAAACTATACAATCATTAATTACTAGGTCTAACGGTAATTTATCAATAATAATTGATGCTTTAAAAGAAACTTATAGATATAATGATGTTTCAGAGTTTAATATAGGAGCTATTAAAAATGAGATGTATTCTAATGTAGAGAAAATGGTAAATTCACTTGAAAGAAGAAAAACATTATCTAAAAAACCTAAGCTTGTAATAAATAAAGATAAGTAAAATTATCTTTTTTTTATATATAATATTTTTTATTTTTGGTATAATACTAAAGTGAGGTGTTTTTATGGATAAGATAATAGTTAAAGGCGCGCGTGAAAATAATTTAAAGAATATAGATATAGAGTTACCTAAAGATTCACTTATTGTAATGACTGGTGTATCAGGATCAGGTAAGTCTTCTTTAGCGTTTGATACAATATACGCGGAAGGAGAACGTAGATATATTGATAGTTTAAGTTCATATGCTAGACAATTTTTAGGTGGATCAGATAAACCAGATGTAGATTCTATAGAAGGCTTATCACCAGCTATATCAATAGACCAAAAAACAACTAATAAAAACCCTAGAAGTACAGTTGGTACTGTTACAGAAATATATGACTATTTAAGACTTTTATTTGCTAGAATAGGAGTTCCATATTGTCCTAATCATCATAAACCTATATCTAGTCAATCAGTAGAAGAAATGACTAACCAAATATTAAAACTAGAAGAAGGTACAAAAATAAGAGTATTATCACCAATAGTACATGGTGAAAAAGGTACACATAAAGAGTTACTTGCTGATTTATTAAAAGATGGTTATATAAGAGCTAGAATTGATGATAAAGATTATGAATTAACTGAAGAGATAAATCTAGAAAAAAATAAAAAACATAATATAGCTGTTGTAGTAGATAGATTAATTATAAAAGATGATATAAGAAGTAGATTATATGAATCTATTGAAACAAGTACAAAATTAGCTAATGGTAAAGTTGTAATAGATGTTATAGGTGCGGAAGAAATTGTTATGAGTGAACAATATGCTTGTCCTGACTGTGATTTTTCCTTACCAGAATTAGAACCTAGAATGTTTTCTTTTAATGCTCCATATGGTGCATGCCCTGAATGTAAGGGTTTAGGTATTAAACAAAAAATAGACGAAGATTTAGTAATACCAAATAGAGAATTAAGTGTTAATCAAGGTGGAATATTAGTATTAAATTTAGATGATCCAGGTAGTATTATATCTACTCAAATAAATACCGTAGCTAAATATTTTGATATAGATCTTGATATGCCTATTAAAAAGATGCCTAAAGAAAAACTAGATATATTATTATATGGTACAGATAAAATAATGGATTTTAAATATGTAGCTAAAAATGGTAATACTAGAAATTCTAAAGATTCATATGAAGGAATTATAACTAACTTAGAAAGAAGATATGTAGAGACAAAAAGTGGTTGGATTAGAGACTGGATAGCTGGTTATATGACTGACTTAGAATGTCCTATGTGTCATGGAGCTAGACTTGACGATTCTATTTTAAGTGTTAAAGTTGGTGGCAAAAATATTTATGAAGTAACTTGTTTATCAATAGGTGATTTAAATAAGTTTTTATCTAATTTAAAATTATCTAAAGAGAAAGAAGAAATAAGTAGATTAATTATTAAAGAAATAAAAGATAGATTAGAGTTTTTAATTAATGTAGGTTTAGCTTATCTAACACTTGCTAGAGACGCTGGTACATTATCAGGAGGAGAAGCTCAAAGAATTAGATTAGCTACTCAAATAGGTTCTAGACTTACAGGTGTACTATATGTTCTAGATGAACCATCTATTGGATTACATCAAAGAGATAATCAAAGATTAATAAACTCTTTAAAAGAAATGAGAGATTTAGGTAACACTTTAATTGTTGTAGAACATGATACAGATACAATGTTACAAAGTGATTACTTAGTTGATATAGGCCCAGGAGCAGGAGACCATGGTGGAGAAGTAGTAGCTAAGGGACGCCCAGAAGATGTAATAAATAATCCCAATAGTATAACTGGTAGATATTTAAAAGGTGAATTAAAAATAGATGTACCAGAAAAAAGAAGAAAAGGTAATAAAAAGTTTATCGAAATTAAAGGGGCAACTGAACATAATTTAAAGAATATTAATGTTAAGTTTCCATTAGGAACATTTACATGTGTAACTGGTGTATCAGGATCAGGTAAATCTACTTTAATTAATGAAATATTATATAAATATGCAAGAAATAGTTTATATAAATCAAAAGAAAAACCAGGTAAATGTAAAAGTATTAAAGGATTAGAAAATATTGATAAAGTAGTAGATATTTCACAAGCCCCTATAGGTAGAACTCCAAGAAGTAATCCTGCAACTTATGTAGGCGTATTTGATGATATAAGGGAACTATTCGCTAATACTAAAGAAGCTAAAATTAGAGGATATGATAAAGGAAGATTTTCATTCAATGTCAAAGGTGGAAGATGTGAAGCTTGTTGGGGTGATGGTGTAAAAAGAATTGAAATGCAATTCTTACCAGATGTATATGTACCTTGTGAAGTATGTGGAGGTACTAGATATAATCATGAAACATTAGAAATAAAATATAAAGGTAAAAATATATATGATGTTTTAGAAATGAGAGTAGAAGAAGCTTATGAATTTTTTGAAAACGTACCTAAGATTAAATCCAAATTACAAATGATGATGGATGTAGGTTTATCATATATAAAATTAGGTGAACAAGCTCCTGAATTATCAGGAGGAGAAGCTGCTAGAGTAAAACTTGCTAAAGAGTTACAAAAGAAACCTACTGGAAAGAGTTTATTTATATTAGATGAACCAACAACAGGATTACATGTAGATGATATTAAAAAATTATTAGTTATCTTAGAAAGAATAGTTGATAATGGTGATACAGTACTTGTTATTGAACATAACCTAGATGTTATTAAGGTAGCTGATTATATTATTGACTTAGGTCCTGAAGGTGGAGATGAAGGAGGTACCATTGTAGCAACAGGTACTCCAGAAGAAATAGTTAAAGTGAAAGAAAGTTATACAGGAATATATTTAAAAGACTATTTAAAATAGTCTTTTTAATTATATTATTTTCAATATATGGTATAATAAAAAAAGGTGATATCATGAAATATACTAAAATAAAAGAAGAAGCTTATAATCTACATATTATTAAAACTAATAAGTTTAAAAAGAATGTAATTAAAGTGAATTTCAAAAATAGAGTAGTTAAAGAAAATATTGTAAAAAGAAGATTAATACCTAATATTCTATCTGATTCTAATGCAATATATCCTACAATTAGATTATTGAATATTAAAACAGAAGAGTTATATAACTTAATGATTAGTGGTAATGTAACACAATCAGGTAATAGTATTATAACTTCTTTTACAGCTACTTTCCTAAATGATAAATATGCTCCAGGATTATTAAAAGATGCAGTTTCTTTTGTATCTAATATTATATTTAATCCTATTGTCATAGATAATCATTTTGATGATAAAGCCTTTAAACATTCTTGTGAACTATTAAAAGAAGAAATAGAACTTTATAATGAAAATCCAGGAAGTTATGCTCTTGAAGAAACTTTAAAAGAATTAGGACCCAATACTCCTTTGGCATACCCTATATATGGTACAGTGAAAGAAATAGATAGTACTTTAAATACTGATGTATATAAATATTATTTAGATATGATAAATACTGATGCTGTAGATATATTTATCATAGGTGATATTGATGATTCTGTAAAAGATATTATTAAAGAAGCGTTTAAAAACCTTAAACATAAAAGAGTTAATACTAAACATTATATAGAACATAAAGAATTTAATGATGAATATAGAGAGATAAAAAAGGTCAAACCATATAATCAAAGTAAATTAATTATAGGTTATAAATTAGGTGATTTAACAGACTATGAAAAAGAGTATGTCCTTCCTATATATAGTTATATCTTAGGTGGAGGACCTGATTCTAGATTATTTTCTAATGTAAGAGAAAAAAACTCATTATGTTATTCCATATCTAGTAGTGTAAGAATAGTATCTAATATTATGCTTATCACATCAGGTATAAATGCATCTTCATATAAAAAAGCATTAAAACTTATTAAAGAAGAAGTAGATAATATGGCAAAAGGTAACTTCAATAATAAGGATATTGAGAAAGCTAAGATAACATATTTAAGTGCTTATGAAGAAGTAAATGATTCAATTTATTCAATATTAAATGATTATAATACACATGAATATTTAAAGACTGATTTAGTTAATATAAGAAAGAAAAAAATAGTAGAAGTTACTAAAAAAGATATAATGAAAGTTATACCTAAAATACATCCAGAAATAGTTTATTTATTAGAAGGGAGCAAAGATGATGGAAAAGAAAACTCTTAATAAATTAGATTTAGATTTATATGAAGAAGTATTAGATAATGGTTTTCGTATCTTTGTTATACCTTTTCCTAATGTGAATAATATGTATGTTACTTTATCTACAAATTATGGATCTATTCAAAGAGAATTTATTCCTTATGGTGAAACTGAAATGGTTGAAGTTCCAGATGGGGTGGCGCATTTCCTAGAACATAAAGTATTTGAACAAAAAGATGGAAAAGATCCTTTTGAATTCTTTGGTGAAAGAGGTGCAGATGCAAACGCCAATACAACTAATGTTAAAACCACATATTTGTTTTCTGGATCTAAATATTTGGAAGATAATTTAAATTACTTATTGGACTATGTTTACAGCCCATATTTTACTGATGAAAATGTAGAAAAAGAAAAAGGTATAATTGAACAAGAAATGAGAATGTATGAAGATGATCCCTATTCTGTTATATTTGAAAATATGACATATAACACTTTTGTAAATCATCCTATCAAGATTAGAGTAATTGGTAATTATGATAGTATTTATAGTATTACTAAAGAAGATTTATATACTTGCTATAATACATTTTATCAACCATCTAATATGTTTTTAGTAGCTACAGGTAATGTTAAACCTAAAGAAATAATTGATATTGTAAAAAAGAATATGTCGAAAAAGAAATTTGGTAAAACACAAAAAATAGAAATAAAAAAATACGATGAACCAAATAAAGTAGCTAAGAAAAATGATAGTATAGCTATGAATGTTAATGTGCCTAAAGTAGGTATTGGATATAAACTTGATATAAGTAAGTTTAACCTACCATTCAAAGATATATATAATTATATTTCATTATTCTTTGATATTAAATGTGGTAGTACATCTTTACTAAATGAAGAATTAAAAAATAAAGGTATAATTAATGAGGAGTTATATATATCTAGTGTAGATGTAGATAATTATATTTGTTTTTATGTTTTAGCTGAAACTAAAAATACTAAAAAATTATTAGATAGTATTAATGAAGTTATACAAGATAAGAAAGTAGATAAAAAAGATTTTGATAGAAAAGTAAATGCAACTATTTCTAGCCTTATAAGTGCTTCAGATAATATATACGCGATGAATAGTAAAGTAATGAATAATATCATAAGATATAATAAGGTGGAAACTAATGATTATGATAAGATTAGAAACTTATCATTTGATGAAATGAAAAAAGTAATTAACAAGTTAGATTTTAGTAATTACTTAACTTATATCGTAAAACCTAAATAATCTTGCATTTTACTTATTTTATGGTAAAATAATATGTAGTTAGGAGGAACATCTATGAAGATTTTACTTATAATTGTATCAATTTTATTAATCGCGATAGTATTATTACAAAGTGGTAAAGCTGAAAGCGCTTCTAATGTTATAACAGGTGGTGCTGAATTATTCGCGAATAGAAAAGAAAGAGGAATAGAAGTAGTTATTACTAGAACTACATTAGTATTAAGTATTGCATTTATGGTTATATGTGCAATAATGAATTTTTAATAAAAATAACATTAAAATAGTTTTAAAAACTATTTTTTTGTTGATATAAATGGTATAATTATATTAGGTGTTATTATGAATAATATATATGGATACACATTAAATATGTTAGAAGAATATTTTTTATCTATAGGTGAAAAGAAATTCAAAGCTAGTCAAGTATATGACTGGTTATATAAGAAAAGAGTAACTAGTTTTGACGATATGACTAATATAGGTAAAAATGTTATAGAAAAATTAAAGACTGATTTTAATATGGATAAAATTAAAATCCTTGCAAAAGAACAAGGAAAAGATGTGTCTAAGTATTTATTTGGATTACACGACAATAATAAAATAGAGGCAGTATTAATGTTTCATGATTATGGAACTAGTCTATGTGTATCTACACAAGTAGGATGTAACATGTCTTGTTCGTTTTGTGAAAGTGGAAGGCTTAAAAAAGTTAGAAACCTAGAAACCTATGAGATGGTAGAAGAACTACTTATGATAGAAGAAGTAGAAAATGTTAGAATATCTCATGTAGTATTAATGGGAATTGGAGAACCTTTTGATAATTATGATAATGTTATGAATTTTATAGATGTGATTAATGAAGATAAGGGTATTGGTATAGGCGCACGTCATATAACAGTATCAACTTGTGGACTTGTTCCAAAAATAAAAGAATTTAGTAAAAATAAGAAACAAGTTAATTTAGCTATATCATTGCATGCATCAAATGATGAATTAAGAAGAAGGTTAATGCCTATTGCTAAAGCATATCCTCTAGATTTACTTATGGATACTATAAAAGAATATCTGGCTAATGATGGTAGAAGAGTAACATTTGAATATATTATGTTACAAGGTGTTAATGATAAGGAAGAAAATGCATTAGAATTAGTTAAACTATTAAAAGGTATGAATGCTTATGTTAATTTAATACCATATAATGAAACTAGTCATATTGAATATAAAAAGAGTAATAAGGATACAATTATGAAATTTTATGATATACTAAAGAAGAATAGAATAAATGTAACAATAAGAAAAGAATTTGGTAGTACAGTAAGTGCTGCATGTGGACAACTAAGATCTAACTATAAGGAGGTAGAATGATGGAATTTGCATATATAACGGATCCTGGAAAAATAAGAGATCATAATGAAGATAGTGTAATTGTTGTTAAAAATGCCAGTGGAGAATACTTAATGGCAGTTGCTGATGGTATGGGTGGACATAAAGGTGGAGAAGTAGCTTCAAGTTTAGCTATTTCACATTTAGGAAAACGATTCACAGAAATAAATACTGTTGGTACAAAAGAAGAAGCAATTAAATTTATTAAAGATGTTGTATCAGAATGTAACTTACTTATAAATAAACATACGGAAGAACATCCTGAAGCAGTAGGTATGGGAACTACTTTAGTTTTAGCTTTAATAACTCCATCATACCTTTTATTTGGTAACTTAGGTGATTCATCAGGATTTGTATTAAAAAATGGTAAATTAGAAAAAATAACTAGTGACCATACATTAGTAAATTTATTAGTTAAATCAGGTGAATTAACACCAGAAGAAGCAAAAGATCATCCTAATCGTAATGTACTTATGAAAGCATTAGGTTCATTAACAACCGTAGAAATGGATATTTTTGATGTTGAAGTAGATGTTGATGGCATATTATTATGTAGTGATGGTTTAACTAATATGTTAGAATTTGATCAAATAGCAAGAGTGTTAAATGAAAATTTAACTCCGGAAGAAAAAGTTAAAAAATTAGTTGTAAAGAGTAATAATAGGGGCGGCACAGATAATATATCTATCGCTTATCTTATAAAGGCAGGTGTGTAGTGTGATAGTCAAAGGACAAAGAATAAATGGGAGATATGAAATAATTCGTAGTATCGGAGAAGGTGGTATGGCTAATGTTTATTTAGCTTATGATACTATCTTAAATCGTGATGTTGCAGTTAAAATATTACGTGGTGATTTAGCTAATGATGAGAAATTTGTAAAAAGATTCCAAAGAGAAGCAGTAGCTGCATCTTCCCTAACTCATCCTAATATAGTAGAAATGTATGATGTAGGTGTAGATGATGGAAATTATTTCATTGTTATGGAATATATAGATGGTATTACATTAAAGAGTTTAATTAAAAAAAGAGGTGCATTGACAATATCAGAAACAGTAGATATTATGCTACAAATAACTTCTGCTATTGCATGTGCTCATGATTCATATATAATCCATAGAGATATTAAACCTCAAAACGTTATGATTTTAGATGATGGTGTTGCTAAAATAACAGATTTTGGTATTGCTATGGCCATGAAGAGTGCAGAACTTACTCAAACAAATACTGTTATGGGTTCAGTTCATTATCTTCCACCAGAGCAAGCTAATGGTAAAGGTTCTACAGTAAAAAGTGATATCTATTCATTAGGTATTATGATGTATGAAATGCTAATTGGCAAAGTCCCATTTAAAGGTGATAATGCTGTTGAAATAGCAATGAAACAAATAAATGATCCAATACCTAGTGTTTGTCATATCAATCCTGAAATACCTCAAAGTATTGAAAATATTATTTTAAAAGCAACAGCTAAGAATCCTAAAAATAGATATGATTCAGTTAATGAAATGCATGAGGATTTAGTTCACGCCTTAGAAGATGATAATAAGGAATCTTCAAGATTAACTTATGAATACCCTGAACAAGAACTAGAAAATACAAAAGTATTGCCTAATTTAAATGAAATAAAAGTAAAACCAAAAGTATCAAAAGCTGAAAAAGGTCTAAATATAAGCTTAGTTATCGTAAGTGTTATCTTTGTTTTATTGGCAGTAGGATTACTTATAACAGTGTTGGTATTACCTAAAGTGACTGAAGTACCAGATGTAAAAATACCTAATGTTTCAGGTTTGACAGTGGCTGAGGCTGAGAATACTTTAAATGAATTAGGATTCATAATAAGTTCCACAACGGAGGAAAGAAAAGATACCGAAATAGCTGCTGGCAAAGTAATTGGTATAAAAAATTACAATGTAGGTGATGTTGTAAAACAAGGGAAAACAGTTACGTTAGTTGTATCTTCAGGTAGTGATGAAGTAGTTGTTGAAGATTATGTTGGTCAAAAATATCAAGAAGTAGAAGTTGCGTTAACAAAAGCTGGACTTCAAGTTATAATTGAAAAACAGGCAACAACAGATAAAGACAAATATAAAGAGGATGTCATTATTAAGCAAAATATTGAAGTAGGTACTAAATTAACTAAGGGCGATATTATTAGATTGTATATTGAAACATTGGAAGTTTTATACCCTAATTTTAAAACTTACACAGTATCTGATGTAGAAAGTTTCTGCGAAGAAAATGAGATTGATTTGGTTATTGAGTATAAAGAAACAACTCAATACAACCCAGGAACTATTTTAAACCAAAGTAGAGCTGAAGGAAATGTAGTAAGAGCTAATACAACTCTTACAATTACCGTAGCAAAGGTACCAGAAGCTGCACTTGATGTAGAGTCATCTTCTGAGGAGTAGTATGGAAGGCAAGATTGTAAAAATAATAAGCAATGATTATACAGTACTAAGTAATAACAAATATTATATTTGCAAAGCTAGAGGCAAGTTTAGGAATATTGGTGTTACTCCTTTAGTAGGTGATAATGTAATATTTAGTGAAACTGATAACTATATTTTAGAAGTAAAAGATAGAATTAATAGTTTGATAAGACCTTATGTATCAAATATAGATCAAGTATTTGTTATTACTTCTACTAAACATCCTGATATAGACTTAAATTTATTAGATAAGTTACTTGTTATGATAGAATACAACAATATTAAACCTATCATATGTCTAACTAAATTAGATCTATTAGATAAAGAAGAATTATCCAATATAGAAAATGTTAAAAAGTATTATGAAGATATTGGATATATTGTTTTATACAATACTGAATTAGAAAAAATAAAGAAAACATTTAAAAATAAAGTTACAGTATTTGCAGGACAAAGTGGTGTAGGCAAATCTACTTTATTAAATAAATTAGATACCAATCTTAATCTTGAAACCAATGAAATCAGTGAAGCGTTGGGTAGAGGTAAACATACTACAAGACATGTTGAACTTATACCTATGTTTGATGGGTTAATCGCGGATACACCGGGATTTTCCTCACTAGATTTAACTGATATGACAAAGGAAGATATAAGAGATAATTTTATAGAATTCAATAAATATCGTGAATATTGCAAATATGACGATTGTATGCATAATAAAGAAGATATTAATGAATGTATGATTAAACAAGAAATTGGCAAAAATATTAGAGAATCGAGATATGCAAATTATTTGAAATTTATAGAAAAGAAGTGATTACTATGAAAAATTATACTTTAGGTGAAGATTATGTACCATATACTAAAGAACTTATTGAACACATGTATAATGTAAGAATTGGTGGAATGCCTGCTAGTTTCTTTTTACTTGATATGAGAAAGACAAATACACAGTGTCATGCTTCTTCAAATATTCTTGCTTACGTGCTTAAAGACGCTAAAAGAATGACTGGTGAATCTGCAATGATTAGTGGTGCAGATAAGTCTCATTCATGGGTAGAAGATGATGAATTTGTATATGAAACAACAGAAGGAACTATATGGAAAAAAGAATCATATTATGATAGAGAAAAACCTACTAATGTCCATGAAGTATCAAAGGAACAAGTAATTAAAGAATTAGATAATCTAGTAGATAAAGAGGTTCCTAAAGAGGTAATGGTTGCTTATATACAGGATATGAAATTTAATTTAATAGGTAAACCATATGAAAAAGAATTAGATAATCATATGGATAGATTTAGTGAAGAAAAAGATTTAAGTAATTATAGTATTGCTAAAATGTATGAGTATATGTTTGAACTTAGAAAAGCATATAGTCGCATAAAAATGTATGCCAAAGAACAAGATGAAAAAGCAATAGATTCTCTTTTAGGGAGGTAAATATGAAAGTAGCTACTTCAATATTATCTGTAAAAGAAAATATCAAAGGTTCTATTGATAGACTTAATATGTCTAATACAGACTATATTCATTTAGATATAATGGATGGTATATTTGTAGAAAATATTACATGGCATGCGAATGAATTAATACCTTATTTATCAAATAATCAAAAACCATTAGATGTTCATTTGATGGTAAGTAATGTTAAAAGTTATGTTGATGAATTTAAATTATTAAATCCAGAAACAATTGTATTTCATTATGAAGCAGTTGATGATATAGATAGTATGATTAATTATATTAAGAGTTTAGGTATTAAAGCAGGCCTAGCTATTAAACCTAATACTAAAATAGAAGAAATATATACATATTTACCTAAATTAGATGAAGTAATTGTAATGTCTGTTAACCCTGGATTAGGTGGGCAAGAATTTATGATGCCATCTATAGACAAAGTAAATAGATTAAAAGAATACAAATTAAATAATAATTTAAATTTTATTATTAATGTAGATGGTGGAATAAATAATAATACCATTAAATTAGTTAGAAGCGCTGATATGGTTGTATCAGGTAGTTATGTAACTAATAACAATTATGAAGAAAGCATAAATATATTAAAAAGTGAATAATATAGAGGTGTAATATGAATAGTAATAATATAAAAATAGCTTTAATTGTAGCAATCCCAATTTTGCTATTTCTAGGCTTTTTAGAAGTTAAATATATAGTGTGGCCAATTGTTGAAGACATCGAAAATGAAAAGAAATATGGATCTCTTTCTGATGAAATTAACTTCTTGGAGGATAATATAAATTCAACTACTAATGGTACAACACAAAACAATATATCTAATTCAGATATGGAAATCTATATTAATAGTGATTGTACTACGAACATATTAACATCATATAGTACCGAAGAAATTGCTGAGAAAATTTTAGAATATTATAACAAGAATTATTTTACTAACGAATCTAAGCCAGGTTGTTACAAAAAAATAGAAAGTAAGTTACAATAAAGTGAATAAATATATTCGCTTTTTTTTAATATAATTTAATGATATAATTAATATAGGTGATAATATGAAAAAGATTACAGTAGATGGTAATGAGGCAGTAGCTAAAATATCATATATGTTTACAGAAGTTGCAGGGATATATCCAATAACTCCGTCAAGTCCTATGGCCGCACATATAGATGAATGGTCTACTACAGAAAAAAATATTTTTGGTGATAATGTTAAAGTAGTAGAAATGCAAAGTGAAGCAGGTGCTGCAGGATTAGTACATGGTTCTTTAAATGCGGGACTACTTACAAGTACATATACAGCTAGTCAAGGACTATTACTTATGATTCCTAATATGTATAAGATAGCTGGTGAGATGTTACCTTGTGTTATGAATGTAGCTGCTAGAAGCTTATCTACACATGCATTATCAATATTTGGTGATCATCAAGATGTATATGCAACTAGATCTACTGGTTTTTGTATGCTTGCCTCATCATCAGTACAAGATGCTGCTCATCTAACTGCCGTCGCACATCTATCAGCTATTAAAGCAAGTCTACCTTTTATGCATTTCTTTGATGGTTTTAGAACAAGTCATGAAATAGATAAAATAGATATTATGGAAATGGATGAATTAAAACCATTATTAGATAAAAAAGCATTAAAAAAATTTAGAGATAGAAGTTTAAATCCTATGAAACCTTATACTATAGGAACTGCTCAAAATGATGATGTTTATTTTCAAAACACAGAGGCTAGAAATAAATATTATGAAGATGCTTTAATTATAGTAGAAGATTATATGAATAAGATTAATAAAATTACAGGAATGGATTATAAACCATTTAATTATTATGGTTCACCAAAAGCTACTAAAGTAATTGTCGCTATGGGGTCTGTTTGTGAAACTATAAAAGAAGTAATTGATTATACTAAAGAAGATATAGGACTTATTGAAGTACACTTATATAGACCATTTTCAGCTAAACACTTACTTAATGTGCTACCTAAGACAGTAAGTAAGGTTGCTGTACTAGATAGAACTAAAGAAGCAGGTTCTAATGGAGAACCATTATATTTAGATGTTAAAAATGTATTATGTGATTTAGAAGTTGTAGGTGGAAGATATGGATTATCTTCTAAAGACACTACTCCAGGTGATATATACGCTGTATATAAAATGCTTGATAAACCTATTAATAACTTTACTATAGGTATAGATGATGATTTAACATATACAAGTTTAGAAAGAGAAAACATTACAACAAGTAACTCAGATGAAATATTAATATATGGTTATGGTTCTGATGGTATGGTATCTGCTTCTAAATCTTTAATTAAATTAGTTGGTAATTTAACAGATAAATATGTACAAGGATACTTCCAATATGACTCTAAAAAATCAGGTGGAGTTACTAAATGTCACTTAAGATTTAATGATAATATAATTAGGTCTACTTATTATGTAAGTAATCCTAGTTTAATTGTTATCACTAAAGATATATATTTAACTAAATTTGATACCTTATCTAATATCAAAGAAAATGGTACTGTTATTATTAATACAGTAATGGATAAAGATGAATTTTTGAAATATATCCCATCTACATGTTTAGCTATTTTAAAAGATAAAAATGTAAAACTATATATTATAAATGCGAATAAAGTGGCAGATAAAATAGGATTAGGTAATAAGATTAGTACTATAATGGAAAGTATTATAGTTAAAATATCTAATTTAGTGGATTATAACGAAGCTAAAAAGACAATGAAAGAATATGCTCATAATAGATATTTTAAAAAGGGAGAAGAGGTTGTAAAGGCTAATTATGACGCGATTGATCTCGGACCTGATTATCTAGAAGAGGTAGACTATTCAGATACTTTAGCTATTATTGAAGATAACGATGAAAGATTATCGACAATCGAAATGGTAAATGATAGAATGGGTGATACATTACCTACATCTGCATTTGTACCTAATGGTATAACTGAACCTGGTACAGCTTTAAAAGAAAAAAGAAATACTAGTGATACAATTCCTAAATATATACCAAGTAATTGTATATCTTGTGGTATGTGTTC
Organism: Bacilli bacterium; assembly: GCA_017484205.1. Taxonomy (GTDB): domain Bacteria; phylum Bacillota_I; class Bacilli_A; order RF39; family UBA660; genus RGIG9169. The sequence goes on along the minus strand of JAFUTO010000027.1, from coordinate 19,991 downwards.
ACTATATTGTCCACATGGTGTAATTAGAATATATGAATTATCTGAAGAAGAATATAATAAAGCTCCAGATAATATAAAAGAAAGATGTATTAAAGTTGGTAACACTTATAACACTATTGGTATATCTGCTAAAGATTGTACTGGTTGTGGAGTATGTGCCCATAACTGTCCTGGTAAAGGTGGTAATAAAGCTTTAGAGATGATTCTTGCTACTAAAGAGGAAAAAGAAGAAGAACAAAAAATATTTGATTATTTAGATAAACATATATCTAATAATACAAAAATGCCTCTATCAAGTGTTAAAGGTAGTCAATTAAAAAGACCTAAGTTCTGTTTTAGTGGTGCCTGTGCTGGTTGTGGAGAAACACCATATTTGAAACTATTAACTCAATTATTTGGAGATAATATGATTATCAGTAATGCTACGGGATGTTCATCTATTTATGGTGCGTCATATCCATCAACTCCATATAGTATTCCTTGGGCATCTAGTTTATTTGAGGATAATGCTGAATATGGATATGGTATTTTACTTGCTAATGAAGTTATGAAAAATAGAATTAAAAATATCATGGAAAATAATATGGATAACAGTAATAAAAAACTATTCAGTAAATGGTTAGAAAATCCAAATGATTATGAAAACACTAAATATGTTTATGATAATTTAACAGATGATATACCAGATGAACTTAAAGACATTAAAGATTATATTGTATCTAAAGTGATATGGACTATAGGCGGCGATGGATGGGCATATGATATTGGTTTTGGTGGAATTGATCATGTCCTAGCTTCTAATGATAATGTCAATATCTTAGTATTAGATAGTCAAGTATATTCTAATACAGGAGGTCAAGCATCTAAAGCAACTCCAAAAGGTGTTATAGCTGAATTTGCATCAGCAGGTAAAAAGACAAGTAAAAAAGATTTAGCTAGAATTGCAATGTCATATCCTAATGTTTATGTAGGTCAAGTATGTCTAGGAGCTAATCCTATGGCTACTATTAAAGTTATGATGGAAGCCGCTAATCATAAAGGTCCATCTATTATCATTGCTTATACACCTTGTATATCACATGGTATAAAAGGTGGTTTAGTAAATAGTGTAGATGTAGAAAAGAAAGCATCTGAATCAGGATATTTTCCTATCTTCCATTATAATCCAGATGATAAAAAATTTACTTTAGATACAAAAGTTGACTTTGATAAATATGATGAATTTTTGGAAACACAAACTAGATATTCAATGCTTAAAGTAGTTAATCCAAATAAAGCAAAAGAACTATTAGAAGAAAATAAAAAAGAAGCTATTGAACGCTTCAAGTATTACGAAGAACTGTCAACTAAAGATGTAAAGTAGGTGATTATTTACAGTTTTATTCTTGATTATTATATTTATAGTATCATATAATAAAATTGTAAAGGATAAAGAGGGGATTTCGCTTAATCCTTTTCTTTTTTTATCTATAACTTTTTACATATACCTTTTTCTTTGGGTATATTGCATCAACAAGTGATTCAACCAAAGTAATAGGACTTTTAAATACATCTATAATACTTTCTTTATAATAATGTATTTTGTTGCTGATTTTTTCTTTTAATGGATTGATATAATTTGCTAATGTATTAACTTCTTCAACCTCATCTATCTTGTATAGAGGTTTTTCTTTTAAACACATTAAATTTCTTTTGAAAAATTCTTCTTCAAATAAGTCTATATCAAATATATCATTATTAGGATTATTAAATTCTTTATAATATTCATAACTATAATTTGCATTCCAACTTAATAGACTATATAAATCAACCGCATATTTTGAATCAATATTATACATATACATAATATCAAATAAACTATAATTACTTAATCCAAAACATATATTTCTAAAATCAATTAAATCATCATGACTTAAGTTAGATGTATTAACTTCAAAATATTTTAATGCCTTAATAATATCAAAATCACTTTTATCTAAAATATTATTATATATTTTTTTATTAGTTACTTTATATCTGATATATTCAAGATATTGGTTTTCACCTGCTTCTAAATTTGGATTCATCTAACTCATCTCCCCGTTTACTAATAGGGTATTATAATCATATATCCTTTATTTGTCAACAAAAAAACACCCTAAGGTGTTTATTCTGTTATAACAATTTTATTTTGTTTCAAACTCTTTTGCACATCAATAACCCTTTGATTAGATGAACCTTTCCATTTAAGTATTGGACTATGCAATTCATCTTTATATTGACCATCTACTAAAACATCTATATACTTTAATACTTCTTTATCTTTTAATTCTTCAAAAGTAAATCCACTCCATACCCAAATATTTTTCTTTGGATATATTTCTTTAAATGTTTTAGCAAGTTTAGTAGTACCTTCAATATTTTTAGGATGCATTGGTTCTCCACCTAAAATGGATAAACCTTTTACATGATCTTCTTTACATAAGTTTATAACTTTTTCAATAGTTTCATCAGTAAATTCTTTGCCACCATTGAAATCCCAAGTTTCACTATTGAAACAGTTTTTACAATGGAAAGCACATCCTTGCATAAATATAGATACTCTTATTCCTGGACCATTAGCTATGTCCATTTTTCTTATAAGATTATATCTCATCTTAAGCAGCTTCTTTATTATCTACGTGCAATACTCTTTCTTTGATTTCTTGAGTTCTACCTTTATTCCAGAAATTAGCTCCGATATAACCACAAGTTCTTCTTGCAACATTCATTTTATCGTGATCTCTATTTCCACAATTAGGGCAATACCATTCAAGATTATCATCAATTAAGATTTCTCCTGTATAACCACATTGATGGCAATAATCAGATTTAGTATTTAATTCAGCATACATGATATTATCATATATAAATTGAATTATTTCTAATACAGCATCTAAGTTATTTTCCAAGTTAGGAGTTTCTACATAAGAGATAGCTCCACCTGGAGATAATCTTTGGAATTCAGATTCTAATCTTAATTTATCAAAAGCATCAATTTCTTCAAATACAGGTACATGATATGAATTTGTAATATAATCTCTATCAGTAATACCTTTAATTACTCCAAATCTTTCTCTTAATGACTTAGCAAATTTATAAGTTGTTGATTCAATAGGAGTACCGTATACTGAATAATCAATATTTTCTTCTTCTTTCCATTTGTTACATGCATCGTTTAAATGTTGCATAACTTCTAGACCAAATTCTTTACCTTTACCATTATCAGTATGTGAATGTCCAGTCATAAACTTAACACATTCATATAAACCAGCATAACCTAAAGATATAGTTGAATATCCATTGTGTAATAAATCATGAATAGATTCACCCTTACCAAGTCTAGCTAAAGCACCATGTTGCCATAAAATAGGTGCCACATCAGATGTAACTTTAGATAATCTTTTATGTCTAATTTGTAATGCTCTATGACATAATTCTAATCTTTCATCAAATATTTGCCAGAATAGATCCATATCTTTTCCTGCAGATAAAGCTATATCAGGTAAGTTAATAGTAACAACACCTTGATTAAATCTACCATAGTATCTAGGCTTACCGTTTTCATCTACATAAGGTGTTAAGAATGAACGGCATCCCATACATGGGTAGCAATTACCATTACCATTTTTATCAACTTTAAGTGATTTCATAACTTTCTCAGAAATATAATCTGGAACCATTCTCTTAGCTGTACATTTCGCAGCTAATTTAGTTAAATAATAATATTTGCTATTCTTGTGAATGTTATCTTCTTCAAGTACGTATAAAAGTTTAGGGAAGGCAGGTGTTACGTACACACCAGCTTCATTCTTCATACCTTGTGTTCTTTGAACTAATACTTCTTCAATTAACATAGCAAGTTCTTCTTTATATTCATCAGTTTCTCCTAAATACATACAAACTGATAAGAAAGGCGCTTGACCATTAGTAGTAGTCATTGAATTTATTTGGTATTGGAATGTTTGAACCCCATCAGTTATTTCTTTTTTTAAATCTTCTTTAGCAAATTTTTCACATTGCTCATCGCTTAATTTTCTTTTCTTATATTTCTTTAAATGCGCTTGATAACTTAATCTGATGAATGGTGCTAAATGTGTAAGTGTAATAGTACATCCACCATATTGATTAGAGTTAACAGCTGTAATTAATTGAGTTGCAATAGTCATTGCAGTTAAGAATCTATGTGGTTTTTCAATCATGACACCATTAATATTAGTACCATTTTGAAGCATATCTTCTAAATCAATTAAATCACAGTTATGTAATGCGTTTTGAGCAAAGTAATCAGCATCATGGAAATGGATTATACCATCATCATGAGCTTGTACAATATCTTCTGGTAGTAAAAATCTTCTTGTAATATCTGTAGAAGTTATACCTGCTAAATAATCTCTTTGAGTAGTAACGATTTTTGCATTTTTATTACTGTTTTCAGTATTCCAATATTCTGATTCGCCATTAATTAATTCTTTAATAGATCTATCAGTAGTATTGCTTCTTCTTACTAACTCTCTTGTATATCTATATGTAATATATTTTTTAGCTAAATTATATCTACCCATAGTCATTAATCTCATTTCGATAATGTCTTGGATATCTTCAACTAAAATACGTTTTTTCTTTAAACCCTCTATATATTTTATTATATTTTTGACTTGTGTAGGAGATGCTTTATCTTCTTCATCAACCTCCGCGTTTGCTTTTTCTAAAGCTAATTCAATTTTGTCTGGAGAATAATCAACAATGTGACCATCTCTTTTTATTACTTTCATCTACATTCACTCCTATCCTACATTCCAATTGTAGCACATTTTATAAAAAAAACATTGTTGCATTTGCAACAATTAATAAAATTTGATAAAATATTTTATAGGGTGGTAAAATGGCAGATATTTTTTCAAATATTTCCTTGAAAAATAAGGACAAACTTATTAGAAACTTAAGAGGGCATAATGTAAACTATAATAAAAATGAGATAATAGTTGACCACTTAAATGATGAAGATGACATAGGTTTAGTATTAAGTGGAACTGTTCAAATAGTTAAGAATAATTATAATGGATCTACCTCTATAATTGATACATATGAAAAAAATGATTTAATATTATCTAATCATATATATTTAAATAATAATGAGACTAATTTAGTTGCTAAAGAAGACTCAGAAATATTAATATTTAGTTATAATACTATTATATCACAAGAAGTAAATGATAAATTATCTAATCAATTCATAAAAAACTTATTTATAACAATGAATGAAGAAGTTACTGCCAAAAACGAAAGAATTCAAATATTAACTAAAAGAAGTATTCGTGATAAACTTTTAGAATATTTTAATTTATTATCTAAGAAAAGCGCGTCAAGAATAATATACCTACCATTTAACTTTTCTGACCTAGCTAATTATCTAGCTATCGATAGAAGTGCAATGTCAAGAGAGTTAGGTTATTTAAAAGAGGAAGGATTTATTCAAGTTAAAGGTAAAAAAATAACTTTATTATATAGATAAGTACTTTATAAAAAGTACTTTTTTTGTTATAATACATCTATTGGAGTGATACTATGAAAACTAGTGATTTTGACTATAATTTACCGGAAGAATTAATCGCGCAGACACCACTTAAGGATAGGTCTTCATCTAGATTAATGGTTTTAGATAAAGAAACTGGTGATATAGAACATAAACATTTTTATGACATTATAGATATGTTAGACAGTAATGATGTTTTAGTACTTAATGATACTAAAGTATTACCTGCTAGATTATATGGAACTAAAATAGATACTAATGCTTTAATAGAAGTACTATTGCTTAAAGATATGGGTGATAACACTTGGGAATGTTTAACAAAACCAGCTAAGAGAATAAAAATAGGAACTATAGTATCATTTGGAGATATATTAAAAGCAGAGTGCATTGATATTAAAGATGAAGGTATAAGAGTATTTAAACTAATTTATGATGGTATATTATATGAAATATTAGATAAATTAGGTGAAATGCCATTACCACCTTATATTCATGAAAAATTAAATGATAAAGATAGATATCAAACTGTATATGCTAAAAATATTGGTAGCGCAGCGGCACCCACAGCAGGTCTACATTTTACAGAAGATTTATTAAATAAATTAACAGAGAAGGGTGTAACTATTACTTATGTAACATTACATGTAGGATTAGGTACATTTAGACCAGTAAATGTAGATAATATAAATGATCATAAAATGCATAGTGAGTTTTATCAAATGAGTAGTGATACTGCACATATATTAAACGAGGCTAAAAAAGCAGGTAAAAGAATTATAAGTGTAGGTACAACTTCTACAAGAACTTTAGAAACTATTATGAATAAATATGATGAGTTTATGGAATGTTCTGGATGGACAAATATATTTATATATCCAGGATATAAGTTTAAAGCTATAGATGCTTTAATTACTAATTTTCATTTACCTAAATCAACATTAGTAATGCTTGTAAGTGCCTTAGCAGGTAAAGATAATATATTAAACGCGTATAAAGTTGCTGTAAAAGAAGAATATCGTTTCTTTAGCTTTGGTGATGCAATGTTTATAAAATAAGAAGGTGTAATATGGTTATTGTTATAGTAGGTCCTACTGGAGTAGGTAAAACTAAACTTAGTATAGAACTAGCTAAAAAGTTAAATGGTGAGGTTATAAATGCTGATTCAACACAAGTATATAAAGGAATGAATATTGGTACAGCAAAAGTAACTGAAGAAGAAAAAGAAGGTATAAAACACTATTTACTTGATATAAAAAATATTGATGAAGATTATACTGTATATGATTATCAAAAAGACGCTAGAAAGTGTATTAAAGAAATAGAAAGTAATAGTAAAACACCTATTATGGTAGGTGGTACAGGATTATATATAAAAGCATCTTTATATAATTATGAATTTGAAGATGAAGATAATATAAATTATGTAGATGAGACATTATCAAATGAAGAATTATATGATATGTTACTTAAAATAGATAGGAATACAACTATACATAAAAATAATAGAAAAAGAATTATAAGAGCTTTGAATTATTATTATGCTAATGGACATATAATGGAAAATAATAGTGATAAACTTTTATATGATGCTTTATTTATTGGGCTAACTACCGATAGAGATACTTTATATGATAGAATCAATAAAAGAGTAGATATAATGGTTACTAATGGATTAATAGATGAAGCAAAAAGAATATATGATAGTAAAATAAGAAGTAAGGCTGTTATGACTCCTATATGTTATAAGGAATTATTTCCATATTTTGAAGGTAATAAAACAATTGAAGAATGCCTTGATGATATAAAAAAAGGTAGTAGAAGATACGCGAAAAGACAATATACTTGGAATAAACATCAGTTTGATGTTAAATGGTTTGATGTAGATTTTAATAACTTTGATAATACAGTTAATGATGTATTAGAATATATAGAAAATGTTAAGAATTAATTTTAACATTTTTTTATTTTTTTCGACAAAATTCGACAATATACGACAAAATAATATGCTATAATTCTATAACTATTATAGAAGGAGGGTATTATGGAAATAGAATTATATAATAGTAAGATATTTGATAGTATTAAGCATATTGATGAAGAAGGTAATGAATATTGGTATGCAAGAGAGTTACAACAAATCCTTGGTTATAAAGAATGGAGGTATTTTTCTACTGTTATAGAAAAAGCACAGATTGCTTGTGGTAATAGTAATAACAACATTAATTCCAATTTTGGTGTTTACACCAAAATAGTGAAAACAGGAGTTTCTAATAAGACCATCATCGACTATAAGTTAAGTAGGTATGCTTGTTATCTAATAGTACAAAATGCCAATCCAAAGTTTGAAAATGTCGCATTAGGTCAAACATATTTTGCCATACAGACAAGAAATTTAGTCTAAGACAAACGACAAATAATATAAAAATATAGATTATCTTTATTTCTTTAGGATTATTTAAATGAAAAAGTAGGAAAATACTATAAATGTGATTACGATAAAAATAGTTTTAATTTAGGTAGTTAAAAATTAGACTAAATGACTCATTTAGTATTGACTTAGTGTGTCATTTAGTTTAAAATTGTATTAGGTGATTAAAATGTTGTATTTTCATAAAGAATTAAAAGAAAAATTAAAATCTAACTATCAAATACAAAAGGCAGTTGAAGAAAAAAAGTATTTCAAAGTAGATGAGGGATTGTATTCAGATAAACCAAATGCTGATTACATTGAAATAATTGCAAAAAAGTATCCAAATTTTGTTATATATGGTGATTCAGCATATTACTATCATAATCTTACTGATTTTATTCCTGGTAAAATTGTTTTGGCAACAACTAAAAATAATAAAATTAGATCAAAGTTTGTTAAACAAGTTAGATTAACTGATGAATTATTTAATATTGGAATCACTAAAACTCAAATAAATGGTATAGTAATTAATATATATGATAAAGAAAGAATGCTTATTGAACTTGCTAGAGGTAAAAATCAAATGGGGTATGATATGTATAAAGAAATAATTGCAAATTATAGAAAAATTGCTGATAATCTTGATATGGAGAAAATAGAAAAATATTTATCACATTTTCCTTATGAAGATAAATTGTTTGAAATAATACAAGATGAGGTGTTTTAATGAACTTAAATGATTTAGTTAATAATTATTTATCATTAGGATATGAAATTGCTGATGCACAATCTAAAGTATGCCAAGATTTAATTTTATATAAAATTGGTAAAAGTAAATATGCACACAATATTACTGTTAAGGGTGGGGTTGTAATGCATAATATAAGTAAAAGTGCAAGACGTGCAACACGAGATTTAGATTTAGATTTTATTAAGTATTCTCTTGATGATAATTCAATAATAAATTTTATAAGTGAATTAAATAAAAATGATAAAGGATCACTAATAAAAGTCAATGGTAAAATAGAAAAATTACATCATCAACTATATGATGGTAAACGTGTTAATATATCAATTACTGATAACCATAATAATTCGCTTGAAACAAAATTAGATATAGGTGTACATAAATATTTTGAATTAGAACAAGACAAATATATATTTGATTTTGATATTTTAGACGGAAGTGTATCACTACTTATTAATTCACCAGAACAAATTGTATGTGAGAAACTAAAATCTTTATTAAAATTTGGTATTCGTTCTACTAGATATAAAGATATCTTTGATTTTTATTATTTAATTAATAATGATATCTTAAATAAAGATAGATTAATAAAATACATTGATTTACTTATTATTAAGGATAAAAATATAAATCAAAATACAATAAATGAAATAATATTAAGATTAGAAGCAATTTTAAATAATAAAAGATTTATTTCTAAATTAGATAATGCAAGAAGCAATTGGATTAATATGCCAGTGAATGATGTAATTGCTAATGTAATTTTATACTTTAATTCTTTGAAAACAATTCAAGTGTAATAAGTATATCAATTACTGATACACATTATAAAAGTTTAAAAGAAATAAAAAATGTTAAGAATTAATCTTAACATCTTTTTTTACATTCATAATAACGGGTAATATAATTGGTCTTCTACCAGTAGTATCTAATATATAAGGTGCTAATTCAGTTATTATCTCGCTTTTTATATCTGTATAATTGATATGTCCATTAAGCTTACTATTAATAGCTTTAGTCGCGATATTTTCCAAATTACCTATCAATTCTTGATTATCATTTACTAGTACAAAACCTCTTGTTGTAATATTAGGTTTATTTAATAATTTGTTGGTATTAGTATCTATATTTGCAATAACAACTACAATACCATCAGTTGCCATTATTTTTCTATCTTTCATAACAGCATTACCAACTTCACCTATACGATTACCATCTACATAAACATCTCCTGCTTGAACAGTACCTCTTCTTCTAACTACACCATTATTAATAGCTAGAACATCACCATTTCCACAAATAAATGTATTTTCTCTAGGAATACCACATTCAACTGCTAAATCAGTATGTTCTTTAAGCATTCTATATTCTCCATGAGCTGGCATTAAATATTTAGGTTTAATTAATCTTAACATTAATTTTAATTCTTCTTTATTACCATGACCAGATGCATGAATATTAGATAATGTGCTAGTTGTATATACTTTAACACCTTGCAAACATAACTTATTAATAGTTTTAGATATCGCTAAGGCATTACCTGGAATAGCAGATGATGAGAATACTACGATATCAGTTTGTTGTAACTTAATTAATTTATGTGTACCATTAGCTATTCTTGATAAAGCAGATAATGGTTCACCTTGAGTACCTGTACAAAGTAGACATACTTCACTAGGTTTAAGTTTATTAGCTTCATCAGGTGTAACAAATATTTCTTTATTATTTATATATCCACCTTCAATAGATATTTCAATGTTGTTATCCATACTTCTACCAAATACAGCTATTTTTCTATTATGTTTTTTACAAGTTTCTACTATATGTTTAAGTCTATATATATTAGATGCGAATGTAGCTATGATAATTCTTGTATCACATTTTTCAAATATTTCATTTAATGCATTATCAACTAAAGATTCACTTTTAGATAAACCTTCATTTAATACATTAGTACTATCACTTAATAATAATGTAACACCATCATTACCTAAAGAAGCCATTTTAAATAAGTTAGACATAGGTCCAATAGGTGTTAGATCAAATTTAAAATCTCCTGTAGTAACTACTGTACCATTTGGTGTATGAATAGCCATACCATGAGCATCTGGAATAGAGTGTGTTACTAAGAAAAACTCTATTTCAATATTTTTAAATTTAACTGAATCTTTTTCCGTGAATACATGTAAATTATCATATCTTATGTTTCTATCTTCTAGTTTTCGTCTAATCAAACCAGCAGCTTGGTTAGGCGCATATATATCTGGAATATTAACCATTTGTAATAAAAATGGAATACTACCTATATGGTCTTCATGACCATGTGTTATAAATAAACCTTTAATTTTATGTTCATTTTCCTTTAAATAAGTGAAATCTTGAATAACATAATCAACACCTAATATTTCACCTTGAGGAAAAGTTATACCCGCATCAATTATTATTAATTCGTCACCGTGTTCTACACAGTACATGTTTTTACCAACTTCACCAAGGCCACCCAAGGCAAAGACTAAGGTATCAACACTTTTCTTTGTTTCCATAATTTCTCCTTTCTTTTTTAATAATAAAATTTGACTATATAATTATATCTTTTTTTCATAATTTTGTCTAGTATTGATAATAAGTTACCAAAAATTGTCATTTAATTATATAGAATTTGACAAATTCTAATATTTAGTATATTATAACTACTCAACAAGGGGGATTCGTATGAAAATAAAGAGTTACTATTTAACTAAAAAGGATATTGTTGTGAAAGATTATGATAATAAGACAACTATTTATGAGTTAAACCGTGATAATTTAATGAATATTATATCTAATTTAGATAAACAATTAGATTCAACAATTGATGACGTTTTAGCAAATGAAGATGCTGCATATAGAAAACTTACTAATAGTTTAATTATCTTAACAATATTACAATTCTTCTTCACTTATATTGTTTTTGCTTCATTTACTAATGCTATGTATATGGGTATAACAATAGGTGTAGTTCTATCATTCGTTGATTTATTATTTAGTGTTATATTTTCTTTAGTAAGTATAAGAAAAATTAAATTATGTCAAAAACAATTTAAGATATACGAAGGTAGAGAAATCTTAGTTGATAAGTATAATTCATTATCTAATAGTTTAGATGGTGAATTAGTAGATGTTTATTAATAAACATCTTTTTTTCTTTTAAAAAATAATGTAAAATATATTTAGGTGATAATATGGGATTATTTGATAAGTTTAAAAAAGCATTCACAAAAGAAGAAAAAGAAGAAGTAGAAACTTATGAAAAAGGTTTAGAAAAAACAAGAAATGAATTTGTTAATAAAATAAGTATCCTAAATAGTAAATATAAAAAAGTATCTGATGAATATTTTGAAGAGTTAGAAGAAATATTTATCATGGCTGATATTGGTGTTAATACTGTTATGGAATTTATAGATAAATTAAAGAAAAGAGTTAAATCTGAAAATATAGAAAATAGTGAAGATTTAATGAATATCATTGTTGATGAAATGTTTATTATATATGTTAATAATGATATTATTGTAAATAAAATTAATTATAATAATGAAGGACCTACAGTAGTACTTATGGTAGGAGTTAATGGTGTAGGTAAGACAACAACTATAGGTAAACTTGCATATAAAGAGGCCTTATCCGGTAAAAAAGTATTATTAGTTGCAGGAGACACTTTCAGAGCAGGTGCGGTAGAACAATTAAAAGAGTGGGGCAATCGTATAGGTACTGATGTTGTATATAAAAATGATGCAGATCCAGCAAGTGTTATATATGATGGAATTGATAAAGCTACAAAAGAAAATTATGATATAGTATTTATAGATACAGCAGGAAGACTACAAAATAAAGTAAATTTAATGAATGAGTTAGATAAAATAAATAAAGTAATTGGTAAATTACTACCAGGCGCGCCTCATGAAACACTACTAGTAATTGATGCAACTACAGGACAAAATGGTATAAGTCAGGCTAAAAATTTTAAAGAAATAACTAATATTACAGGTATTGTCTTAACTAAATTGGATGGTACAGCAAAAGGTGGAATAGTTTTAGCTATTAAAGAAAACGTGGGAATCCCTGTCAAGTTTATAGGACTAGGAGAAAAGAAGGAAGACTTAAAAGTATTTGATATAGAAAAATACATATATGGTCTATTTAGAGGCGATTAAAATGAAAGAAAGATTATATCTAATTAATTTATATGATTTATATGGTAATTTGTTAACGTCAAAACAACAAACTTATTTTGAAGAATACTATTTTAATAACTTGTCATTATCAGAAATGAGTGAATTATATGATGTATCAAGAAGTGCAGTTTCTAAGGCATTAAAAGAAATAGAAACTAAATTAAATAATTATGAAGACAAATTAAAAATATATAATAAGTTAAATAAAGTTAATAAGTTAATTAAAGACGATAAATTAAAAAATAAAATAGATGATATATTTAAGGATTGATAGTTATGAGTATTAGAAATTTAAAAATAAATAATATATTTCTATTTAAAAATAAAAAACCAAAATTAAAAATAGATAATAGAGAATTCATAGATGGAGTTCTTATATCTGATACGATGGAAATACAAATGAAAGCAAATCAGTTTATTAGGGCAACTAAGTATAAAATAAGAAAGCTTTTTAAAAAGTAAAGATATTGCATAAAATATCAAAATAATATATAATGTATGTAGTGAAAGAAATTTCATAAAATAAAAAAGAGGAGTATTTGACTTCCTATGTCAGGTATTCTACTCTAATTTCTAAAGTGATACCAGATTCAATAGTTGATTCTGGTATTTTCGTTTAAGACTAGTCCCTATCTCTAAGAACTAAGATAGTATAAAAAACTATCATAGCAAAAGCTACAATAAGTTCCATACGTCCCCCTTCTATAATAATTTTTTATCATAAGAGATCACCTCCTCGCTAGTTGTCAACTAACTTAGAGTAAAACACCTGAACTATCAAATATCCTCAGATATAATTATAATACATTTGTTCGATAGGGTAAATAAAAAAATATTAATAAGTCATTAATCGACTTATTATTTTCTTTTTTTAGAATAAAATAATAATGGGTGATATAAATGTTTGGTAATTTTACAGAAGAAGCAAGAAAAATATTAGTAAACGCAAAAAAGGAAGTATCTCAATTAAAACATCCATATGTGGGTAGTGAACATATGATGTTAGCTATTTTAAAAGATGATAATAATGTATCAAAAAAATTAAAAGAGTATAAACTTACATATGAAATATTTAAAAAAGAATTAACTAAAGTTGTAGGAGTAGGAAGTGTCAAGACAGATACTTTTTTATATACTCCTTTATTAAAAAGAGTCATTGAAAATGCCATAATAGATAGTAAAGAAAATAATGATGGCAATGTTACCATAGAGCATCTTTTCTCCGCACTCTTAGAAGAAGGTGAGGGAGTAGCTATAAGGATAATTTTAGGTATGAATATTGATTTAGAAGATTTATATAATGAATTTTCTTATAAGATAATGAGTCCTAAAACAAAAAAGAGTAAAAACCTTATTATAGATGAATTAGGTGTAGATTTAGTAGAAAAAGCTAGTAAAAAAGAACTAGATCCTGTAATAGGTAGAGATAGTGAAATAAAAAGAGTAATAGAAATACTATCTAGAAGAAGTAAAAACAATCCATTACTTATAGGCGATGCAGGAGTAGGTAAAACAGCTATTGTAGAAGGATTAGCTTATTTAATCGCGAATAATATGGTACCTTTAAACTTGCAAAATAAAAGAATAATTAACATAGATATGGCTACTTTAGTTGCAGGTACTAAATATAGAGGTGAATTTGAAGATCGCATTAGAAAAATATTAAAAGAAGTAGAAGATAATAGTGACATTATATTATTTATCGATGAAATTCATACTATAGTAGGCGCAGGAGGAGCAGAAGGTGCAATTGATGCCTCTAATATTTTTAAACCTGCACTAGCCAGAGGTAAGATAAGAGTTATAGGAGCTACTACATTAGATGAATATAAAAAATTTATATCTACAGATAAAGCTCTATCAAGAAGATTTCAAAATATAGATATTAAAGTACCAAATAAAAAAATGACTAAAGAAATATTACTTGGTTTAAAAGATATATATGAAGATTATCATTCAGTATCTATAAGTGAAGATATCATAGACTTAATAATTGACTTATGTGATAAATATATTCATGGTAGATATGAACCAGATAAATCTATTGATATATTAGATGAAGTATGTGCATATGTAAGTTTAAAAGAAAGTAGAGATTTAAAAAAATACAATAAACTAAATTATGAATTAAATGAGATAACATATAAAAAGAATGAATATATAATGAAAGATGATTTTAAAGAGGCTTTGGTATATAGAAAAGATGAACAAAAACTACTTAGTAAGAAAAATGCATTAGAATTAAATTTATCAAAACATAAGAAAAGAGAAGAAGTAACTAGAAAAGATGTAGCCTATGTTATGAATATGAAAACTAATATACCTATATATGAACTTTTAGAAGACAATATTAAAATTATAAAAAATATTGAAAATGAACTAAGGAGTACTATCATAGGAGAAGATACCGCGATTAATGCATGTATAGATGTTATTAAAAGAATAAAATTAGGTTTTAAGGATGAAAATATGTGTTATTCTATGATGTTTTCAGGTCCATCAGGTGTAGGTAAAACAAAACTAGCTACGATGTTTGCTAAGGCTTTGGTTAATGATAATTTAATAAGATTAGATATGAGTGAATATAGTGAACCATCTAGTGTATCTAAAATAGTAGGATCAGCACCTGGATATGTAGGATATATGGATAATCATAATATTTTAGAAGAAGTAAAAAATAAACCTTTTTCAGTTATTTTATTGGATGAAATAGAAAAAGCTCATCAAGATGTAATTAATTTATTCTTTCAAATATTAGAAGATGGTAAGATAAAAAACTCACAGGGAGAATATGTTTATTTTAACAATACCGTTATAATAATGACTTCTAATGTTGGATATAATACATCAAATATTGGCTTTAGTAATATAGAAAATAAAAATACTAAACTAAGAGATAACTTTAGTACACCATTTATTAATCGTATTGATAGTGTCATTTATTTTAATAGTTTAGATGAAGAATCTATTAAAAAGATTATTACAAATAAATTAAGCATATTAAAGAAAAAATATAAAAAGAAAAATATTAATATTAAGATAAATAATAATGTTATAGATGATATTATTAATAAGTGTGAATATAAGTATTATGGCGCTAGAAAGATAGATAAGATAATAAAAGATGATATAGAAAATATCATTATAGATAATATTTTAAATAATGTTTATGATATTAATATTAAATCAATAAATAAGGCATTAATATAAAAAAGATTTGACAAATTAATATTTTTGACTATAATAAGTATCACGAAATGGGGGATTTTATGTCAAGAATATTATATGCAGGCGTTGAAAAAGGTAATGCCGTAGTTAGATTTCAAACAAATGAAGGAAGAATACTTCAAAAGACAACATCTTTAGTAAATCCAGATGGGACATCTAATAAAGAAGCTAGTGAGATGTTAAGTGATGCTTTAAAGGTTATGCAAAATCAAGATAATATCATTGAAACAAAGGCACCAGTAGTATCAAAAAATGATATCTCTACTGATATTACTGTTGAGGAATTAGAAGAAGAATTAGAAGATACTAAGGCTTCATTAGCTAGAAGTGCATGGATGCTTCCTGTTACTATAGGTGGTGTAGCCGCTTCAGTTAGTCCATTTGTAAATGTTGCTATAAATGGTGGTAGCTTATCTATCTCTGAAAAAATAGCAGGATTAGTTGCAGGTGGTATATGTCTTGCAGGTTCTATCTATAGTGCTAAAAACGTATCTGATATGACTCAAGATATAGTAGAAATAAATAATGATATAAATAGTATGGAAAAAAGTCGTTAAGACTTTTTCTTTTGTATTCAATATAAAACTCTAAACTGTAAATAAAAAATATTGTCAAAATTGTCTATTTATGGTATCATTGTAATAGGTGATAGTATGAACATGGATACAATCAAGAAAACCTTAGAAATGAATAGTGATTTATCTAGTGGAATTAAAGACAATATATTCGAACTAGTAAATATATTACATAGTAAATTACCTGAAGTAGATTTAACTAATTTAAATAATCGTTTAGCTACTTTAAAGGTAAAAAAATTAAATAAATTTATGAGTAATAATGCATCTATGTATGATAATATCACTAATACATTATATTTCAATAATGAAAAAATAAATGGTGAATGTGATGTAAGACATATGTTGATGTTTGAAATATTAAATATATCTTCATCAACAGATACACAAAAAGGATTTATTAAAGATGGTAAATTTGAAGCACTAAATGTAGGATTTACTGAAATATTAACTAATTTTTTAGTTGGTAATACAAGTGATACACCTTGTTATGAAGAACAAGCAATTGAGACTAATTTAATATCTATTATTATAGGTAGTGACATAATGAAACAAGCATATTTTACAAATAATCCTGATTTAATTATTAAAGGATTTGCAGATGCGGGGGTACAATTATGAGTGAACAAATAAATGCATTTTTATCAGATATGGAATATGATTATCAACTTGGTAGACCAGTTAGATATTCAAACGCAATGGTATCTATGGCTAAAGTATTACCAAGTTTAGGAAAAGAAAAACAAGAAGAATTTTCTATGGCGTTGGATACAGCAATGACATCAGAGATATTATTCTTTGGAGATCAATTATCTAAAGAAGCAGCAGAAGAACTAAAAAATATTAGAAATGGTCTTCAAGAATTAGTTACTGTAACTATAGAACCTAATACGGAAGAATTAACTGAGAGTAAGGGTAAGTCAATGTAGACTTGTTTTTTTAAACATCTTGATTTTTATAGGTAAAAAAGGTTATAAATAAGTATAATAAAGGAGTGTTTTATGAAGAAAAAAGGGATTTACATTAATAGAGTTATTAGCAGTAATAGTAATACTAGCTATTATAGCATTAATAATAGTACCAGTAGTATCTAATATAATTCAAAGTGCAAGATTAGGTGCAGCAAAAAGAAGTGTAGAACAATATGTACATGCAACTGATCAATATGCTGCTATGAGTATGGGAGACTTTGGAGATGAATATAATCTAAATGTATCTAATTTAAATGTATTAGAAACAGGAGAAGATGATGCTGAATTAGCTAAAATAAACTATAGTGGAACAGGACCTGATTATGCATATATGGCTTTCGATGATGATGGTTCACATGTTAAATATGGTTATTTTTGTATATCAGGTTTTAGTATAAATTACAAAGAAGGCGAAGGTGCCACAAAAAGTGATGATAACCACTGTAAAATGTTTGCAGCTGGATTATATGATTTAGATGATAATTTAGTTGCTTCATGGGATGAACTTGTTAACACATATCATCTAGATATAGAAAAAGATTATAATTATCCTACATACAATAGTGAAACTGGTAGTTATGAGTATAAAACTACTTCAGGAACTTATGTTTTAAATCAAATATTAGGAGATAATCAAGGTAAATTAGTATTACCTAATTCAGTATCAAAAATAGGTAACAATGCTTTTATTTATAGTACTAATTTAGCTGAAGTAAAATTATCAAATGGTGTTACAGAAATAGGTAGTGATGCATTTTATCGTAATACTAATTTAAGCAAGATAAATTTAACTAATGTGATAACAAAAATTGGATATAGTGCATTTGATACTTGTGCTTTAACAGATGTTCCATTATATTCGACTACAGAATACGCTTATGGGGTGTTTGCATATAACAAGATAACACAAGTTAGTTTACCTAACTGGGATATAATACCAAGTATTTTTAGTGGTAATCAAATAACAAATATAGATATACCTGCTAGTGTTTCATCTATTGCTGGCAGTGCTTTTTTCGGCAATAAAATAACTAATCTAGAAATTCCATCTAACGTAAAAATAATAGACTCAGGAGCTTTTTATAGCAATTCTATTGAGACATTAACATTAAATGAGGGAATAGAAGAAATTGGTTATCTTGCATTTGCTAATAATAATCTAACATCGGTAACATTGCCAAATAGTTTAAAGCATATAGGTGGTAATTATAATATTGGTAATGGTGTCAGATGGACTGGTGATCCATTATTTAGAGATAATAATAATTTAACGTCAGTAAAATTTAAAAATATGTATGGATGGTATATGGTTGATTCTAGAGATGAAACTAAGGTTTTAGAAAAAAACGTAACTAATTCATCTGAGAATGCTACATGGTTGAAAAACACTGCTGTAAATGGAACTAATTATAGTTATTATGAATGGTATAGAAGAGATTATGTAGAAGAACCTGTAACATTTGCAGTAGGTTCTGAAATATACTATAACGTAACTAATGGAACTAAATGTAATGTTTTAAATTATTTAGATAATCTTGCAGAAAATAATGGAAAAGCAACTGGAATGAAAAGTGGTTGTTTAAAATTCTATGAAATATCAGAAGATACTACTACTGTAACTTTATTATTAAATCATAACACAACACCTATTTCATATTGGACTAGTAGTGGTACTACAAATAATGGTCCAGGTACAAATGATAATGAATTATTAGGTGCACTTAATAATGATACTAAAGATTGGGTAGGAACAATAACACCTGCTAATTATTCAGAAAGATCAGGTACTGTAAGTTATACTATAGATTATACTGGATATAAAGCAAGATTAATAACAGATACTGAGTTAAGAACTATACTTGGTGTTGGAGATGGTGTTAAAACATTTGAAGGATATAATTGGTTAGTAGAAAACCTACGTTATACTGGTGATGATGATAATACATATCAAAATTCAGATGGTTCAGCTACTGCTCAAATTGCTGGTTACTGGACAGCCAATGTATGTGGTTCTGATAGCCCTTATCGTGTCAGTGTTTCTAATGCTACTACTCGTTGGATTGGTTTCAGTGGTAACTTTGGTGATAAAACTATGGGTGTTCGTCCTGTAATCCAAGTTAATAAATCAATATTTGAATAATAAGGAACTATCAAATGAAGTGAACCCCAAATAGTTCACAGAAATAAAAAACTAGTTGTATATAAAAAAAGAAATCATTTAATTTGATTTCTTTTTTGATTTTAATCTAGATGTGTTGTAAAATAATATCCAATCTTCTACAAGTTTTTGGTAT
>JAFUTO010000026.1 GCA_017484205.1 Bacilli bacterium | reverse complement strand
TTCTTTCTTTTTTATGTTACAATTTAAAAGACACATAGTTTTTTACCTCCAATATAAGTTTCGTCACTTACATTGTATCATAGGTAACTCTATGTGTCTTTTATTTTGCCCTTTTCGGACACTTAATTTTTCTAGTTGTAAATTATTAAAATTTGAGTAAAAATCAATTTGGTGCGAGTGACGTAGTTATTTACAACTATCTTATTAAACAAATCTATCCTAAATTTAATATTAAAGCAATAAAACTATTTATTTCTAGGTTTAAATACTCTTTTTAATACAAAGCTTTTTTTACCACCTGGTAATTCTCGTGATAATATTTTATCAGAACGTTTTTGAAATTCTTCATTTGTATAAATTTTACCCATTTGAACTTTAATAGGAACATTCATATAAAATCTAGAGTGATTTTTAATATCTTTGATAGTATCTTCAGTTATAACAAGATTAGGATAATCTTTTTCATATATATTTTTATTCATATGCATCCTCCTTATATGTTAATATTATATCACATATAATACTATTTTTATAAGATTGGACTTTTTTGTTTATATTTTGTTTATGACAAAATATTTAACCCCCTAGGTATTTTGACAAAAGTATCAAAATACCATGGTAGATTATAAATAATAAAAAATATACTATAAAATCATTGAATCATAAACAAATGTTTGCTATAATTTTATTAGGAACATTTAGTTGTTGAGTGTCTACCAAATCTCTTATAGAGAGGGGGTTTGATAATAATGAAGAAAAGAAACTTTGTTATCAAAGTTCTTAGATACATTGCTATCATTTTATTTCTCCTTATCATTATGATAGTAGTAATAAAAAAATGACACTTAATTTCATAAGAAATTAAATGTCTGCTTAAATTAATGGGTAGACATTCAACATGAGAAAACTGAATGTTCCCTTTTTTATTTTATGCAAGTTTCCTTGACATATTCATAATAACATAAAAAAGAACTTTTTGCAAGTTCCCTATATTTAAAGTTCGAAAAAGTTCGAACAGATCCGTCAATGGTGCTTCTGAAGAGAATCGAACTCTTATGACCAAAGGCCACACGATTTTGAGTCGTGCGCGTCTACCAGTTCCGCCACAGAAGCAAGTACATGAATATTATAACACATATAAAAGATTTTTAAAATAATGTCATGAAAAAAATACACAATAGTGTATTTAATCAACTTGTTTTATTTCCTTAATAAAATATAATGGATATTCATAATTATCATTACCAACAATAATTGTTATTGATAATGGAGAGTTTTCATCAATTATTTTAGTTTCTATTTTATCTCCAAAAATATTAGTTATCTTAAAAATTTTATCATTGAAAGTTTCAATATCTTCTAATAATTTAAAACAATCTTTAGTATAATTATCAAATGCATATACATTTGTAATATCTTTTATATCTATTTCTTTAATCCAATTGTCACTTTCATCATTATCATCAAAAAATATATCCATAGTATCTATTATTAATTTATTGTTTCCATAAGATAATACTTTACCTGGTATCGTTTCAATAGTGTGTTCACTATTATTATGCCAAGTAAAGTGAATATGTTTATCTACCAATGTTTTTGCATATTCATCCGTTATAGTATCCATAGTTTTTAATATAAAAGCATTCGTAGTTTCTATCTCTTCTCGCATATTAATTCATCTCCTATATCAGTTACAAATACTTGTTTTTCAATACCATCTTTAACAACATATAAAGTTTCACCAATTACATTATTTTCATTTGGTTCAATTATTTCTTTAACAAATACATCTTCTACATCATTAAAACAATCTGCATCAACACCAAAACTACCTTCACCATTAGTAATAAGTTTTAATTTGTTATCATCTGTTATACAAGCTAGATAATTAGAAGACGCTAATATATAACGATATGGTTTATTACCATTATTTATATATTTAGATAAAGTGTCATTATTAACACACATAACTTTATTATCTTTACTTATGATAGCAACATAGAAATTAGGTTCATCATACCATATAGCATCTATATTTTCAGCATACAATTCATCATTTGAATAAAATGATCCATCATTAAGTAATGTATAATAATTATCATTATAATCCCAATATTGTACTTTAATATCCTCTTCTTTAATATTTTCATTCAAAACTTTTGTAAATTTGTTTTGGTACTTTTCTAATTCACTATCTTCAATATTTTCCACTTTTCTTGTTCTAGCGTTATAAAGTAAAAATAATATACGATATGATTCAGTAGTAGCTTTTGCAAGATATATTTCAATTAAAGATTTTCCATCTAATTCATATCTTCTTTTATAATAATTTTCTCTATATAAAAGCAATACGTTATCTGCATTTCTTACAACTTCATTAGGTAAATCACTTAATCGAGGCATTTTGTCATTACGGTCTTCTAATGTTCTTGGTAACGTAAACAATAAAATAATGGCAATATCAAGTTCTCTAGCTAGTGTTTTATATTTAGCTACATCACTATCTAAAGCATGTTCAACCAAAACCACTTTTAAGTTTTTGTCCTTATCCTTAAGTTTTTTAATATTATTTATATTAATGGTAACATCATCTGTATAAACATTTTCTATATAAATATTTTTATTTTTCAATTTTTCTAATACATGTACTATATCTACATCTGATTTTAAATCTTTATCATACAAATCAAATAGACCATAATCACTATTAATAGCTATTAAGTTCCTTAAAGTATAATTATCATCTGCTATAATTGCTCCTGAAACATCTTTATTTACATTATTAGATATTATATTTATAGCTAGCATATCTTTACCCATAGCTGGTCTTGCTGCTATAACTGTAACTTCTGATGTACGAATCTTATAACCTTTATCTATAGATGCAAAACCTGTTGAAAATGATTCATTTTGATATTTGTAATTATCAATTACTTCCTTTATTGTTTTCATACTCCACCTCTTCTAAACCGATTATATCATTTAAGAATTGAAAAAACAATCGAACATTCGAACATTTTTTCGTTTTTTTACAAAAAAATAAAAAATTAGTATATAACTAATTTTCTTGATATTTTGATTCAAATAAATCTACTTCTTCTGTTTCGGGAGTATCTTCAATTGGAGGTAGTTCATCTATAGAATGCAATCCGAAATGGTCTAAGAATTTATCAGTAGTACCATATATAATAGGTCTACCAGGAAGTTCAGATCTACCTTTTTCTTCAATTAATTCTTTTAATACTAGTTTTCTTATATTATAAGAACTATCTACCCCTCTTACTTCATCTACTTGACTTCTTGTCATAGGTTGATTATAAGCAATTATAGCTAATGTTTCTAATGCTGCATTAGAAAGTAAGTCGCTATCAATATCTACCATATTCTTATAATAATCTTTATACTCAACTTTAGTTACAAGTTTTAAAGTATCGCCAGCTCTTTCTAATCTAATTCCATGTTCTTCTTTTTCATATTCTTCTTCTAAAGCATTGATTAGGAAATTAAGTTTTTCATCATCTATCTCTAATATATTTTTTATACGTTTTGTATCTATTCCTTCATCACCACTTATGAATAGTAATCCTTCTAATATTCCTTGCACGTATTTCACTTCCTTTTACTTATATATAATTCTTCAAAATTGTCTTCTTGTTCTATTACAAGTTCACCATTCTTAGCCATTATTAATATTGATAAGAATGTAACAACTATATAGTTTCTATTATATTCTTCAAATAGCTCTTCAAATTTAACTTTACCTCTTGTTGTTAAAATATGTTTAATTTCTCTACTTCTTTCATGAACTGAATATTCCTTATTTGTTATTCTAGTATTAAGTGGTTTTTCTAATTCCTTTTTCTTTAAAAAATTACTAAAAGCCATAGTTAATGCATCCATATCTACACTTGAAGAAAGTTCTGGATTCAAATCAACTCCTGTAATATTTAAACTAGGTTCTTTGCTGAAATACATACTTCTATTTGCTTCTAGTTCTTGTAATTCAGGTGTTACTTCTTTATATGCTTGATATGCGATTAACTTCTTTATAAGTTCTTGTCTAGGATCTTCTTCATACTCATCAGGATCTACTTCAGGTTTTGGAAGCAAAGTTCTAGATTTTAATTCTATAAGTTCTGCTGCCATAACTAAATATTCACTTGCTACATCTAAATTCATTTCTTCAATTTTATTAATATAATCAAGATATTGTTTAGTTATATCCTCTAAATTAATATCCATTATATCAATATTAGATTGTTTTATTAAATGTAATAATAGATCTAAAGGTCCTTCAAATTTATCTAAACTAACTATATAGTCCATATTACCACCATAAATATTATAACATTATTTACTTTTTATTCATAGAAATAGATGTCAAAAAATCATATATTTTGTAATATTTATCATTCCAATTATTGCTAATTTTATTTATTATCTCATCTTTTTCTAAATTGTCATCAAAACATTCATAACATATGTAGTTTAATTTATCTATATTATTAATTTTTTTAATTTCTCTTATCAAAAAATTTGTTATAGTAACTTGTTTTCTAGTTTTATACTCATTTATTTTATCTTTATTTAAAATGCTATATTCAATATCACTTGTTAAAAGTAAATGTGAACTATCTAATATTTCATTTTCTTCATCTATAAGCAAACTACTTTTACCTATGCATATACCATTATCATCAAAATTAAGTACAATAGCTTCGTTACCATCTGTATAAATAGAACTGTTATATACCTTTTTCTTATTATTAAATAATTTTGTACCATTTTTAATAGGATTCATATCTTTAATTTTAATTTTATTATATTTGAATATATTTAAATCTTTTGTACTTACTTTATAAAATGGTATTCTTTTAATGTTTTCTATATTATCATTTGGATTCCACTCATAAAAGTCTAATAATGGGTATTTAAAATTAACTAAAATATCATATACATAATTCATCTAATCATCCTTTCCACTCATATATATGGCTATTACCATTATTGTTAAACCAACTACTAGATACCAACATTCTATGCGTCTACATATAAAATTAACATATTCAACTAAATTATACCCCATTGAAAGTAAGTTTAAATAACCTATTGCATATGTTGAACCAACTAATGAAAGAATAAATCCTATAAGTATAAAGAAAAAGTTCACCATTATACCACCTATATAATCTTACTCAATATTTGAGTAAAATATATTACTTTGGTATAATATTATTGGTGAATTTATGAAACAGTTTTTTAAAAATGATAACGAATTTATATGTGAATATTGTGAAAAATTAGTTAGTAAGTTAAACTACACAACAAGAGATCATTGTCCATATTGCCTTTATTCAAAGCACGTAGATATTAATCCTGGTGATAGAGCAAATGAATGTAGAGGACCACTTAAACCAATTGGTATTGAAAAATATAAAAATACATATAAAATACTATATAAATGTGAAAAATGTGGTCAAAATCATAAAAATATTATGGCCAATGATGATGATATGAACATAATTATTGAAATATCAAAAAATAACAGTTAACATTAGTTAACTGTTTTTATTAATATGCATTGCCACTTATTAAAGATAAGATTCTTGGTAAAAAGAAGATAAACGCTGCGATTAATATACAAATTATAAGTATAAATCTTATGTTTTTCTTCAAAAAGTTAGGATCTTCATCTTCAACTGGAGCATTTTCAGCTTCTTGTTTTACAGATACTGCTGGTTCAACTGATAAATTCTCAGGAACATTTTGCATACCACTATCAGCTTGAGCTACTGGAGCACTTTCGGCAGCAGGAGCTGCTGGTGCTACTGGTGCAGCTTGTGGAGCTGGTGTTGGCGCAACCTCAGGAGTTGGAGCAACTGTTGGCTGAGATGCTGGAGCTGGAGCAACTGCTGGTTGAGGTGCAGGTGCTGGAGCTGGTGCAGTAGGTTCTGGTGTCGCCATATCTGGGTTTTCGAAAGCCGCTAATAAATCATCTTTTGGTTCATTCATAATAATCCCTCTCTATCTTATATATTATTATAACAAATATTTATCATATTTCAAAGTAAATATTTATTTTACTTGTCACTTTTTGATATTTTCTCTAAAAATTCTTGTTCATTCCAAATAGTAATACCTAATTCTTTTGCTTTATCATACTTACTACCTGGGCTATCACCTACTATAACTACATCAGTCTTTTTACTTACACTATTAGTAGTAATACCACCTAATAGTTCAATTTTATCTCTTGCATCATCTCTAGTTATATCAGTCAAAGAACCTGTTAATACAAAAGTCTTTCCGGCAAAATCTTCATCTTCCACTACTTCAGCGCCTAAATATTTCATATTAACACCATAAGCTTTTAATTTTTCTATTATTTGAATATTCTTTTCATCATCAAAATAATCTCTAATTGATTTAGCTATTGTTTCACCAATATCTTTTATATTCACTAATTCTTCATATGAAGCATTCATAAAATCATCCATAGTTTTATATTTAGCTGCTAACATTTTAGCAGTTCTTTTACCTACGTTTTTAATTCCCAATGCACATAATAATCTTTCTAAAGAATTATCTTTACTTCTATTAATTCCATTTATTAAATTAGATATACTTTTTTCACCATATCCTTCTAACTTCATAAGTTCATCATGATACATATCTAATTTGTAAAAGTCCGTTACATCTTTAACATATCCCATATTAAATAAATCTTCAACTATTTCGTCTCCTAAACCTTCTATATCCATCGCATCTCTAGAGGCATAGTATATTAACCCTTCTGTTTTTCTAGCAGGGCAATGTATATTTGGACAAAAATGATGTGAATCTTTTTTAATTAACCTTGTATCACAAATAGGACAGTTAGTAATCATCTCAAATGGAATACTATCTTCTTTTCTTCTATCTAGTTTTACTTCTACAACTTCTGGTATAACATCCCCTGCTTTTCTAATAGAAATGACATCTCCTACTCTTACATCTTTTTCTAATACATAATCTTCATTATGTAATGTTGCTTTAGAAACTAATGATCCCGCAACATGAACTGGATCAAATAAAGCATTTGGCGTTATCTTACCAGTTCTACCTACTGTAAATTTAATTTCTTTCAATGTCGTTAATACTTCTTTAGCTGGGAATTTATATGCAATGCCCCATTTAGGAACTCTAGAAGTAACACCCAATCTAGCCTCATCATCTAAATCATTTACTTTTATTACAGCACCATCTATCTCAAATGGTAATTCATCTCTAATACTTCCAAGTTCATCAATAAAGCTTATTATTTCATTGGCATTTTTAGCTACCTTATTTAATTTATAATTTGTAACAAAACCTAATTCTTTTAAAAAGTTTAAGGATTCAGCTTGTGTTCTTATATTATAGTCAGTTGGATTTGGTATAAAATATGCCATAAAATCAAGGCATCTTTTAGCTGCTATTTTACTATCTAATTGTCTTACTGAACCGGCAGCTGCATTTCTTGGATTCGCGAATAAATTTTCACCGTTTTTTTGTCTATCGCTATTAACTTTGTTAAAAGCTTTTTTACTCATATATATTTCACCGCGTACCTCGATATCAATAGGTTTATTTAATTTTAATGGAACTGACTTAATTGTTTTAACATTTAGGGTTATATCCTCACCCGTTACACCATCACCTCTAGTTGCAGCCCTAACTAAAATACCATTTTCATATAGTAACGATCCTGATAAACCATCCATTTTAGGTTCTACTGTATATTCTGGATTAGAAACTACCTTTCTAACTTTTTCATCAAAAGAAACTATCTCTTCTTCATTAAAGATATCATCAAATGATAACATAGGTGTATTATGTGTTACTTTATCAAATTTAGATAGAGCTTCTCCACCTACTCTAGATGTAGGAGAATCATCTCTTTTAAATTCTGGATATTTAGATTCCAAATATAATAACTCATTATAAAAATCATCATATTCTTGATCTGTTATAGTTGGAGTATCCATAACATAATACTCATAGCTTGCTTTATTTATATTATTTATAAGTTCATCTATACGTGATTTTATTTTATCATTTTCCATATTATCACCTATAATTATTATACCAAAAAAACACCTACTTTAGTAGGTATTTCTTATTGATCTTTATGTAATGTAGAATAAACTGACGCGAATATTATTAATCCTAGTATAAATAATCCTGTATATAAAATTATACTATGATCTTGATGCGATAGCATAAATTCTTTTAGACTACTAGACCATTTTTCTAATGTACTATAAATACTAATTATCATTCAATCACCTTCTTTATACTTTTGTGTCCTTTCATCAAAGACTTGATACCATATTGATGAGAAAAAGCAACAGTAATTATTGAATCTTTTATTTCTACAATAACACCTTCACCATATACATCATGCATTATATGTTCCCCAATACTATACTCATCATCGGTATATTCATTCTCATATTTATTATAATTTATTTCTATGTCTGTGTCTAGATAGTTACTATCTATTTCTTTAATAAAACGACTTACTTCATTTTGTCTACGTTCACCATATAGCATTCTTTCTTTAGTATTGACTAACCATAGTTTTTTAGAAGCTCTTGTTATTGCAACATAACATAGTCTTCTTTCTTCTTCAACATTTCCTTCAAATATTGAATTACTATGAGGAAATACTCCTTCTTCAAGTCCTACAATAAATACATAGTCAAACTCTAAACCTTTTGCCGAATGAATAGTCATAAGTGTCACTGTATCAACATCATCTCTATGTTCTTCTATATCGGCAACTAAGCTTATCTCAGCTAAGAAATCTTCTAATGAAGCAAGACCATATGCATCTTCAAAATTCTTAGTAATTGATTTAAATTCCTCTAAGTTTTCTAATCTTATTTCTGAATCTACACTATCTTCACTTTCTAATTCATGTCTTATACCTGATTTATCTAAAATATAGTCTACTAACTCAGTTAAGCTTAGATTATGCATATTTTCTTCGATATCTTCAATAATTCTTTTAAATTCTAATTCTTTTCCACTACTTATAACATCATAAATACTTTTATTAGTAAGATTAGCTTCACTAACTAAATTATCTATTGTCTTCGTGCCTATTCCTCTTTTTGGTACATTGATTACTCTTAAAAGACTAACATCATCACTATGATTATATATAACTCTTAAGTATGAAATTAAATCTTTTATTTCTTTTCTATTATAGAAATAGAAACTACCAACCACTTTATATGGGATATTGTTTGATAAAAAAGCATCTTCAACTGTCCTTGATTGAGCATTAGTTCTATATAATACGACAATATCTTTTCTTTCTACACCATTATTTATAAGTTTTTTAATCTCAGATACAACATAACTGGATTCTTCTTTTTCATTAGATGCTGTATGATATATTACCTTATCGCCATCCTCATTATTAGTCCATAAATTTTTATCTTTTCTTTCTCTATTATTTTTAATCACACTATTGGCAACATTTAATATATTTTTTGTAGATCTATAGTTTTCTTCTAACATTATTACTTTGGCATCTTTATAATCTTTTTCAAAATTAAGTATATTTTTATAATTAGATCCTCTAAAACTATAAATACTTTGATCATTATCTCCAACTACACATATATTTCTATGTTTTGCTGATAACATCTTGGAAAGTATATATTGAGCTTCATTAGTATCTTGATACTCATCTATTAAAATATATTGAAATCTTTCTTGGTACGCTTTTAATACATCAGGATTCTTTCTTAGCAATTCAATTGGTTTCATTAATAAGTCATCAAAATCAAAAGAATTACTTGTATATAATTTATTTTGATATCTATTATATACTTCACTAGCTATTCTAGTTTCTTCAGTATTCGCGTATCTTTCATATTCTGAAGGTGTCAATAATGCATTTTTGGCACCACTTATTAAATTTCTAATCATTTTAGGATTATAATATTTTGGATCATAACCTAAATCTTTAATTATCTTTTTTATTATAGTTAATGAATCATCTGAATCTATAATTGTGAAATTATTTTTATATCCTAGTAATTCATAGTTTTCTCTAATAAATAATACACCTAATGAATGGAATGTAGATATTTGGATATTATATGCCATACTTCCAAGTACTCTAAAAACACGGTCTTTCATTTCTTTAGCCGCCTTATTTGTAAATGTAATAGCTAAAATGTTATTTGGACTTATACCACATTCATTAACTAGATAAGCCACCCTTGTTGTAAGAACTTTAGTCTTACCTGATCCTGCGCCTGCTAATACTAATAATGGTCCTTCTGTACATTTTACTGCTTCAAGTTGTCTTTCATTTAAATTATCTAAGTCCATCCATTATCACCTATTAATTATTATAACATTTTAAAATCTTTAAATAAAGCGAACATAATAAAAAAGATACTAGTTTGTTAAACTACTATCTCCATTAGTATAATCTATTGAAACACCATCTTGAACATTATATACAAAAACATTGAAACATATATCTTTACAATGGTCTTTTATAGAACTAGCCTCTATTTGAACACCCATAGCTACTAGATTAGTCCCTTCATATATAGGTGTGACTCTATATAAGATATCATTATTAGTATTTTTAATATAATTAGCTACCTTATTTTCAAATTCAAGCATTCCTTTTGTATTCATTTGTCTTGTACATGTTATTAAGTTTTTTTCATTCGCATTTTCACCACTTAATTGATATGCGATTAAATGGCATCTATTATATAAATATTTTCCATCTACAAAATCATACTTAACCGTTTTCCAGCCAGATGGCTTAATAGTACCAATACTAGTTCTTTCAGTGGTAGGCATCATTTCATAATTTATATGCGCGAATGCAACACCTGCTCTACCTAGCAAATCTAAATCACTATATGATTCAAATGCCTCACTAAGATAATCATCTTCTTTAAAATCAGGTATATTATCATTTATAATAACATAACTATTTCCATCATATGAAGGAATAGATGATATATCATAACTAGGAATTTGACTTGCATAATATTTTTTTATGGCATCATTTAAATAAGTTGATATTAAAGAAACCATAATTAAAATTATTAAAGTTGTTAAAGTTTTTTTTATCTTTTTCATATGTACCTCTATATTAATTTTATCACATTTTAATGGTGACACCAAAATTATGAATTGAATATAATAAGAAGAAAGGAGAAGCTATGAAAAAAATTATTTTAAGTGTTACTTTACTTGTTTTATTCGCAGTAGGCGCGATTTTAATAAGCAGAGATAATTCTAATAAAATTAAAGTTGCTGAAGTTACACATAGTGTTTTTTATGCACCACAATATGTGGCTGATGCTTTAGGTTATTTTGAAGATGAAGGACTTGATATTGAAATTATATTAACTGCTGGTGCAGATAAAGTTACTGCTGCTGTATTATCAGGTGATGTTCAAATAGGTTTATGCGGCAGTGAAGCTACAATATATGTCTACAATCAAGGTGAAGAAGATTATTTAATTAACTTCAGTGCCTTAACTAAAAGAGATGGAAGTTTCCTTGTATCAAGAGAAAAAATTGATAATTTTGATGTTAAAATGTTAGAAGGAAAATATATTTTGGGAGGCCGTCAAGGGGGTCGGTGTATCGGTGATAACATTTTTTATGTTGGTTCCGTTATCACTTTATCATACGAATAGCCCCTCTCACCAAAAGTGATGATTTTTTTAAGCACTTTCATTTGTGCTTATATTATCTAATAAAAGTTTTGGGTCTTTTATTCTATATTTTATTGTTATTTGTTTGTCTTGACTAATTATTATTTTATCAATAATACAAGCAAGTAATCTTTTACTTGGTTTTCTTAACTTTAAATAATCTTTAACTATACTTGTATAGTCATTGTTTGGGTTTATTTTATTCTCTAAAATAGCAAGTTCATTTTCTAGACTTTTAATTTTTTCATTGTCTTTGATAATATCATTAACAATTTGATTATTAAACTCTCTATATTCTTCAAGTGAAATTATCTCATCTACTTTATCAAAATATATTTTATTCTTCCTTTTGTTTAACTTTTCTATATTTAACTTACAAGCATTTATTTGTCCTTGTAAATTTTCTTTTGCTTTGTTTCTTTTAGAAGAATTTTTAAGTAAGTTTTCAAAATTAGTACTATCTATATATTTTTTACACATTTCCCTAATTTCTTTTAAAACTGCCTTTTCTAAATCATAGTAATTCATTGTGTGTGGAGTACATACTTTAAACTTACTAAATTTTTGATAATAACTACAACCAGTATAAGCACGATTTTCAGTTCTTGTGGAAATAGATATTGCGTGTCCGCACTCTTTACAATATAAGAATCCTCTTAATAAATAATTTTTAGAATTATTTTGTAAGTTTTTATTCTTCTTATATATTTGTTGGACTACCTCAAACATTTCTTTATCAATTATTGGTTCATGTGAATTTGGAATAACTATCCAACTATCCTTTGGAGTTCTTATCTCTTTTTTAATTTTATAGTTAATAGTTTTTCTTCTTCCTTGTGTTAAATTACCAATGTATGTTTCATTATTTAACATTTCATCAATAGTTCTAGAACACCACAAACCATAAGCACTTGATTTTTTCCCACGATTCAAATTCGCATAGACACTAGGAATAGGTATTTTTTCTTTTGATAATGTATCAGCTATTACTTTACAACTCATACCATCATAAGCCATTTTAAATATTCTTCTAACTATTGGTGCTACTTCTTCATCAATAACTAGTTTATATCTATCATTTTCATCTAACTTATAACCATATACCGCTTTCCACCCTAAAAATAATCCTTGTTCTTTTTTATTTCTTAAACTTCTTCTTACTTTCTTTGAGGTATCTTTTGCGTATTGGTCATTAAATACCGCTTTAAATGGTGCTATATCATTTGAAACACTATCTAAATATGTATCAATGTCATCAAGAATAGCAATATATCTTACATTGTGTTCTGGGAAATACTTTTCCATATATTCCCCCGCCTTAATATAATCTCTTCCTAATCTTGAATAGTCTTTTGTTATTACACAATTAACCTTTCCATTTTCAATGTCCTTAATAAGTCTATTAAATGAAGGTCTATCAAAAGTTGTTCCACTATAGCCATCATCAATATACTCATCATAGATTTTAAAATTTTCACTTTGTTTGTTAATATAGTCTAGTATTATATTTCTTTGATTAGAGATACTTTCACTTTCTATTTTATTCTTATCTTCATCTTCACGAGATAAACGAATATAAATACCAACATTATATATTTTACTACCTTTCATTTTTCCTCCTAACTAGCGGTAAAATATATATTTATTAACATATATATTATACCACTTTTTACCTTATTTTTAAAGGTTTTTAACCATTTCTACAACATTTCTAATTCATAAAATTCATAGTAAAATTCTATTAAAAACTTTTCTATTATTTGTTGTAAGTTTTCTCCATTTTCGTTAAATTCATTTTCTATTATCATAAGTTCACCTATTTAAACTTATGCCGACATAAATTATTTTTTTCCTTTCTTGCTTAAGCAACTAAAGAATACCAACAATTAGGTATTAAAACGAGCAAGAAAAAAAGCCCCATTTTTAAAATATGGGGTATTGATAATAAAAGGAAAACAATTAAAAAAATTCATTATTTCGGACAAAAATAAGTAGAATACAACGAAAAAAAGTTGATGAAAATCTATTTTATTTTAACCAAAAACCTAGTATGATGAAATCACAAAGCAAGTCGACGAGTTTTGTAAAATCTGAAAGGAGTTGAAATATGATAGATATTTTAGACATAAGACAAGAGATGATAAAACTTATGGTTAATAAATATGCCGGTAAAGAATTAAACGCAAAAGAATTAAACAAGTTTTATAAATATCTCAACTTGGAGTTTAAAAATAACAATTCTAAAAATAATCTTGATAATAGATTAAATAGTTTTTATAAGATTATTCAAAGACAATATGATGATTTTATAAAATTAAACGACATTATAACTCAATTAGACTAATATAAAAGTTAGTGAAAACAATTTAAGACCTTATACAAGCAATTTTAAACATTAAGAGTTTAATTTTGCTTGTAAAGGCATATTAAAAATTATATAGAAAGAAAGGAATTAAAATTATGGAAAATTATAAAATGAGTGAAAATATTTATGTTTGTGAAATGGTTGAAAGGAGTTTAGCAAATACAAAGTATGAAAATAATAATAATACATTTGATGAAATAGTTAATAATGTATTTACTGATTATTTAGAATCAATGATAAATAATGTTAAAACAACTTATGATGAATTAATAAAAAAAGAATTAATAAGACTTGGAATAGCATAAACTATTCTTTTTTTGTGTTATAATCTATGTATGGAGTTGGTTTTATGGGAAAATATCATAATAAACTAGATAAAAAATATTTTAATAAATCAGTATATATTAAAAAGTTTGAAAATGCTTTTAATATAAAAATAAAAGATTACCCTTTACAATATGAGTTAGTATTTGAAACATATAATACTTATATTGGTATTAATAATATTTTATTTTCAATGAACTATATTCCTATTAACCAAAAAGTAGATAACTTAATACACCTTATAAGTGCTTACTTAAATAAATATAAAAATAAGATTAACAAATGTTATGATAAAGAATGTATTTTAATATATGATGGTTTAGAAAATACTCTTGATGAATTAAATGAAATGAAAGAATTATATTCAACTAAACGAACAAAATATAATCTTAAAAATCTTGAAAAAGATACAGAGTATTTTATGAATATACTTGATAGCCTTAATTTTGATAAATTAGAAGATAGTAAAGATATGATATATGTTAAAAAGCCAAATGATAAACTACCAAAAAAAGTTAATTTAAAAATAATATATGATTTAGATTTACAATCATCAACTTTGTTTAATAAAGAAAAGCAAGAAGAATTAAACATTAACTTTATAAAAGATTATGAAAAAAGAACAGGAATTAATCTTAATGAAGATTCAGAACAAAGATATTTTATATTTGATATTTTAAATAGAATCAAAGACATAAATAATTCAATGGTAGATTATTATATATATAATGATAAATGCCTTATAAACTTATTTAATTATTATTTAAAAGAGTTTTTAATTCAAGATATATCATATGTAAAAGATATAACTTATATAAATGTATTTAATAAGTTAAAAGATATAAGTAATTTAATAGATAATGATAATATTGATTTAGCATATTCAAATATTAAAGAACTTATAGAACAATTTAAAGATTTATATGAAAGGAATAGTTAATATGAGAAAGATAAATATATTAGATTTATTATGTGATGATTATATTAAACAATATGATTTAGAACAGAATAATTTATCTTCTTGTATTAATGTGGAAGATATAGATAAAAATGTTAAGTTATATATAATACCTTATTTAGAAAATACATATAAACTATTTGATTTAGATTTTAATTATAATATTAATTCTAATGATGAAGTAGAAAAATATAAAAGTCTTTTACTATTATTAAATATTATTAACGGAACAAAAGATTTAATATCTTCTAATCCTAGTTTATTTAATGCTTATAAAAATAAATATGATATTAAAACAGCTTATGAAGAAATAACTTTAAAAGTATTAATAGGAAATATATTAGATATAAAGAAATATTTAAACAAAATAGATATATCTAAAATGAAAGATATATTAGATAAGTTTAATAACATATTAAATAATATATAATCATTATGGAGTGGACTTACATTAAGTCTATTCCTTTTTTATTTTATATATTTATATATATAATTATGTATAGAGTAATAACTTTTTT
This sequence comes from Bacilli bacterium, assembly GCA_017484205.1. Classification (GTDB taxonomy): domain Bacteria; phylum Bacillota_I; class Bacilli_A; order RF39; family UBA660; genus RGIG9169. The sequence goes on along the minus strand of JAFUTO010000026.1, from coordinate 10,404 downwards.
TATTTTTATATTTAATTAAATACTATTAAGTAAATTAATAAATATAATATACATAAAATAATATATATTAAGTTTAATATATAATTATAGTATTTATCTTTCATAAGATTATATATATTATAAATTATATTAGATACATTTTGTAAAGCATAAATCTTAACAAAAAAACCACCATAAAAGGTGTTTATATAAATTAAAAAGTGATGACTATTTTATTTGTTATCACTCTTTTTTTTATCTTCTTCTAATTCATCAAATAAATCTTTCATATGGATACCTAATTGTTTAGATATATAGTAAAGAGTATTTAAAGAACAAGTTTTAAAAGTATCATTTTCTAAATCTCCAATAAAGTTTTCAGTATAACTACATTGTTCGGCTAATTCTTTTTGTGTTAACCCTTTTTGTTTACGATACTTTTTAATGTTCTTACCAACCCAATAATATACATAATTGTTGTCTTCTTTTGATATCTTTGCCATTGGTATCACTCCATATAATTATTATTTCATAAATAATTAGTAATAAACCCCAACGAATAGGAGTGGTTTGTGGTATAATAGAAATATGAAAGGAGTTTAAAATATGAGTAAAGAACCAAGAGGTTGGAGTGGCATTTTTTTCGGTATGATTGGTTTAATGTTTATTGCTTTCCCTATTGGATTTATAGTTGGTATATTTTCTGAAAAATTGGGGGCAATAACTTTTATTGGTGCTTTCATCATAGGTTTTATCTATTTAGTTTATAATGAATTTGGAACAAAAGAAAAAAGAGAACAAGCTAAAAAAGATAGTGATGAAAAGAAAAAAGAATACTATAACAAAACACATAACTCCGACGGAACTAGAAAAACAAGAAAACAAATAGCACAAGAAAGTGCCGAGAAAGAATTAAAAAGAATCAACAATTTAGGAGTTTTCCCTACAAAGATAATTTCAAAAGATTTTGTCAGTTCAGTTGTTTATATTGATGATAATAATGAAAGAATATTGTTTAAAACTTTCTATAACGAATATGTAGTTAATTATGATGATATATTAGACTATGAATTAATTGTTGATGATACAACACAATTAAAATATTCACTTTCTACTGCTATCACGGGAACAGTTAAAACAAAAGGTGTTGTTTCCAATATATTAGTTAATATATATTTAAATAATATTGATAATCCAATTATTGAAGTTCGTAGTCTTGGAGATGGCGCCTATCATAATGTTAATAGTATGGAAGCATATAACGCTAGAAAGTTTGCCGATGAACTAGTTGCTACACTATTATATATTAAAAATAAAAAGAAAAAATAGGTTATATTTTAAAAAATATACATTTTGAAAGGAGTAAATTAAATGGCTTTAATTAAATGTCAAGAATGTGGAAAAGAGTTTAGTGATAAAGCAAGTGCTTGTCCTAATTGTGCTTGTCCTAATGAAATTAAACAAAAAGTTGTTAAAGAATATAATGAGTTAACAAGTGAAGAAAAAAAAGATTTAAAAAACTATATGAAAAAGAAAGGTGTTATTTACCTACCTATTGATTATGTATTATGTGCTTGTGCTTTTGTGTTTGCGGTGCTAGGTTGGTTTTTTAGTTGGGTATTATTTATACTTGTTCCATTTTTCTTTATAATAACCTTATGTATTCAACAAAACCGAATTAAACAATATTATTATGATAACCCAAATTGTATTAAGATAAATAAAAATAAGTAGAAAGGCGGTTTATAATATGTCTTTAATAAAATGTAGTGAGTGCGGAAAAGAATTTAGTGATAAAGCAACAACTTGTATTCATTGTGGTTGTCCTAACAATATAAAGGCTAAAGAATTATTTACAGAAAAAGATTATAAAGAACTTACCAAAGAAGAGAAAAAAGAATTATTTAACATAATGAAAAGCAAAAATGTTTATCCTACAACTTGGATGATTTTATGTACTTTAAGTGGAATAGCATTTTTTATATTTATGTTTTTATCAATCTTCAATTTTGCTTTTTTAATTGCTATGTTAATATCATTTGTTTTAACTTTTGCTTTTTCATATTTTAGCGTAAAAGAAATTAAAGAATACTATTATAAAAATATAAAATAAGTATTTGTAAAGGTATATTTGATAATATACTTTTTTTATTTTGTCTAAATCTAATTTAGGGCACATACACCTTTTAGAAAACGAAATACCTTTTCTAACTTAACCCAACCCCCATCATCAAACATAAACACCTCTATTTTAAGCCCTATTTTAGACACTTTTAACACATAGTAATATAAATATACTAAAACGATATTTTCAAAACAGGAAGATAGCGGATTTTGGTGTTTTACGAGGTGTTTTTATTTATACTATTATACGATATTTCAAGTCTATTCACTATATACCTATTATATATACACTATCAATAACTTTTTTGATTTACTTAATCATCTTGCTACTAATTAGTAAGGAGATGATAAAAGTGAAGTTTTACAATTTACAACAAGTTAGTGAAATAATACTAACACCGATACCATATCTTCGTAAACTTATAAAAGAACATAAGTTAAAAGCAAAGTTTATTGGAAGACAATATATAGTTAGTGATGAAGAACTAAAAAGGTTTATTAATTCTTTGGGAGTTAAAAATGAACGATAAAGATATATTAAAATTATTAGGTTTAACTGATAGAACAATTACATTAAATTTTGATGATGAATACTTACAAATAGAATTAGAAAAAAGAATTGATAAATACCTTAAAAAAATTGATGAAGAAAAAGAAAAACAAAAAAGAATTGATATATACAAAGAAGAATATGAGAATTTTAAAGAAAAGAAAAAATATATTGATATGTTTAAAGATACTTTTGTTTATGGAAAAATCAAAGACACTTTAATAAGAGATGGTTTCATATATCGTTGTCCTTTTTGTTTGGATGTATCTAATCAATATGGAAGACCATTACAGAGTTATAAAACGCATAATCATTGTAATAGATAAAAGAGAGATAAGTTTTAAATTACTTATCTCTCTTTATTTTTTTAATCACTCATCAAATCATTATATAGTTTTCTTTCTTCAACATTATTTTTTCTAAACTCCGAAACGAATAAATCAGTTAATACTTTAATTTCTTTTTCAACAACTTTTATATCTTTTTTCTTTACTTTGTTTTCTCTTAATAGTTGTCTTAATATTATAATTTCAATAATCATATTATTCATATCTTCAGTTATGTTGAATCTTAAATCTTCAAATTTGTTTAAATTTTTCATTTTTACACCTCACATATACAAATTTTAGTGTTAATAAACATATACTTTTACCATTATTCTACCTTAATTTGTTAATTTTGTTATCACTTTTTACTCGATGGGGAGGAATGCCTGAAATGACTCTAGAGTGGGCACTTAAACAAAATGGTGTTGATTTGGATAACTTAACAATAGACACTAGTATCGCATTCGCGTCAATGCAAGGAGCATTTATTGGAGGAACTGGTGATTATGTTAGTTTATTTGAACCAAATGCATCTCAAGTAGAAAAAGAAGGATATGGTTATGTTGTTGCATCTATAGGTGAACTTGGTGGTGTTGTACCATATACGGCTTACAATGCTAGAAAAAGTTTTATTGAAGAAAACCCAAAAGTAATTGAAGGGTTTACTAAAGCTATTCAAAAGGGTTTAGATTATGTTCATAATCATACTGATGAAGAAGTAGCAAATGTTATTTTAGATTACTTCCCTGACACTTCATTAAATGATTTAACTGAAATAGTTAAAAATTACAGATCGATTGATGCATGGTATAATACTACTACTATTGAAGAAGCTGATTTTATACATATAGAAGAGATTATGGAAAATGCAAATGAATTAGATTCAAAAGTTCCATATAATAAATTAGTATTACAAAAATAATCTACACTTAACGTGTAGATTTTTTCTCATTATTAATTGTTTCATAATATGTATCTATTACTTTTTTAAAATCGCCTTCCATATCATATAATGTATGTCCAGCTAAAACACCAGTATCCATATTTAAATCATAAGTCAATTTTATTTTATAATCTTTTGTTTTTGAAGCAAAATCATATAATGCATCTTTAGCTTCTTTTGTGATTTCATCTGGTACTAATGCCCATCCTGTTTTACCATATTTTTCTTTAGCATCAGTATCATTTAATATTATAATATCACCTAATCTTGTATAAAAGAAAGCTGCTACTTCTGGAGAATGTCTAATATTTAGTTTTTTAAAAATTTCTACATCAGGATACTTCTCTTTCGCATATTCTAATAAACTAAATATATGATATTCATCTAAATCATACCTATTTCCATAATATTCAATACTGCCATCATTATGTATAACTGCAAATTTACTACTATCCATAAAATCACCTCTATTTCAATATTAATGTTTTAAACATAAATGTTACATTACTCTTAAAAAATCTACCTATTCTTTTTGGCTCCGTTGTAATCCTATATAACCATTCCGTATATGTCTTTTGGAAAAATTTTGGAGCCCTTTTCTTAGCACCACTCATTACATCAAACGAACCTCCCACACCTACAAAAATACCTTTTTTAAATTTATTCAAATGCTTATATATCAATTTTTCTTGTGCAGGTATACCTAACGCGACTAAGCATACATCAGGTTCTAATTTTACTAATTCTTCAAAAAACTTATCTTTGCCTTCTTCGTAACCATTTTTTGTTTTTACTAATTTTATATTTTGATAATTATTTTTGATTTTATTTTCTAATGCTTCTAGTACTTCTTGTTTTGCTCCTAATAAAGCTAACTTATACCCATTTTCATTACATAATACTAATAATTTGTTTGCTAGATCTATACCTGTTATACGTTCTTTTACTTTAAATCCATGCATTTTAGCAACTGCTACTATTGCCACACCATCAGGAACAATAACATTTTCTTTATCTAGCAATATTTTATCAATCTCTTTATCTTTTTTCCCAAAACTAAAAGTTTCAGGATTTGCAGTAACAATAAATGTCTTCTTTTTTTTCTTTAAATTATTTTCTACATCTTTATAAAAATCTTCAACACTTTTTTTGTATAATAATTCAAAATATTTTCTCATATAAGCACCTTCTAATATATTCATTATATCATAAATATTATATATTTATAAACGAATTAATTTACCAAGTTGATTTAAGTGCATATGATAAGTTAGGATGGTGTTTATGGTGGAAAAAGATATTCTAAATATTAAAAACCTAAGCAAAACATATCAAACTAAAAATAATGAAGTAAAAGCTGTAGATGATTTTAACTTAAACCTTAAAAAAGGTGAATTCATCGCGATTGTTGGACCTTCCGGGTGTGGTAAAAGCACGATTCTTTCCATATTAAGTGGCATCGATAAAGATTTTAGTGGTGAAATCATAAAGAATGATAATATAAAATTTGGATATATGCTTCAACAGGACGCGTTACTTGGATGGAGAAATATATTAGATAACTCTCTTATTGGTTTAGAAATACAAAAAAATATAAATAATGAAACAAAAGAATATGTGAAAAATTTATTAAATACATATGGCCTTAAAGATTTTATTTATAGTTATCCATCTAATTTATCTGGTGGCATGAGACAAAGAGTGGCATTGATACGTACTTTAGCTACTAAACCAGATATTGTATTACTTGATGAACCATTCTCAGCCTTAGACTATCAATCAAGGTTATTAGTATCTGATGATGTATATAATATATTAAAAAAAGAAGGTAAAAGTGCTATTATTGTAACTCATGATATTGCTGAAGCAATTAGTATGGCTGATAGAGTAGTTATTTTATCAGATAGACCATCACATGTAAAAAAAATAATAGATGTAGATTTTGAAGATAAAACTACTCCTATTAATAATAGAAAATGTAAAAAGTTTAATGACTATTATGAAATGATATGGAAAGAGATTGATCATAATGTATAGTATAGAACATAAAAATTATTTGAAGAAAATTAAAAGGCATAAAATATTTGTATTTAGCATGCAAATATTAATACTTGTTTTATTCATATTTATTTGGCAATTTTCAGCCTCTAAAGGATTAATTAATACATTTATATCTTCCAGCCCAAAAAGGGTCTTAGAATCGATTATAGGGCTATATAATTCTAATAATTTATTTAATCATATATGGGTAACTATTTATGAAACTATTGTAAGTTTCTCTTTAGGGACATTTATAGGTCTTATTATAGCTACAATACTATGGTGGAATAAATCACTAGCCGAAATTCTAGATCCATATTTAACTATACTTAATAGTCTTCCCAAAGTCGCGTTAGGTCCTATTATAATAATATGGGTGGGGGCCAAAATAAGTTCAATTATTATAATGGCATTATTAATCTCTGTTATTGTAGCTATTATTAATATATATGAAGGATTTATAAATACGGATGTTTTAAAAATTAATATGTTAAAATCTTTTGGAGCCTCAAAAATAGACTTATTTACTAAACTTGTATTACCAAATAGCTTGCCTAATATAATGAATGTTATTAAAGTTAATATTAGTATGTCATTGATAGGTGTCATAATGGGTGAATTTTTAGTTTCAAAAGAAGGTATTGGATATTTAATTACTTATGGTTCACAAGTATTCAATCTTGATTTAGTTATGGCTGGAATATTCATTTTATGCATTCTAGCTACGATAATGTATTACTTAGTAAATTTTATCTCTAAAAAAATAATTAAAAACAAATAAAACCAACAATAGTTGGTTTTATTTTAATCTTATTCCATTTTCATTCAATTTCATTTTAAAATATCTTTTATTAATTCCTTCGTTATTCTCAAATAAATCATTCAAATCATATGGATTAATTTGACGCATATAAAAGTTTTCATTTTCTTTTGATATTCTATAAACAGTTAAATTATTAGGCATTAATACCATTATTAATGTAGTAATATCCCATTCGCCATTTGGATTTATATGCCAAAATGATGACGGTCTAATTAAACTCTTGTCTTCTTGAGTTAATAAATTATTTAATAAATAATTCATATAAAAATCTATATCATCATATCTAGTAAAATCTTTTTTATCATTAATTAAATATGATATTAAATCTAACTTCTTTATTAATTTTTCTTTTTGAGTTAATTTAAATATATCCGCATTTTGTTCAAATATATTAGCTACATTTTTTATAGCTACATCAGTATAATCTTCTTTATAATTCTTATCATATTTAGATAATCTATATAAGTAATCAATACCATCTCTATTTAAAAATGTTTTATTGTAATAACCTAACTCAATATCTATTCCTTTTAATATATCATTAAATAATGGTGAATTATTTAAATCCACAAAATCTTTTGTTGTACAGTGTAGTTTTACTCTAGTATTATCATGCGTTAACATGGGATCTAATTTTAAAGTATAATCACCTACTTTTACCACAACATGAACATGAAGATATTTAGAAGGATCTTTTCTAATCTCTCCTTCAAAGCCATAAAGTTTTAAAGTATCAACAAGAACTTTTGCCATAGTTAAACATATAATTTCAAAATCATTTACATTAGTAATATCAAGTTCTTTATTATATATTTCATTTCTTAAACTTTCCCAGTTTATATTATAACCTAAATCATTACTATCATTTTTTTGTAATACGAATCTAATGTCGTAGGAAAATAATGAACACAAAAAAAGGTATATCCATCTAACTTTAGTCAAATCATCATAATTATGACTATCTATATGTCTTGTGACTAAGTCTGCTATATTCATAGGCATATCCCCTTTCTTGGTTTCTTATTATAACATATGTATAAGAATATATCTATCATTATTTAAAAAAATAGACTAAAAGTCTATTTTAATTGATCAGTTGCTTTAGCGTTTAATGTCAAGTCAGCACGTCTACCTAATTTATAAGCAAAATATCCTGCCGCACCTATCATAGCCGCGTTATCAGTACAATATTTTATCTCTGGTATAGTTAAGTTTATGCTTTCCTTTTCACATAAAATGGTAAGTTTTTCGCGCAACATCCTATTCGCGGATACACCACCAGCTACTACTAGGTTCTTTACGTTATATTTTTGTAAAGCACGCATAGTCTTTTTAGTTAAAATATCTACTACTCTATTTTCAAAAGAACATGCTAAATCTTCTTTATTAATTTCATTACCTCTTTGTTGCTCATTATGCGCTAAATTAATAACTGCACTTTTAAGTCCACTAAAACTAAAATTGAAACTATCATCATCTAAAGGTAAAGGTAAATTATAAGTATCATTACCTTCATATGCTAATCTATCAACGTTAGGTCCACCTGGATATGAAACTCCAATAACTCTTGCAACTTTATCATAAGCTTCACCAACAGCATCATCTAGAGTACCACCAATAAATTCAAAAGAATAATTATCTTTCATATATACAAGTTCTGTATGTCCTCCAGATACGACTAATGCGATTAATGGAAATTGCATCTCTTTTACTAAATTATTAGCATATATATGTCCAGCAATATGATGTACTGGTACTAGTGGTTTGTTATATATATAAGCTAATGTCTTTGCAGCCATAACACCTATCAATAATGATCCAATTAAACCTGGACCATAAGTAACCGCTATGGCTGTTATATCGTCCATAGTCATATTTGCTTTTGTTAAGCATTCTTCTAAAACCATAGTTATATTTTCAATATGCATACGACTAGCAATTTCAGGAACTACACCACCATAATTTGCATGAGTATCCATTTGAGATAAAACAACTGTAGATATTTCTACACTACCATTTTTAATAATAGATACACTTGTTTCATCACAACTAGATTCTATAGCTAATATATATGTGTCCATTATATCATCTACCTTCATTAAATTTTTCTTCTGCTTCTGTAAGTTTTAAATAATTAGGATTTAATTCATGTGGATTAACACCTTCATCATGCCTGTGTTTATTTATTACCTTTAATAAATCATACTTAGAATCAATATATCCTAAATCATCATGTGATACAAAAGTAACATCTTTATTATTTACTTCATTTTTAAAATCATCTAATAATACATGTCTATCATCAATTATAGAATTAAGTTCATTATCATATAGTCCAGCAAAAACATAATCTCTTCTTGCATCAATTAGTGGTGCTATATATTGAGTATCACTACCCATTGAAGCCATAAGTTCTAAACTTGATATAGGAATAACTCTAATTTTTAAACTCCAAGCCATTACTTTAGCGATTGTTAAGCCAATTCTAATACCAGTAAAAGAACCAGGCCCATTTGTTACAAATAGAGTATCAATATCAGTTGGTTTTAAATTTGCTTTAGTAAATGCCTCATCTATTATAGGCATGATTTTACCAGATAATTCATTACTATTATCATCATTATATATATATTTTATTTCATTATCTACAATTATCGCGATTACTAATTTTTTAGTTGATGTATTTATAAATAGTGATTTCATAATACAGCCTCACATAACTCTTCATATTCTTTACCATATGGTTGAATTACTAAAACACGTGTTTCCTCATCAATTACCTTAATCTTTATATCTAATCTTTCTTTTGGTAAAATATCTCTAATAGTGTCAGCCCATTCAATTACAACAATACCACCTTTAGAAAAATATTCTTCAATACCAATACCATCAGTATTACCATCTAAACGATATACATCCATATGATAAAGTGGCATTTCACCATATAAATATTCTTTAATAATTGTAAAAGTTGGAGATGTAATAACCTCATTTATACCCAATGCATTTGCAATACCTTTGGTAAAAACAGTTTTCCCACTACCTAATTCACCATCTAAGCATATAACCATATTTGGAAATTTTTCTGACTCAATATTTTGAGCAATTTCCATTGTTTCTAAATCACTATGTGTTGTTATTTTATATTCCATTTATATCACCATAGTTATTATAGCAAAAAAAAGAAGATATTTGAATATCTTTTAAATTTTTGCACAAAAAAATTGGCAGCTTGCTATTTTCGCGATAAAACTATCGTCGCCGTTAAAGAGCTTAACTTCTGTGTTCGAGATGGGAACAGGTGTATCCTCTTTGCCATTGCCACCAATTAAATATTAGAGAAATAATTCTCTGAAAACATGATAATGTGTTAATCTCTTAGAAAATAATTAATGAGATTAAATCCTCGATCTATTAGTACTAGTCAGCTCAACATGTCGCCATGCTTCCACCTCTAGCCTATCAACCAAATAGTCTTTTTGGGATCTTACTTTATAAAAAATGGGAAAACTCATCTTGAAGTTGGCTTCCCGCTTAGATGCTTTCAGCGGTTATCCATTCCATACATAGCTACTCTGCACTGCCACTGGCGTGACAACAGATACACCAGAGGTATGTT
>JAFUTO010000025.1 GCA_017484205.1 Bacilli bacterium | reverse complement strand
TTCTTTCTTTTTTATGTTACAATTTAAAAGACACATAGTTTTTTACCTCCAATATAAGTTTCGTCACTTACATTGTATCATAGGTAACTCTATGTGTCTTTTATTTTGCCCTTTTCGGACACTTAATTTTTCTAGTTGTAACAATCACCCATACCATATATAATAATTGTCATATTATATAACAGGTGATTGCAATGTGTAATAAAGGTTGGTTTGGTAACCGTGGAATATGGTTTTTAGGTCTTTTTACCTTCTGTGTACTTTTTCTATATCAAATTATAATCGCATTCTTTGTTGTGACAAGGTTTAGTCTATTTTTAGTCTTTGTTTTTTGGTTTTTAATTCTTTTCTGTGTTTTTAAAATTATTTGGTGAAGTTAAATATTTTGCTCTATTTAGTATATCTATCATATCACTTATTTTTATACACATATTATAATTCGTATCATCAAAACTTATTTTGTCTGGTAAAGTAATGAGAATAAATAAAAGTTCTTTTTCATCTTCATCTAACGGATAGTTGTGCTCATATCTTTTTAAAACTTCACTAAAATCAAATTCTATATTTTCATTTTTATATAGTTTATACAAATCAAATATAGGCATATCTATTTTAGCTTTATCCCAACTAATTAAATATGGTATATCATATCTTATGAAATGATCTAATTTTAAATTATTATGCAAAACGACTAATCGTTTCTTTTTTTTATCCTTTACTTTTTTATACCAATCTTCTATTTTTATATGGCAATAACTAAGTGATTCATATACTTTAGATATATTTAAAGCTAGTAAATATTCAGGAGGGCTCATAAATACTTTACTCTCTATAATAGTCATAATATCACTATAATAACTATATAAATAATCTATATTATTAGTTATATCTTCATATATTTCTTTATATTCATCACTATCTACTTCTTTGAAATGGGTAGTTTTACTATGTAATAAGCTAACTAAATCTATCATATCATCTATTTTTTGTTCTTCTGGCATATCTATTGATGGTATATATGGTGTAATCATAAATTCATCGTTTGAATCACTTATTATCTTAGGATAATAATTAAAATTTCTAGAATTTAAATAATCATATATATTGTTATTTGTTTTTCTTTTGAATACAAATTTACCTTTATTAGTATCTACAATAGTTACATTTTTTAAATTAGTATATTTGGAAGGTGATAAATCATATTTTCTTAATTCATCATTAACTCTTAACATATGGAATAATTATTTTATCCCCTAATTTAATATTATTTAAATCATTATATTGATCTAACATATCACGAGTTACATTATATTTAGCCATTATATTATCTAAATTATCATTTTCTCTTATGATATATACTCTATAACTTACATAGTTATCACTACTATCTAAATTAGCAAATAGTGATTTTTTTAAATCCTTAGGTTCTACTTCATCAATATTACTAATTATGATATCATCATTGTCTATAGATATATTATTAATGTCTATATCAACACTATTATCATTAATATCGGTATTTATATTATCTAATGTAACATCTAAATCAATATCATCGATTTTATTATCATCTATGTTCATATCTTTCCTTTCTAGAAGAATTTCTTCTACATGATCTAATTTAACTTCAATATTAACTACTAATATTTTATTATTTACAATTTCATAATAGAAATCATCTATATCTATTGATGCATTATCAATATCATATATTTCATCAATATCAATAGTAAAAGGTATATTATAGTTAAATGGTAAAGTATTTATACTTGTTTCTGTAACTCTATATTCACCACTTACAATAAAATCTCCTAGTACTATATTACCTTCTTTATGTAATGTATTTTCTAGTGATATACTTGTAACTTCATATAAATTAGAATCAAATGTTATCTCTTTTCTAAATGGTATTAACTTTTTCATAATACGCCCCTTTCATTTAATTCTATTATTTTATTTATTAAATATGATAAAAAGAACTATCATTTGAAGTGAACCCTATTTTGGACACTTTAAAAAAAGACTAGTTTCGTATAAAATAGAATCTCAAGAAAGGAGGTTTTATTTTTATGCCTAATAATAAATACACTAATGAATTTAAAAAGAAAGTAGTTGATGAATATGTT
>JAFUTO010000024.1 GCA_017484205.1 Bacilli bacterium | reverse complement strand
TTCTTTCTTTTTTATGTTACAATTTAAAAGACACATAGTTTTTTACCTCCAATATAAGTTTCGTCACTTACATTGTATCATAGGTAACTCTATGTGTCTTTTATTTTGCCCTTTTCGGACACTTAATTTTTCTAGTTGTATTATCTGCTTTTCTTATCAATTAATAAAACTAACCTTTTATATCTTTCTACTTGATCTTTTATAGATAACTTATCTTCAAACATCACTAAATCTTCTATCTTTTTATCTTTAAATATTGTTTTGTTTCTAATTTTTTCTTCATATTCTTTTTTATTTGAAAAGGCCCAATCTAAATATGGAGATTTTCTCCCTTTTTCTTTTATATTATAAAATGCGATTGGAAAGCCTATTTCTTGATCTCTATCTTTTGATTTAGATAAAAGTTCACCAATATCTCCTAATATTTCGATATTCTTTACATAATCAGGTCCGTCAACATTAACTCTTAAATAATGACCTTTATTGTAATTTATATAAAACCAAATTGTATTTATATCATGAAGAGGAGTATATGGTTTACCACTATTAAAATAGCATCCTAGTACACCATGTTCTGTCCTACCACCTTCAATATTACTCATATTACTTTTTATAAGTACACCTAGTCTTAAAGCATCTTCGGCATTTGGATAATATTCTTTCATAATATCACCTCTACATTTATATTATACTATATTTGTCAAGTGTAATGAAAAAAAGATAGTATCCTATCTTACTTTTCCTTGTAATAACATCAATTCTTTTATTTTTTCCATTTTATTGCCTAATGGTTCATCGAAAGTTCTAAATACAACAAAGTCATCTATATCCACATCGTTAACTTTATTTTCTTTTCTTAATAATGCTTCTCTTTTTGCCATATCACCAAAATACCATTCTAATGTTGGTGCTGGTTCAAAATCTTTATCTATCATATTATAAAACATTTGTGGTCTACCAATATAATCTAATGACTCAGCAGTTTTTGGTACCCATACTACTTCTCTAGCTACATCTGTTAAACCATCCATTTTTTCAATATATGAGCAATTACCTGGAGCCACTAATCTAAGAAAATGTTCATTATTATATTGCATTAATATTTCAATATTATCTATATACAACATACCACCTATACCATATCCTGGATAATTAAGTTCTTTGCCATTTTCAAATGAAGATAACGCGCTGCTATGACCTTTTTTATATTTTTCTACTAATGAATCACTTAGGTATTTTACATCTTTTGTGTTTGAAAATTCATTTTTATACTCTTTCATAAAACCCTCCTACTACATTATAGCAAAAGAAAATAGGAAATTCAATCACTTCCTATTTTTTTTAATATAATCACATATTATATCAACTATTTTTTCATTACCTATAGATGCATTTAGGCATAAATCGTAGTTTTCTTTATCTCCCCACACTTGATTTGAAATAACTTCATAATATGATGATCTAGACTTATCTGATTTATTAATATTTTCTTTTGCTTTTTTAGTATTATCTTTGTATAATTCTTTTATTTTATTAATTCTATATTCTAATGGTGCGTATAAAAATATTTTAATTAAATTAGGATTGTCTTTCAAAAAATAGTCTGCCGCCCTACCAACAATGACAGAATTACCTTCTTGTGCGATCATCTTAATAGTTTCTGCTTGTTTTATAATAGAATCTTTATTACCATCTAATGATAAATAATAATTATAAACTTGATCTTCATTTTCTGTATCTATTAATGAATGTTTTAAAGCATATTCTTTAATTTCTTCTTTATCATAGAAGGCTATATTAAGTTTTTTAGCTACTAATCTTGCTATTTCTTTTCCATTAGTACCATGTTCACGAGAAATAGATATTATTAGTTTATCTGAAGTTTTTATCTCAGATATAACTTTTACCTTCTCTTTATATGAATTTTTTAAAATGAAAAATGATATAAACGATGTTAAAACCTCTGTAATTGGGAATGTCCACCAAATTATATTTGATACATTATTTGATAATGTAAATAAATAAGCAATTGGGAAAACAAAAATAACTAATCTTAATAATGATATTATTAATGGTTTTAATGCATATCCTAAAGACTGTAAGATGCCTTGTATAGCTATAGAAAAGCCCATAAAAACATAACCAATACTTGCTATTCTAAGTGACAAAGCACATATTCTAATTATTTCATCAGTGCTTCCACCTGATAAACCAAATAAATTAGATAATGGTGTTGCAAATAATTCAAATAATATTGAAATAACAAATGTCACTATAACAGTATCTATTATTCCATATTTTATAGAATCTTCTATTCTTTCCTTATCTTTCATACCATAATTAAATGATAAGATAGATATAATGGTATTAGATAGACCAAATGATGAGAATAATGCGATTTGACTTATTTTATAATAAATACCAAATGAACCTACTAATACTACAGGATCAGCATTTGCATTACTAAGAATAGCATTCATACCTGCCATCATAACTGAAAGTAAAGCTTGCATAATAGCAGCTGAAACACCTATTCTATAAATGCTTTTAATTAAACTTATATTAGGTTTTATATATTTTATATTACCATTTATTTCTTTATTCATTGTATAATGAAAAATCATTGCAATAAATAAAGATACAAACTGACCTATAATAGTCGCCCATGCCGCACCTGCTACACCCATATTCATTGGATATATAAATATATAATCTAATAATACATTAGTAACTGCACCTGATATTTGAGCAATTGTAGATAGTAATGTTTTTCCTGTAGATTGCAAAAGTCTTTCATATACGGTATATCCTATGGCACCTAAAGATAGTG
This sequence comes from Bacilli bacterium, assembly GCA_017484205.1. Lineage (GTDB taxonomy): Bacteria > Bacillota_I > Bacilli_A > RF39 > UBA660 > RGIG9169. The sequence continues at coordinate 15,930 of JAFUTO010000024.1, read as the reverse complement.
TTGTACATATTTTTAAATATGTGGTACCCATTTCTATTACTTCATTATTCTGTGCGAATAATTCAATAAACCATCTAGAACCAAATAATCCAAATAGTAAGAATACAATATAAATACAAATGCTTAAAAATATTCCATTCCCAGCCACTTTATTAACTTTAAGACTATCTTTTTCACCTAAGCTTTTTGATAATAAGGCATTTAAACCTACCCCTGTTCCAACTCCAATCGCGATGATTAATATTTGTATTGGAAAAGCGATAGTTAAAGCCTGATTAGCTATTGGCCCTATATCTTTCATATTAGCTATAAAAACGCTATCAACAACATTATATAATGCTTGTAATACCATTGATATAATCATAGGAAATCCCATCATCCAAAATAATTTTTTCATTGGTACTTCAGCCATTTTATTTTTTCGTTCTTTCATAATAACCTCCTCAAAAAAAGATGCATAAACCCTTTATCTGGATTTACGCATCTGCTACACGACTTTTTCATTTTACCACTTTTTTAAAATTTTTGTAATACTTTTTTTAATGATGATGATGTATATGATGATGTTCTACACTACATTTAGAGCTTTCACATTTCTCATCAGCTAATTCTAATTCTAAAGTAACATGTGGACTATTATGTTCCTCTAATTCTTTTCTTATGTTATCTTTTATTCTTTTATTTTCTTTTTCTACTACAACATGCATTGTTGCGTAGTTGATATTACCATCTATACTTCTAATATGAATATGATGTATATCTATTACCCCATCTATCTCTAATAAATGCCTCTTTATTTCCTCTATTGATACATCGCTTGGTATTTTTTCTAAGAAAATATCTAATATTTCTTTCAAATTTTTAAATGCGTGTATAAATATAAATATAGCTACACCTATAGACATTAATGGGTCAATTATAGATATATCTGTAAATCGCATAATAATGGAACCTATTAAGACTACTACCCAGCCTAATACATCTTCTAACATATGTAGATTAATAGATTTTTCATTTAGATTATCACTTTCTTTAGTTACATATGCCGCGATTAAATTTATTAGAAAACCAAATATCGCGAATATAATCATACCATCATAGTTTACAGGTGTTGGATTGATTATCCTTATAATAGAATTATATATAACAATTATAGAACCTGATAATAAAATAACATTAGTTATTATTGCTCCTAACACTGAATATCTAGTATATCCATATGTATATTTTTCATCTGGGGCTTTACTACTCTTTCTTTCTAAAAACCATGATACTCCAATACCTATTGCATCACCTAAATCATGAATTGAATCTGATATAATAGCAATACTATTAGTAACTATTCCACCAACAAATTCAATCAAAGAAAAAAATAGGTTTAATATAAACGCGATAAAAATGTTTTTATCTTTCATAATATCACCTATTTAATTATATCATAAATATGAATGGTTTATCACATTTTTAATTCTTTATTTTTTATTTTAACTTCTAACATATAATCATCTATATTTAATTCAATATCATCATATTGATTTTGAATGCGCTCAAATAATAAACATAATTTATCTACTTTACTTTTACTTATGAAGTCCTCTTTACCACATATACGATTAAGCCAAGATTTTTCTACTTCGCCATGCTTATACATTTCGATAGATTTAGTTGCAAGTCTAATATGATATTCATAATTTAACACTTCTAACAAAGGTACTTTAATCTTATTTATATTCTTACTTTTTAACATATCAATAAATAATCTTAATGATAAAACAAACGATGGATATACATCTATATTATTAATATCTTTATTTAACTTATATAAACTTCTTTCAATTTTTTTATCTTTTTTGCATACATTTATATTTTGAACTGCATATATATAGCAAGTATCATCATCGATACCATAAAGAATTGATGGCATATTATATACCCTATCACCTGATATGAGATTAAATAATATTCTTGTATTAGTCTCACACCATATAGAATTATTTGTCTTTATAGCATATACATTATACCCCATATAATTAGATACTAAATTATCTTTGCTATATCCATCACCCTTTAATATTAATTCATCAAAAATATGGTCGTTTTTAAAAAATGATATTTGTTTATCTAAAAAACTATATACATCTAAAAAATCATATGGAGTCATTCTAAGCCATAAACCAGAATTTAAGAATGTTTCAAAAAGTAATGTCCTATCTTCTTCATCTTCATATTTTCTTAAATTATCCTCATATATATTTACTAATTCTGTAAGTTTTTCAAAAAACAAAGTTACATTATTTATATATATTGGATATTCCCCATCCTTTAATTCATTATTAGCTTTAATATATCTAACATCAATATTATATTTTCTTAAATCATCAAAACATTTATCACTGAAAATGAACTTTAAAGGTGGGATTGTCTCATCATTAAGTAATTGATCATATATATTATATAAAAAATATGGCATTAATTCATACATCATTATTTTATTTTTCATATAATCCCCCTTAGGTATATTATTATACAAAAAAAGTAGATATAAATCTACTCTTTATTTTTGCTTGTCATTGTTGCAATACTTAATACTGAAAGTATAATTATAACTGCAACTGCAATAGTAATATATACAATATAGTTAGTTTCTTTTTTATCTTCTTGTTCTTCAACTTCTTCTGTTTCAGAGACAGGTTCTTGATATGTGCCTTGATTAATAGATACTTCCTCACCTGCTACATATAATGTATACCCATTAGCATATATATTTGAGTTATTAGATGAAGCATTTGTTAAAGAATCAATATATGTATCTCCATTTAAGATAAATACAGAATCGCTTGATAAAGTCAATGATATATTTTTAGCAGTATTAGCACCATTTATTATACCTTTATAGTAACTTGCGTTTGTCATATTCATTGCCAATGTACTTATATTATCAACGATAATATTGCCTTCAATTTTTTGTTTATCTAAATTTAATGTTACATCTCCACCATTAGAACCAGATGTTCCCCATTTACCTGTTTGAACTCTTAAGAAATCTCCATTTTGAGTTGTAAATGTATTATTTGTTAAATTAATAATTGCTTGAGTATTTGTAACGAAGAATGCATCTCCATTTTGAGTTGTAAATGTTGAATTTGTTGCTGTAAATGTTCCAGTACCTTCTGAAGCATCACCTGACATACTTTGATATATAAATATATTTTTATATGTTTCACTGTTACCATTTAGTGTAGTGTTATTATCAATAACAGTTACATTAGACAAAGTTACTGAATTTGAACCTTCTATAACAATACCTTCACTAGCCTCACTTTTTAAAGTTGCATTTGTAACATTAATATCTGCAGTAGAATAAATAGACGGACTTCCATTACCTTTTGTAGTATAAGTTCCGCCGGTAACATTCATAGTACCTCCACCTCTATCACTACGAATAGCAGCTGAAGAATTACCAGATGTAGTTACTGTCAATTTAGTAGCTGTTAATGTTCCACCACCAGTTACCATAATACCACCTGAATTATTAGAACTTGTTACGATTGTTGTACCACTGATATTAATAGTACCTGTTCCATATGCAAATACAGCATTAGCATGTGAACCATTTGTTGTTACTGTACCATTAGTGATGTTAAGTATTGAATCATCATAAGCAAGAATCGCTGCATTGGTTCCATAAAAATCTGCTTCATCACCACTTGCATCTCCACTTTTGGTTACAGTTGGATTTGTAAGAGTGACTGTGCCCATACTAACAAGCAAAGCATTTTCACTTTCTTCTGTACTAGTATATGTTTGTGCATCCAAAGTCCCTTCTGTTAGTGTAGTAGCACCTGCATAGTTATTATAACTTGAAGTACTTGTACTCATTCCACCTGGCGCACCACCTGGATTTCCACCAAATCCTCCTGGTGGTTCTTCTGGTTCAGCCAGTACTATAGTTGGTACTAATAAACTTAATGCCAATAATAAATTAATAATCTTTTTATTCTTTTTCATATTATCACCTATATTAAGTATAATACAAATTCATTTTATTTACAATATTTTATTAAGACAAAAAAGAGTATTAAATACTCTTAATCTATATTTATTAATTCATATTCAGTAGTACCAAGTCCTAATGATTCAGCATATTCAGTAATATGTCTTCCTACTTGTCTATCTACCCTTTCTTGCAATTTTTTAGATCCTATATCATCACTATTCCATATCATGTCAATAAACGCTTGATCGTTTGCTACAGGGTCTAGTGATGCAACTATTCCAATATCATCCATAACAGGATCCGTTTGATGTGCATCACAGTCACAATCAACACTTAAGAAATTCATTACTGTTATATAAAGAATTGGTTTGTTATTTTCTTTAAAATAATCAGCAACTGCCTTTGCTGCTTCTGCCATAGACTCTATAAAATCTTTTTGCTCATATATTGCTTGCCAACATTTATCAGGATCTTCAGTTTGACCACATGAATGGATATATGCTTTACCATTACGTGAAGCTACACCAATTGACTGATTTTTTAAATTAGCACCCATTCCACCCATTGCGTGACCTTTACCATGAGCTAAATTAAGCATACAATCATAATCTTTTAATGTTTCTCCTACTATGTCATATTTAAGATGTTTTCCATTGACAACAGGGATTTTAAACTCCTCATTCGCGTCCATAATATCTACATTAGCTATTTTTGTAAATCCATGTTCTTCAGCTACTTTTAAATGTTCTTCTGCCGTGTTTCTAGAACCTGGATATGCCGTATTACATTCAATTATCGTACCATTTATTTTCTTAACTAATGGTCCTATTAAATCTGCTTTTAAATATCCTCTTGAACCTTTTTCACCAGTAGATACTTTAACTCCTACTCTACCAGTTAATTCTACACCTAACTTTTCATATATTTTAATTAATGATTCAGGTGTTATATTTTTTGTAAAATAAACTTTCGCTTTTTCCATAATATCCTCCTATATATATTTTAAACAAAATATTATTTTTAATCAAGAATAAAAGCAGATTATTCACCATCTGCTTCATCATTCCTACTAGTTGATAAAAAAGTTACTTTTTCAGCTATAACTTCCATCACTTGTTTATGCTTTTCAGCTTCTTCAATATCTCTTGTTTGGATTCTACCTTTCACACCAACTAGATCTCCTTTTTTACAATACTCTACTACACTTTCAGCTACACCTTTCCATACTACACATGAGATAAAATCTGTATCATATTCACCATTCACATTTTTATATGAACGAGGAACTGCCACTGTAATATATGTTACTTTATTGCCATTTTCTGTCTCATATAGTTCTGGATTACGAACAATACGTCCAACTATAACTGTTTGATTTAGCATCGTTATCCCCTCCTTTCGACATAATAATAAGATATTTCGACAAAGTTTTCAAACGACCATTTTTTTAAATTCATTTATAATTTTAAATAATTTTTTAAAAAGTATTAGATATAGAGTAATAAAAAAATGATATCTACATTAAATATCATTTTTTTCAGTACTTTTTAACGACTTTTTTAACAAATTAGTAAAATTTTAATTATTTTACTTGAGCAGATACTCCTGATGCATATTCCCCATCAGAATATATTAAAGCATATAATGTTCCTTCACTATTGGATAATTCATCATATATTACATCTACATCACCATTAACCTGATACCAAGCATTAGCAGTTAGCTCAGTTATCTTACTATTAATACAATCACTCGGAGATAGTCCTTTACCACAATAGGCAATAGTTGTATTTGAAATAGATGCAGGAACTGTGCTCATTATATAATAAGTTAATGTCTTTTTTTTCTTTCCAAATGCAACGCTTACTATATTTTCACTATATACAATAGTAGGATTTTTAATACTAGGTATCAAACTACTTCCTGAGGCACATCCGATGTTACCAACCTCATCAGTAGCGCATACTTCATAATAATATATTTTATCTTTAAGAATATAGTTAATACTGCATTTAGATAGTTTTCCTCTTGCATTGGACATTGATGTAGTTGTATAGTTATCTATTACAGTTCCATATTTGCAAACTGAACTTGCAATATCAGTTTCTATATCCGTCATACTCTTAATCTTTACAGATACTGAATTAGTACTAGATACCGGTGTATCTAATACTACAACAGGGCTTGTTCTATCTATCAAACTAATAGAACTATTAAGCAAATAATTAAATTCTTCTTCATCAGTTGTTAAAGTATATATAATACCTGATTCATCATTTTGTTCATCATAAGTTAAATTTATATCACCAGAAACTCTATACCACATATTAGCCTCTATTTGCTTAGTAGATGATATACCAAAGCAATTTCCCGGTTTATTTCCACTGCCACATCTAAAGTTTACATTTATATCTGCTGTTGATGGAACAGAAGATTTTATATAATATTCAAGTCCTTCTAGTGGTGAAAAATCTATATGTACTACTTGAGTATATAAATATCCATTATACATTTCTTCAGGAGTATTTGTATAAGTAATAATAGTATTGCCACAATCTACTCCATTATCGTATTTATATGTATATTCACCATTATCATTTATAATACAAAAAGTCATATCTCGAGAGAAGATTTCACCTGTTAGCGGATTTTGGATATTATCTTTTGTATAATTACCATCTATTAAATCGCCTAAAGTAACTTTTATAATAACAGCATTTTTATTAATTGAATTTTCATTATTTTCCTTATATAATTTAACATTTTCCAAATACTCTACCATTTGAGCATCAAATGCCTTTTGTTTATGGTTATTTACAATCAATATTACCCCATTTATAACTAACCATAAAGCCAAGACAGCCGCGAAAATTATAAGTATTAATTTAAAAGTAAATTTCTTTTTCACTTAAAGGCCTCCAAACTACTGATATTATAACATAATATCAAAAAATGTAAAATTATAAGCATAAATGTATTTCCTAATAATGTATATCTATTTATCAAAAATGTGATATACTTGTATTAGGTGATATTATGAAAAAAATAGTTGATAAAATTTTAGAATTAGGGAAAAATACATTTAAAAAGTTCCCTGTAACTATTATAAGTGCTTCTATATTGACAATACTATTAACTATCTTTATAGAAGACATGGAAGCAGATGCAATTAAAAACATTATATTAGGAATAGCTATATTTACAACAAGTACTTTTTTATTCGAATCTATGGATAAAAGAAAAATCATTTATTATATTCCATCTTTTATAGTCGCGATTGTTTTAACAATACTATATAACATTGAAAGTATGGATCCATATAATAATAGAATTATCATATGCTATGAATTATCCATATTTATAGTAAGTTTATATATAAACTATAAAAATAGTAAACTTGAAATATCAAAATATATGATAAATCTATTAATTAATCTATTTAAAGTATATTTGATATATGGAATATTAATGACTGGTGTATCTATGATAGTTGGTATATTTGAAACATTAATATTTGAATTTGATACATTTAATATTATATTAAGAATTATCATACTAATAAGCGGATGTTATTTAACACCTAGCTTACTATATACTTTAGGTAATGTTGATTATGAACCACCTAAATATGCCAAAATAGTTATTAAAAACATATTACAAATTATTCTTATAATCGCATTTGTAATTATATATGCGTATATCTTAAAAATAATTTTCTTAAGAGATATGCCATCAAATGAAGTATTTAGAATTATAACTGCCCTATTTGTATTAGGACTACCTATATGGACAATGGCAAGCTATTTCAATGATAATAATATTTTAGATAAAATAAATAAAATATTACCATATCTATTTATACCATTTGTATTTTTACAAATATATGCTTTAGGAGTTAGAATAATATCTAATGGTATTACTCCTACTAGATATGTTGGAATATTATTAATTATATATGAAATAATATATTTAATTCTATATATTATAAAGAAAAAACATATTGATAAAATTATACCTGTACTAGTAATATTTATCGTTATCGCTTTAGTGGTACCTTATATTAATATGTATAAAGTATCTATCATAAGTCAATATCATAACTTAAAAATATATTTAGAAAAGAAAGTTTTAAGTGATGAAGATAAAGATAAGATTCAAGGCGCATACTATTATCTAATAGAAGATAACGAAGAATTAGTTAATAACACTTTAACTAAAAACGATATTAATAATATAATATTCTTTAATTCTAATACTAAAAATAAATATGAGTATTATACAGCTAATATAGATATTATAAATATTAAAGGATACAATAAGATGTACGAAGTATATGGTGATTCTAATTCTAATACAAACTTAAAAGATATTGAATTACATGATCTTGAAGAAACTATTGATATAACTAGTATTATTAATAATGATATATTAAATGATGAATTCGAAAATTATTTTAATACTCATAATGAGATAGTTTTAGATAATAATAGAAAACTTGTTATATCATATATTAATATTGATGTTAGAAATAGTAAAATATATTATATAAGTTTAAGAGGCTATATGTTAGAGAAATAGTCTCTTTTTAATTAAATGCAAGCTCTACATTTAAATCTTCATCTTTTATAGATATATATAAAAATATAAAACCACTAATAGCTATTAACAATGAACCTATAAATGATAAATATAATAGTCTATCGCTTTCACTAGGATAATTAAAATCTATATTTTTTATATCACTATATGAATCTTTTAAAAAATATAAGTATACAATTATCAAAATACTAAAAATAAATATCATTATTTTTCTATATTTTTCTTTACTTTCCATATCATTATATAAAATGTATTTTCTTTCTAAACTATTGGAATAATAGCTTAATACAATTATCCCAATATATATAACCCAAATAAAATCTTCTATTTTCAAATCATTTAATCTATCTATTTTCTCATCATAGCTCATATTAAATTATATGAAATAAAAAACCTTACTATGTAAGGTTTAATTACTTTTTAATTGAACAGTTTTTTCTACTACTCTTTTAACATCATTTTCATTAAATGGTTTAGTTAGTACGTCTACAATTGGATATTTGAAAGCATTCTCAACAGTGTTTTTAGCATCATCACCTGTAATAATAGATACAGGTATTTTATTAAATAAATTATTTTCTTTAAAATATTCTAATACTTGATATCCATTAACATTAGGCATATTTAAATCAAGTAACATAGCTGCGATATTGTCTGAATCATTAGTTACTACGCTAATAACATCTACACCATCAGTTGCTACTCTAACATCATATGTATCATCAAACACTTTTTGAATAAAGTTTCTAATTATAGTAGAATCATCAGCAACCAAAATTGTTTTTTTAGCTGTAGGTGTTTCTAAAGTATTAGTAGCTGCAACTTCAACAGTTTCTACATTATTTCCTACATAACTCTTAGCCACTACAATTATTCTATTGGCCTCTGCAATTAATGAATCATAATTTGCATTGACATAGTTAACATCGTTTTCTTTACTTTTCAATTCATGATCATAAGCTAATTCGGCTAGTTTAGTAAATCCTAAATATCTAGCATCACTTTTAAGTGAGTGAACTAGAATAGCATAGTTAGGCATATCATCTGCATCTTTATACTTTTTAATATCATCTAATTTATTATTAACTTCATTTAAAAATTCAGAAATTGTATCATCATACATTTCCATATCGCCTAATGATTCTAGTGCCTTTTCAATATCCACACCATTATTTTTTAATATATTTACATCTCTCATATTATCACCTATTCTAATTATAACACATTATTTGTTTAAATACTTACTAATTACTCTATTTAGTTCCATTTTATCAATTGGTTTTGACAAGTAATCGTCAAATCCATCATTTAAATATTTTTCCTTCATACCTTCAATTGCATTTGCGGTTAAAGCTACAGTTGGTGTATTAAATCCAGCTAATGCTTTAAGTTTTTGTAATGTTTCTGTACCACTCATTCTTGGCATCATATCATCTAATAATATTAAATCATATTTCTCTCCATTACCAATTTTATCTAAAGCAGCAAAACCACTTTCTACAGTTATTATTTCTGCCTTATATGTTTCAAGTAATCTAGAAGCTACTTTTAAGTTTAACTTATTATCATCTACTACTAATATTCTTTTACCAGTGGCATCTACAATTACAAAATCTATAGTTGATGTTTTTTCAATTTCAGAAGTTGCTTTTGTCGCGATTATTTTTTGATCTATAACGATTGTAAATTTTGATCCTTCACCAAATACACTGTGAACTATAATTTGACCATTCATTAAATTTATTAATCTTTTAGTTATAGCTAAACCTAATCCTGTTCCTTCAATAGTTGTATTTTTTTCATCAAATCTTTCAAATTTAGTAAATAATTTTTCTATATTCTCTTTTTTGATTCCTATACCTGAATCTTCTACTGATATTATTAATCTACACATATCATCTTTAATAACTGATCTAACTGTAAAATCAACAAAACCTTCTTTAGTATACTTAATTGAATTTGTAAGTAAATTTAGTATTACTTGTTTAACTCTTACTTTATCACCATATAAAACTTCTGGTATAGTATCATCATAATGAAATCTTAAGTCTAATGGTTTTTCTCCTAATCTTGCTTTAGTTAACGCGACTAACTCATCATATATTTTTCTAAAGCTATATTCTTTATCAATAATTTCTAATTTATTAGCCTCTATCTTAGATATATCCAAAATACTATTAACTATGTCAAGTAAAGTTTCTGAAGCATCCATTATATCTTTTACTTCTGTCATTGCTGATTCTGGTAAATTCTCTTCTGATAATGCTTGACTAAAACCTACTATAGCATTTAATGGTGTTCTTATCTCATGTGACATAGAAGATAAGAAATCTGTTTTAGCATGATTTGCTTTTTCAGCTTGAGATTTGGCTTCATTAAGTTGTTCTATCATTTGCAAATCCGGATTTTCAATTGTGAAATACATTAAAACATTTACAAACGTTAACACACTTGTCATTAATAATAATCCTGTAATATTTTGTATTATAAATATAATAAGACTCAAAAATAAATATATAAACAATGGTAAATATTTCTTAGATTTTATATTTTTTCGACAAATAATAAGAACTGTCATAATAGTTATTGCAAGTAGTATTGATACAAAAAATATCATATCAACAGCAGCTCCTACTGGTCTTACAGTATCTCCTACTGATGAAATCGAAAATGGGAGTATTACAACAAGAAGTAGCAATAAAATCGCTGTGAAAATAGTTGCCTTCTTTATCTTATTATCATCTAATTTCAAGTTAGATATTGATACTACATAATAAAACATTTCAGTATCCCATACCATATAATAAGCAAATATTAGTTTAACTATTATTATATAGAATATATTAGACATATCATAACCATTTAAATACAACAAACCTGATAATGAATCTAATAAGCATCCAATCAGAGATGTTATTAGCATTGCTGCAAATAATGAATTTTCAGTATTTCTTAATCTTTGCTTACTAAAAAATACAATTACCATAAGTGTAACATATATAAATCCATTTATATTAAAAATAACTGAAATCATCTTACCACCTCTACTCTTACAATATTAATTTTATCACAAAAAAAAAGTATAATAAAGACTATTATATCATTTTATACTCTTTTTGTTTTTGCTTCTCATCATTACCAAGTATGCCAAGTTTTTCTAAAGCCTTAAAATCTAATTTCCCTATAGATGTATGTGGTAATTCATCCAAAAAGTTAAAGCCTGCCATCAAAGCATATTCTGGAAAATTCTTACTAACCTCATCATTTATATATTCAATTATTTCTTGTTTAATGTTATCGTTAGTTACATATTCATCACTTATGACAATATTAGCTACTGGTATATTTAATTCTTCCTTATCTGGAACACCAACAATAGCTATTTCCTTTATAGCAGGATGATTAGCTAAAATTGCTTCTACTTGTTTAGGATAAATTTTAAAACCTCTTCTTGTTATTATTCGTTTAATTCGTCCATCTATATAAAGTAGTCCATCATTATCAAAATGTGCCAAATCACCTGTTTTATACCATCTATTATTCATATTATCTTCATATATTACTTGATTAGTTTCACTTGCAGATGTCCCAAAATAACCTTTCATTAAGGTTGGACCACTAATTCTTAATTCACCTATTTCCCCATTACAATACTGAACTTCATCATCTGTGTCGACATCAAAAATACCAGCATTATTTTTTGTGTAAAGCGCGCCTACAGTTTGAAGTTTAAAACAATTCTTATTAACACAAGTATTTCCTGATGCAGTTTCAGTTGCCCCGTATGCGTTAAACAAATTTGCTGAAGCATTATGTTCTTTCAAAAACTTTTGGAAATCCTCTTGACTTTCTTTTGAAGAATTATCACCTCCAACAGCGACAATTTCAACATATGATAAATCCTCATTCGATAAAACATTTGTATTAACTATCATATTACAATGAATTGGACCACATAGCAATACATTAGGTTTATATTTTTTTACTAATTTTGGATAATCCTCTGGTTCAAATGTAGGAATCATTATATTTGTTATACCTAAAACTGTAGCTAAATGTAATCCATCATCCAATCCCATTGCTATGAATGGAGGCAATATATTTAGAAATCTTTGATTTTTTCTAAATCCAACATTATTATTCATCAATTGATAAACTAGTGCATTAAAGTTTTCATTACTCAACATTACGCCTTTAGGAGTCCCTGTTGATCCACCTGTATGAACAATAATTGAATTTTCACCTTCAACAAAATAAGATTTAACATCTCCTATTTTTGATTTTTTACCAACGCTGATAAATTTTTTCCAGTCAATCACATTGGACTTATCCACCTTATTTTTTTTAGTAAATGCAGCAAGTTTTAATGGTAATGGTAAAGATTCAATTGGAGATATACTTACTATGTTGATATCATATAAACCTTCTAATTTTTTTGTCATAGCATCAATAGCAAAAAACCAATTTGCATTTGACTCTCTAGTAGTTTTTTCTATTTCCTCTTGATTAGTTCGTGGATCAATAGAATTAACAACAGCACCTATTTTATTTAAAGCATAAAATAAATATGATGCCTCAGGTATATTTGGCAAACTCATCATAACAACATCACCTGGTTTAATACCACTCTCAAGCAATGATTTTGCCACAATATCTATCATATTAAATAAATCTTTATATGTTATTTTTTTCCCATAGTATTCCATCGTGATTGCATCCATATTATCACTATTGTGTTTTTCCATTAGTTGATATGCTGACATAGGTTCAAAATCATACATAATATTTTCTTCACTATACCATTTTAACCATGGTTTATCTATACTTGCATATCCTGTTGTTGGGCCTTGTATTTCGCCTAATGAAAGTTTTCTTAAATACAAATCTCTTAGTTTTTGTTCATTAACATCTAATTTAGATATTTTTTCCTTATAAGAATTTAAATACTCTTTTTCCATATAATTTTCCCCCTCAAATGTGTTTAATATAGCATATGTATAACCTATTTCAAACATCTTTTGCGCGAAATGGCCATTTAATGTCATGAAATGCTACTCTTTACACTACAATGTAATTGTATCACATTTTAAAGTAACAAGTAAAGTATTAATTATTAGCAAAATAAAAACCTATATAAATAGGTTATCTATGTTTAGTTTCATTAACATCTGAATTATTTAATCCATTATAATCAAAAACATCTATTTCTGATACTTGCTTTTTTAATTCTTCTTCTATTTCTCTTAAAAAGATACTATCATTAGCATAATTCAATAATTTAGTTTCTAAATTATCTTCGTTATTTTTTGGAAATATATCTTTATTTATATCATTGACATTTCCATTTATGGTATGAAGCACATATTTATTAGGTATTTTTATTTCCGATGTTTTAAATTCATTTTCACTATATCCCATAAAAATTCTCCTTTCTTAAGAATTATATTTGCAAAATTATATCTATATAACTATTATAATGCTTTACATCAATTATATAATATAAATTAAATCTTACAAATTAAAAACCCATACAAATGGGTTAAATTCAAAATGGAGCGATTAAAGTTCAAAGTAAGTCAAAATGTTTTCTTTTGATAAATTAATTATACAACAATAATTGAAAATTTAAAATATGAAATTGCCTTTGTTTTTATGGTTCGTTTTTATGGTTTTCGCAATATAGTAATAGTCCGAATAGATAAAATATTGTAAATCAATAGGAATTACCTTAATTTTGTAGTATAATATAATTGACAGATAAATAGCAATTTGTTGAGGAGGAATAATTATGAGAAAATGTTTAAGATGTAATGTGGAAATGGTAGAAGACTTAGATGTTAAAGTTGAAGGTGGAGCCTACGGAATTAAAATTACACAACAAGGAATATTTAAGGACAATTTAGGCAAGTTTAAATGTGCAGTATGCCCTGAATGTGGTTATACTGAGACTTATATTCAAGATACATCTAAAATCAAAAAGTTGGTATTAGATAAGAAAGAAAAATAATAATTGCAAATTACAATTTATCAATCTGTTCACAATATGGATATAATACGAAATGATAGGTAGAGTTATTTCTACCTATTTTTATGTGCTTTATTGACCAAACTAATTAGATTAGTTATAATAATAATGTAATTAGTTAGGAGGATATAATGGCAAGAAATAGTATTAGTGATGAACTAATTGTTGAAACCTCTGCTAGACTTTCAAATGAAGTAGGATTAGAAAATCTTTCTTTAAAAATGATTGCTGAAGAATTAGATATAAAATCCCCATCTTTGTATAATCATATTTCTAGTTTAGATGATGTTAAAGAAAAATTAATGATCTATGGTTGGAAACAATTAGGAGAATATGCAATTGATTCTGCTGTCGGTGTTTCAGGGTATGATGCACTAAGGAAAATGTGTTATGCATTCTATGACTACACTACGAATAATAAAGGTGTTTTTCAAGCTATGCTTTGGTATAACAAATTTAAAAGTGATGAAATGGCAAATGCTACAACAAAGTTATTTAGTATCTTACATAAGATATTAGAACCATTAAATATTAGTAGTGATAATGTAGAACATATCATAAGAACTTTAAGAAGTTTTTTAGAAGGCTTTTCTTTATT
The DNA here is from genome assembly GCA_017484205.1 of Bacilli bacterium. Taxonomy (GTDB): domain Bacteria; phylum Bacillota_I; class Bacilli_A; order RF39; family UBA660; genus RGIG9169. The sequence goes on along the minus strand of JAFUTO010000024.1, from coordinate 711 downwards.
GGTTAATAATAATGCTTTTGGTAATCCTATCTCAATTAAAGAGAGTTTTGATTTATCATTAGATATTATTATAAACGGAATAAAATCTTTAGAAGGAGTTAAATAAAATGAATGAGTATATTAATTTAGATGAAAAGAATATTGAAGAAGAACATATTTGTTGTGCAATAGGTGATCCAAAACATCAAGCAGGTGTAGATAAGAAAAAAGAATGGATTAAAAGTAAATTAAAAGATGGTCATGTATTTAGAAAACTAAATGCAAGAGGAAAAATCTTTATAGAATATGAACCAATAGAAACTGCTTGGGTTCCTATTAATGGTAAAAACTATATGCATATTTATTGTTTATGGGTTGCTGGTAGTTTTAAAGGAAAAGGTATTGGTAAAGAATTATTAGAATACGCTATTGAAGATGCTAAAAATAAAAAAATGAGTGGTGTTTGTACTCTAGTATCTCAAAAGAAGAAACCATTTATTGGAGATAAGAAATTCTTTGAACATTATGGATTTAAAGTAGTTGATAAAATAAATGATTATGAATTAATGGCACTTTCTTTTAATGATAAAGATACACCTAAGTTTAGTGATAGTGCTAGAAAAATGGAAATAGATAGTCAAGACTTTACTATTTATTATTCTAATGAATGTCCTTATGTAGAATATGAAATTAAAGAATTATCTGACTATGCTAAAGATAAAGGTATCAAAT
>JAFUTO010000023.1 GCA_017484205.1 Bacilli bacterium | reverse complement strand
TTTCTTTTTTATGTTACAATTTAAAAGACACATAGTTTTTTACCTCCAATATAAGTTTCGTCACTTACATTGTATCATAGGTAACTCTATGTGTCTTTTATTTTGCCCTTTTCGGACACTTAATTTTTCTAGTTGTAATTATATCTCTAATTTTCTCCTTCTTCTAACATATTAGTTATAAATATACCATAACCCTTTTTAGGGGAATCAACTATAACATGAGTAACTGCACCTACTATATAATCACCTTGTACAATAGGAGAGCCACTCATTCCTTGAACAATACCACCCGTTTCATTAAGTAATCTTTCATCTGTGATTTCAAATAGTATGTTCTTTGTAGTTCCTGAAGTATTAATTTTCAATATATTTATATCAAAGGCTTCTACCTTACTATCTTTAATGACAGTTAGTATCTTAGCTTTACCTTTTTCTACTTCTTTAGGAGTAGCAACTTTATATAATTTAGTTTCATTTATATTTCCAGTATATGTACCAAATACACCATGAATAGTATTTTCAGCTACACTACCTAATATATCATTAGAATTGTATCTAGCATTCTTTTCACCTGGTACGCCATCTTCACTTCTTGTAGATCCTGTTACTACTGATGTATATATTTTACCATCAGCCACATCTAGTTTTATGCCACTGTTGTTATCTGTTATTTCGTGACCTAAGGCACCAAATATTTTTGTATTAGGATCAATATATGTTAATGTACCAATACCACTTATACTATCTCTTACATATAAACCAGTTTTACATATTTCGTTTTCTCTAACTAGTTTTAAGTTAGTATATTTAGTCATATCATTTCTAATGTATCCTATTTTTATTGTATCACCAGTTGTACTATTAATCTTACTTATCATATCATTTATATTAGATACATTATTATCATCTATTGAAGTAATAATATCTCCTACTTCAATACCTGCATCCTTAGCTGGATAACTATCTCCAACCTTATATAAACCAACTACTGATATGCCAGAAGAATTAAGTTCAATACCAATATTACTACCACTCGCGATGATGTAAGAGGAATATGCAAAAGTATTAATTGGTATTAATAATAAAGCCAAAAAGGTAATTATTAATTTTTTCTTTTTCATATTACACTTCCTAACTACATTATTAATATTCCCTTTTATTTTATATTTATATATGAAAAATAATGCCATTTTGGCATTATTTGGTAAATGTTAATTCCATGGAGATAGTTTTTCACACATAAAACCAACATCAAAGTTTGTTAAATATTCTACTGAAGAGAATTGTTTGTTTCCTAAATATTCAAATTTATATACGGATATAAATTCTAGTTTATCATATTTTCCTGGTTCTTCTTTTGTTAAAGCATCACAACCACTCCAAGTAGGTAATACTCTACTTGTTGTAATATATATAGTATTTTCAGAAGCATAAACACCATCTGTTGTATAAATAAAACCATTTGATGGAATATCTAACTTAACAAGTTTATTTTCATCAAAATCATAGTAATATAGAATGCAACCTTCAGTACCACCTGCTCCACCAACTACCAATAAAATATCTCCAACTAAATATATTTTCCAATATCCTCCTTTTAGATTATGATCCTGACTAAAGATTGTTTTTCCATTATATTTGAACGACCTTTCATTGGCATTATTTTCAACTGTTATTCCATGTGAACTATCAACCATACTATTTTGACTAATACTATAATCATATATTAAGTATGATTTAATTTCATTATTAGTTTCTTGATTATTAGTTGCTATAGATTCATTATTTTCCTTATCATTATTCTCTACTACATTATTATCTTCTACTTCTTTTGATTCGTTATTATTACTATTTTGTTTCCCTAGATAGAATTTATCATATCCTATATAACTCGCCATTCCTAATACTAATATTAATAATAATATAGTTAATCCACTATTACCTTTCTTTTTTGATTCATTATTCATTACTGGTTGATTATTGTTATTAAATTGATTATTATCCATAATTACACTCCTTTATTCTATATATCTATTATAAATCTATATATTAACTTAATCAATAACTAGCAGTTTAAAGTTTACAATATATGACATTCTCTAAATTGATCCATATTTACCTTTCAATTTTAAAAATTGGATTATTTTTTTAATCATTTTTTTTAAAATATCAATAGGAATTAAAAAAATGAATAT
>JAFUTO010000022.1 GCA_017484205.1 Bacilli bacterium | reverse complement strand
GAATACCAAAAACTTGTAGAAGATTGGATATTATTTTACAACACATCTAGATTAAAATCAAAAAAGAAATCAAATTAAATGATTTCTTTTTTTATATACAACTAGTTTTTTATTTCTGTGAACTATTTGGGGTTCACTTCAGTTTAATGGTTTTTTCTTTATTCTTTTTTCCTATTATAAAATTATCTTCTAATAAATCTGCTACTTTTTTTGCATATTTTTTATCAAAGTTTAATTTCTTCGCTAATTCATTAATATATTTTTCTTTATCCATTTATGTTTCCCCTTATACTATTTTACCATCTTTTAATCTTATGATTCTATTTCCATATTTAGCAGATTCTTCAGAGTGTGTTACTTGAAGAATAGTAATATGTTCTTCTTCATTTATCTTTTTAAATAATTCCATAACTTCTTTACCTGATTTAGAGTCCAAGTTTCCAATTGGTTCATCTGCAAATATAATAGATGGATTTAAGATAACTGCTCTTGCAATAGATACTCTTTGTTGTTGTCCACCTGATAATTCTTTAGGTAAACTCTTTCTTTTATCTTCAAGTCCTATTGTTTTTAATATATAATCTAATCTTTCTTTATAACTTGACTCTTTTTCACCATTCATAACAACTGGTAACATTATATTTTCTTCAACAGTTAGGTTTTGAACTAAGTTATAGAATTGAAATACAAATCCTATATCTCTACGTCTTAGTTTTGACATATCAGTATCACTTAATTTTGATATATCTGTATCGTTAATTAATACTTTTCCTGATGTTGGTTTATCTAATCCTCCAACTAAATATAAAAGTGTTGATTTACCTGAACCAGATGGACCCATAAGTGATACAAATTCTCCATCTTTAATTTCAATATTAATATTATCTAATACTCTTACTTTATTTTCATTACTTCCAAATTCTTTAACCAGATTTTTTGTTTTAATATTTCCCATTATACTTCCTCCTATTCATATTTTATAGCTTCTACTACATTTATCTTTTTCATCTTTTTGATTGGTACTATTACAGTGGATAATAATACTATTAATACAATACCCATAATTATTAATCCTACATTATATTGATATTGAACATCTGTATACATCTTAATTCCATACATTAATTTATTCATATATCTTAATGACATAATCGATACTATAAATCCAAATGTACATGCAACAATATTAGATGTAATATTTTCAATAACTAACATTCTTCTTAATTGAGATTTACTCATACATATTGAATTAAGTACTGCTATTTCTTTAGTTCTTTCCATAAAACTTATTAATTGATTATTAATAATACCTACAAAAGAAAGTATTAATGCTAAAGAAATAATTATATAGAATAAACTCATAAATGAATTTATATTCTTTCTTTGAAGATTACAGAAATCATCTATAGTCCAAATTGTTATATCGGGATCTTTTAATTTTCTTTCCATTAATTCAATTGTATCTCTTACCTTACTAGAATCGTTTACAGTAAACTCAATTGAAAATGGAACTTCTGTAATATTTTCTCTAAACGTATTATCAGTTATTACAACAATTTCTCTTTGGGCACTCATATAATATGAATCTACTGTACCAACTATTTTAACTTTAATATGTTTATCTTGAGATTTTAAATAAAAATCTACTGTATCTCCAACTTTTAAATTATTATTTTTTAATAAAATTCTATCAAACAAACATTCATCATCTTTTAAATCTTTTATTTTATAATCTAATTCTACAATAGATGGAGCTGATTTATTCATTCCTAAGAACATAGGACCTGCATCTAGAGTCTTACCATCATTATATGTAACATCATTATCATATGAATACATAAAATTATATTCAATAGATTTAACATTATCTATATTCTTTAATAAATCATATTCATAATATTTCTTAGATACATCTCTTATAGTTCCATCATATCCTGAGAACTGAACTTTATATGAATCAATCATACTATTAAATGAAATTGATATATTAATAATTACTAACATTATTGATGTTGATATAACAACTAATCTTGTTGATGAAATAAGTAATTTATTAAAGCCTAAATTCTTACCTGCCATTAACAATGATCCACTATTAATCTTTTTAGCTATGCTACATATTATCTTTGATAAAATTAACATCATAGTTGGTATAAAATATGCAATACCTACCCAGAACATTATTAAACTTAATGCACTTAATACAGTATTAGTATCACTTATAACAAAATATATTACTAATGAAACAATAATACATATAAAACTAATGATTGATTCTTTAATATTAAATCCTGCTTTACTATTCTTGCCTTCAAACATTATCTCTTTAATTGAATACTTATTAGATTTAATAATTGATGCTAAAGACATTAATATTTCTAATATAATAGTAAATACTATTCCTAAAACCAAATTATTAAATGGTACAGTAGATTTTATTGTTGTACCTGTTAACATACTTGCAGCAAAATTATTAATAAGAATTGAAACTAACGCTCCAAATGATCCACCTAATAATCCATATACACTATTTTCTAAAACTAATAGTAAATTCATTTTAAACTTAGATGCCCCAACAGATCTGAATGTGCCTATAACTGTCATTCTTTCCATTACAATCATTTTATTTAATGTATTTACTACAAAGAATATCATTATAGTTGCCATTATCATAATAACTAATAATATGAATTGAGTATAAAAATTATCCTCTCTTATTTTTTCTTCATCTACTAGTTTTTCAACAATATATTCTTTTTTATCATTGTTATCTTGAATATACTTTTTGGTATCATCAACTTTTTCATTATTTAATACATCCATATAATATGTTCTATATTTATTATTTTCATTATTAGTAATCTTATTATATGTATTATTATTAATTATTCCTGATAAAGTCTTAAATGATAATAATCCTTTAGAATCTACAATATCTTTAATTTTTAATTCATATTTGTTATCTTGTAAATCAATAGTAATAATATCATTAACTATATAATTGTATTTGTCAGCAGTTGTTTTACTGATTATTATTTCATTATCTAATAAATTAACATTATCCAAAAGTTTAACTTTTGAAGCAGCTTCTATATCAGTTCCATAAATAACTAATGTTTTATCTTTATGAATTAAATACAAATCATTTACTCCTACATAGTTTGTTTTCTCATCTGATAGTTTTAAATCATTAATATTAAAACTTTCAAAGGATGCAACTAAAATATCAGATGAACCAATGGCGTCTCTTGATTGTTCCATCTTTGTTTCAACTATTTGATTTGGTATAGTTAGATTTAATATAAATACTACTGACGCGATCATCAACGATAAAATGATTAATATGCTTCTTCCTTTCTTTTCTTTAATATTTCTAAATATGTGTGTAAGTATTATTTTCATACTATCCTCCCTTTCACGATATCATTATATAAAAAAAGTGGTATTTTTTTCTACCACTTTTCAGTTGCATGATAAAATGCAACTAAGACTTTGCATTATTCACCATATATTTTTGATTTAGAATCAGCTTGTAATAATCTACCATATTTAAATATATAGATGATGCTAATAGCAACTAATACCATTATTACATCTTTTATATTAAATTCTATAGTTAAATCCAATTTTGCAACTATAGAATATATTAAAGCTGTTACTTTCGAAAGGATTAATTGGATAAATAATATCATACAAACTTTATTTACCAATCTTTCATTTTCTATTGTAAATGGTGTATCTTTTTCATACATATTTTTATATAACTTATATAAGTTATGCATAAATAACACTGTTAATACACTTAATACAGTCATACTTACAAGTACATATTCTGCACTTATAATATAGAATTTTGTATCATGATTTTTTACGAAAGAAGCTATATCAGTACTTGATTCAATATAATGCTTATTCCCATTTATTTCTATAACATTATCACTAATAGTATAATTAATTACTTTATTATATATTGTTATATTGTTATCATTTACTATTATATGTCTAGAAATAACAGGAAATATTATACAAGCTAATATAGAAAGTAATGTAGGTATACCTAAAATTATTCTACATATATTAGATATTATATATATAGATTTACTAACCCTTTTCATATTCTTTTGTTGATTAATTTTGAATTTAACAATACCTTCTTTTGTTTCTTTATCAAATAAATCTACATCTATTATATTATCATTTATTAAATCATTTATATTACAATGAAATATCGTACATAGAGCAACTATATTAGACATTTCTGGATAAGCATCTCCTACTTCCCACTTTGAAATAGATTGTCTTGTTACACCCATTTTTTCAGCTAATGTTTCTTGAGATAGCTTACTACTTTTTCTTAATATTCTTAAATTTTCTCCAAAGTTCATCAAATCAACTCCTATTTATATTATACAACAAAAGATGGTTATTCACCATCTTTACAATCACATTTATTTCCTTCACTACATCCACATTCACAATTTTCATCACAGTTGCATTCACCATTACATGTACATTCCTTACCTTCTTGGCATCCACAAGTACAATCAGGTCCACAATTACATTTCTTTTCTTCCATAATAATCTCCTTTCTAACTATAAATCATATTTATTTATAAAACATTATATACCAGTACAAATATTTTGTAAATAAACTTAATTAAATTTTTTTCTTCTTTTCTTTAGTAAAAATAAACATATTGGTCTTGAAAAACCTAAAGTTAACACACTTAATATTGTATATATCTTAGCATGTTTACTATCACTTTCTTTAAATATTTTATTGGCTATAATTATTTCAATTATATATCCTACCAGCATACCTATTATAATAACTGAAAGTGAAAATGCACTATACTGATTTTTATAGAAAGATATATATATTATATTTACTATAAAACATATTAAAGCAGAAATGATACCAAGTACTTTTAAATTAGCAATATTACCTAATAAATATTTGTTATAAAAAGGTATCCATGCTTTAATCTTGTTATTACTCAAATTCATAACAGCTAAACTATCAAAGACATAAGTTATGACCATATATAATGTATATATTATATATATAGCAATAAGCAAGAAAAAGATAAAATAGCATATTCCTGATAATAATATTTCACTTACATCTCCCATAGCATCACTCCTACTATAAGTATACCATAAAAAGAAAGCTTTTAGTAAAGCTTTCACATTTTTTTATCTATTAATTTTGTAACTAGCATAGAACTTGCTATATCACCTGTTGCATTTAACATAGTAGCTGGTGGATCTATTAATATTCCTATAGTAGCTATAACTGCAAAAGCACTTGACGGAAGTCCATATAGACTTACAATTAATGTTTCACCTATTAATCCACCACCTGGTACACCTGCCATAACAACCGCGGATAAAACTGCAATTAACATAGCTATTAAATAGTTACCTACTCCTGTGAATGGTCTACCTAAAAGTGCGAATACAAACATTATTTTAAGTATAGCACCCATGCTTGATCCTTCCATATGCATTGTTGAACCTAAAGATAATGTTACTTTACTTACATCTTTAGGAATATTCATATAATCAGTTGTTTCCATATTAACTGGTAATGTTGCTAGAGAAGATTGTGTCGCTAGGGATGTTATCATAGATGGTACAATATGTCTCCAAAAATTTTTTAATCCATCTTTACCACCTGCTATATAGGCATATATAGAATAGAATACTACAAAATATACTATAGCTAAAATATAATATATAATTATTCCTTTAGCATAACTACCTATAATACTAGGACCATATTCGCCTACTAAAGAGGCAAAATAAGCACATAAGCCTATAGGAGCATAATACATAACTAAATTAACCATCTTCATCATTACTTTTGACAAAGTATTCAATTTAGTTATAACTGGTTCTGCTCCATCACCTATTAAGGATAATGATATACCAAATAATATTGAGAATATTATTAAAGGTAATACATTACTTTTAGATAATAATCCATAAAAATCAGGTACAGTGACTGCCTTAACTATTTGATCTCCTACACTTAAAGTTTCAACTACTGATTCAGAAAGTGTAATATCACCACTCACTGGATTAACTATTTTTAAAGTTATAAACATTGTTATAGCTGCTACTAAACTAGTTATTATAAATATAATAAATACATATTTAAGTATTTTTCCTAATCTATTAAGATTGGACATACTTGCAATAGCACTTGTTACTGTAAAAAATATAAGTGGTACTACTAATGTAAACATTAGATTTAAAAATATATCTCCTAGTGGTTTAATGAAAGTTATTTTTTCGCCAAAAATTAGACCTAAAATACTTCCTAAAATTATAGAACATAATAATATAATTAATGATCTATAGCTTTTTAATTTCTTAAACATACATCTCACCCATTAAAAGTATATGCGACTAATTACCTTTTAGACTCCTACTTTACTTAAACACAAGAAAAAAGAAGCAATTATGCTTCTTCTTTATCTAATTTTTCAAGGATTTTTTTAGTAGCTTTTACAGCTTCTTTTCTTAAATTTTCAGTCATTTCTTCTAAAACAGGAGTACCTTTTTCTTTAGCATAAGCAGCTAAATCTTTTGTTTTTTCTTCAAGTTGTTTTGCTTTTTCTAAAGCAATATCTTTTGCTTTTTCTTTATCTAAATCAGCTAATTCTGCTTTAATCTCTTTAACTTTTTCTTCTATATTATCTTTTACTTCTCCTGCGTCCATATTTTTAATTTTATTGATTATATCCTCACATAAATCAGATATTTTAACTTGATATTCTTTTCCTTTTTCAGTAGTGAATAAAGCTGTAATAGCAGCTCCTATTCCTGCCCCAATAGCAAATTTTCCAAATCCTTTTTTACTCATTTTCATCATTCCCTTTCTTATCTATCAACTTGTTTACTTTATCATAAACAAAACCTGATACCTTATCTGATACATTATTTATAGTATCTGTTACATTGTCTACTATTCCAAACACACCATTTAACTGATTTACTTTAGTATCTACATTATCTAATATACCATCAACTTTTTTTAATGTTCCATATAATTTTATAACAAATACAATACCTACTAATACTAGTATAATCAAAACTAAATATAATATTACAGTTAATAATGCTTCAACATCTACCATCATTTATTATCACCTTTTCCATATATATCATCAATTAAGTTAAATAATTCACTTTCTGATATTTTTTCTTCTTCTGGTTCAATTTTTAGTGCATCTGTAATCATCGTATCTTCTAAAGGCAAATCATCTACTGCAGTTTTTACTTCTTCTTCAGTTACTTCTTTTTTTACATGTTTTGGTTTTTCTTCTTTTGTTTCTACAACTTCATCTATATCATCAGTTAGTAAATCTATAGCTTCAGCAGTGTCTTTTAAATCCTTTTCTATGTCTTTATAATCTTCTTTTTTCTCATCATTTTGAAATAATATAGCAGTTCTCCCAAACAATGTACTTTCAAGTTCATCTTCTAATGTTCCATATGCTTTATTTCTAACATCATCAATAGTCATATCCTTATGCGCTACAGGAGTTTCAGCTTTATTTACAATATCATCTTTTTTATAATTTTTATCTAACACTCCATATACTGGAGATATAATTGGTGTAGGTTCAAAATGTTTCTTAGGTTGTTCTTTCTTAGGATTATAAGCTTCTTTCTTTTCTTCTTTATATATAGGTTTTTCAGGTGCTTTATAAATCACATCTAAATCATGATCTACTTTACTAATATCTTCAAAATCTAAGTCATCAAAGAATGCACTAGTATCTACCATTTTTTTCGGTTCTTCTGGTTCTTCTTTAGGCACAACTTTAGGTGCTGGGATCTCAACTTGAATAACCTCTTTCTTTACTGGTTCTTCAATTTCTATTTCATCCGTAAATAAATCTTTAATTTTATCAAACATTTTCATAATATCAACCTCTATTCCATAGTTTCAATATTTTCATCTGGTGCTTTCAAGAAATTACCGCTAGATTTTTTAGATGTAAATTCCTTATATTGTTCCTCTCTATTTGTAAAGTAATCACTATTTAACATTAAAGCTATTACCTTATCGTTATACTTAACCGTAGATAAAATATATGATGCGTTCGTTACAACTTCATTTATATTTTTTTCATCTACTAACGCTTCAAATGAAGCATAATTGTATACAAACTTTATTAAATATTGTTTATCTACTTCTTTAATTTCTAAATATCCTATTTTACCATTTATATCAATTTTTTTAGAATAATATAAATTACTATCTTCCTCATATACAGGTTCAATATTATTTATATATCCTGGTGCATCTATATACAAATAATAGTAATTACCATTTGAATATAACATATCATTAAGTCCTATTGTGTCGATATATGTAACACCTTTTGGAATATAATATTTATAACCCTTCCCTACATGATTATATAGCGAATTATCTTTTTCTAAAATTACACCTGTTATATTAGCAATACTATCCGTATCAATTCTAACAACAGTACACCCTGTAATTAGTAAACAGGTAATCATAAGAAATAATATTTTTTTCATGATTCACCTACCATCTAAATTATATCATTATTCAAGCATTTTTCATATATATTATTAATCTTTTTACTATTTCTTTACACTTACTTTATATATAATATTACCCTTCGTGACAAATTTATGCTCATATTCAGTTTCAACAATATCTATTTCATCATTATGTAAGTCTAAAGATATTTCATCTATATTATATCCATAGTCAGTCAAAGACTTAATTGAATATTCAAATAACTTCCTATTATCTGTCTTCATTATAATATTCTTTGTATTTTTAAATATTTTATCATACTTTTCTAAAAAGTTTTCATGAGTTAGTCTTCTTTTAGCATGCCTCTTCTTTGGCCATGGATCTGAAAAATTTAAATATATTGTATCTATTTCTTTGTTAAATATATTATCTATTTCAGCGGCGTCATACCATATTAATCTTAAATTAGGCAGTTCAATATCATTTAACTTTTTCGTTGCCTTGACTAAAACACTATCAAATTTTTCCATACCTATAAAATTAATATTCGGATATCTTCTAGCCATTTCAATGATAAAATTACCCTTACCCATTCCTATTTCAAGATGAATAGAATTATCATTTTTAAATAATTCCTTATACTTACCCTTGTATTCTTCTGGATTTTCTATATAATATTTTGACTTTTTAATATCTATATCTGCATTTTTTATATGTTTTAAACGCATATTACCACCAATTAAATTATAACACTTTTAGTTTTTTTAGTAAAATATGGTAACAATAAAATAGATAAGCATATAATTAATTAGAAAAGGATGTGTATGTATGAAAAAAGATAGAGATTGTAGCAGTACAATGTATCCTGTATATCCTATGCCTTATATGACACCTAATATGATGCCAATGGGTATGGGTATGACAATGAGTATGAATAATATTCCTAATTCAAATAATGGTTTTAACTCTATTGATAATAGTACTTTAGCTAATCAAATTAATGCTTTGGAAAAAAGAGTTAGCAATTTGGAGGCTATGGTAAGTAATAATAGTTATAATAATAATTCATATCAAATGATGTAATTACATCATTTTTTTTATAAAAAAAGACTATTTCTAGTCTTATTTAAATATATCTGGTACTGAATCTTGTGGAGTTGTTTGCGTAGGTTGAGGTTGCTCTGGCGCCGTAGGTTGAGGTATAAAATGATTTTGTTCTACTGGTTGCTCAACTACTGGAGCTGTTTGAGTTTCCACAGTTGGCTGTGTTGGCATTACTGGTTGGGCAGATACCACTGGTTGTTGTGGTTCCAACAAAGATTCTGGTTGCATTGGTGGTTGAGCTATTGTTGGTTCTAATACTGGCCCTACTTGTTGTACTGGTTCAGGAACTGGTACTTGTTGTACTGGTTCTAAAACTGGGCCCATTGTTACACTTGGTTGAGAATTAGGTTCAGAAGGAACTGAACTTGATTGTAATTCTATAGTAGATGATGTAACACTTGGAGCTTCACTTCCATTAGGAGTTGTAACCTCAACTTGGATTGACTTTTCAGGTTCTACCCCTGCTGTTGTCATAACTTCCGTAACAGGATTTACTGCTGGAGCTGCAACAGTTGGTTGTAAGACATTTAATGAAGGTGTTCCTTGATTTGTATTGTCAGGTTCTACTGGTGTAGAATTATTCTTATCTTTTTTACCTTTTATCTTCTTAATTAAAATTATAACAACTATTAATACAATTATTAGTATTACTGCGCCTACAACTAACATAATATTTGTTAAATTATATAGTTCAAATGAGAATGAAATGCTTTCAGCACCTTCTGACATTAATTCCCATCTTAATGTCTTATTATCATTAGCTGTTTGAGTAGCATTGTTAGATAAAGCTGAATATGGTAATGTGACACTAAATTTTAAATCCATATTAGACATCATATCATTTAATCCATCAAGATCTATATTTGTATCATCTGAAGCTTCCATATTTTCTGAATTTTCTTCATCAAAAACTATTGGATTTTCATTCATCATATATGCATCATCATTTATATTTGTTTCATCATCCATATATGAATCTTCTAAATTTGAATTATCTTCTCCATCGATATTAAAAGAATTATTCATATCACTATCTAATGCATCAAATTTAAAGTTAGCGGTATAAGTATTTTTTAAAAAGCCTTTTTTAACTTTAAATATATATTTGCCATCTGGATTTGATAAATTGTATTCATTATCATCAGTAGTACTAACAGTATCAATATTAGCTATTTCTTTTGTTAGTCTAAAACCTTGCATATTTTCATTAGCATAATCTTCTACAATAAACCCTTGTTTTTTCATCTCTTCTATTTGTTCTTGATTAATCATGCTTTCTTCACTATCAAACATTTCAGAATCAATCGCATAGATAATACTATAAGTCATTGACTTATCTTCCTTTATATCCATTGACACATTAAACTTAACACATCCTGTTGTTAATGTCATAATTAACGCTAAAATTATAATCCCTATTTTCTTCTTCATATTATACTACCTCTATTCTTTTATAATTATATCACAAATTTCAAAATATTAAAAATTAAAAAAAGGACTTAAGTCCTTTTTAAATCAAAATAGTCACTATAATAGTTATTAAGATTAATACGATAAGTGCTTCTAATAAGTACTTCCATACCTTCTTTAACCATTCTGTGTATCCAATACCAAAGTATCTTAATCCTGCAACTAGGATTACACTTGTAGGTAAAATCATCATCATAATACCATATATACCATTAACTAGCACTCCTGTTATTGGATAATAAATTGCTTCATAAGCATTTAATATTCCACCAGCGTTTGATAATAAATAGTAAAAATCGTTGTAGAATAATGAACCTGTTAATGATATTAAAGCTACTACAGGTATACTAAATGTAGATTTAATTCCATTTAACCAATTCAATACTGTAGCATACATATTTGTTTGACTTGATAACATTACGGTAAATACTACATTAGCCATTGTAGCATAAAATGCAACTGGAGCTATTTCTCTTACACCATTTTTAATTCCATCAAACATATCATCCATTTTAACATTATATATCCATGAAATTATGAATGAGAATATTAGTATAGCAACTGAGAATTCATAATTACCCCAATATCCTAAAACAGTAATACCATATAAAATATTAGATAATATAGGATATTCATCAATTGTTACATTAGATATAGACTCATTTAATTTATTAAATACTTCTATTCCCCAACCATAATACCAGTTGTACATACCAATTATAGAAATAACAATAAATATAATACCTATTACTATTAATGGCATTTTACTTTTCTTACTTGCTTTATCAGTAACTAAGAAAGGTATTTTCTCTTCTTTTTTATTTTTTACTAATTTGGCATTCTTAGCTATGAAGAATACATATAAACCTGTTAGTAAAATGAATAAAACTATTTTTGTAATAATTTCATCTGTCATACTAATAGTAAATATATTAATTACATATCCTGCACCACTAAAACCAAAAATTGAAGCAGTTTCACCTACTAATAATGCACCTACTGTAGCAAGTAAACTAGTCATTTTGTCATAACCTGATAGTAATAGAATAGCTGCTACAAATGGAACTAAGAAGAAACCAAATGTTGATAATCCAGTTAGACTTCCTATTAAAGCAAATATTATACTTACTGCGATTAGTAATCCCTTTTCTTTTCCTTTCATCTTTTTGGCGATATCTTTTACAATATCAGAATATACACCTGTCTTATTTAATACACCATAAAATGCACCTATACTCAAGAACACAACAATGTATTGGACAAATGCTTGCATTGTCATTACTGGTAGACGAAATAAGTTAATTAAACCTACAGGTATAGTTGTACTTTCAGTATAAGTTGTTCCACTGAAACTACCTGTCGGAATAATCCAACTTAATACTACAACTACTAGAAATGCAATTGCTATAGTTTTAAGTAAACTATTCTTTTTCATATTATAACCTCCATTATCATTATAACACTTTTATTAGTTTTACAAAATACTTTTTATATATTTTTCATATATGATATAATTATTTTGGTGGTTTTATGGATTTCATTTATAGTGATTCTAACAAAAGATATCATACACTTGATTTTTTTTATAAAAATAAATTTAACTCTAAAGTATTTAAGGTCAGTTTAAATGCAGGTTTTACTTGCCCTAACATAGATGGTAGCAAAGGTACTGGTGGATGCATATATTGTTCACATGGTTCTGGAGAATTTGCAGGTAATCCTAAAGATAATCTTATCAAACAATTTAATGAAGTAAAAGATATGATAAGTAGAAAATGGCCAAATAGTAAATACATTGCTTATTTTCAAGCTAATACAAATACTTACGCGCCTGTGAATATATTAAAAGAAAAATATGAGTCAGTATTATCTTTGGATAATGTTGTAGGATTATCTATAGCTACCAGGGCAGATGCTATATCTGATGAATGTTTAGATTACTTAGAAAAGCTTTCTAACAAAACCTATCTAACCATAGAATTAGGATTACAAACTATTCACGAAAAGACATCTACTTTTATAAATAGATGTCATACTTTAAAAGAATTTGAGGATATGGTTTTAAAATTAAGGAAAAGAAATATTAATGTTGTAGTACATATTATAAATGGACTACCTTATGAAACTGAAAATATGATGTTGGAAACAGTTAAATATTTAAATAAACTTGATATACAAGGTATAAAAATACATATGTTAAGTGTAGTTAAAGATACAAAATTAGAAAAATTATACAATGAAAAACCATTCCATATATTAAGCAAAGAAGAATATGTAGATATTGTATGTAAGCAATTAGAATTACTTAGACCTGAAATAGTCATTAACAGGATTACTGGCGATCCTAAGAAAGAAGACTTAATAGAACCTAATTGGTTAATTAAAAAATTTTGTGTTTTAAATGATATAGATAAAGAAATGGCAAAAAGGAATATTTATCAAGGCGATAAAGTAAAAGAAGATTTATAAATCTTCTTTTCAGAGTGTAGACAAACCCCTAGTTTTTTACTAAGGGTTTTCTTATGCATATTTTTTAAAGAAAAAAAATTTGATTTTTTCTTTAAAATTCAAAAATATTTGAATTATTAACGTATTAGGTAATGGATTTTCACT
>JAFUTO010000021.1 GCA_017484205.1 Bacilli bacterium | reverse complement strand
TTCTTTCTTTTTTATGTTACAATTTAAAAGACACATAGTTTTTTACCTCCAATATAAGTTTCGTCACTTACATTGTATCATAGGTAACTCTATGTGTCTTTTATTTTGCCCTTTTCGGACACTTAATTTTTCTAGTTGTATCATATTTGCTTTACAAATTAATATTATTTGAGTATAATTATATAGGAAATGTGATATTTATTTCATATTTAGGAGGTATATATGGAAGAATTAATTAAATTTAAAAATGTTAAAAAGTCTTATCAAGTAGGGGAAAAGACTTTTAATGCACTTGATGGTGTAGACTTTACTATAAATAAAGGAGAATTTGTAGTAATATTAGGCCCATCAGGAGCTGGTAAATCAACTTTATTAAACTTATTAGGTGGTATGGATAAAGTAACAAGTGGTGATATTATTGTAGGGGATGAAAAGATAAGTAAATATAGTGATTCTGAACTTACTAAATATCGCGCTGAAAATATTGGTTTCATATTTCAATTCTATAATATCTTACCTACATTAACAGTATTAGAAAATGTAGAAGTAGTAAAAGATATAGTTAAGAAACCTAAGAAGGCTAAGGAAATATTAAAAAGTGTTGGTCTAGATAAACATATTAATAAATTCCCTAATCAATTATCAGGTGGAGAACAACAAAGGGTATCTATCGCGAGGGCAATTGCTAAAGATCCATTATTACTATTATGTGATGAACCAACTGGTGCCCTAGATTCTAAAACAGGTGTTGAAGTATTAAAACTATTAAAAGAACAATGTGATGCTAATAATGGTGAAAACACAGTAGTAATCGTCACACATAACTCATTAATAGCTGAAGTAGCTGATAGAGTTATTAGACTTAAAAATGGTAAAGTAGAAGAAAACGTTGTAAATAAACATCCAAAAAATATTGATGAGGTTAAATGGTAATATGTTAAAAAGAAAGATGTTTAGAGATATAAAAAGAAATTTATCTCAATTTATCGCAATCTTTTTAATGGTTATGATTGGTGTAATGGCTTATTCTGGTATAGAGGCATATATGGATGGTATGTCTGAAACAGGTGATAAGTTTTATACTGAAAATAACTTACAAGATTTAAATGTCATAGGCGCTAATTTCACAAAAGATGATTTAAAAACTATCAAAAGTATTGATAATGTTTTAGATGCTGAAAGAAAACTATCTGTAACAGCTATAACAGATAATGATAAAACATTATTATTAAACTTTATAGAATCAAATAATATATCTAAATTCTATGTATTTGATGGTATAGATTTTGATCCTAATAAATCAGGTGTATGGTTAGATTATTTCTATTCATTAGAAAATGATATTAAAGTAGGAGATACAATTCTAGTTAAATATGAAGATTTAGTATTACATGAAAAAGTATTAGGACTTATCAATGTTCCAGATCATTTATATGATGTTAGAGATGAATCAGAATTATATCCAGATAGAAAAGAATTTGGTTTTGCATATCTATCAATTAATGAAATAACAGAAGATTATATTAAATCTTTAGTTATGAAAGAAATGAAAATAGAAGATGAAGCTATATTTGATATGTATGTTAAAGATTTCAACTATAAAGATTATTTAGTATTTAACTATGTAATGGTTGATGTAGAAAACAAAGATGATAGAGATTCAGTAAAAAACGCGATTGAAGATAAAGTTGAAAATGCAATGGCTATATTGAATGTAGAAGATACAGTATCTTACACAACTTATCAAGGTGAAATAGATGAAGGTAAGACATACGTAGGAGTATTCTCTGGATTATTCTTATTTATAGCTATGTTATCAGTTATCACTACTATGACTAGAGTAGTTAAAAAACAAAGAATTCAAATAGGTACATTAAAAGCTTTAGGTTATTCTAATACAAGAATCTTAATGCATTATATGGGATATGGATTATGGATTTCTATAGTAGCTTCTATAGTAGGTTTATTATTAGGTTATTTCTTCATAGGTAATATATTTATAAATCTAGAAATGTCATTCTTTGAAATACCTAATGGACACCCTGTTATGAACAGTAATAGTTATGTAGTAGCTGCTTTAGTAGTACTTGCAGTAACATTAATTACATATATAACATCTAGATCTATACTAAAAGAAAACCCAGCAGAAACATTAAGAAATAAAATACCTAGTGTTAAGAAAAATTCATTAAATATTACTACTAAAGGTATATTTAAGAAGATGAGTTTCTCTTCAAAATGGAATGCAAGAGATATTGTAAGAAATAAGATGAGAACTATTATGGGTATAGCAGGTGTAGTAGGATGCTCAATGTTAATTGTATGTGCTTTAGGTATGTTAGATAGTATGAATTATTTTGTTAAATTACAATTTAATGATTTATATAACTTTGATTATAAATTAAATATAAAAGAAAATATAAGTAGTAAAGAGTTACAAGAATTAGAAAATATTTATGGTGATCATACATCTAAAACATATGGCATTGAAATTAAAACAGATGATAAAAGAGAATCAAATAATATCTTTGTAACAGATGCATCTGAATATGTTAGATTTGTAGATAGAAAAGGTAATTTTGTTACTATTGATTCTAAAGATGGTGTTTATGTAACATATAAGTTAGCTGAAACTAAAGGATATAAAATAGGAGATAAAATTACATGGCATATATATGGTGATGATAAATATTATACTTCCGAGATTGTAGGATTCAATAAAGATCCACAAAATCAAAATGTTACAATGACAAGAGAGTATCTAGAAAGTTTAGGAATAAAATATGTACCTGATACTATCTATACTAATGAAGATTTAAGTGATGTTAAAGAAATAAAAAATATAGATACTATTCAAGATATAGAAAACTTGGAAGAAGGTATGACATCTATGCTTTCTATGATGAAGACAATGCTTGTCCTAATTATAGGTGTAGCTGTAGTATTAGGTTCAATCATTATTTATAACTTAGGAGTACTTTCATATTCAGAAAAACAATATCAATTTGCAACTTTAAAAGTATTAGGTTTTAGTGATTCAAAGATTAAAAATATCTTTGTTAAACAAAATAACTGGATAGCTATAATATCTATTATTATAGGTCTACCTTTAGGTTATTATTTGACAGATTGGTTATTTAAAACTGCTATTGAAGAACATTATGATTTTGGAGCTAGTATAACACTACAAACATATATCATCAGTGCGATAGGAACATTCCTAGTTTCATATATAGTATCAAGATTCTTATCTAGAAAAGTTAAAAATATAGATATGGTATCTAGTTTAAAAGGTAATGAATAATTACCTTTTTATTATTGACTTTTTCTAATATAAATTGTATAATTTAGTTACTTAATAGGTAATCGGAAAGGAGGATTTGGATTGAAAATTATTATTAAAAATAAGAAACTTGATAAAATAATATCAGATGATAAAACATTAATAAGAACTATTGGGTTTGAACTTGCAAAGAAAGTAAGAAAAAGATGTAATGAGATGAAAGCATCAAGAAATTTTAAAGACTATTTAGATATTGGAATTGGCGATCCACATCCTCTAGTAGGTAATTTAGATGATCTATTTGGAATAAAATTAAATGATAATGTTAGGTTAATTGTAGAACCTTTATCAGATAATTTGGATGATGAATCACTAAAGAATTGTGAAGAGGTAAATTTGAAAGGAGTTGCAGATTATCATGGTGAAAAATGTGAATGGATTATCCCTTGATTTAATTGTACATCCAGGTGAAACTATTAAAGAGATTATTGACGATAGAGGCATTACACAAGAAGAATTAGCTATTAAAACTGGTTTTTCTCCAAAACATGTAAGCGAAGTTGTGAGAGGAAAGAAAGATATATCTTCAAAGTTTGCTAATGCCTTAGAAATAGCTCTAGGAATACCAACGTATTTTTGGATTAATCTCCAAGGTATATACGATAAGCAAATAATTGAATTGGAAAGTATTAATAATATAAGTAAGGAAGAATATGATGTGTTAGAAGAAATTAAACCTATAATTTCTTATTGTGAAAAGAATAATGTTATTGTCTCTAGTAGTACTAAGTCATTAGGAGTTTTAAATGCACGAAAGTTTTTAGGAATAACTAATCTAACTAAAATACCTGAACTTAATATTAGCCATGTTGCATATAGAGGATCAACACATAATAGTGTTAATGTATATGTTTTATATGCATGGCAAAAATTGTGTGAATATTATACGGATAGAATACAATTAGTAGAAAATTTTAATAAAGATAAACTTATAGAAAATTTAGGTAATATTAGAAATGCGATGTTTCTAAAACCAAACAATATGATTAAAGAACTTCAAAAAATATTTGCATCATGTGGAGTTGCTTTTGCTATAGTAAGACATTTTACGGGTGCACCAGTACAGGGATATATTCAAAAAAGAAATGGTAAGGTTACATTATGTATGACAATTAGGCAAGCATATTCTGATATATTTTGGTTTACCCTATTTCATGAGATAGGACATTTATTAAATGATGATTTTGAAGATAAAATGTTAGATTATGTATTTGTTGATAGCCCTCTAGAAAGAAAGGCTGATCAATTTTCTAAGAATTTTTTGCTAGATGAAAATGAGTATAAGAAATTTATTAAAAATAGAAAATATTCAATCAGTAGTATAAGGGATTTTGCTAAAAAACAAGATGTTATACCTAGTATAGTAATAGGTCGTATGGAAAAAGAATTTGATGATTATACATTTATGGCTAAATATAGGACTAGGTATAAATGGATAGAAATTTAAAATACTCTTTTTTGTAAATAAATGTATAAAAATGATATTTATATATTGTAAATGGTAAAATATTTGGTATACTTAATGTAGGTGATGATATGACTTTATACGATGATTTGGAAATCGTTGACGTAAAAAGTTTATATGGTGTTTTTACTGATGACCAAAAAGAAATAGTAGATCATTGGAATGAACTTCTAGGTGATGAAACGGCTTTATCATTCACTATTTTTAGAGATGCAGATTTTGTATCAAAGTTTTTAGAAATCATTCCAAAAGATATACAATATAATTATGTAGTCAATACTTACAATAAATATATGAATTATCCATATGATGAAGATTATGTTTTAGTTTCTCGTAGATCTATTCCTAGTGATGAAGCAAAACCAGAGGCATTTTGGACTACAGAACATAATGAAGCATTAAATGGTCTTAAAGAGGAATTACCTATAGGTAGTCCTGCTAGAATGCATACATATATTATGGTAACTACTTTAGGTAAATTAAAAAAACATGGTCTATCAGATACGTATAATGGTGGTAGTGATGGAGAAATAGTAATTAATCCTACAAAACCATTTAGTGATTTCCTATTTACTTATAAACCACAAAGAGAAAAAGGTGAATTAGACTATTATTTATATGCAGGTGGTATAGAAAAAGAAAAATTATTAGAGTATTATAAAGAAACAGCAGAAGAAAGACTTATAACACAAGGTTTTAGTAGTCATACCAGATAAAAAGAATAGCTTATGCTATTCTTTTCAGAGTGTAGACAAACCCCTAGTTTTTTACTAAGGGTTTTCTTATGCATATTTTTTAAAGAAAAAAAATTTGATTTTTTCTTTAAAATTCAAAAATATTTGAATTATTAACGTATTAGGTAATGGATTTTCACT
>JAFUTO010000020.1 GCA_017484205.1 Bacilli bacterium | reverse complement strand
ACATGCAGCAAATCAATATGGAATGTTATCATTAACAGGAGTAAGTGGTACAGAATTTAATGTGGATGGTTCACTAGAATCAGGAGTTAATGATACAGAATTAAATAAGATACAATATAGTGGAACTAAATTTGACTATATTTATATGCAATTTGATGATGGTAATAATGTAACTAATGGTAGTTTTTGTATCAATGGATATAGTATAGATTATCATGGTGGAGATGTATCTAGAAGCATAGGATATTGTAATGAACAAGCAGGATTATATGATGATAATGGTAAATTAATTAAGTCATGGGATGAATTAGTTGCTTTAGGATTAAATATAGAAAAGGACTATTCAAATCCACCATATAATACAACAACAAGACAATATGAGTATGCATCTGACACCGGATATAGTATATTCACAAATAACAATTTAAAAGGTAAATTAGTAATTCCAAATAATGTAACACATATAGGAAATTATGTTTTTTATAATGTAGCAGGATTAACTGGATTAAATATCCCTAGTAGTGTCACTTCTATAGGTGCCTCATCATTTGCTTCTACCAAAATAGAAAAAATAGTCATACCTGGATCAGTAAAAACAATTGGAAATTTAGCATTTGCCAATAATGTAGCAACTAGTGTAATAATTAAAGAAGGTGTAGAAAGTATTGGCACTTTCTCTTTTACAAATTATTCCGCCAATTTTGTAGAAACATTAGTAATACCTGATAGTGTAACATCAATTGATGTAAGTACTTTTGCAGGTGGTGCATATAAAAATATAATAGTTGGCCGTGGTATAACTGCAATTCCTGATTATGCCTTTTCAGGAAAAACTGATCGGAGTAGTGCTTTACGTGCATATGGAGCTTTAGAAAACATTATCTTTAGAGGGGAAATTACATCAATAGGTAATTCAGCGTTCTATCAACAAACAAGTTTAAAATCAATTACATTTCCATCAACTTTAAAATCAATTGGTAGGTATGCTTTCCAATATGCTTATAGTTTGGAAGAGGTTATTTTGCCAGAAGGTTTAGAGACACTTGGTGAAGGTGCATTTGGTATAACTCAAATGGATTATCCAACTGCATTAAAAAAAGTTTACCTTCCATCGACTTTAACTAATATAGAAGGATATATATTTGAAGGTAATAACAATTTAGAAGAAGTAATTATTTCTGAAGGCATAACAAGCATAGGAAATCAAATGTTTGAATATTGCGAAAGTTTAACTTCTATATCTATACCTTCTAGTGTCAAAACAATTGGACGTTCTTCTTTCCTTGGAACATCTTTGGTAAATGTAGCTTTACCAGAAGGAGTAGAAACTATAGAAAATTATGCATTTTCTATGACTGACACATTAAAAACAGTTTATATTCCAAGTACTATGAAAACTATCAAAAATGGAACTTTTGAGCTTGATCCAAATTTAGAATCAGTAATATTTAATAATACTATTGGCTGGACAGTAAATGGTACAACTGTAGATGTTACAGACATGAGTTTAAACGCGAGTAGATTAGGACAATCGAATAGTAGCGATACATATATTAGATATGATTGGATAAGAAATTAATTATTAAATATCAAAAGTTAAGGCTTAAATAAGCCTTTTTTCTTGCTTTTAAAAGGGTGTTATAGTATAATTAATATGTTTGATAGAGGGTGTAGATATGTACTTGAAAGAGATAAGGGCACAAGGATTTAAATCTTTTGCGGATAAAACAATTATTAAATTAGATAAAAACATTACAGGAGTAGTAGGCCCTAATGGATCAGGTAAAAGTAATGTTGTAGATGCTGTTAGATGGGTATTAGGTGAACAATCAGTTAAATCACTTCGTGGAGCAGATTCAATGACTGATGTTATTTTTGCTGGTTCAAAATCTAGAAAAGCTTTAAATGTTGCCTCTGTTACTTTAGTATTTGATAATACTGATCATTATTTGCCTCTATCATATGATGAAGTAGCAGTAAGAAGAAGAGTATACGCGGATGGTACTAATGAGTTTTCAATAAATGAAGAAAAAGTAAGACTTAAAGATATTCAAAATCTATTTATGGATAGTGGTATTGGTAAAGATAGCTTTAATATCATATCACAAGGTAAAGTAGAGGCTATTTTATCAGATAAACCAGAAGATAGAAGAGTAATATTTGAAGAAGCTGCAGGAGTACTTAAATATAAGAAAAGAAAGATAGATGCGATTAGAAAATTAGAAAAGACTGAGGCTAATATTGATAGAATAAGTGATATCATAAAAGAATTAGAAACACAAGTAGAACCATTAAAAGAAGCTTCAGCGAAAGCATTAAAATATAATGAATTAAATGGTGAACTAGAAAGTATTGAAGTATCATTAATTACTAATGATATAACAACTATTAATTATGAATATCAAGAAGCAAAAAGTAAAGTAGAAGTTTTAAAAAATGAATTACTAGAAATTACATCAACTAATAGTAATAATGAAGCTATTATAGAAGAATATAAATTAAAAATAGCTAAGATAGATGAAGAGATAAGAAATACACAAACTGAATTATTAGAAATAACTAGTGAGGTAGAAAAATTAAATAGTAGAAAGACTTTAGTTTTAGAAAGAGAAAAGTATAGTGTAGAAGATGCTAAACTACATGATAATGTTGTTAATTTAAAAGAAACATTACTTAAAAATGAAAATGCTTTAAAAGAAGTAGAAAGAGATATTGTAGATAGTAATAATTCTTTGAAAGAAGTAGAAAGTAAAATTAATAATTTAAATTCTAGTATAAATAAAATTAAGGATTCTAAAACAAAAGAAGAGACAGAATTATCTAATTATATAAGAGAAGAAAACAAATTAAAAACAAAGATAAGTTCTTTAGAGGATGATATTG
Source organism: Bacilli bacterium (assembly GCA_017484205.1). GTDB lineage: Bacteria > Bacillota_I > Bacilli_A > RF39 > UBA660 > RGIG9169. The sequence goes on along the minus strand of JAFUTO010000020.1, from coordinate 7,588 downwards.
ATAATAATGCAACTATTCCTTATGCGGTTAGAAGCATTTTAAATAATCCTAAATTATCTGGTATACATGATGTTATAGGATCACTTGTTGATACTGATAGTGTATATAGCTTAGCTATATCTACGGCATTAGGTTCATCTTCATCATTTATCGTGGTTGATAATGAAATATGTGCTAAAGAAGCTATTAATTATTTGAAAAATAATAATATTGGTAGAGCTACATTTTTCCCATTAAATATTATTAAACCTAAAGCTATAGAAGAAGATGTATTAAATAACATAAAAGGATTAGCAGGATATATAGGTATTGCATCAGATATAACTAGTTTTGATCCTAGATATAGAAATATTATATTGAATCAATTAGGTAATATTATTGTTGTAGATAATATCGATAACGCTAATAATATGGCTAAGAAAATTCAAAATAGATATCGTATAGTTACATTAGAAGGAGATTTAATTAATGTAGGGGGATCTATTACTGGTGGTAAAGTTAAAGTAAGAAATATTATCAGTGATAAATATGAATTAGATAAAGCTAAGAAAGAACTAGAAGTTATTATAAATAAAATAAAGACTTGTGAAGAATCTATCAATAACATAAGTAATGAACTTAAAGGTGAAGAAGATAAATTATATATAGTTAATAAAGATAAAATAGAATTAGAAGCTATATTAAATACAAAAGCAAAAACTTATAATGATATTAATAATAGTATTGAAGAAACAAAAAGAAATATTGATGGTACAAATAATATGATTAATAATGCATTATCAGATGAAGAATCAAAGATAATGGATGAATATTATAAAGCTCAAAATAAAAAAGATGAAATAATACATAAGAGTGAAAAACTTTCTTCTGATAGATCTAGTTTAAATGAAGCTTTAGTAGAATTTGAATATAATTTAAAGAAAGAAAATGGACTATATAATAGTAAAACAGAAGAATTACATAACTTAGAGATAAGTGTTAATAGAATGGATGTTAAATTAGATAATTTACTTAATACTTTAAATGAGACATATAATATGACATATGAAAAAGCTAAAGATACATATCGTCTAGAGATAGAAGTGGATGTTGCAAGAAGCAAAGTATCAAGTTTAAAACGTTCTATTAAAGAATTAGGTCCAATAAATCCAGATGCTCCTTCTGAATATGAAAATGTTTCAAAAAGATATGAGTTCTTATTAAAACAAAGAGATGATTTAGTTAATGCATCTAATATGTTATTAGATATTATTAATGAAATGGATACTGTAATGAAAAAAGAATTTATGAAAACTTTTGAAATAATAAAAGATGAGTTTTCTAACACATTTAAAGAATTATTTAAAGGTGGTAGGGCAATTCTTAAACTTACAGATGAGGATAATGTATTAGAAACAGGTATTGAGATAGAAGCTATGCCTCCTGGAAAAACATTAAAAAATATTTCGTTATTATCAGGTGGAGAAAAAACATTCACTGCGATTAGTTTATTATTCGCGATAGTAAAAACAAGAACAATGCCATTCTGTATTTTAGATGAAGTCGAAGCAGCGTTAGATGAAGCAAATGTAGAGGGCTTTGGTGAATATATAACTAATTTGAAGAAGAAAACACAATTTATTATAATTACACATAAGAAAAAGACTATGGAATATGCAGATGTATTATATGGTATTACAATGCAAGAATCTGGTGTATCTAAGTTAGTTAGTGTTAAGTTAGAAGATATCAAGAAATGATATATTTCTTTAGAGAAAGAGTTGTCGGTCGAAGATTGGATTCGATTGGTGACTCTTCTTTTTGTTGGATACATAAACATTTCTTTTCCCATAAACTGAATTTTATTAATTCTTTTGGAATATTATCTTTTAATAAAATATTTTGTGAATTGTCATAATTACTATTTAATGCTTTAACTATATCTGTTCATGCATTTTCACTTATATTATATCTTGTTTTTTCTTTTATCATATATTGTTATCCTTTTCTGTACAACATACAACAGAACTTCTAATCTACATTATACGACAAAATATTTGTTTTTTGTGCAATTCGACAAAATTCGACATATAATTTATTATTTACAATAATTAAAATAAATGATAAGATATTTATATAATAGGTAGGGGATAGATATGGTATTAAGTAATTTGGTAATGATTAATTATAATTCAGATATAATGATATTTTTGTTTCATATTGTTATAGCGTTTGTTCTTTCATTTTTGGTTGGATTTGAAAGACAATGGAGAAGACGAAGTATAGGACTTAGAATGGCTGTTTTAGTATGCTTAGGTTCACTTATGTTTACACATGCTTCATTATCAATATTATCAGGCGATATAGGTAGAATTGCATCTCAAATAGTAAGTGGTATTGGCTTTTTAGGTGCGGGTATTATTATTCAAGATGATAAGAAAAATATAACAGGGCTTAATACTGCTTCTACCATATGGTGTTCAGCAGCTATTGGTATGTTATGCGCTCAAGGACTTATTATTGAAGCAACTATAGGTACAGTATTTATATTATTATGCAATATAATTTTAAGAAGCGTGGCTTTAACAATATCAAGAATAGAACCTACAAAATCTGGTTATCATAAATATTCAATTAAAGTTGCCTGTAAATCAGAAAATATGGCAAGCGTTAGAAATGAATTAGTTAATTTCAGTGAAACAGAACATATCTATGTAGAAAATATAGATGTAGTTGAGAAAAAAGGTATGGAATGTACTGTTATTATGAATGTAAGAGTGCCAGTTAAGAAATTAGATTTTATTGAGCATTTGATGAATACAACAACTTTAAATGAAAGTATTATTTCATTAGGTTTCAAAAAAATGGATGATGATAAAGATGGTGATTAGTTGCCATCTTTTTTAAATTTTTGATATAATTAAGATGGTGATGATATGGATAAGTTAATAGATGAATTTATTGAATATTTAGATATAGAAAAGAATTATTCAGAGTATACTTGTATTAACTATAGAGATGATTTAAATAAGTTTAATGACTATTTAAATAGTGAAGGAATTAAGTATAAGGATGTTTCATACAACATACTAAGAGGTTTTATTGCTTATCTATATAATAAAAAAGAAGCTACTAAATCTATTACTAGAAATATAAGTAGTTTAAGAAGCTTTTATAAATATTTAATGAAAAATAATTATATCAAAGAAAATCCGATGATTTTAATATCTAATCCAAAGCAAGATAAAACATTACCACATTATCTTACTTATGAAGAGGTAGAAGAATTACTTAAAGTAACTTCTAAAGATACTCCATACGATATAAGGGATAATTTAATTATTGAACTTTTGTATTCAACAGGTATTCGTGTATCAGAACTTGTTAATATTAAAATAAAAGATATTGATATGTCGGATGAAAGTATAAGAGTATTTGGTAAAGGTAAAAAGATGCGAATAGTATATTTTGGTAAACCATGTAAAGAAAAAATAGAAAAATATTTAAATATAAGAAGTAGTATTGTAAATGGTGAAAATGAATATTTACTACTTAATAAAAGAGGTAATAAGTTATCTGATAGGTCTGTAAGAGCTATATTTGAAAATATAATTAAAATAAATCATTTAGATATAGCTTTCTCGCCACATACTCTAAGACATACTTATGCCACTCATATGTTAGATGATGGCGCGGATGTTAGAAGTGTTCAAGAATTATTAGGACATTCATCTATTTCGACAACAGGAATATATACTCATGTATCAAATGAACATTTAAGAAAAGTCTATTTGAATTCACATCCTAGAGGTAAATAGTGTCAAAAACACTATTTTTTACTATTTTTTCCTTGAATACAATATTTAGGTGTGTTATACTTGAATAGTTAGGAGAGATGTTATGACAAAATATGTTTATTTATTTACAGAAGGAAACGCGAATATGCGTGAACTACTTGGTGGTAAAGGTGCCAATTTAGCAGAAATGACAAATATTGGATTACCTGTACCTCAAGGTTTTACAATTACTACTGAGGCATGTACTAAGTACTATGAAGATGGTAGAGAAATTAATGAAGAAATACAAAGTCAAATCAATGAATATATTGGTAAGATGGAAAGTATTACTGGTAAAAAATTTGGAGATAAGGAAAATCCATTATTAGTTTCAGTTAGATCTGGTGCCAGAGCTTCAATGCCAGGTATGATGGATACTATACTAAATTTAGGATTAAATGAAGAAGTTGTAGAAGTATTAGCTGCTAAGTCAGGTAATCCTAGATGGGCATGGGACTGCTATAGAAGATTTATACAAATGTATTCAGATGTAGTTATGGAAGTTGGTAAAAAATACTTTGAAGAACTTATCGACAAGATGAAAGAGAAAAGAGGAGTTACTCATGATGTTGAGTTAACTGCTGATGACTTAAAAGAATTAGCTTATGAATTTAAAGAAGAATATAAAACTAAGATAGGTAGTGAATTCCCAACTGATCCAAAAGAACAATTAATGGGTGCTATTAAAGCTGTATTTAGAAGCTGGGATAATCCAAGAGCTAATGTATATAGAAGAGATAATGATATTCCATATTCATGGGGTACTGCTGTCAATGTACAATCTATGGCATTTGGTAATATGGGTGATGATTGTGGAACAGGTGTTGCGTTCACAAGAGATCCAGCTACAGGTGAAAAGGGATTATTTGGTGAATTTTTAACTAATGCACAAGGTGAAGATGTTGTTGCAGGTGTACGTACTCCAATGCATATATCTGAAATGAAGGATAAATTCCCTGAAGCATTTAAAGAATTTGAAAATGTTTGTAAAACATTAGAATCTCATTATAGAGATATGCAAGATATGGAATTTACTGTAGAACATGGTAAACTTTATATGTTACAAACAAGAAATGGAAAAAGAACAGCTAAAGCAGCTTTAAAAATTGCTTGTGATTTAGTAGATGAAGGTATGCGCAGTGAAGAAGAAGCAGTATTAATGATTGATCCAAGAAACTTAGATACACTTTTGCATCCACAATTTGATGATGAAGCTATTAAAAAAGCTGAAGCTATTGGTAAAGGTTTAGGTGCATCTCCTGGTGCAGCTGCTGGTAAGATTGTATTTACTGCTGAAGATGCAGTTGAATGGGCTAAAAAGGGAGAAAAAGTAGTATTAGTAAGACTTGAAACTTCTCCAGAAGATATTACAGGTATGAAAGCTGCAGAAGGAATATTAACAGTTCGTGGAGGAATGACTTCACATGCTGCTGTTGTAGCTAGAGGAATGGGTTCTTGCTGTGTATCTGGTTGTGGAGATATTAAAATGAATGAAGCTAAAAAAGAATTCACACTAGCAGGTATTACTTTCCATGAAGGAGATACAATTTCAATAGATGGTACTACAGGTAATATTTATAAAGGAATTATTCCTACTGTAGATGCATCAATTGTTGGTGAATTTGAAAGAGTTATGTCTTGGGCTGATAAATATAGAACATTAAAAGTTAGAACAAATGCAGATACACCAAAAGATGCTCGTAAAGCTCATGAATTAGGTGCTGAAGGAATTGGTTTATGTAGAACAGAGCACATGTTCTTTGAAGAAGATAGAATTGCTGCATTTAGAGAAATGATATGTTCAGATACAGTAGAAGAAAGAGAAAAAGCGTTAGATAAGATATTACCTTATCAACAATCAGATTTTGAACAATTATATGAAGCATTAGAAGGAGATTCTGTAGTTATTAGATACTTAGATCCACCTCTACATGAATTTGTTCCAACTGAAGATGCTGATATCGAAAAACTTGCAAAAGCACAAGGAAAAACAGTAGAACAAATTAAAACGTATATTGCAGATTTACATGAATTTAACCCAATGATGGGTCATAGAGGTTGTAGACTTGCAGTTACATATCCAGAAATTGCTAAGATGCAAACTAAAGCTGTTATAAGAGCTGCAATTAATGTGTCAAAAAAACATCCGGATTGGAATGTTGTTCCTGAAATAATGATTCCATTAGTAGGAGAAGTTAAAGAATTAAAATTTGTTAAAGATATAGTTGTTGCGACAGCTGATGAAGAAATTAAAAATGCAGGTATTGAATTAAAATACCAAGTTGGTACTATGATTGAAATACCAAGAGCTGCTATTACTGCCGATGAAATAGCTAAAGAAGCTGAATTCTTCTCATTTGGTACTAATGACTTAACTCAAATGACATTTGGATTCTCTAGAGATGATGCAGGTAAATTCTTACCATCTTATTACGCAACTAAGATTTATGAAGAAGATCCATTTAAGACATTAGATCAAAAGGGTGTAGGTAAATTAATAGAAACTGCAGTTAAGTTAGGTAAAAGTGCACGTAAAGATATTCATTTAGGTGTATGTGGTGAAACTGGTGGAGATCCTAAATCTATAGAATTCTATCATAATGTAGGATTAGATTATGTATCTTGTTCACCATTTAGAGTACCAGTAGCTAGACTTGCTGCTGCACAAGCTGCTATTAATGCAAAAAATAACTAATAAATATTAAGATTAAGTGTGAACTTAATCTTTTTATATGTTATAATTATTAGTAGGAGGAATAGATATGGATTTACAAAAGTTAAAACAAGAATTGATTGAACAAAAAAAGTCAAAATTCAAAGGAAATATTTATCATTTTTCTCAGGTTAATTTTGCATATAATTCAAACAAAATTGAAGGTGGAAGATTAACGGAAGATGAAACTGAAGAAATATTTGAAACAGATTCGTTTATTCCTAAAAGTGATGAAGCAATTAAGTTTGATGATTTAACAGAAATGAAAAATCATTTTAGATTATTTGATTACATATTAGATATTATTGACGATGAATTATCAAAAGACAATATTATTGAAATGAATAAAATATTAAAAAGAAATACTACTGATGAAGAAAATCCAAGATATAATGTTGGTGGATTCAAGGTTGTTCCTAATAAAATAGGATTAATTAATATTATTGATACTTCAAGCCCTGAAGATGTTGAAAAAGATTTAGATGAATTATTAAATTGGTATAAAAGTCTTGATAGTATTACTGTAGAAAATATTATAGAATTTCATGTACGATTTGAAAGAATACATCCATTTGGAGATGGAAATGGTAGAGTGGGACGTATTATTATGTTTAAAGAGTGTTTAAAAAATAATATAATGCCATTTATTGTACTTGATAAAGATAAGCCATATTATATGAGAGGTTTAAAAGAATATAAAAATGATAAAATGTTTTTAATAGATACAATTAAAAATGAACAAGATATTTATGAAAAAGTTTGTGAAGAATTATTAGACTTCAATTTAAAATCTAAATCTAATATGGATGATATAGAAATATAAGACAATTTAGTGCATTATTGTTTTGCTACCCAGACAAGGCTGTGGCACAAGCTGCAATTAATGCAAAGAATAATAAATAATAAGTTAAGACTAGAGTATGAAGTGAACCCTATTTTGGACACTTTAAAAAAAGACTAGTTTCGTATAAAATAGAATCTCAAGAAAGGAGGTTTTATTTTTATGCCTAATAATAAATACACTAATGAATTTAAAAAGAAAGTAGTTGATGAATATGTT
>JAFUTO010000019.1 GCA_017484205.1 Bacilli bacterium | reverse complement strand
AAAGGATTAAAAGACAAATATATTAAGTATTATGGAGAAAGATATAATTGTGCTGTTCCTAATTATAAAAGACTATATAAAGTATTTACCGATGAATGCGATAAATATGGAATACTTTATAACATGAAAGATATTATTAAAGCATATAAGAAAGAAATTAAAGAAAATAAACAAATTACATTATTTTAAAGTGTTCGCAATAGGTTGCTATTGCGAAAACTTAACAGACTGAAAAGTCTGTTTTTTGTATATCATAATATGGTTTAGTTTAATTTTTAGTAGATATATGAAAACCATTGTAAATACATGGATAGATGTAAATTTCTATAGTCTTTTTTTGCTATTTAAATAGCCTTGTTTTAACATTTAGTTAATCATGGTGTAATTTATCGATTTAAACTATTTCGTTTTTGTATGACCTTTAAAATTGCTTCTAAGTAATACATGAATATTTTTGTAAAATTATTTTATTATTTTATATGATCATGCTTTATACAAATAAAATGATATTAATAAAGATTAAATGATTAATAAAGATTACATGTTTTATATTAAGTATTTATGTTTAATAAAGATATATGTTATATATATTATTATTATTCTATATTAGTAGGATGTTTGCATCTATCATGTATAGAAAAAATATTCATAGATATAGATAAATTATTAACATTAAAAATAACAAATTTAATAAATGTTTCAACATCCCACTATTTTTATCAATTTTATCAAATTGGGATATACATATCCCTAGTAGTTTTTAAGGTAAAACTATTATTACAAACTTGTTTTGGGATTAATTTTGCAAGTGCAAAATAAGTTTGGTACCACTAGAAACATAGATTTTATATAGGTAAAATGTATGTGTTGGTACCATCTTCTTATCCTGATAAAAAAATACCATAATAATTATGGCATTTTTGGGATAAATAAGACTTCATCTGTAAACTTATTATCTAGTATAATTGCTCCTACTAATACACCTTGATTAGCTACTAGATTATTAATTATTTCTTTATGATCTTCATGTACATTATTTGTGTTATTTAAATAATCTTCTACACTAATTGAATTATAGTTTTCATATAAAGTAAGTAATGTATCCATATCTCTAATTTGTTTATATTCAAATCCTTTATAATCTTCTCTTAAAGATAGCATTAAATCATTTAAAAATTCATCAGCATTTTTATTAAAATATTGTTTTTCAAATTTTATATTTGTTATATCTATAAAGTAATCTTCATCACGACTAATTTCTATTTGTCTAATAAACTTATGTAATATTAATTTTTTAGTTTCAGGATCTAACTTTAACCATTTTTGATATATAGGTAATTCTTTATTCATTAAATAATTGTTTAAATTAGTATTATTAAAAGAATCTATTAATTCTATTTTAATATCTAAAGGTTCTTCATAGTTCAATTCTTTTTTCTTTGTTTCAAGTTCAGTAATTTCATTTTTAATCATTTCATTTTTACGATTAATTGTATCAACATCTAAACTACTAGATAAATACAGTTCAACTAATTTTTCTTCTTGTTGTTTTAGTTTTTGAATTGCTTTTTCTATATTTTCAAAATCTTTATTAGTATCTATTTTAGGTTTAATAATATTCTCTGGATTTTCAGTCATATAGATTATTAATTCATTTAATAATTTAGATAAAGTTCTTTCTAATCTATCACAACTATAATGTAATCCTTTTCCTTTGCATTTTTTATTCTTACAAACTAGAAAATAATAATCTTGATAACCATCTTTAGTTTTTTTATGAGAGAAAGTTGAACTTAATATATTTCCACAATGAGGACATATTACTAAATTGGAAAATATGTGAATATGTTTTCCATAGTTTTCATGACAATTTCTTTTTATTTGCTTTCTAGATTTATTCCATATTTCTTTACTAATAATTGGTTCACAATAATTCTCAATAATAAGTTGTTCTTCTTTTTTACGATTATATTTACCAAATCTAAATGTACCAATATATATTTCATTATCTAATATCTTACATACTCTAGAATCAGACCATTTACCTCGTTTTAAATATCTATTTTCATTTCTCATTTTTTCAGCTATTTGTCTATAAGGAACACCATCAACTGACATATTAAATATATCTTTAACTACTAGTGCTTCCACTGGTTCAATTTCTAAATGTTTAGTTACTTTATCTCTAGTATATCCATATGGTGGTTTGTTAGGGTGTTTATGCTCAATAGCCATTTGTTCTAATCCTCGTTTAGTTCTAGCACTTATTTCTTTTCTTTCTCTTTGCCCAAAGGCTAAGTTAAGTCCAAACATCATTTCTCCATTAGCAGTTGATATATCAAAAGGTTCAAGTGTTAATTCAATTCTTACATTATATTTATCACATTGATGTAGTAGCCAATATCCATCATAGCCATCTCTTGTTAATCTATCTGTTTTAATAGCTAAAAGAATATCTATTTTGCCATCTTCAATATCTTTTAATAATCTTTGCATTTCAGGTCGCATTAAGTTTTTACCAGAGTATCCAGCATCATTATAGATTCCAACAATATTATAATTATTTTTATTAGCATATTCCTTTAACATACGAAGTTGTGAATCAATAGAATATCCATTATCTCTTTGTTCATCAGTTGATACTCTTACATATATAGCAACTTTATTATTCATATTTAACCTCACTTTCTATCAAATAAGTTCTTTCTTTAGTTTTTTATAATAGACTTCTAGTTTCTTAAAGTCAATTCCTTATTTAGGGAATGAATTTTAATAATTTGTTATATATGCCTTTAATTCATTTTTATTAAAAGTTTGTTTTGTTTGAAGATTTATAAAATTATTTCCTTTAATGCGATCTTCAGGATATTCATAGAATTCAATAATTTTAGTTCTATAAAATAATAAATATCTTATAGGAATAATAGTTTCTATATTAGTAGGCTCAAGTACATTTATTTTGCCACTAGTTATTTGTATCTTATATGGATGAGTAGAACTAATAACTTTTAATGTCCTTTGGCTAGGATTTAGCTCTTGTAATAGTTTTATTTTCATAGAAAAAAGTGCCTCCTTTCTACAAAAGAAAACACTTTGAAAATAAAAAGTACATCATCTCTGACGTACTTTGAATTCAAATGGAGCAAGTGAGCAGAATCGAACTGCCGTCTCAGCCTTGGCAAGGCCGCATACTAACCGCTGTACTACACCTGCATGTAAGTTATAAACAACTTACATATAAAAGTATATCTTATTTTTATTATTAGGTCAAGACTTTTTACATAAATTTCTTATATCTATTTAGTATTCTATCTTTTCCAAATAGTCTCATTATTTCATATAAATCTGGTGTTTGAGATTTAGAAGTTAAAGCTACTCTAAGTACTGTAGCTATATCAGATACATTACCTTTATAATTATTAGGATTTGCTTTATATTCTTTCATATCAGAAGCATATCCTAATTCATCAGTTAATAATTTAATATTATTAAACCAAGACTCTTTATCATCTACATTATAATATTTTTCCATATAAGTAGATAATATTTTTGATATTTCTTTTTCATCAGTTATATTCATAAATTCATAATTTAAAGGTTTATATAATTCATCATACATATACCATAAATATTCTTTAATATCACTGAACTTAGCTAAATCTTTTCTTGGTTTCTTTTGTTCTCTTTCAATATTAAATACATCTATAGAATAATCTTTATATTTAGTTAATAATTCATATAGTTCACTATCATATTCTTTAGAATAATTTAAAGCCATATCATATACTTCATTCTTACTTAATCTAGATATATAATTTTTAGATATATTTAATAATTTATCCATATCAAATAAAGAACCTGATGAACTCATTTTACTAAAAGTCAAAGCAAAATCCTCATATTTACCAGTAGGGTTCGCATCTAACCAAGCTTCAAAATTAGAATTAGCTACTGTCATTAAATATAATAATACTGCATAGTAAGGAATACCTTCTTCATGATAATAACTAACTGCTGCTTCAGCATCTTTTCTTTTACTTATTTTTCTAACTACACCATTATCTTTCTTCATTAAAGGTGATAAATGTACATATTTAGGTGCCTTAAAACCTAATACATTAAATAATTGGATATGAATTGGTAATGAGCTTATCCATTCATCCCCTCTTATAACATGTGTCGTATGCATCAAATGATCATCTATTGCATGAGCAAAATGATATGTAGGAAGTCCATCACCTTTAATAATAACAATATCTAAATCATTTTCATTAAATTCCATTCTTCCTCTTATAATATCATCTACTATTATTTTATTATTAAATTCACCTGGTGATTTTAATCTTATTATATATTTTTCACCTGCTTCTATTTTAGCAACAGCATCTTCTACACTCAAATTTCTATACTTAGCATATTTACCATAAATACCAATTCGCGCTTTGATATCTTCTTGCATGCCTCTTATCTCTTCCATTTCTTCTTCAGACAAGAAACAAGGATAAGCTAAATCTTTTTCTATTAAGTCTTTTGCATAGGCTTTATATATATCTTCTCTTTTACTTTGTAAATAAGGCCCATAATTACCATTTGATTCATTTTCAGATGTCATACCCTCATCAAAATGTATATTAAAATTAGCTAAATCTCTAATAATATTAGATACACCATTTTCAACAGTTCTTTTTTGATCAGTATCCTCTATTCTTAAATAGCATACTCCATTTGTTTGTTTAGCAAATCTACTAGCAATAAAAGACGTAAAAAGAGAGCCTATATGCACAAAACCAGTTGGTGACGGTGCAAATCTAGTAACCATAGCATTATCACTCAAAGTTCTTTCAGGGTACATCGCTTCATATTCATCTTTTGTATGTTCTGTTTTTCCTATTAAAAATTCTGCAAATTCTTTTCTATTCATAAATACCTCCTATATAGAAAAAGATTCCATCATCTTAAGGGCGTATAACCGCGGTACCACCTTAATTATAGATAGAATCTACATCTTTTTTCTTAACGCGAAATCATCGTTTAAAACTCCAAAGTTTCTTTCTACTATAACTAATATTAGTTTCCATCAACCACTAACTTTCTATTAAATAATTATAATATACTTCTCTTTTTCATCGTTTTATTTACTTTTCTTTTTCTTTTCTTCTTTTTTAATGACCATTTCTACTTCTGATTCATTAGGTATAACTAAGGCTGCTACAAAATATGCGATTAGACCTGTACCCCATGCAAGTACTAAAAATACTACTGCTAATCTTATTAATGTAGAATCAATATCAAAATATTCTGCTATTCCTCCACATACACCTGCAATCTTTCTATCACTTTCTGAACGATATAATTTCTTTTTCATTAGTCATCATCCTTTCCCATTTTAAATAACATAAACGCAACTAATACAAATATTAATGTAAAAAATAATACTGCTGCTAAAACTCCTGCCATATAACCACCTACTTATCTCTCTTACTTATTTTCTTTAATTCTCTTTCACTTATCTTTATTTTCTTTCTCATTTTTTTTATTTCTTTTTGCTTTTTCTTTATTTCTTTTTTTGTTTGATCTATTTTTTCTTTAGTTTTCTTTTTTAATACTTCAAAATCAGGGAACGCATCAACTAAACGTTTAGTAAAGAAATTCTTTTCTCTTAATGCTTCCTTGGTTTTCTTTGTTATTTCCTCTGTATTATCTTTATTTTTATACTTAACATGTTTTAAGTTAGACATAACCACTAGTGACACTATAACATCTATAATAAATACTAGCATTAATACTATAGATGTAACTTGTTTTACTATATATGGAGTATTACCTAACCATATTGTTAAAAATGGATTTAATATATATATTACTGCTCCACCGACAGCTGCAAATCCAAACATTGCATCTATACACACTCTACCATTTATATGAAATTTTTTTTGACTATAATCCCACCATCTAGCTTTAAATAATTTTTCCATAATATAACTAGTAAAGTATTCTAGTATTGTACAAATAAACATAGTCATTACAAAGAATACTAACATGTCATCTTTGTATCTAGTTAAGAATATTGTTATAAATAGTCCACCAAAACCATATATTGGACAACAAGGACCAATTAGAAATCCCCTATTTATAAATCTATGTCTATATACTAATGATACTACAACTTCCATAGTCCATCCAATTACAGAATATATAAGAAATAATAAAATATAATCATATATCATAGTATCTCCCCACTTGCTATATTTTATCACATTATTAGAATAAAAGTATATAATTATTAATATTTTAACTATTTTTTATATATTTATTCTATATATAATATTACCATTTTTAATATCATTTGACAAATTAAAAACCCATTTAAGGGTTTTATTAACATTGGAGGGCCTAGTCGGATTTGAACCAACGATCAGGGAGTTGCAGTCCCACGCCTTAGCCACTTGGCTATAGACCCATGCAACACAACAATTATACCAAAAAAATTATTTGTTATCAATACCTTTCAATTAAATATATTATTTAAAATAATAAATATGCATTGTGTAAAATGATTGACACATAACATTATTTTGACAATGTAAACTTGTTAAAAGCAAATATTTAGTATATAATTTATTATAGTATCCTTAGGAGGTAAATTATGAATAAGAATAAAAAGAGTTTAATATCTATATTATTTACAGTATTAACAATAGCAACTATTATAAATAATATATATCTATTAATTAATATAAATGGATTACACAACATAGAAAACACAATAAGATTAGTTATTGGCATTATAGTTTTTATAATAACATTATTAGTTACTTTTCTAAATATAAAAGCCCTATTAAAAAAGAAAAAGGCATTTTATATTATACTAGCTACTATTAATATATTTTTTATAATTATAATTGGTACATTAAATATTAACTTTAATATTATATATAGCAAATTAAATAAAGTTACAACTAATTATACAACTTATTCTATAAGCTTAGTAACAACAACTGGTAATAAGGCTTCTTCATTAAAAGATGTTGGTAAAGAAGATTTAGGTGTTATTAATGATCATGAAATAGAAAATGGTTATACATTTGCTGAACAAATATTAAAAGAAAAAAATTTAAGCAATAAATTAGTTGAATATGAAAGTTATTTTAATATTATAGATGATTTATTAAGTGGAAAAATCAGTTATGCCTTTCTACCTTCGAATTATAGTGAAGCATTTAGTGCAGTTGATGGATATGAACATTTAGATGAAAAATTAAAAACTATTTTTGAAACAAGTAAAACAGAAGAACAAGTAGTAAATAATAAAAGTATTACAGAACCATTTACAATACTACTTATGGGTGTTGATGGAACTGGTGATGGCATCGCGAATATGACAGCTAATGGGGATTCATTAATTTTAGTAACATTTAATCCAGATACATTCAATGTAACTATGTTAAGTATTCCACGTGATAGTTATGTACCTATTACTTGCTTAGGAAATAAAAGAAACAAAATTACACACTCTTCTTGGGGTGGCGAAAAGTGTATTATTAATACTATTCAAAATTATACTGGTGTTGAAATTGATTACTATGCAAAAATTAATTTCAATGGAGTTGTTGAATTAGTTGATACTTTAGGCGGTATTGATGTTGACATAGAATATAGTTTCTGTGAACAAAATAGTAAGCGTGAGTTTGGTGCTAATATGGTTTATGTCGAAAAAGGATATCAAACAATTAATGGAGAACAAGCTTTAGCTTACTCACGTAATAGACATCCAAATCCAGAATATTGTAGTGCTGAATGGACTAATTACAGTAGCAATGATTTTGTAAGAGGAACACATCAACAAGAAATTATTAAAGCTATTTTAACTAAAATTAAAAACATAAGAGATTTAAATACTATATATAGTATATTAGATACAATAAGCAATAATATGGAAACAAATATGGATGTAAATACAATATTATCTTTCTATAATATTGGAAAAGATTTAGCTAGTAGATTTAATGAAAACGATTCTATAGATGATATTATCAATATCGAAAAATTATACTTAAATGGTTATAGTGCGATGATATATGATTATAGTCAAGCAAATAATTCAGGTTCTAAATTAGTATTATATGATTATGTGCCTTATAACGGTAGTTTAAACGATATTGTAAGCGCAATGAAGATTAATTTGGGACTTGAAAATGAAACTATTATTAAAGAATTTAACTATGATGTTAATTCTCCTTATGAAAAAACAACTATTGGAAATAAATATTATAATGAAGCAAGTATTACCCTACTACCTGATTTCACAGGTCAAACAAAAGAATATGTCCAAAACTATGCAACAACACATGGTCTTAAACTTACTATAGAATATGTAAGTGATTCAGGTTTTGCTAATAATACTATTGTCTCACAAGATCCACCATCTAAAATGGATATTAATGAGATGACATCAACAAAAGGTCTAAAAATAACTGTTGCTCAAGGATCGACTAACACAGCATTTGATTATGCAACATGTACTAAAGAGGAAAATAAAAATAATAATAAATGTCAATTCTCTAATTATACTGGTAAAGACTATGATGATTTTGTTAAATGGTTAAGCAAATACACTAATATCAAAAATAAAGTTACATATAGTGTAATTAAAGAAGATAGTTCTGAATATGATAAAGATAAAGCAAATTTAATTGAATCAATCACTATAGATGGAGAAGTATTAGAAGATACAATAAGTATATATGATATCAAAGATTCTAAGATAGTTGTTAAATATTATGCTAAAAAAACAACTACTACTGATAATTCTAATGAATCTGATAATTCTAATAATTCTTCTGATTCTACAAATACAAATAATTCTAATACTACAGAAAATAATACTCAAAACGATTCTTCTGATGGTCAAGATTCAAATACTAATGGTGATGATCAAAATAATACAAGTGGAGATTAATTCTCCACTTTTTTTATAAAATAAAAAGGTATAAATATACCTTAATTTACTTTTGCAATTTCAATTTTTGAACCATTGTGAACTAATGTAAGTCTTACTTCAGTTGGATAACCTAAATCTACATCATAAGTTACTGAAGTCTTCACATTATATGCCTCACTATCTGTTATGCCATTATAGCTATAACTTGTTTTAGTAATACTATCTACAGATACTTTTGTAACCTCTGGTAAATTTTGTTCACGGTCACCATATAAGTTACTTTTAACAGATTTATAAATAGTATTTTTAGCTTTTAATGCAAAATTATCACGAGAACTTTCTAAGAAAAATTCTAATCCACCAACATCACTATTACCTATTTTATTATTTAATGTATAGAAATCAGTTATAAATAACTGGCTAACTAAACTTGCATATAGTTCATCGTTTACATTTTCATTGTCTAATGTCTTTTTTAATTTTTCAAATAGTTCTTTGTAATAATCAGTGGCATTATTAGTAAGACTATACCCATAGTTATCTATAGTATTAGTAATTGTTATAGTTGTTGTTGGTTTTTCATCATCTTTACCATGTAAAAATGTAAATAATATGATACCACATATTATAAGTGTTATTATAATGACTAATATTAATATTTTAAACTTATTATTCAGTTTAACTTTTTTATTAGTTTTCTTCCTTGTTTTATTACCTACTTTTATATTCTTTTTTTCTTCCATATTTATTACCTCTATAAAATTATATCAAAATCAGCAATATATTACAATCTATTTAATATTTTTATTATACTCATTGACGTTTATTGCTGTACCTAAAACCATAATATATGATATTAAGTATAACCAAATAAGTAATATCATAATATTAGCTAAACTACCATATTTCATTGTATAATTAGCAAAATTAGTAACATAGAATGAATATATTGCCGAAGATACCATCCAAAATATTGTTGTGAATAAAGCACCTTTATTTACATACCTACTTTTAATACCAATATCAGGGGCGGCAGTATATATAATTTTTAATATAAAGAATATCAATATCACAGCAATTGGCCATTTCAATGAACTGAAAAGCAATAATATAATTGGCGTAAGATTAAAAATATTAACAATAAATCTAACAAATGTATTACCAAATACTAATATACCTAAATTAATTACTATAATTAAAATTATTAAAAAAGTTAATATTAATGCTTTCTTTTTTCGTGATATATAAGTAGTATTCTCATATCCGTACATTACATTTGACGCGATTATTAATGCATCCATACCTGCTGACGCACTCCAAATACCTACTATTAATAATAATACATTATTAAATCCATTACCATTCAAAAAAGTTAATATAGTATCTAAAACAGCACTTGGAATTATATTATTTAATTTATCTGAAATTACTGGATATGCAAGATTTAACATGCCGCATACTGAAACTATAACAGATAAAATAGGAATTAATGCCATCATAAAAGAAAAAGCGATATTACCTGGCAAAATACGCATATAAGGTTTTGATATAAGCTTTAATATCTTGTTAAATTCTTTTTTCATAATACACAAAAGCAAAGACTAATCTTTGCTTAATTCCTCCTTGTTATTTTTCATATCTAAAGTTGCTTCATTAATAGCATCATCTATGGTCTTAATTGCATCATTTATAATACTATATCCAATCGCACAACCAAAACCATGAGCTAACTCTTTAAATTCTTTATTTAATTTTTTAATATAAGATACAACTTGTTTTTCATCATAAGAAACTAAATAGATTAAGAATTCATTACCATTAGTTCTAATTATTTCACTATTCGGATTTTGTGTTTTTATAAGTACATTAGCTGCTTCTTTAATAACTGCATCACCTTCTGCGTGACCATAGTTATCATTTATATATGCAATATTATTTAAATCCACAATAATTATAGTTTGAGGATATATATCGCTTTCATCCCATATTTCTATATTATCATTTAAATAATTTCTATTTTTTAATGATGTTAACATATCAATATATTTTAACTTATCTTCTTTAGAAAGATTATTCTTACTAATCTTTTTAGATTTTATTAAATATATTAAATATCCAATTATACCTATTATAGCTAATACAAGTATAATGATAAGTACAAATCTAAATATAGCAAATCCCATATTAACACTTAAAGTATTACTAGTACCCCTATTGATCATACTTGATACTGACGCATAAGTTAGATAAAAACTCATAAAATTAGCAAAATCTTTATTGTCTGATATATTTCTAAATGTGTATGTATAATCATCATTTATATCAACTATAAGACTTTTATGATAATTTTTAATGCCTTTATTTACATAATAATCATAATTATAACTATCTATAGCTTTTACATCTATCTTATTATCTTTCATAAGATCTTTTAAACTATCATATTCTTTTATATTTATTTCATAATCCGATAAGTATTTAGCAATTTTGCTATCTTTTAATACACCCACTGTTTGATTAGCTAATGAATTAACTGAATTGACAATTAAGTCATCACTATTTCTAGTTAATACCACCATTTTTTCTACAAAAGTTGATACAGTATCAAATGCATCCAATTTATATTCAAAATCTCTACCAACATTAAAGAAAAAATCGATATCATTACTATTAAAAGCTTTTACCAAATCATCAACATTACTGTATTCTTCATATTCCACACTTATACCAGATGTTTTAGCAAAATTAGATATTATTTCATTATTTATTCCAACTAAATCACCATCATTTAATATATCATAAGGTGGATTATCAATAAATCCATAAACATATCTTTTACTGCGCAATTTAGCTATACTTTGTGAACCATCATTAGATGACATAAAATAAGTGCTAACTAAATAGTTATTAAATGTTTTATCAAAATTATCAGAACTCCATTTTTTATAATATTTAGTTAAAATACTATTTAAAGTATTATCATTATTGCTTAAATGTAACACATAATATGTTTTATATTCATCAATATTATACCCTAATGTTAAATCATCATTTTCAATAACTAAAGATAAGTATTCTATTTTTGGTACAACAATAGCATCAACATCTACACCAATTGAATTTAACATACCACTATAATTTTCAAATGTTTTGTATGTAATATCAGAACCTAATAAATATTTATTTACTATATCTAAATTATTTTCTAATACACCTACTGTTATATTTTTTATATCACTTGGACTATTGTATACTATACCATCTTTGGTTATTAATGCATAATTATCTTGATACATTAAAACATCATCTTTTGTCACTTCTGGTGTTTCCATAAATGCATAATCAGTCTTTATTTCACTTCCAATAACATAAGATATTTTATTAAATTCAAGTCCAGTATTACTCTCTAGACTTTCTAAAAAATCAAATACAATTCCTTCACTATTATAGCTAAATATTGGAACATCTGTATAAATAGATATATCTTGTAATTCTTTTTTGTTACTATCTATCCATTTTTTTTCAATCATATTTAATGATGTTGTTTCATCTTCCCTAGTAAGTAAAATCGTTACTCCTATTCCACTTAAAACTACTAAAACACATAAAATAATTATTAATATTTTTTTATTCATACTACTTTACCCCGCATTTGTAAAACTAAAACTACTGCTAGTTTTTTGTTTATAACCCATAAATGAGTTTGAGTCTTCACTATCGGCATATTTATAATATACTTGTATATCATAATAACTCTTAATATCATCATTTAAATTGCTAGTTATGTGTGAAACTAAACCTTCACCATCTGCTCTACTAACACCAGCATTTAATGTAATTACAAAATTTATAGTTCTACCACTTAAACGATATGTAACTGAACTTGCCTTGCCAGTTCCTATAATATCACTTTTTATCTTTTCTAACGATTCATCACTTACTGGGTGATTTTCAATATCATTTATTCTATTACCCCATACACTCTTTCTAGTATCAGGCATCAATGTATGAATAAAAGCTAGAAACAATACTACAATTAATACTATTGCGCCTATTATAAGTAATCCTTTTTTATGCTTTTTTATATAATTCATATTTCCACCTCTATTATTAATTATACTATATTTTACTATCTTTTACAATTTATAATCCTTGATCAAAGACATAAGAATTTGACTAGCAATAGCTGGGTTAGCTTTACCACCAGTTTCTTTCATTATTTGACCCATTAAATACTTAATTGCTCTATCTTTACCATCATTATAATCTTTTATTGATTCTGGATTACTATCCAACACTCTTTTAACGATATCATTTAATGCATTAGTATCTGTAATCTCATTTAATCCTAATGTATCAACCGCATCCTTAACACTACCACCATTTTCGATTAAATATGGAACTAATTCTTTTGCTTGTTTACTAGATATCTTACCACCAGTTATATCATTTACTAATTCACTAAAATTATCTTTATTTAATTTTATTTTATTAATTGATACATAATTCTTGTTTAAATAACTTAATATGTCACCAGTAAGTAAATTAGATGCTGTTACTGGATCAACTGAATCAATAACACTTTCTAAAAACTGACATAAATCAAGTCTACCAATAATAGTCTTAATATTATTATCATTAATACCTAAATTCTTATATTTTTCTTTTAATTCATCAGCAAATACTGGCATATTAGCTTTAACATCATTAATCCAATCATCACTTAACTCTACATATGGAATGTCTGGCTCAGGAAAATATCTGTAATCATTTCCTGTTTCTTTAACTCTCATTAATATAGTTGTCATAGTCTTATCATCAAGTCTTCTTGTTTCCTCATGTTCTATTTTATCACCATTATCTAATATTTCACTTTGTCTTTTTATTTCATATTTTATAGCTTCACCAACATTATTAATTGAGCCTATATTTTTTATTTCTATTTTTGTTCCTAATGGTGTTCCTGGTTTATGGATAGAAACATTACAATCACATCTCATTGAACCTTCTTCAATTTTGACATCGCTTATACCCAAATATAGTAATATTTCTCTTAACTTAGTCAAATACTTTACAGCATCTTCTGGACTCCTCATGTCTGGTTTAGATACGATTTCAATTAATGGTACTCCAGCTCTATTGGCATCTAACATAGTACCTCTTTTACCATGAATGCTTTTACAAGTATCTTCTTCTATATGTAATCTTTCAATACCTATTTTTTTATCACCAATATCAATATATCCATCATATCCTATTGGAGTATCTTGTTCTGTTATTTGGTAACCTTTAGGTAAATCTGGATAGAAGTAATTTTTTCTATCAAAATGCATTACTTTATTAATTTTACAATTTAACGCTAAAGAAGCTTGTAAAGCCATTTCTATTACCTTTTTATTAAGCACTGGAAGTACTCCGGGATAACCTAAATCTATTTCATTCACATATAAATTTGGTTCAGTACTGTATTCATTCTGACTATGTGAAAATACTTTAGAATTACTTTTTAATTCTACGTGTACTTCTATACCTACAACTGTCTCATACATTACTTATCACCTCTTGGATCTAGATTTAAATTAAGTTCTTTTTCTATATAACTAGCTAATTGATATATTACTTCTTCTTTGAAATAATTACCTATAATATGCATACCTACAGGCATTCCATTTTTAAATCCTATAGGTAGACTCATCGCTGGTAATCCTGCCATATTAACTGGTATTGTAAGTAAATCATCATAAAAACTTTTTAAAGCATCATCTTGTTTAGTTCCTAATGGATAAGCCGAATCAGTATTTGTTGGTCCTATAATAAGATCATACTTAGATAAGACATCTTTAAATTCATCCGTTAATTTCTTTCTAACTATTAATGCTTTTCTATAATATTTATCTGCATTTTTACCACTTAAAATGTATGAACCTATCATTAATCTTCTTTTTACTTCTCTACCAAAGCCCTCATATCTTGTCATCTTATATAATTGTTCAATATCTTTATACTCAGAAGTAACATATCCATATTTTACTCCATCATATCTAGCTAAGTTAGATGATGCTTCACCTAAAGCAATTACTTGATATAAAGGTATTGCATTCTCTACATATTTCATACTAATAGAATGTACAGTACATCCTGCTTTTTTAAGCATATCTATTATGTTAGTTACTTTATTTCTAACTTCCTTATCAATTGCATCACTCATATAAAAGTCAGGTACAGCTATTTTTAAGTTTTTAATATCTTTACCAATCAAGCTAGTATAATCAGTTACATCCTCATAACTAGATGTTAAATCCTTGTCATCTCTTCCTGCAATTACATTTAACATAAGAGCATTATCTATAACATTTCTAGTAATTGGTCCTATTTGATCTAGACTTGATGCGAATGCAATAAGTCCATAACGAGATACTCTACCATATGTAGGTTTTAATCCTACAGTACCGCAAAAACTAGATGGTTGTCTAATACTTCCACCTGTATCTGTTCCTAAAGCGATTGGTACTAATCTAGCTGATACAGCAGCTGCTGAACCTGATGAAGATCCTCCTGGAACCATAGTATTATCCCACGGATTTAATGTATTACCAAAATAACTAGTTTCTCCAGTTGAACCCATCGCGAATTCATCCATATTAGTTTTTCCTATAATAATCATATGACTATCTTTTATTTTTCTTACTACCTCAGCATCATATATAGGATCAAAATCATCTAATATATGTGAAGCTGCTGTAGTTCTTAATCCTTTAGTTACGATGTTATCTTTTATAGCTACAGGTATACCAAATAATATATTATCTATTTCTTTATTTTCTAATTCCTTTGCTTCTTTTAAAGCCTCTTCTTTATTTAATGTTATAAAAGCATTTAAATTACTAGATTCAATTCTTTCAAATGCTTCATTTACTAAATCTAATGGTTTTATTGTTTTATTTTTTAATAATTCGTTTATTTCTTTTATAGATAAATCTAAATATTTACTCATTTATAACCGTTGGAACAACAATATAATCACCATTAGAATGTTTAACATTTTTAAGTATATCTTCTTTTGAAAGCATAGGTCCTATTGAATCATTTGAATATTCATTAATATTTGTACATGGTGAAATCATAATTTTAGTTTCTCCTTCTACATCTACACTTTCTATTTTTTCTATTTCTGATAATATATCATATAATTGTTTACCATATAGCTCATATTCACTATCATCAACATGTAATCTAGCTAATTCAGCTACGTGATCTATTTCTTCTTTAGATAACATTGAATCACTCCCTTTAATTAATACCTATATATTATACCATAAATGAACATAAAAAGGTGGATTTTTACCTTTTATTTTTGCAGTAAATAAAAAATAATACTTATGTATTATTCTTCATTTTCTTTTATATGAATTAATCCCTTTGAAACTTCTTCTAATGCTCTTCCTATTGGTTTAACAGACTTATATTCATTTTCTTTCATTTGATAATGACCTGTTGCTTCCATTTCTTTTGCTCTTCTAGAGACAATATTAATTAATAAGTACTTAGAACCAACTTGATTTAATATTTTATCAATTGAAGGATATATCATATTATCACACTCCTATTATAACTATATACTAATATTTTTAAGTTTGCAATAGATTAGACACTTTTTGACACTATTTAATTTTATCTTCCATATCATCTATTTGTTTTTCAGTGTATAATTTATTTTCTTCTAAATTATAAGGTATTTTACTAAAATTAATTGTTTTTGAATCTGTATTTACATCTACATGAGTAAATTCAGTTACAACTAGATACTTAGTTACTTTTATATTAGGTAATAATCGATTAATAATTTTTTCATCTCTACTTAGTATTAATAAAGGATTAGCTATACGATGTTCTCTACCATTATTCCTGTAATAGAAATACTTTGATGTATTAGTACCATTAAATAGTCCTACATCTGTAAATATTTTAAACAAAGTTATACCATTACCATCTATTAAAATGTAATTAGATTTTAAAATGCTTGACTTAATTATTTTCTTATACCAAGTTATTTTATCCAAACTTATATATAATAACTCATCACGAGTATTAGAAATATCTTTTGGAGAAAATACAGAAAATATTCTATTACCATATTTTTCATATTCAATACCCATCTTTATTATAATAATTAAAACAAAAATAATTAGTATTGGTAATATCAAATATTTTAAAACAATCAATAAAAAGTTAAATATAATACTAAGTATTGTCGACATGAAACCACCTACATTCATTGTATCACAAATAAAACAAAAAAGAAGCATTATGCTTCTTTAGAATCAATATTTATTCTAACTCGTGGAAGTTTTTTAGTATATGCAGCTGCTTGAACTAAAGTTCTAATAGCATTAGCATTACTACCACCTCTACCAATAACAGTACCAATATCATCATTAGATACTATTACTTCAATATTAATTCCTTCTTCATCATCAAATTCTTTTACAGATACACTATCAGGATCTGTTACTAATGATTTTACTAAGTATTCAGTTAATTCTACTAAATCCATATTATTTTTCCTCTTTCTTAGTAGTCTTTTTAGCTGTTGTAGTTTTCTTAGCAGTTTTTGTTGAAGCAGTCTTTACTTCTTTTTTTGGTTCTGCTTTTGCTACTTTTTTAGTTTCAGCTTTAGTTCCTGTACTCTTAGTCATTTTTGATTCATGGAATTTTTTCATAATACCTTGTTTACTTAGCATAGATCTAACAGTATCAGTAGGAATAGCACCTACATTTAACCATTTTAAAGCTAATTCTTCGTCGATTTTAATTTCAGCTGGTGTAGCTATAGGATTATAAGTACCAACTGTTTCAATAAATCTACCATCTCTTGGACTTCTAGAATCAGCAGCTACGATACGATAAAAAGGTCTTTTCTTTGCTCCCATTCTTTTTAATCTTAATTTTACTGCCATATTTATTCCTCCATTTCGCTTAATAGTATATCATACATAAAAAGAAGTGTCAACACTTTTTGGTTGACACTTATAAATATTCATCTTTGACTTCATCTATTGCTTTGTCAACTTCTTCAGTATAATCATCTTCTAATACTTCCCATGGTTCTTCATCTTCTTCTATAGCTATTTTTACTTTAGTATCTCCCACTATTTCTACACCTAACTCTTTTTCTATGTCAAAAGATATAACATTATCTTTAATATCTACCTTGCTTACTGTTGGTTGTTTTAAAGTTCTAACTATAATATCAGTATCACTAGATAAATCAGCAGTTTCCTTTACACTAACATTAAATAAGTCATTATAACTTATTTGTTTATTTATAACTGCCGTCTTAGAATCATTATCGTATGAATACCAAATATTTACATCATATGAACCATCTACTCCTATTTCTGAACCACTTTTATATCCTTTAAACTTATGATTAATAACCCAACATCCTAATACAGTTGTAGGTATCACTTCAGTTTCAATATTATAGGTATTTTTAAAATACTTCTTTCCTTTACCAATAACGGCTTTAGTTACAATCTCTTTATATAATGCCACACTATTCACCTCTCAATGTAGTGTATGCAATTAAAAGAGAAAATGTACAAAAAAAATAGTATTTTTATACTATTTATTTAACACTACATGTTCTGGATAGTTTGCAGTTGACTACCGGCAACTGATGCTAGAATATTTATTGCCCACTAGCTTGGATGATCCCTGAACATTCTAACGACCGCAGCATGACCTGTCTTTATCAATATAACATAATAATCAATATTAGTCAATATGTGACATTATGCAGCATATCCTCTTATTTTAGCGTATACCTTTCCTGGTACAAAAACATTAGAATATTTTTTATTCATCTCATCCAATGTTACAAACTTATAACCTGCTTCTATTAATGTAGGTAATAATTCATCCAATACTTGTAATGTTTTAATTGATGAATCATGCATTCTTATAATAGAACCTGGTTCTATATTATTAATAATGTTATTTTTCATTTGAACATTATTTGATTTATTTGGTTCACCAGCATCTACATTCCATAATACAAATGGTGATCTTACTTGTACTTTTATAGTTTCATTTAATTTTCCTAATGGAGGTCTTACTATATTAGATGGATTAACATCTAATTTAGATAACATATTATAAGTACCTGCTATTTCAGCTTCTACTTCATCAACACTCATATCAGTAAAAGATTTTTTACTGAAACCATTAATACCTATTTCGTTACCATTATCTTTTATATTTTTAATTATATCTTCATTTCCTTTTATGTCTTTACCAGATATAAAGAAAGTTGCATTACTATTATTTTTCTTAAGTATATTAACTAATCTATTAGTATATTCACTAGGGCCATCATCAAATGTTAATGATATTAACTTTTCATCTTCCATTTCTATAGTTTCTACTTCTTTTATTTCTATTTCTTCAGGTATAAACTTAATTTCTTTTTCTTTTGTATCTATAATAATTGGAAGAGTTGGTATTCCATGTTTTCTTTTATTATCTATATTATCTTCTATAGGTTTATTTTTTATATGAGTAAAACTATTATTTTTTACTATATTAGTCGTATCAATATTTACAAATTTAATAATATTTAAATTCATATAACTCACCTCTTTTACACAATTACAATATGATATCAAAAATATTAGATATTGTCAAAACATTATTTATAAAAAAAATGAATATTATCTATTCATTTTCATTTGATTATATTTTAATTTTTGTTTAGCCTTTTTTTGCATATCTTCACTTATAATTTCAGTTCTATTAGCTAAATCTCTTTGAACTGTATTTCTAGATAAATGTAATTGCTCACTTATCTCACTTGTAGTTAAACCATCATTTAATAATTCAAATTCTTTTTCTATTATCATACGATGTGATTTATGATTAGCATTTAAAGTTTTATGTGATTGCATTATATCAAATACTTTTTTATATAAAGTTATAGATATTGAAGGTAATCTATCATTTATATATTCTCCAATTGTAGTTTTACTTATTTTTAACTCTTTTGCGGCCAATCTAATAGATGATTTTGTATTAATAATATATTTAGCAACACTTACTACTTTTTCATCTAATTCATTTTTTATATTTAAATTAGTATTTTTAGCGTCATAATGTTCTATTATATATGTATGCTTTTTTACTAATTCTCCTGTTCTTCCACCAACAGATGTTAGTATATTTCTAACTCTTTTTTCTTCAATTTGTAAATAACAAGCTAGTTCTTTATAATTATAAAAATGATTTAAATATTCCTCTACAATAATATCCTCATTCATATAAAATCCCCCTCATTTGCTAGTTATTATAACTTATTTTTAATTATTGTCAAATTACATTACAAATAAAAAAGTCCCAAAGGACTTACATATCTTTTAATAATTGTATGGTATATTCTGAATATTCATCATTTCGACTTTGAATTTCTTCTTCTTGTTTTTTAGTTAAAGGGACATATCCTTTACATAAAGGAATATCTATATTTTTAATTTGTAATTCAGTACTAGGATATACCATTTCTTCAGTCATCCCATTCTTATATATACTATCTTCATTTATTTTAAAATCTAAATAAGTTTCTAAACTATTAGCCTTTTTTGTAGTTTCAATAATAGTTTTTAAATTATATATAAAAGGATCTACTATTCTAACTACATCTTCTTTTGATATTCTATAATCAGATGTTAATGTTATATCTAATGATTCTAATAATTCTTTTAATTCTTTTATCTTTTCATCTGATAATGGTATACCTATATTTAAATTAGCTAGCATATCAATTAAATCAAAAAAGATATAATTTTTTTCTTTTAAAATACCAATATACTTTTTAAAATATTGATAAGTATATGGTTCATATTTATATTTTGAAATTACCAAATTATAACCAAAGTTTTCAGTTGCTTTTATAATCACAGGATCATTATTACCAAATCTTCTAGCTAATGACTCTTGTTCTTTTCTTATATGTTCTTTATTTGTTTCTAATTCAGATGATAAAAACTCTTTTATCTCATCTTCAGTTACTTTTACATCTGCATCTTTATTTATACCTCTAATCTCTTTATATGACATACCAATTTCATTTTCTATTATTTTTACAAAACAAATTGGTAGGTTTTCATCTGACAAATTATATTTTGAATAATCAATATTTTCCATAACACACCTCTAAATTATTATAGCAAGAAAAAATAGTCCATTCAAGACTATTTAACTATTTCTCCATCCATACTCCATGTTTTAATATCAGTTATTTTAACATTAACAATTTTACCTATATTAGATTTAGGTGCATTTACATTTACTAATTTCATAGTATCAGTATATCCCATTAAAAGGCCACCTTTTTCTGACTTTCCTTCTATTAAAACAGGTACAGTTTTATTTAAATATTTATCATTTGCTTCTTTGGCATATTTATTAATTAAATCATTTAATCTATATAATCTATTATTCTTTTCTTCTAATGTAACATTATCTTCCATCTTAGCGGCTGGTGTACCTTCCCTTGGTGAAAAGATAAAAGTAAATGCAGAGTCATATTTACAAATGTTTACTACATCTAAAGTTTCATTAAAATCTTCTTCTGTCTCACCTGGAAAACCTACTATAATATCTGTAGTTATTGATACATTAGGAATAGTTTTTAATTTATTAAATAATTCTAAATATGATTCTTTAGTATATCTTCTACCCATTAACTTTAAAATTCTATCTGATCCTGATTGTAAAGGTAAATGTATATAAGGCATAATATTATCATACTTTTTAATTACATCTATCATTTCATCATTAAAATCCCATGGATGTGATGTTACAAATCTAACCCTATCAATGCCTGTTTTAGCTACATCTTCTAGCAGATTTGCCATACCATAATTAGTATCTAAATCTTTACCATATGCATTAACATTTTGACCAAGTAAAGTTACTTCTTTATATCCACTATTAACTAAATCTAAAACTTCTTTAATAATATATTCTGGTTCTCTACTTCTTTG
The DNA here is from genome assembly GCA_017484205.1 of Bacilli bacterium. Lineage (GTDB taxonomy): Bacteria > Bacillota_I > Bacilli_A > RF39 > UBA660 > RGIG9169. Next base: position 2,605 of record JAFUTO010000019.1, on the reverse strand, counting down.
TTTTCCTCTTGTATATGGTACTATACAATAAGTACAGAATTTATCACAACCATACATTATATTAACCCAAGCTTTATATTTACTATCTCTTTTGACAGGAATATTTTCAATGATATCTCCTTCAATGCTTAAAACATCTATTTCTTGCTTATTATTTTTCATACTTGTAGCTAGAATATTAGGAAGAGCATAAATATTGTGAGTCCCGAAGACAATATCTAACCATTTATAATTAGTTAGTATTTCATTTACTACTCCTTCTTCTTGAGCCATACATCCACATATTCCCGCGATTACTTCTGGTCTTGTCTCTTTCAAGTGTTTTATTCTACCGATCATACCAAATACTTTATTATGTGCATTTTCTCTAATGGCACAAGTATTTAATAAAATTAAATCAGCTTTTTCCATTTCATCACATTCAGTAAATGACATATCTTCTAATATAGCTTTTATATTTTCTGAATCATGTTCATTCATTTGGCATCCATAAGTCTTTATAAAATACGTTTTACCTTCACCTAATGTTTTCAAATTATTATCAACTATATATTCATTAGTTTTAGTTAAAACTTCTTTTGAAGTTCTTTTTTTTGCTTCTAATCTACTTGGTATATTCATATTAATCACCTGCATTAAGATAATAACATAGATAGTATATTTTTTCAAGGAATCATTGTCGAAATAATTATTTTATTGTATAATTAAATGGATGTATGCTGTAAATAGAAGGGATTTTATGAAAACGATTGCTAAAAATATTAATGACACAAAAGAAATAAATAAATCTAAATTCATAAATTATTTGGTCAAAGTTGATACTATAGATGATATCAAAAAGGAATTAGATATATTTAAAAATAAGTATAAAGACGCGACTCATATATGTTATGCATATATATTAGATGGTATAGAAAAAGCGTCTGATGATGGGGAACCTTCTGGAACTGCTGGTAAACCTATATTAGATATTTTAAAGAAAAACGATTTAAATCATATACTTGCCATTGTTGTTAGATATTTTGGTGGTATTAAATTAGGCGCGGGAGGACTTATAAGAGCATACGCAAATTCGATTAATGATTTAGTAAAAGCATCTGAATTAAAAGAATTAGTTGATGGTTATAAAGTAAAATTCAGTGTTCCATATGATAAGATAAATAATATTGAAAACATGAATATTAATATAATATATAAAGAATTTGATTTAAATGTTATATATGAGGCTATTATAAAAGAAGAAGATATTGATAATATTAAAAATATTTCTAATGATTTTGAAATAATAGATAAAATTGAAACATCATTTTAAAAAAGTAAACTACATACGTTTACTTTTTTCTAATTTTCTTTCTATTCTTTTTTGTTTGATATCTTCATCAACTACTTCTTGATCCACTTGACTATCTAAGATATCTACTAATCTTTGGTGTAATTCATCTTCTTCTAATGTATATCTACCCTTTTTATTTTCCATTGTAATTATTTCTTGAATACTTAAATCATTATGACAGACTAAGTTTATATCTCCACCTGATTTAATACATTCATTAATAAATTCTTTTAAATTTGGATTATTTAAATCAATACCATATTCCATAGGTACATTTACATCTAATCCAAATTCTTTCGCGAATAATAATCCACGGCGTGAACCTATCACATTCCCGCCTCTTTCCATAATTCTATGCATCGCGGCATTCAATATTTCATTACTTAAATAGTCTCTATCTTCATAGTCTTTTATTATTTTTTCTAAATTATTATGCATAGAAATTAAGTTTTTTGATTTTAATACTTCTAATACATCTTTAATATGCATTCCTTTTATTTTATCATCATCTAATCCATTTGCTTTAGCAACTGTACCATCTTTATTTAATAAAAAACTAATTTCATTTTTTGAATCCAATTGTACTGATACAGGATATTCTGGTTTTTTTAAATGATAAAGTTCTTTCCATGATAATGAATTAATAAATACATCTTTATTATAAAAGTCATTCCAATCTAATGCATTTACATCATCATTACCATCAAGCAATTCCTTTATATAAGGATTATTTTGAAACATAACTTTGTTTATATTCTTTCCATCTTTCACATATGGTTCATACATTCTATCAATTTCATAATCTGGATATCTAAGTTCATACCATACAGCTATTTTATCAATAAAATTACTTAATTCTCTTGGTTCAAAGTATTTATCCTCAATGTTAGATTGACCTTTTAATATATTATTAGAATACCATTCAATTAATCTATCCACATTATTATCTAAAAATGTTTTATCTTGAATTTCACCTGTATTTATTGTTACAGCATGATCAACCATAATAGTTAAATATTTTTTCTTTTTAAATAGTTTTAAATTCATACTAAATCCCCTCACGGAGAAATATTATAACATAAATATTAAAAAATAAAAGTATAAAATTATGATAAATAAAAAACTAGCAAATTGAAGTGAACCCTATTTTGGACACTTTAAAAAAAGACTAGTTTCGTATAAAATAGAATCTCAAGAAAGGAGGTTTTATTTTTATGCCTAATAATAAATACACTAATGAATTTAAAAAGAAAGTAGTTGATGAATATGTTT
>JAFUTO010000018.1 GCA_017484205.1 Bacilli bacterium | reverse complement strand
CGGTTTACTCTTTACTATGGCATAGGAATATAATCTAAAAAGTGATATAATGATGTCAGAAATAGTTTATATTGTTACTAGACTATGGTGTTCTAGTTTTCTATTGTGGTGGTGTTCTTGTATTGCCTAAGAGTTGCCCCAGTTGGTATATTAAAAGTACACACATGTGTACTTTTCTTTTATAAATGCCTTTAAAAAAATATCCAATAATTGGTATTTTTATTTATTTTTAATCATATATTTGGTATAATTAGATTAGGAAGGAGTGTTCATAAATGTACGGATATGGAGTAGGAAGTTATGGTCCATCATATGCATCTTCAGGAAGCGGAGTTTGGACTATTATATCTTTAGTACTAGCTTTAGTAGGAGGATTCTTAGTATACTTTTTATTTTTAACACCTAAAAATGAAAAGAAGTTCAATGGATTTGTTAAATGGTTATATGACTTTTTATCATTTAAATTTATGAGCTTAGAAGTAATCTTAAAGATTTGTTATTTAATTTTAGCAATCTTTACTACTTTAAATGCATTCTCATATATTGGTTCTTCAGCATTAGCTTTCTTCGGAACTTTAATTGTTGGGAACTTAGTATTACGTATTGTTTTTGAAGGTGCTTTATTAGCTATTATGTTATATAAACAAGCTAAAGAAATCAATTCAAAAATAGGAAAATCAAGCAAGAAAGAAGACTAAAAAATAATCGATTATATATCGATTATTTTTTCTTTTTAAGTGCATCTCTAATTTCAGTTAACAATTTAACTTCCTCAGATGGTTCAGCAACTTTCTTTTCTTCTTCCACTTTTTTCTTTCCTATAGTCATTACCTTATTTACAACCTTAAGCATAATAAATAAGACAAATGCCATAATTAAGAAATTAATTACTGAAGTAACAAAGTCACCCCATAAAAGGTATTGGCCAGCTTCTCCTTCAGGTGTCCAAGGTAAGTGTATACTTCCACCAATTTCAGCCCCACCAATAGAATTAATTAATGGATTAATGAAATCAGTTGTAAGAGCAGTAACGATACTTGCAAATGCGCTACCAATGATAACACCAACTGCCATATCCATAACATTGCCTCTTAAGACAAATGCTTTGAATTCCCCAAAAAAACCTTTACTATTTTTTAAAGCTTTTTCTTTTAATTCTTTTGCGTCAACTTTTTTTGCCATAATTTCCCTCCTGTATTGATTATAACATACAAAATTCTAAATTGACTTAAAAATATGAACCAATTTTAAAAAATGAGAGTTTGTATTATCTTTTAACAACGTATAAAATAATACAAGGTGATAACTATGATAAGTGTGGGAGGTTATGAATTAGATAGTGAACAAGTACACGCGGCAACATCAGAACATAAAAACATATTAGTAGTTGCAGGCGCAGGATCAGGAAAAACAACTACTATAGTAGGTAGAATAAAGTATTTAATTAATGAGAAGAATATAAACTCAAATGAAATTTTATGTATATCATTTACTAATGCCAGTGTAGACAGTTTAAAAGATAAGATAGTAGAAGAAATTGGTACAAATATAGATGTATATACTTTTCATAGATTATCATTAAATATATTAAAAGACAATAATTTAAATTATAAATTATGTATACCTGACTTATTAGAGTATTTAATAGATGAATATTTTAATGTCTTAATATTGAATGATATTGATATGATGTATATTGTATTAAAGCATTACCATATTTTTACTTTAAAAATAGATGTAATTAAAAAATATAAAAAAATATTAAAAAGTGCCAATTTTTCAAAATTGAAAAAATTAATTGCTAAATTTATTAGACTTATGAAGACAAATGGCTATAATATAAGTGAATTTGCAAGATTCTATAATCATAAAATTAAAACTAAAAATTTTTATTTATTAAAGATAATATTAATAATATATCAACTATATCAAAGTGAATTGGAAAGCAACGGTGAAATAGATTTCGATGATATGATTATAAAGGCAACAAATGTAGTTAAAGAAATAGGCATAAAAAATAAGTACAAATATATTATTATAGATGAATTTCAGGATAGTTCTTTAGTTAGGTTTAATTTAATCAAAAGTATAATAGAAAAAACAAATGCTTCTTTATTTGTAGTTGGTGATGATTTTCAGTCTATATATAAATTTGCAGGATGCAATTTGAATATTATGCTAGATTTTGAAAAAAATTTTGATGATACAGAAATATTAAAAATTAGCAATACATATAGAAATAGTCAAGAGCTTGTTGATATAGCAGGTAGTTTTGTCATGAAAAACAAAAAGCAAATAAGAAAGAATTTAAAATCTAATAAACATCTTAAGAATCCTGTTCGCATTATAAAATATAAAAATTATATAGATGATTTTAAAAAGTTAATTGAAGAAATAGGAAATAAAAAGATACTTATTTTGGGTAGAAATAATCGTGATATATATGATTTGATAGACAATGATTATATTATCGATAAAAATGGTAATGTTTTATATAAGCCTAAAAATATAGCAATGAAATATATGACTGTACATAAATCAAAAGGGTTAGAAGAAGATGTGGTTATAGTGATTAATTTAAAAGATGATATAATGGGATTTCCTTCAAAATTAGAAGATAACAAAATTTTAGAAATAGTCTCCCCAAAGATAGATAAATACCCATATAGTGAGGAAAGAAGATTATTTTATGTAGCCATAACTAGAACTAAAAGCATCGTTTATTTATATGTACCTTATGCAAATAAATCTATTTTTGTAGATGAAATTAAAAAAATAGTAAACATTAGTAAAGTATCAAGAAAAAAGTGATTTTCTTCTATCATCTTTTTTTAATATGTTATAAAATGAAATAGGTGGTAGATGTATGAACTATATTGAAGTAATTAATAAAATAAATGAAGAATTAACTATTAATGGTGTAAAAACAATATATACATTAATAGCTAATGATATTGATATAGATGTAATAGAAAACTTAATAGAAAAAAACACAAGAGAATATAACAATTTAACGGATAATGAAAAGGAAGATTTAATCAAATATTTAAAAGGGTTAAGACTTGAAGGAAAACTTCTATCTATATTTTAGCACTCTTATATTGACAGTGCTAATTTTTTGTGCTACAATGTATTTGTAAGTGAGAAAACTTACAAGAAAGGGATGAATTTTATGTTACCAAGTATATTTGATAATGTTTTTGGTGATGTATTTGAAAAAGGAGAGAGTACAATTATGAAAACTGACGTTAGAGTAGTTGACAATAATTATGTACTAGATATTGATGTGCCAGGTTATGATAAAGAAAACATCAAATTGGAATTAGAAAGAGGATATCTTACAGTAACTGCTTCAGAAGAAAAGAAAGAAGATATTGAGGATAAAAAGGAAAAATATATTCGTAGAGAAAGATACTACGGAAAATGTAGTCGTACATTCTATGTAGGTGAAAATATTACGGATGAAGATATCAAAGCTAATTATAAAAATGGAATACTAAGTATTACAGTACCAAAAACATCAAAAGTTGATAGTAAAAAAGTAATTGAAATAAGTGATTAAGCAACAAATAGTTGCTTTTTTCTTTTCCTAAACATTACCAAAATTATAGACTTATTTCACTTAATTTGGTAAAATATTAATATACATAGAAAATGGTGATAGTATGGGTAGAGTAATCTCATTAGTTAATCAAAAAGGTGGCGTAGGCAAGACTACAACAAGTATAAATTTGGCAGCTGCTCTAGGCGTATATAATAAAAAAGTTTTATTAGTAGACTTAGATCCTCAAGGAAACTGCACTAATGGTATTGGTATTGATAAAAAACAAACTGATATAACAGTGTATGAACTTTTGATAGGCGAAGGGAAAATAGAAGAATCAATAATTAAAACAAAATTCAAAAATTTATCAATTGTCCCAGCATCAATGAATTTAGCCGGTATAGAATTGGAACTTAGTGAAAAAAGTAGAACTACAGAAGGATTTAATATGAGTGCTCAATTAAAGAAATCTATTGATGTAGTTAGAGATAAATATGATTTTATATTAATTGATTGTCCACCATCATTAGGATTATTAACTACAAATGCAATAGTTGCATCTGATTCGGTTATAATCCCGGTTCAATGTGAGTACTTTGCATTAGAAGGTATTATGCAATTATTAAACTCAATTATGTGGGCACAAAAAACCTTAAACCCATCATTAGATATTGAAGGTGTTTTACTTACAATGTTTGATATTCGTACTAATTTAGGAATAGAAGTAGTTGAAAATATAAAGACATATTTTAAAGAAAGAGTATATGATACGATTATTCCAAGACTTGTTCGTATAGCAGAGGCACCAAGTCATGGTATGCCAATAATTAATTATGATCCTAAAAGTCCAGGAACAGAAGCATACCTTAATTTAGCGAAAGAGGTGATCGCACGAAATGGAAACTAAAAGAAGAGCATTAGGGAAAGGCTTAGAACAATTATTTAATAATGAAAATTTTGATTTAGATGCATTTGAAAAAAAAGTAATAGATACAACACCAAAAGAAGAAATAGTAGAATTAGCTTTAGACGAATTGAGACCGAATCCTTATCAACCAAGAAAACTATTTAATGATGCAGCCTTGGAAGAATTAAGTGATTCTATTAAAGAACATGGTGTATTTCAACCGATAATCGCGAAAAAAAGTATTAAAGGATATGAAATAATAGCTGGTGAAAGAAGATTTAGAGCTAGTAAACTTGCTGGTAAAGAGACTATACCTGCAATAATAAGAGATTTTACTGATGAAGAAATGATGGAAATATCTTTACTAGAAAATCTACAAAGAGAAAATTTGAATCCGCTAGAAGAAGCTTTAGCCTATAAAACAATGATTGACAAATTAGGCATTACACAAGATGACTTAAGCAAAAGAGTTGGTAAGAGCCGTAGTCATGTAACAAATATCATTGGTATTTTAAGATTACCATCTGAAGTTCAAAAAATGATTGCTTCGGACAAACTATCAATGAGTCATGCCAAATTACTAAGTAAAATAGAAAATGATGATGAAATAATTAAAATGGCTAATAAAATAGTAGATGAAAAGTTGCCAGTACATGATGTAGAGGATATGACTACTAATGTAGAAAAGAAACACAAAGTTGAAAGAAAAGTATCTAAAGAGAATAAAGAATTTAAGTATGTAGAAGATATGCTTAGAGATAAATTAGATACAAAAGTTAAAATAAGTGATAAAAAAATCATAATTAACTTTACAAATGTTGCAGATTTGAATAGAATATTAGAAATATTGGATGTAAAGGAGTAATATTATGGATAAAGCGGCTATCATAGATAAAATAGTAGTCCCATTAATTATAGTATTAATAGGAATAATTGTTTATTTAATAATAAAAAGTATATTAAATAAAGCATTTAGAATTAGGGCAAAAAAACTTAAAGATAATAAATATAATACTATTGAATCACTAATTAAAGGTATTATTAAGTATTTTATTATGTTAGTATGTGCTTTGATGATATTAGAAAAGTATGGAATAGATACTAAAAGCATAATTACTTCCTTGGGTATTGTAGGAGCAGCAGTAGCTTTAGCAATGCAAGATTTCTTAAAAGATTTTGTTGCTGGAATAACAATTGTTATTGAAAATCAATTTGCTATAGGTGATATAGTAAAAATTGGAGATTTTATGGGGACAGTTACCACATTTACTTTAAAAACTACAAGAATAAAAGCTTGGACAGGCGAAGAAAAGATAATAAATAATCATTTAATATCTGAAGTAATTAATTACACACATAATAATTCGATTGCAATTGTTGATGTTGGACTACCTTATGAAGAGGATGTAGAAAAATTAGAAAAAGTTCTTAATAAAATTTGCATAAAAATATCAAAACAAATACCTAACCTAAAAAAAGATGTTGCATTATTAGGCTTAGAAAATTTGGATTCATCAGCAATGGTGTACCGTATAATTGCTGAAGTTAAGAGTGGTGAACAATTTAATACTCAAAGGCAGTTACGTAAATTGATTAAACAAGAACTAGATAAAGAAGGAATCAGTATTCCATATAGTCAGTTGGTGATTCATAATGGATAAAGAATATAAAATGGGGAGCATTGTTGTAATGAAAAAACAACATCCCTGTGGCTCAAATGAATGGCAAATAACTAGAGTTGGTGCAGATATTAAAATAAAATGTATTAACTGTGGTAGAAGTATAATGTTGCCTCGTATTGAGTTTAATAAAAAAATGAAAAAAGTTATACAATATGAGGGTGATGAATATGGCAAGAAAGACTAAACGTGCTCCTAAAATTTTAGGTCCTATCATAGTGATGGGAATAATTACACTTATACTAATGTTGTTAAGCTTCATATTATCTTTAGTTGGGTTTGAAAGCGAAGAAGCTGTAATAAACGCTTCGAATTTGGAAATGAGCTTAATAACAGTAAATAATATATTTAGTGTAGAAGGTATAAAATATTTATTGAGTAGTGGTGTTACTAATTTTCGTTTAATTGAACCATTAGCTTTAATAATTATATCTTTGATAACTACAAGCATAGCTGAAAGATCAGGATTAATAAAACATCTAGTAGAACCGCTAAAAAAATTAGCTACACCAGTGATTATTTTCTTTACATTAGTATTATGTATAATTTTTACTTTTTTTGGTGATTATAGTTTTGTAATACTGTTACCACTTATAGGTGTAGTATATAAATATTTAGGTAGAAATCCAATGCTTGGTATCATGACAACTTTTATTGGAATTACATGTAGTTATGGTACTGGAATTATATATAATTATAATACTTATCTACTTGGTACAGTAACAGAATTATCAGCAACAATAGAAGTAGATCCAACATTCTCGTATGATGTATTATCTTGTATGTATATTATGATTGTAAGTACTTTTGTAGTTGCTTTCTTAGGAACTGCCATTATCAATAAATACTTGGCACCTAAATTTAGAAGAATACAGACCGAAGAAGACGAAATAGTTATATCAAATAAGGCATTATGGTTTACTAATCTAGCTATATTATTAATTTTGATATCTATAGTAATTATGATTCTCCCTGGTGGAATATTATTAGATAATAGTAAAACTACATATGTGGCTAAGCTTATGAGTGAGACATCACCATTTAAAGATGCATTTATTATCATAATGTTGGCTTCTACAATGATTTGTAGCGCTATATATGGATTTGTGTCAGGAAATATTAAACATCGTCTAGATTATAATATAGGGTTATATAAAAGTTTTGAAAATTGTGGATACGTATTTGTCTTAATGTTCTTTGCATCTATTATGTTTGGTGTATTAGAATGGACGAACATTGGCAATGTAATAGCTGCCATATTAATAAACGCAGTTAGTTCATTAGAATTTTCAGGTAGTTTATTAATTATTGTATTTTTTATATTTACAATATTAATTAGTATTTTAATCCCTAATACATATACTAAATGGAATATGTCAGCGCCATTAGTAGTACCATTATTCATGAGAGCTAATATAACTCCTGAATTTACACAATTTATATTTAGTATTGCTGATGGAATAGGAAAATCAATTTCACCTTTCTTTATATATTTTATAATTATGCTAGGATTTTTACAAAAGTATAATGATGGTGATAAAAAAGAAATTACAATTTTTGGTACAATTAAATTGATATTGCCTACAGTGCTATTACTTGCGTTGGTATGGTTAGTATTAATAGTATCATGGAATATAATAGGAATTCCATTAGGAATTAACACTTATGCGACTATGTAGTCGCTTTTTCTTTTCTATTTAAAAATAAATATGTTATAATGGAAAAGATGGAAGTGATATTATGAGTCTTAAAGCAGGAATAGTAGGATTACCAAATGTAGGTAAATCAACATTATTTAATGCAATTACAAAGAAAAATATTTTAGCTGCAAACTACCCATTTGCTACTATTGATCCAAATGTAGGAGTAGTTACAGTCCCAGATAAAAGATTAACATTTTTAGAAAAACTATATATACCAGAAAGAGTAGTGCCAACTACATATGAATTTACTGATATAGCAGGATTAGTTAAAGGAGCTAGCCAAGGAGAGGGATTAGGTAATAAATTTTTATCACATATTAGGGAAGTCGATGCAATAGTAGAAGTAGTAAGATGTTTTGAAAACAGTGATATAATACATGTTGAAAATAGTGTTGATCCTATAAGAGATATTGAAATAATTAATGTAGAATTAATGTTAGCGGATTTAGAAGTAATAGATGGAAGAATTGGAAGAGTAGAAAAGAAAGCTAAAGCAAAAGAAAAAGATGCAGTTAAAGAGTTAGAACTATTAACTAAAATAAAAGATTCTTTAGAAAAGAATATCCCAATAAGAAGACTTAACTTGGATGAGGAAGAGCAAAAGTTAATAAAGGCATTTGCACTAATAACTGCTAAACCAATTATATATATGGCTAATGTAGCTGAAGAAGATATTGTAGCTGGTGGTAATAAATATTCAGATATGGTTAAAGGATATGCTGAAGCAGAAGGCGCTGATACAGTTGTTGTATGTGCTAAAATAGAATCAGAGTTAAGTGAACTAGAAGAAAGTGACAAATTAGAATTTTTGAAAGATCTAGGAATAAAAGAAAGCGGTTTAGACCAACTTATCAAGGCAACATACAGATTATTAGGACTTGCAACTTATTTCACCGCTGGTAGTGATGAATGTAGGGCTTGGACGTTTAAAGTTGGTATGAAAGCTCCTGAATGTGCAGGTATAATTCATACAGATTTTGAAAAAGGATTTATCAAAGCTGAGATAATGAGTTATACAGATTTAGAATATTTAGGTAATGAAAAAGCTGTTAAAGAAGCTGGAAGATTAAGACTTGAAGGTAAAGACTATGAAATGCAAGATGGAGATATTTGTCATTTTAGATTTAATGTATAATATAAATATATAGAGTAAATGTGATTAAAAAATTCTATTTACTTTATATATTTTTTTTGTTATAATACTTCAAGAGCGAAGAGCTCCTTGCTTCTTAGGAAGCCTATTGACCATAAGGAGGTGTGTTATGAAAACTTATGAAATTATGTACATCATAAGAACAACTATAGCAGAGGATGAAGTTAAAAAAGTTGCAAAATCATTTGAAAAAGTTTTAACTGATAATGGTGCTAAAATTACTGATGTAACTGAAATGGGACAAAGAGAACTTGCCTATGAAATTAAAGATTACAAAAGTGGTTTCTATTATGTTATAACTATCAATGCTAATGATGATAAAGCAATTAACGAATTTGATCGTTTAGCTAGAAATAGTAAAGATGTAATAAGACATTTAATTACTAAGAAAGAAGATTAAGAGGTGCGTTTATGAATAAAGTAATGTTAATTGGTCGTTTGACTGCAAAACCAGAACTAAGATATACAAGTTCTAATTTACCTTACGCTAGATTTTCAATCGCAGTAAATAGAACTTTCAGTAATTCTCAAGGAGAAAGAGAAACTGATTTTATAAACGTTGTAGTATGGAGAAAACAAGCTGAAAACGTTGCTAATTATTTAGATCAAGGTAGTTTAGTAGGCGTTGAAGGCCGTCTTCAAAGTGGAAATTATACAGATAAAGATGGAAATAAACGTTATACATTAGATGTTCAAGCTGATAATGTACAATTTTTAGAAACTAGATCACAATCACAAGCGCGTCAAAGTAGTTCAAATAACTATAGTAATGAACCAGCTTTTGATATGCCAAGTAATGATATAGATTTAGAAAGTGATCCATATGCTGAATATGGTGATAGTGTTTCTATAGACGATAATTTCCTAGATTAATAAGGAGGAAAACATGGCTGAATTTTATAGAAAAAAGAAAAAAGTTTGCCAAATGTGTGCTGGTAAAGATGTAGACTATAAAAATGTTGATGTTATTAAAAAATATGTAAGTGGTGATAAATATAAAATATTACCAAGAAGAATTACAGGAGCATGTGCTAAACATCAAAGACATATAGCCGCAGAAGTAAAGAAAGCACGTTTTATGGCATTAATACCATTTACAAAATAAGCGAGTAATCGCTTTTTTTAATTTTTAAAAAAGGGGTTGACAAACTTAAAAAAATATTATATGATGGTGTAATGTTTTTGTGTGCCGGGGGGCAAATATACAAAAAAGATAAAAGGAGGCGTTAATATGTACGAATATTCATTTTATATGGAAAATGGTTCTTTATTATGCGAAGAAAAAGAAAATGGTTTAGGATTAGTTAGTCTTGATGAAAATACTAATACAGAATTATTACAATTATTATCTAAATTAAAATTTGATAGTGTCAAAGTTGAAAATGGTAATGCTACTTTTAAATCTAAAGAAGTAATTTTTGATATTAGAAATTATGACAAAGTATTAAAAAATACTAGAGCAATAACTCGTATCAATTTTATGAAAGTAATAAAGAAAGCTATTAAAAATAGCGATCTTAAAAATAAAATTAGTAGAGGTATTAAAATTGCTGCATTGAATGTTGCGTTAATTTCTGGCATAGCTACTTTTAAATTAAACCATAAAGAATATGAAGAAATGGTAGTATATCCTGAATATACTATGGAAAATAGTATAGATGATTATAAAGAAAAATCAAAAGAAATAGTAAAAACTGTTACTGAAATTCAAAATCAAAATATAAATATAGAAGAAGTAACTGAAAATACAAGCGTAACTTTCTTATATGATTCAGATAATTTAAATAATTCTGCTAATATTGATCAACAATATGAAGGGTTGGAAGAAGAAAATATCCAAACTGAATACGAAGTAACTCAAACAGGTGAAGAAGTAAATATTAATACAAAACAAGCTGGAATATCATATAACCATACAAATTATCCATCTTTTTACGATAGATGGACTCCAAATACGAGACAACAATTACTTGCAATAGAATGGGATGAAAAGGGCCGTACAAGTGATAGAGGTATTGCTACAATAGATGGAAGATATTTAGTTGCTATGACTGAAACTTTTGGTGTCACAGGTGACGATGTAGATGTTGTATTAACAGATGGTGCTGTTATTCCTTGTAAGATAGCTGATTCAAAAAGTTCTAACGATGCAAATTGGACACCTTATGGTCATATGTTAACATTACCAGATGGTCAAGAAGGTGTAGATGTAATTGAATGGGAAGCTTCTGGTGAAAAAGAAGATATAGAAATAGATGATTGGTATGGTAAAGGCGTTGATTATGTTGTGTTAGCATCAGACGCCAAAGTTAAAACATATATAAGATAATGTAAAATTAAAAAAAATATTAAAAAAGTGTTGATTTTCAACACTTTTTGTAATATAATTAATTACGTGTGGCATGCTTAGATGTGTGAGGTTGCCGATACACCAGGTTAAGTTGTTATGAAAATAAAAACTTAAAATGTAAAATCGGGTTATTTACACGGAGCAAGTCTATACTAGATATAGGCGAAGGGAGGATACAATATGTCAAAGACTACTGTTCGTATCAAATTAAAAGCTTTTGAACACAAAAGTTTAGACACAGCGTGTGCTAAAATTGTTGAAACAGTAAAAAGAAATGGTGGCGAAGTTAGTGGACCAGTACCACTACCTACAGAAATTGAAAAAGTTACTATTTTAAGAGCTGTTCACAAATATAAAGATTCACGTGAACAATTTGAAAAGAGAACACACAAAAGACTAATTGATATCAAAAATCCAAGTAAGGAAACTATTGAGGCATTAACTCATTTAGATATTCCAAGCGGTGTTGATATTCAAATTAAAAATAATTAATAGGAGGTAAATTATGAAAGGAATCTTAGGTCGTAAAATTGGAATGACGCAAGTATTTAGCAAATCTGGTAAATTAACTCCTGTAACTGTAATTTCAGTTGAACCAAATGTTGTAACACAAATTAAGACAATTGAAAATGATGGTTATGAAGCTATTCAACTAGGTTTCGATACAAAACGTGAAAAGTTAGCGACAAAAGCTTCATTAGGTATAACTAATAAAGCAAAAACTACACCTAAGCGCTTCTTTAAAGAAATTAGAGGTGTAGATATTAAGGATTATGCTTTAGGTCAAGAAGTAAAAGCAGATATCTTTACTCCAGGAGAAGTTGTAGACGTAACTGGAACTACAAAAGGTAAAGGTTTCCAAGGTGTTGTTAAACGTCATGGAAATAATAGAGGTCCTATGGGACATGGTTCTCACTATCATAGAAGACCAGGTTCAATGGGAACAATGAGACCAATGCGTGTTTTTAAAGGTAAAAAATTACCAGGACATATGGGTGTATTAACTGTTACTATCCAAAACTTAGAAATAGTTGATATCGATATGGAAAATAATGTAATTTTAGTTAAGGGAAATGTACCTGGACCAAAAAATGCATTAGTTGTTATTAAATCAGCTGTTAAAAACCCTAACAAAGTAAATCCTAGTGAAGAATTAGTTAGTTATGTAGCTAATGAAGTAATTGAAAATACAGTAGATGTTACTGAAGAAGTTAAAGAAGAAACTGCAACAGAAGAAGTAACTGAAGAAGTTAAAGAAGAAACTTCTGAAGAAACTCCAAGTGCTGAATAGGAGGTACATACATGAAAAAATTAAATGTAGTAAATGTTAAGGGAGAAAAAGTAAGCGATATAACACTTAATGAAAAAGTTTGGGGAATTGAACCTAACGATGCTGTTATCTATGATGCAGTAAGACTTGCTCGTAATGCAGAAAGACAAGGAACAGCAGATACAAAAACACGTAGCGAAGTTTCTGGTGGTGGAGCAAAACCATGGAGACAAAAAGGTACTGGACGTGCTCGTCAAGGTAGTACGAGAGCTCCACATTGGTATCATGGTGGTGTAGTATTTGGACCACATCCTGATAGAAACTACACAACAAAACAAAATAGAAAAGAAAGAAGATTAGCATTAAAATCAACTTTATCTTACAAAGTTATTGAATCAGAACTAATTATAGTAGATGATATCAAATTAACTAGTAATAAAGCTAAAGAATTTAAAGATTTAATGACTGATTTAAAACTAGATAAGAATATCTTAATCGTAGTTAATGAATTAGATGAAAATCTAATCTTAGCAAGCCGTAACTTTAGAAATGTTATCGTATTAGCAGCAGATGAAATCAATGTATTAGATATTATATCAGCTGATAAGATGGTTGTTACTAAAGATGCAGTTAAAGCTATTGAGGAGGTGCTAAACTATGAATAATTATAGAGATATCATAAAAGCACCAATCGTAACTGAGAAAAGTGCTAGATTAGCAAATGACAATACTATTACATTCAGTGTTGATCCAAAAGCTAATAAAACTGAAATTAAACAAGCAGTAGAAAAATTATTCAATGTAAAAGTTGAATCAGTAAATACTGTAAATGTTAGACCAAAGAAAAAAAGAGTTGGTCGTTATGTTGGAAAAACAAATAAAGTTAAGAAAGCAATTGTTAAATTAAAAGAAGGTAGTTCAATCGAACTATAATCTAAGAGGAGGATATTATGGCTATAAAAACATATAAACCAACGACTAATGGTCGCCGTGGTATGTCAGTTATCGTTAATGACGAAGTAACTAAGACTACTCCTGAAAAATCATTAGTTGTTACACTTAAGAAAAATGGCGGACGTAATAATCAAGGTAAAGTTACAGTACGTCATAGAGGTGGCGGTGAAAAAAGAAAATATCGTATCATTGATTTCAAAAGAAATAAAGATGGTATCGTAGGTACAGTAACTGCTATCGAATATGATCCTAATAGAACAGCTAACATTGCTTT
The DNA here is from genome assembly GCA_017484205.1 of Bacilli bacterium. Classification (GTDB taxonomy): domain Bacteria; phylum Bacillota_I; class Bacilli_A; order RF39; family UBA660; genus RGIG9169. The sequence continues at coordinate 116,267 of JAFUTO010000018.1, read as the reverse complement.
AATTACTTATGCAGATGGTGAAAAAAGATATATCATCGCTCCTAAGGGATTACAAGTAGGAGGAAAAGTTGTTAGTGGAGATACAACAGATATTATTGTTGGTAATTCATTAATGCTTGCAAACATTCCAGAAGGTACAATGGTTCACAATGTTGAATTAATGCCTGGAAAGGGAGCACAAATGGCTCGTTCTGCAGGTTCAAGTGTTCAAGTTTTAGGACATGAAGGAAGATATACTTTACTTCGTTTACAAAGCGGTGAAGTTAGAAAAGTATTAAGCGCTTGTAGAGCTACTATAGGTGAAGTAGGAAATGCCGATCATGAATTAGTTAAAGTTGGTAAAGCTGGTACTAAAAGACATATGGGTATTAGACCTACAGTTCGTGGTTCTGTTATGAACCCTAACGATCACCCACATGGTGGTGGTGAAGGTAGAGCTCCAGTTGGACGTAAAGGACCAGTTACTCCATGGGGTAAACCTGCTTTAGGACATAAAACTCGTGACAGCAAAAAAGCTAGTAACAAGTTAATTGTTCGTAGACGTAAGAAATAAGGAAAGGATGATTAAAAATGGCTAGAAGTAGTAAGAAATTACCTTTCGTTGATGCACATTTAATGAAAAAGGTAAAAAATGTAAAAGAATCTGGAAAAAATGAAGTAATTAAAACATGGTCTCGCCGTTCAACAATTTATCCTGATTTTATCGGACATACATTTGCTGTTCATAATGGTAAAGAATTTATTCCTGTTTATGTTACAGAAGATATGGTTGGACATAAATTAGGAGAATTTGCTTTGACTCGTAAATTCGGTGGTCATGGCGACGATAAGAAATAAGATAAAAATCAGGAAGGAGGACTAAAATGGAAGCATATGCAATTGCAAAAGGTGTTAGAATATCACCTAGAAAAGCTCGTTTAGTTATAGATTTAATACGTGGTAAGAGTGTAATTGAAGCTCATAACATATTAAATAATTTAAATAATGATGCTGCAAGATATACTATTAAAGTATTAGATTCAGCAGTAGCTAATGCTGAAAATAACATGGGTTTAAAGAGAGAAAACTTAATCGTATCTGAAGCTTATGCTAATGAAGGCGTAGTATTAAAAAGAATGAAATTTGGTTCTCGTGGACATGTAGATCCAATTAAAAAGAGAACAAGTCATATTACTGTTAAGGTAAAAGAAAAATAATCAAGCAAAGGAGGTAAACTGATGGGTCAAAAAGTTAGTCCAATTGGAATGAGAATTGGAATTAATAAAACTTGGGAATCAAAATGGTATGCTGGCAATAAGGATTTTGCTAAATACTTAAATAATGATGTTAAGATTCGTAGATATTTAGAAAAGAAATTAAAAGACGCATCTGTTTCAAGTATATTAATTGAAAGAACTGCTAAGAAGACTAATGTAATTATAAACACAGCTAAACCTGGTGTTGTAATTGGTCATAGTGGTGAAGAAATTGAAAAGATCAAAAAGGAATTAGCTAAATTAGTTAATGAAGAAATTGAAATATCTATCATGGAAGTTAAAAACCCTGACATGGTAGCGGCTTTAGTAGCTGAAAATATAGCTCATCAAATTGAAAATCGTGTTTCATTCAGAGTTGCTCAAAAGAAAGCAATTAGAAATACAATGAAAGCAGGAGCTAAGGGTATTAAAACAGCTGTATCTGGTCGTTTAGGTGGCGCTGATATGGCAAGAACAGAAGGATATACTGAGGGTATGATTCCTCTACATACTTTAAGAGCTGATATTGATTATGCTCATAAAGAAGCTAATACTACTTATGGTAAGATTGGTGTTAAAGTATGGATATATAAAGGTGAAATCCTTCCAGGTAAAAATAAGGGAGGTAATGTAGATGGCAGTAATTCCAAAAAGAACTAAATATCGTCGTCCTCACAGACTACCTTATGATGGAAGAGCTAAAGGTAATACAGAATTACATTTTGGTAGTTATGGATTACAAGCATTAGAAGGTGCTTGGATCACTCAACAACAAATTGAAGCAGCCCGTGTTGCTATGACACGTTATATGAAACGTGGAGGTAAAGTATGGATTAATATTTTCCCACACTTATCATTAACTAAAGTACCTCTAGAAACTCGTATGGGTAAAGGTAAAGGTCAACCAGAAGTATGGGTTGCAGTTGTTAAAAAGGGTAAAATCATGTTTGAGATTGATGGCGTAAGTGAAGAAGTAGCACGTGAAGCACTTAGACTTGCTATGCACAAACTTCCTATTAAATGTAAATTCGTAAAGAAGGAGAGTGAGACTAATGACTAATGAAGAAATCAGAAAATTATCTAATGAAGAATTAGTTAAGAAAATTGATGAATCTAAAGCTGAATTATTCAATTTACGTCTTAGTCAAGCATCTGGAAGTTTAGAAAAACCTTCAAGAATAAGAGAATTAAGAAAGTTAGTAGCGCGTATGAAAACAATATTAAAAGAACGCGAACTAGAAACTAAGTAGGAGGTTAACATGGAAAATAAAAGACAAGAATTAACTGGAAAAGTTGTAAGTGCAAAAAATGATAAAACTATAACAGTTTTAGTTGAAACTTATGTTAAAGATAGTAAATATCATAAACGTGTTAAATATTCTAAAAAATATGCAGCACATGATGAGAATAATATAGCTGGAGTAGGCGATACAGTATTAATCGCTGAAACTAGACCACTATCTAAAACTAAACATTATCGTTTAGTAAAAGTAGTAGAAAAAGCAATTATTCTATAGTTGCTAACAGGTAATAAAGGAGGATTAATATGATTCAACAAGAAAGTCGTTTAAAAGTTGCAGATAACTCTGGTGCACGTGAATTATCAGTAATCCGTGTTATGGGTGGAAGCAAAGTAAAAACAGGAAATATTGGTGATATAGTTGTTGGAACTGTAAAGAAAGCTACTCCTACTGGTACAGTTGGCAAAGGAAAAGTTGTGAAAGCTGTAGTGGTTAGAAGTAAATTCGGTCTAAGAAGAGAAGATGGTTCTTATATTAAATTTGATGACAATGCTTGTGTATTAATCAAAGATGATAAGAGTCCAATTGGTACTCGTGTATTCGGACCAGTAGCACGTGAATTACGTGATAAGGATTTCATGAAAATTGTATCACTAGCTAAAGAAGTGCTATAGTTGAAGGGAATGAGATTATGAACTTAAAAACTGGAGATAAAGTAGTTGTTATAGCTGGTAAAGATAAAGGTAAACAAGGTAAAATAATCAAAACTTTAAGAGCAGAGAATAAAGTTGTCGTTGAAGGAATTAATATGGTAAAAAAACATGTTAAACCAAATGGACAAAGTGCTGGAAGTATTGTTGATATGGAAGCTCCTATTCATGCATCTAATGTTATGATAATTGATCCTAAAACTAATAAAGGTACCAGAGTAGGACATTCTACTGATAAAAAAGGAAAAAAAATAAGAATTGCAAGAAAATCTAATGAGAATCTTGATTAATTGGAAGGAGGGTATATATGAACCGCCTAAAAGAAAAATATAATAACGAAATCGTAAACGATTTAATGAGTAAATACTCTTATAAGAGTAAAATGGAAGTTCCAAAACTAGATAAGATAGTAATTAACATGGGAGTTGGTGATGGTGCTGCTAATGCTAAGTTAATCGAAGCTGCAGTACATGACTTAAGATTAATTTCTGGACAACAACCAGTTGTTACTAAAGCTAAGAAAGCCATAGCTGGATTCAAAATCAGAGAGGGTCAAGCTATTGGTTGTAAAGTAACTTTAAGAGGAGAAAATATGTACAACTTCTTAGATAAATTAATAAGTATTACATTACCTCGTGTTAGGGACTTTAGAGGTGTTTCATCTAAATCATTTGATGGTAGAGGAAACTATACTATTGGTTTAAATGAACAATTAATTTTCTCAGAAATTGTATACGATGATGTCGTAAAAGTACGTGGTATGGATATAGTATTTGTTACAACAGCAAAAACTAACGAAGAAGCGTATGATCTTTTAAAGGGTTTCGGTATGCCATTTAAGAAATAACGAAATTAGGAGGAAAATATGGCTAAGAAAAGTATGATAATTAAAGCTAGTCGTAAACCTAAATATAAAGTACGTGAGTATACACGTTGTCAAAGATGTGGTAGACCTCATGCTGTACTTAGTAAATATGGTATCTGCCGTATTTGCTTTAGAGAACTAGCTTATAAAGGACAAATACCAGGATTTAAAAAATCAAGCTGGTAGGATGAAGGGAGGATATATATGGTAACAGATCCAATCGCAGATATGCTTACAAGAATTCGTAATGCTAATCAAATGCGATATACAGAAGTTGAAGTACCCGCTTCAAAAACAAAAGTTGAAATTGCTAAAATCTTAAAAGAAGAAGGATTTATAGCTGATTATAAAATTAATAAAAATAAACCTCAAGATATTATAGTATTAACACTTAAATATGGAGAGAAGAAAGAAAGAGTAATTACTGGATTAAAAAGAATTTCTAAACCAGGATTACGTGTTTATGTTAAAGCTGAAGAATTACCAAGAGTTTTAAATGGTTTAGGTATAGCTATTGTTTCTACATCTAAAGGTATTATGACTGATAAGAATGCTAGAAAACAAACTCTAGGTGGAGAAGTTTTAGCGTACATTTGGTAGAAAGGAAGATATTATGAGTCGTATTGGAAATAGAATTCTTACAATACCAGCAGGTGTAACTGTTACAACTGAAGGTAATGTAGTTAGTGTTAAAGGTCCAAAAGGTGAACTTTCTACTGAAATTGATAAACATTTAAAAGTTGAAGTTAATGGAACTGAAGTAAAGATAACTAGAGAAAGTGATCTTTATAAGAAATTCCATGGGACTGCAAACGCTAATATTAAAAATATGATTATTGGTGTAACAGAAGGATATGAAAAGAAATTAGAGGCTGTAGGTGTTGGTTATCGTTTCGCATTAAAAGGAAAAGATTTAGATATCTCTGCTGGTTTTTCTCATCATGTTGATATGATTACACCAGAAGGTATTACTTTGGAATGCCCAAGTAATACAGAATTAGTAGTAAAAGGTATCGATAAACAAAAAGTTGGTCAATTTGCTGCTGAAATAAGAGCTGTAAGAGAACCAGAACCTTATAAAGGTAAAGGTATTCGTTATACTGATGAATACATTATTCGTAAGGTTGGTAAGAAAGCTTCTAAATAGAAGGAAGGAGAGCTATTCATGATTAAAAAAGAATCACGCAATGCAATGCGTCAAGCAAAACATGCACGTGTTAGAGAAAAAGTATATGGGACAAGTGAAGCACCAAGATTAAACGTATTTAGATCTAACAATAACATTTTTGCTCAAATTATAGATGATGAAAAAGGTGTTACTTTAGTTAGTGCTTCTTCTATTGATAAAGAATTAAAGCTAGAAAATGGCGGAAATGTAGAAGCTGCTACTAAAGTAGGTGAATTACTTGCTAAAAGAGCTAAAAAAGCTAAAATAACAAAAGTCGTATTTGATAGAGGTGGATATCTTTATCATGGACGTGTAGAAGCATTAGCAAATGCAGCACGTGAAAATGGACTAGAATTCTAGAGGAGGGTATTATGGAAAGAACAAAAAGAGAACCACGCCCAAAACAATTTGAAGAAGAAATTATCAATATTGGTAGAGTTACTAAGGTAACTAAAGGTGGTCGTCACTTCCGTTTCTCTGCTACTGTAGCTGTAGGAGATCGTAAAGGTCAAGTTGGAATTGGAACTGGAAAAGCTAATGAAGTACCAGACGCTATTAAAAAAGCAGTTGCTGCTGCTACTAAAAATGTAGTTAAAGTTTCAATCGTTGACGAAAGAACTATCCCTCATGAAGCTATTGGTGTTAGAGGAGCAAGTAAGGTTATGTTAAAACCAGCTACAAAAGGTACTGGAGTTAAAGCAGGAGGTCCTGTTAGATCAGTATTAGAATTAGCTGGAGTTAAAGATGTTTTGTCTAAATCACTTGGATCAAGTACTAAAATTAATATGGCATATGCTACATTAAATGCTTTAAAATCACAAAGAACAGTAGAAGAAGTTGCTCGTTTACGTGGTAAGAAAGTTGAGGAGATCATATAATGAAATTACATAATTTACATCCAAATGATGGTTCTACTCACGCTACTAAGAGATTAGGACGTGGAACAAGTAGTGGCCATGGTAAAACAAGTGGTAAAGGACATAAAGGACAAAACGCAAGAAGTGGTGGAGGTGTAAGAGCTGTATTTGAAGGTGGACAATTACCTTTATACAGAAGACTTCCAAAAAGAGGTTTTACAAATGCACGCTTCAAAACTGAATATGCTGTAATTAACATGACTGATTTAAATAGATTTGAAGATGGAGCAGCTATTACTCCAGAATTATTAAAAGAAATGGGCTTAGTTAAGAATCAATTATCTGGTATCAAAGTATTAGGTAATGGAACTTTAGAAAAGAAAGTAAATGTTAAAGCTCATAAGTTCTCTGCAAAAGCAGTTGAACAAATAGAAAAACTAGGTGGAAAAGCAGAGGTGATCTAAAATGTTTGCAACAATTAAGCAGATATTTAATCCCAGAAATAAGGAATTACAAAAAAGAATCCTATTTACCTTTGCTTGCTTAATCGTATTTAAAGTAGGTACTGCAATAGTAGTTCCTGGAATAGATCAAGCATCACTTGGTACAAGAAGTTTAGGATTCCTTGAACTTATGAATGTTATGGGTGGTGGAGCATTAGAAAGATTTTCTATATTTGCTTTAGGTGTTATGCCTTACATCACTGCACAAATCATAATTCAATTATTAGAAATGGATATTGTTCCATACTTTGCTGATTTAGCAAAACAAGGTGGTACTGGTAGAGCTAAATTAAATCAAATTACTCGTATTGCTGGTATAGCTTTAGCATTCGTACAAGGTTATATTTACTCATTTACTTATATGAGTGGTGGTAGTGTTATAGACTACATGAGTTATTCATTAACATTAACTGCTGGTACTTGTGTACTATTATGGTTAGGTGATTTAATGACTCAAAAAGGTATTGGTAATGGTATGTCAATTATTATCATGGCGGGTATCATATCTAACTTACCTAATATGTTTGCTCAAGCATGGCAAGGATTAATTGATGGAACAGCAAGAGGAACTATATTATTTGTTATTTATGTAATAGTTTATTTAGTAATTGTACTTGGAATTGTATTCTTCCAATTAGCTGAAAGAAGAATTCCTATTCAATATTCTAATAAACAAGCAAGTGCTATGGGAGCACAAAGTTATTTACCATTTAAATTAAATTCAGCAGGAGTTGTACCAGTAATATTTGCATCAGCATTATTAGCAATTCCTTCAATGATAGCTGGATTTATTAAGAAAGATGCATTTACTGCATTTGTATCAAAATGGTTAACAACTAATGTACCATTGGGATTTGCAATATATATAATATTAATATTTGTATTCTCATTCTTCTATGCATTCTTACAATTAAAACCAAAAGAAATGGCTGATAACTTACAAAAGAATGGTGGATATATCCCAGGAGTTCGTCCAGGTGATGACACTGTTAAATATGTAAACAATGTTTTATATAAAATTACTTTTGTTGGTTCATTTGCTTTAACAGTTTTAGCAGCATTACCAATTATCTTTGGTATGGTTGCGCCTGACTTACCTTCCAGTGTTAGTATTGGTGGTACAGGATTATTAATCGTTGTAGGTGTTGCTTTAGAAACATATAAACAAATTGAAGGTTCACTTGCAATGACAAGTTATAGAAAAGGTAGAAGAAATAGATGAATATAATATTAATCGCACCTCCAGCGGGAGGAAAAGGAACTCAATCAGAACTAATATGTTCTAAATACAATATTAAACATATTTCTACAGGTGACTTACTACGTAAGGAAGTAGAAAATGGTAATACAGAATTAAAGAATATTATGGATGCTGGTATGTTGGTAAGTGATGAGATTATTTTTGATCTAATTAGAAAATGTATCAGCTCTGAAGATTCTAAAAATGGTTATTTATTAGATGGTTTTCCTAGAAATATAGAACAAGCAAAGAAATATGATGAAATACTAGAAGAATTAAATATAGATATAGGTAAAGTAATTCTTTTAGATATTGATCCAGAACTTGCAGCTAAACGTATAGCAGGTAGAAGGTCTTGTATGAATTGTGGTTCAACATATAATATATATTTTGATAATATGAAACCAACTGAAGAAGGAATATGTAATAATTGTAATACAGCTCTTACTGCAAGAGATGATGACAATGAAGAAACATATAAAACTAGATATAATACATATCTAGAAAAGACACAACCATTGATAGATTATTATAAAGAAAAGAATGTTTTATATACAGTAGATGCGAATGGTACGGTAGACGAAACATTTAATAAAATTGAAGATATAGTAAGAGGTGATTAGATGATCACTATCAAATCTGAAGAAGAGATTGAACTACTTAGAAAAGCTGGCGAAATTGTAGGCGAGACACACCATTATCTAGAAAAATTCATTAAGCCAGGTATCACAACAAAAGAACTAGATAAATTAGCTTACGACTTTATAATAAGTAAAGGTGCAACACCATCATGTTTAGGTTATGAAGGATTCCCTGCAACATTATGTACATCAATAAATGATGAAGTTGTTCATGGAATTCCTAGTAATAGAAAACTAAAAAATGGTGATATAATTACATTAGATATCGTTGCTTGTTATAAAGGATATCATGGTGATTCAGCTTGGACTTACTCTGTTGGTACTATAGATGATAAGAAAAAATATATGATGGAGCATACTGAAAAAGCTTTATTTGAAGGTTTAAAAATGGTTAAACCAGGTAATAGAATTGGTGATATAAGTCACGCGATTGAAGAGTATGCTACTAAGCACCACATGGGAGTAGTTAGAGAATTAGTTGGTCATGGCGTTGGCACTGATATGCATGAGGATCCAGATGTACCAAATTTTGGTAAAGCAGGAACTGGACCATTACTTAAAGAAGGTATGGTTATTGCTGTTGAACCAATGTTAACATATGGAAAAAGAAATATCTGCATTTTAGATGACGATTGGACTATCGTAACTGCTGACGGAGAGCCATCTGCTCATTATGAGCACACTGTTGCTGTCACTAAAGATGGTTATGAAATTTTAACAAAGAGGTGATAAAATGGCAAAGAATGATACAATTGAAGTCGAAGGTAAAGTAACTGAAGTTTTACCTGGAGGCAAATTTAAAGTTGAATTAGAAAATAAACATACTGTAGAAGCTCACGTTTCTGGTAAAATCCGTATGAACTATATCCGCATTTTACCAGGTGATACAGTAACTGTTGAGATCTCAACATATGATTTAACACGTGGGCGTATAACTTACCGAAAATAAAAGGAGGTATATATATGAAAAGAAGACCATCAGTTAAAAAGATGTGTGATAAATGTAGAATAATTAGAAGAAATGGAAAAGTAATGGTTATTTGTAGTAACCCAAAACATAAACAAGTACAAGGTTAATAGGAGGTGTTTTAATGGCACGTGTTAAAGGTGTAGATATACCTAATAATAAAAGAGTTGAAATAGCTTTAACTTATATCTATGGTATCGGTAGAAGTTTATCTAATAAAGTATTAGAAGCTACTGGTATTGATAAAAATAAGAAAGCTGGAGATTTAACTACTGATGAAATAGCAAAACTTCGTGATGAATTAAATAAATATGCAACTGAAGGTGATTTACGTCGTGAAGTTAGTATGAATATTAAAACTAAGATGGAAATCAATTCATATGAAGGAACTCGTCACAAAAAAGGATTACCTGTAAGAGGACAAAGAACTAACAGAAATGCTCGTACTCGTAAGGGTAAAGGAAAAGTAGTTGCTAATAAGAAAAAATAATTGTAACTGAAGGAGGTTATTTGAATGGCTTATAAAGCAAGAAAACGTAAGACTAAAAAGAATGTACCTATGGGTAAAGCTTTTATTCATTCAACATTCAATAACACTATTGTAACAATAAGTGATATGGATGGTAATGCAATAAGCTGGGCTTCTGCTGGTACTTTAGGTTTTAAAGGAAGTAAGAAATCTACTCCATATGCTGCAGGAATGTCTGCTGAAGCTGCAGGTAGAGCTGCTGTTGATATGGGAATGAAAAAAGTTGAAGTATATGTAAAAGGACTTGGTTCAGGTCGTGAAACTGCAATTAGATCATTACAAACTGCAGGTTTAGAAATTACTTCAATTTCTGATGTAACACCTATACCACATAATGGATGTCGTCCACCAAAACGCCCACGTGGATAATAAGAAAAGGAGTGTGTAAATGTGTTAAACTTTGAAAAACCAATATTTAAAATTACTGATTATGTAGAAAGTAGTAATTATGGAAAATTTGAAATAGAACCTTTAGAAAGAGGATTTGGTATTACTTTAGGTAACGCTTTAAGAAGAGTTATGCTATCTAGTTTACCAGGAAGTGCAATTGTAGCTATTAAAATTGATGGCGTTATGCATGAATTCCAAACTATCGAAGGTGTAGTAGAAGACGTTACTACAATAGTATTAAATCTAAAAAATGTTGTTATTAAGAAAAATTCTGATGAAGATAAAGTAGTACACTTATCTGTTCATGAAGAGAGAAAAGTAACAGCAGCTGATATTGAAACTGATGCTGATGTAGAAATTATTAATAAAGATCAAGAAATTGCAACTTTATCTAAAGGTGGAAAACTTGATATCGAAATGATTATTAGTAGTGGTAGAGGATATGTTCCATCTACAGAAAACAAAAAATATGTTGACAATACTAAGTTAGGATATATTCCTATTGATGCATTATATTCACCAGTAGAAAATATCAGTTATGATGTAGAACCTGCACGTGTTGGTCAAAATGATAACTATGATAAGTTAGTTATGGAAGTATCAACTAATGGATCAATTCGCCCAGAAGAAGCTATGGCTTTAGGTTCACAAATATTAATTGAACATTTTAACATTATTACTAATTTAAGTGATATTTCAGATATGACTGGTATTATGAATGCTAAGCAAGAAGATAGCAAGATTAAGAAATTAGAAACTCCAATTGATGATTTAGATTTCTCAGTAAGAGCATATAACTGCTTAAAGAGAGCTAATATTAATACATTAGGTGATTTAACTGAAAAATCAGAATTAGAAATGATGAAAATACGTAATTTAGGTAAAAAATCTTTAAAAGAAGTTATGGATAAAATTAAAGATATGGGACTTAGATTCCGTGACGAAGATTAGTAGTTAAGGAGGATTAATATGGCTTATAGAAAATTAGGACGTACTAATAAACACAGAAGAAGTATGCTAGCTAATTTAACTAAAGACTTAATCATGAATGAAAAAATTGTTACAACAGAAGAAAGAGCAAAAGAAACTCGTAAATTTGTTGATAAGATGATCACTTATGGTAAAAAAGGTACTTTAGTGGCACGTAGAAATGCATTAGCATTCCTAGAAAATGATACTGAAGCTGTTAAAAAGGTTTTTGATGACTTAGCTAAAAGATACGCTAAACGTAATGGTGGTTATACAAGAATCTTAAAAATGACTGAAAGAAAAGGCGATGACGCTTTAATGGTTGTTTTAGAATTAGTTGAAGGAGATGCTAAATAGCATCTTTTTTTGTATAATTATTTATATTAATTTCATAATATAAATAATTGTTTTAAAATAAATAATATTATATAATTAAAGTGGGTGGTTATATGAAAGCTTTAATAACAGGTGCAAGTAGCGGAATAGGGAGAGATATGGCGCGTATATTAAGTGATATGGGCTATGATCTTATTTTAGTTGCAAGAAGAAAAAGTAGGCTTGAAGAATTAAAAGTTGCCTTACCAACAAATGTGACAATAATACCTATGGATATATCTAGTACATATAATTGTATGAAATTATATGAAAAAGTTAAAGATGAAGATATTGAAATAGTAATAAACAACGCAGGTTTTGGCTTATATGGTGAGTTTTCAAAAACAAAAATTGATACAGAATTAGATATGATTGATTTAAATGTTGAAACTACTCATACATTAACAAAATTATTTTTAAAAGATTTCAAGAAAAAAGATAGAGGATATATATTAAATGTAGCATCTTCAGCAGCTTTTATGCCAGGACCTATGATGGCTACTTATTATGCAACTAAAGCATATGTACTTAGACTTACAGAAGCTATTGATTATGAACTTAAAATAGATAATAGTAATGTGTATGTAGGCGCGTTATGCCCTGGACCAATTAAAACAGAATTTGAAAAAGTTGCTAATGTAGAATTTACTATAAAAAAATTTGAAAGTGGTGAAGTTGCCGAATACGCAATTAAAAAAATGTTTCAAAGAAAGAATATTATAGTTCCAGGATTTATGATGAAATTTAGTAGATTTGTTTCTAAAATATTACCTGATACATTTTTAGCTAAACTGGCATATAATTCACAGAAAAGGAAGAAATGATATGATAGGTCAAATAAGAAGTTATATTTCATATATTACTATTGACAGTGATAACAATTATTTAAATCGTATAAAAAATATGATTGAAAGCGTTGAAGATAATAAAGTAAAATATGATTTGATAATTGAATATAATAAGAAGATAAGTGAAATAAATACTATTAAAAGTTTTCAAGCTAACCATAATAGTAAGCCACAAGAATTAAAACCAGTTTTGAAAGCAACTAAAAAGGTTATTAAAAAGAGAAGACTACCTTATATTTATACAAGTGCTGAAAAACTATTAAAAATATATAGTATGAGTCCTAGAATAAATAAGGAAATAGCTATTAAAGATAGAAAAGAAAAGATAATAAAAATGGATAATAATTATGGGTTACCAATTTACCCTATATATGATGATAATAAAGTTGCTTAAAGGCAACTTTTTTCTTTTAAAGTAAAAGTAAATATAGTATAATATTTCTAGTGGTGATTATTATGGAATCAATTATAAGTATTAAAAATTTAGATTTTGGATATGATGCTAAACAAATATTTAATAAATTTAATTTGGAAATAGAAAAAGGTAGTTTTACTTCAATAATAGGTTCAAATGGTTCTGGTAAAAGTACTTTAATGAAAATTATCGTAGGTTTATATAAAGCTGAAGGTGAAATCAAAGTAGATAATATTGCTATGTCACAAGATACTTATAAAGAAATAAGAAGTAAAATTGGTATTGTATTTGAAAATCCAGATAATCAATTTGTGTCTGAAACAGTAATGGATGAAATTGCTTTTTCATTGGAAAATATGAACTATGAAAAGAAAGAAATTAGGCAAAGAGTAAAAGAAATAGGTGCACTACTAAATATAGAGAATATTATGGAAAAAGAACCTCATAGCTTAAGTGGTGGCCAAAAGGAATTAGTTTCATTAGCTAGTGCTTTAGTAATAAAACCTAAAATATTAATATTAGATGAAGCATTAGATATGATTGATAATAATAGAAGAGATGATGTATTAAGAATACTTACAAATTTAAATAAAGAAGGATTAACTATTATTAACATTACACATAATTCAGAAGAACTATTATATGGTTCTAATATAATTGTTTTAAATGATGGTGAAATAAAGGACCAGGGGCCAACAAAAGAATTGCTAAGAAAAGAAAAGTTATTTAAAAACAATGGTTTAGAGTTGCCTTTTGTTGTTGATTTATCATATAAATTAAAATACTATGGTTTAGTAGATGATATAGTGTTAGATATAGATGAGTTGGTGGATAAAATATGGAAATAAAATATGAAAATGTAAGTTATGTATATAATCCTAAAACAGCTTTAAAGAAAGTTGCTTTAAAAGATATTAATTTAGTTATTCAAGACAGTCAAATAAACGCACTTATTGGCACATCAGGGTCAGGAAAAACAACTCTAATTGAACTTTTAAATTCACTTTTAGTTCCTACTAAAGGAAAAGTTATTGTAGATAAAGATATAATCGCTAATAAAGGTTATATCAAAAATATAAATCAATTAAGAAGAAAAGTTGGTATAGTTTTCCAATTTCCAGAAGAGCAATTCTTTAATTTAACTGTAAAAAAAGAAATTGAATTTGGTTTACTTAGTTTTAATTATAGAACTAATGAATTAGATAAAAGAGTAAGTGATGCTTTGAAAATGGTAGGATTAGATGATAGTTATCTTGAAAGAGATCCATTTAAATTATCAAATGGCGAGCAAAGAAAAGTGGCTATTGCTTCTATTTTAGTATTTAATCCTAAAATTATTGTATTTGATGAACCAACTATAGGATTAGATTATGATAGTAAAAAGAACTTAATAAAACTAATTAGAATGCTTAAAAATAGATATAATAAAACAATAATAATAATTTCACATGATATTGATTTTATCCATAATATATCTGATTATGTGATTTTATTAGATAAAGGTAATTTAATACTTACAGGAAGTAAATATGACACTTTAGCTAATCCAGCAGTTTTAAAAGAATTCAATATACCTATGCCTAAAGTAGTTGAATTTTCATATAAAGTATTAAAGAAAAAAGGAATAAAAATGGGATACAGAGATGATGTAAATGATTTATTAAAGGATATATATAGATATGCTAAATAATATAACTATAGGAAAATATTATCCTGTTAGATCTCGTGTCCATTTGATGAATCCATTAGCTAAAGTAATATGCACAATGGCATTTGTCATAATGTGTTTGTTTTCTACAACAATGTTACTTAATTTAATATTATTTATACTTGTAATGCTAATGATTGCAAATTCACATATTCCTTTAAAATATTTTTTTAAAACAATTAAATCATTAAGATTTATACTATTATTTACTATAATAATAAATATGATTTTTAATGTATATTTTGAAACAACTTTGGTAATGTTATCGCGTATTGTATTACTTGTTTTATATACAAGTATACTTACATTAACAACCCCACCTACTGAAATAACTTATGGATTAGAAAAGTTTTTATCACCATTAAAAATATTTAGAATTCCAGTTAATAGAATGGCTTTGTCTATTTCAATAGCTTTAAGATTTATACCAACAATAATAGATGAAGCAAATAAGATATTAAAATCACAAGCTTGTAGAGGTATTGACTATAATAGTTCTAGTATTAAAAGTAGATTTGTAGCTATAAAAGCGCTTATTATTCCCATGTTTGTTCTAACGATAAAAAGAGCAGATGAATTAGGCGATGCAATGGAGGTTAGATTATTTAGTATTCATAAGAAAAGAACTAATTTTAGACAAAATAAATGGGGATTTTATGATACATATTTAGTTTCTATTCATATTGTACTTTTAGTTACATTAATTGCAAGGAGTATAATGGTTATATGAGATATTTAATAACATTTTCATATGATGGTTCTAAATATAATGGTTATCAAAAACAAGTGAATGTAAGAACAATTCAAGAAGAAGTCGAAAAAGTATTAACTATTATTAATGATAATAATAGTGTATCTATTTCAGCTTCTGGTAGAACTGATAGAGGTGTCCATGCGTTAAATCAAAAAGCACATTTTGATTTAAAAATAAATATAACTTCAGATAAACTTAAAATGGCTATGAATAGTATGCTACCTAACGATATCTATGTCAAAAAGGTAGAAGAAGTAGAAGATGATTTTCATGCTAGATATAATGTAAAAAATAAAGAATACATATATAAAATAAATATGGGTGAATATAATCCAATCGAAAAAGATTATATTTATCAATATAATAAAAAACTTGATATAGAAAAAATAGAAAAAGCTATTAAGTTCTTTGAAGGAACACACGATTTTAAATCTTTCACTGCAGCAGATGATATAAGAGATAATTATGAAAGAACTATAATCAAAACTGATGTGAGGTTAGAAAATGATGTTTTAACTATGACTTTTGTTGGAACTGGCTTTTTAAGATATATGGTGAGAAATATAGTTGGAGTGCTTATTGAAGTGGGCGAAGGTAAAAGAAAAATAGAAAATATTAAAGAAATTTTTGAAGCCCATGATAGAAAAGAAGCAGGTAAAACTGCTCCTGCTGAAGGACTATATTTGAAAGATGTTTATTATAGATAAGTATTATACCTATCTTTTTTAGTAAAATTTATGTATTTTCCTCAATAAATTAGCATATTTTTATTGACTTTAACATAGTTTTCTAATATAATTAATACTGGTACATTTTTATCCCACATCGAGTGGCTTGGGACACCACTTAATGTAATGGAGAAAGGAAAATATAGCATGAAAGATAGTTATATGCAAAAAAAAGAAGAAGTAGTGAGAAATTGGTATGTAATCGATGCTGAAGATATTAATTTAGGTCGATTAGCTACTAAATGTGCTCATGTACTTCGTGGAAAACACAAACCTACATATACTCCTCATGTTGATTGCGGAGATTATGTAATTGTTATCAATGCTTCTAAAGTTAATTTAACTGGAAACAAATTAGATGACAAAATGTATTATAATCATAGTGGATATACTGGTGGTTTAAGAGAAAGAACTGCACGTGAAATGAGAGAAAAATATCCTGTTGAAATGGTTGAAAGAGCCGTTAAAGGAATGCTTCCAAAAGGAAGATTAGGACGTCAAATGTATAAAAAATTATTTGTTTACGCAGAGGATACACATCCACATGCTGCACAACAACCTAAAGAAATGAAGGTTAAGTAGGAGGTTTAAATGGAAAAAGTATATATTGGAACTGGACGTAGAAAATCTACAGTTGCTCGTGTAAGAATGGTTCCTGGCAAAGGAAAAATCACAGTAAATGGTAGAGACGTTAGAGATTTCTTCCCTTACGAAACAAATGTAATGGACTTAATGCAACCATTAACTGCTACTAACAATGAAAATACATTTGATATTGAAGCCACTGTAAAAGGTGGAGGTTTCACTGGAGCTACTGGTGCTATTCGTTTAGGTATCACAAGAGCATTATTAGAATATGATAAAGCAAATGAAGGTAATGAAGATAGTTATAGAACTACTTTAAAAAGAGCTGGATTTGTTACTCGTGATCCAAGAATGAAAGAAAGAAAGAAACCAGGACTTAAAGCTGCACGTCGTGCACCACAATTCTCAAAGAGATAATATGCAGGTTACCTTGGAATTTTCCAAGGTTTTTCTTTATCCTCATTTATGATAAAATAATTATAGGAAGTGGTTTTATGAATAATGTGATAAAAGTAGGAATAGGAGTTCTGATAAAGGATGGAAATAAAGTTTTATTAGGCCATCGCGCGATTAAAAGCAAAGATACAGGCGGAATATATGAACCAGATAGTTGGACTTTCCCAGGTGGCAAACAAGAATATGATGAAACAATGTTTGAATGTGCAATTAGAGAAGTAAAAGAAGAAACTAATTTAGATATAGAAAATTTAGATGTTTTTAATGCGATGGATGATATAAGTAGTGATAGGCATTATGTTACTATTCAAATAATCGCACATAAATATAGTGGTGAATTAAAAGAAATGGAGCCAGATAAAATAGATGAGTGGAAATGGTTTGATTTGAATAATTTACCAGATAACATATATAGTCCAACTAAACACTTTATTGATAGATATAGGGAAAAGTATGAAAGTAATAACGATTAAACAACCATGGGCTTCTTTAATAGCTGAGGGAATAAAAGAATATGAGTTTAGAACATGGAAAACTAAATATAGAGGCGATATTCTTATTCATGCAGGTAAGGGAATAGATAAAAAAGCTATGAAGAAATTTGAATGCTATAATTTAGATTATCCCAGTGGCTGCATAATAGCTAAAGCTACACTAACTGATTGTATTTTGGTAGATGAAGAATCAAGAAAAATGTTAAATAGAAAGAATCCTTTAGTATACAGTAATATAATAAATGATTTAAACTGGAAAGGTTATGGATTTAAATTAGAAAATGTAGAAAAGGTAAAACCAATAGATATTAATGGCAAATTAAGCTTATGGAATTATGATTACAAAGACTAGCAGATTTACTAAAGTCTGCTTTTGTTATATAATTAGTGTGGTGGTTATATGTTGAAAGTTAGCAATGAATGGAAAGATTATGAATGTTTAGATGCTGGTAATGGTGAAAAACTAGAAAGATGGGGGAATGTTATTTTAAGGAGACCAGATCCACAAGCAATATGGGAAGTTGATTATAATGACACTTGGAAAAATCCTGATGGTTTTTATCATAGAAGTAATAAAGGCGGAGGATACTGGGATTTTAAAAAGAAGTTAGATGATTATTGGACAATTAACTATAAAGAGTTAACATTTAAAGTAAGTCCAACTAACTTTAAACATACCGGTTTATTTCCAGAACAGGCAACTAATTGGGATTTTATCATAGATAAAATAAAGAAAAGCAATAGAAAAATAAAAGTTCTAAATTTATTTGCTTATACGGGAGGAGCCACTATGGCTTCTAGTTATGCAGGCGCAGATGTAGTCCATGTTGATGCTTCTAAAGGTATGGTTGAATGGGCGAAAGAAAATATGAAATTATCTCATTTAGAAAATAATGTTATTCGTTTTATAGTAGATGATTGTTTAAAATTTGTTGAAAGAGAAGCAAGAAGGGGCAATAAATACGATGCAATTATAATGGATCCACCCAGTTATGGAAGAGGTCCAAATGGTGAGACTTGGAAATTTGAAAAAAATCTCTATACTCTAATAGAAGCATGTATGAAAATATTAAGTGATGAGCCTTTGTTTTTCTTAATTAATTCATATACAACTGGTATATCTAGTACAGTTTTAGATAATATTTTAAAAACAACAATATTGCCCATTTATCCAAATGGCAAAGTCGAGAGTGGTGAAGTAGCTTTACCAATTAAAAGAGATAATTTAGTTTTACCTTGTGGTATATATGGAAGATGGGTTTCAAATGATTAAAATATTGTATGAAGATAATCATATACTTGTTGTAGAAAAACCAATTAATATGCCTACTCAAGAAGATGACAGTAAAGACCCAGATTTACTTACGGAATTAAAAAAATATATTAAGGTAAAGTATAATAAACCAGGAAATGTCTATCTAGGATTAGTTCATAGATTGGATAGACCCGTAGGTGGTGTGATGGTATTTGCAAAAACTTCTAAAGCTGCTTCTAGACTATCTGAACAAGTAAGAAATCATACTTTAGATAAGAGTTATTATGCCATAGTAATGGGAAAAGTAGATGGTGGCATATTAAACGATAAACTTTTAAAGAATCCTAAAACTAACATGACAGTTGTAAGTGAAAAAGGTAAAGAAGCAGTTTTGACTTATAAATTAGTTGATTATAAAGATGGCATGTCTTTAGTTGATATTAATTTAGAAACAGGAAGATCTCATCAAATAAGGGTTCAATTTTCTTCTAGGAATTACCCTTTATATGGTGACCAAAAATATAATAAAGATGCCAAAGTAGGTGAGCAAATTGCTTTGTTTTCTTATAAATTATCACTAATACATCCTGTAACCAAAGAAAAAATGGAATTTAGTTTAGATATGCCAAATACATATCCTTGGAATTTATTTAAGTAGATTTATTCTACTTTTTTATATTTTTTCATAAAATTAGTAGGTGATTATATGTCAAAATATAAAATCTTAATGTTGAGTATGTTAATAGTAGGTATTTTTTTGTTTGATATTGTAAAAGCAGATAATGGTTCATTATATGGCAAATGTATTTACTTGGATCCTGGTCATGGTGGTTTAGATCCAGGTGCTACATATGCAGGAGTAAAAGAAGAAGACATTAATTTGGAAATAGCCTTTAAATTAAAGGGTGAACTAGAAAGTAAAGGAGCGGTAGTATATTTAACAAGAGAAGGAGATTATGATTTAGCGCCCAAAGGTTCAAAACAAAGAAAAAGAGATGACTTATATAGGAGAAGTGTACTTATAAATAATTCTGGATGTGATATGTATTTATCACTTCATTTGAATGCAACTACATCGACTTCGTGGACAGGAGCCCAAGTATTTTATGATGATATTAATGATATGAATATTAAATTAGCTGAAATATTGCAAAAACAATTAAGAACTGACTTAAAAACTACTAGGAAATATAAAGAGGTCACGAATGGTTATTTATATAAAAGGGTAAAAGTACCTGGAGTGTTGGTAGAAATGGGTTTTTTAAGCAATCCTGGTGAAAGATCTAGGCTAAAAACTGATAATTATCAAAGACTTATTGCAAAATCTATAGCTAAGGGTATTGAAGTTTATTTTAAAAAGTATTAAAATATCATGAAAAAGTTGAAAAAAAAGCGCTTTAATGGTAAAATGGTATTAGCGAGTTGGGGTGAATTTATGAACAAAGAAACTTATTATGGCGATAGAAAAAATATATCATGGTTAAAAATCGCAATTATAGTAGTAATATTAGTAATTATAGGTATACTTATATTTATGATGCTAAAGAACAATACAAATTTATATGAGGAAATTACAAATGTTTCAAAAAAATATGCAAGTGCTACAAATGATTATCCTGAAGAAATAGGCGATTGTAGAACTTATACATTGGATAGAATAATTGCAAATGAGACAAGTAGTAAGCAAAAAGTATTTTCTACATGTGATAAAACAAAAACAACTGTTAAGGTATGCAAAGTTGGAGAAAATAAATATCAATATACACCAGTTTTATCATGTAAAAGAGAAACTACATCATTTAATGAATGGAAAACTGGAACAATCGATAATCTAATTTCAGATAATTCTGATGTTCAAATTTTGTTTACGGCAGAGGCCGCAAAAAATGGTGCGAAAGTATATTATCCAAATAATGAAGCAGACTCAACTAATGTAAAAGAGTATTATGCTCAGTCACCAAATGCGGAATATGCATTACCAGATAATGAAACAACAGCATATAAATGGTATGTAGAAGGACAAGCTAAAGTATATTATAACAATGGTGAATATACTTCAAGTCAACCTGCAGGTTACACTAGTGAAAATGAAAAAACTAATACTTATACTACTATAGTAAAACCTGCAACAGCAGCATTTAGAACAATTGTAGAAACAACTTTATATGCGACAGAAAAGGTGTCATATCCATATAAATATGATTGTAGTGATATTGCAAGTGCAGAGCCTCTTGCAGGTACTGTTACATCACCAATACCATGTGAATTGAGAACTGATGAACATTATAAAACTACAGTAGGAATGCATTATACATGTGATGGTACTAATGAAGCAGCTTCTGGAGCTGTATGTGAAAAACGTAGTAATTGGTCAACTACTTCATGTGAAGAAAGTAATCAAACTAGAAAAGGAACTACATCAGAAGGATATGATTTTAGCCGAAACGTATCAAATGGTTATACTTGTGTAAAAGCAACTGGTTATACAGTTACAGATAGAACATGGAAATGGTATAAAGTTGTAAATACTAGAAAGTATTATCCAAGCAATGCAACTAGTGCGTCACAAGAAAATACATATTATGTTGATGCACCAATAGCTGGAGCGATTAAAGATTCAAGTACAGAGGCAAAA
Organism: Bacilli bacterium; assembly: GCA_017484205.1. Lineage (GTDB taxonomy): Bacteria > Bacillota_I > Bacilli_A > RF39 > UBA660 > RGIG9169. Next base: position 94,699 of record JAFUTO010000018.1, on the reverse strand, counting down.
GTTTATCAATATTATAAGTTAGATGAAACAAATAATACTGTTAAGAATTGGGTTTCAGTTAGTGATGAGGCAATGACAAAAGATGAATTAATAAAAACATTAAAAGAATTAGAATATGATGTGAATAGTATCGCTGATATAGATAATAATGAAGATATTAGATATACAATTGTGATAAAATATCGCAATAGAAAGTAAAGGAGTGGGGATAAATGAGTAATGAAGAATTAATCCAAGCTATAGAAGAGTTAAGAAATATTTTACCTCAAAGTGAATTAGATCGTGAACTTATTAGTTTAGATGAAGAAATTAGACCATTAGAGGAAAAAATTGCTAATAATGATAATTATCGTGAAGATGCCGAAGTAGGTAATGAACGTAGAAAGACTATATATGAAAGAACTATTGAATCAGTTCAAAATAAATTAACACAAGCAAGAGAAGATGTTAATTCAAGCAATACTAGAATTATTGAAGCTGAAAAAGATCTTGCTGCGTATGAAGATGCTATTGAACAAACAGGTGTTGAATTAAGAGCTAGTGATGGAACACAAGATGAAAGATTTAATAGAATTTTAGAAAATCAACGTAATGGTAGAGATGAAACTGCTAGTAGATTAGAAAATTTAAGAAGTTTCCTTGCTCAAAGAACTTCAGATGTTAGTAGTGATGAAAGATCATTATCATATTATCAAGATCGCTTGGAAACATTAGAAAGAAGAATGGCCGAAGAACCAGGTGTTAACCTAAATGTAAAGATGGCAGATGAAGATAGATTACAAGAATTACAAACTGCCAGAGATAGTATTTCTTCAAGATTTGAGTATATTAGAGAAAATGTAGATGCAGATTTAAATGATATGATTACAGGTATCCAAAATGGTACATATTCTATTGAAGATGCAACTCGTGATTTAACAGTACTATATGAAACAATTAGTAATTCAACTACAATAGAACAAGATAGAGAAGCAGAATTAGCAAAAATTGAAAGTCAGTTAGCTGAAAATGCTAGTGAAATTGCGAATATTCAAACTAGACTTGAGGAAGATTCAAATTATCTAGAATCTAATTTCCGTGGAGAAGTTTATGACCAAAGAATAAGTGAATTAGAAGAACGTCGTGATAGAGCTAATGGTGATGCACTAAGAAGACAATTAGAAACAATGAGAAGAAGAGTTGTTACTCTTGACCCTGCTACTGACGAAGCTGAAATAGCTGATTTAAAAGCAAGAATTGCTGATCAAGAAGAAGCATTAGCTACTGAATATGGTTCTGATAGATTAGAAAAAGCAGATAGATATCAAAATCTTATTGATTTCTATACAGATAAACGCTATAACGTAACTAACAGTAATGATTTAGAACAAATTCAAAGTTTAAGATCTGAGTTGGCTACATTAGATAATAGTAGTGTTCGTGCAATTGAAATTAGAAAACAACTAAAAGATCTAGTAGATAATAATGCTTTTGATTATTCTAAATATGAAAGTGATCAAAATAAGTTGGCAGAATTACTATCTGCTAAGGCAGCATTAGAAAATAGAAAACAATTTTTATCAATTGGTGTTACAGAAAAAATTGCTACAATTTTATCTAGTTTAGAGAATGTTAATGTGGCAACATCAACTAATGAGGCTCCAGTTGTTTCAAATGAAGAGGTAGTTGTACCTACTACTGATGTAACAATTGATACTCCAGAAATAGAAATCGCTGATAATGCTGATGATTTATTTGGTGAAGTAACTAATGAAGTAGATTCTGTAAAACCAGCAGAACAAGAAGATGATTTTGATATTCAAGTATCAGATGATGATGATTTTGATATTAAAATGGAGGGCGACCCAACAGTAAATGCTAATTATGTATATAAACCTGATTGGTGGTATGAAAAATATATGTCAGGTGATAATCCTGAATATATTGAAGGTGTCGATGAAAAAATTGTTCCATTTGATGTTAATAAGAAAAAATCAAATGTTGGTGAAAAACTTGCTGCAGCAGCATTAATTCCAGTAGCAGCATATCACAAAGCAAGTGATTCATTGCAAAATAAAGCTAAAGGTTTATTAGGTAAATTTAAGACAAAATTAGCTGGAATGAAAAATGGTTTCAAAGATGAATGGAAAAAATATCTTTATGGTTTGGCCGTAGCTGGTGGTGTAGTAGCAGCATTATTCTCATTAACTAATGATGAATTAAGAGATCGCCTTGCTTCTAAATTTGGTAATGATGCAAATACTGAATCTATGGTAGATGCTGGTGAAGAAAATACAGAAGATAAGGATAAAGAAAATAGCGATAGTCAAGCTATTCATGATGCTGTAACTGGAAAAGCTACAGACTCAACAAACAAGAAAACAGGAACAGGTACTAGCACAACAAGTACTAAAACAACAGGAACAGGTACTTCTACAAATACAACAGGAACTAATACAACAGGTACAAATACAACAGGTACAAATACAACAGGAACTAATACAACTACTAATCCTGGTGGTACTGGAAATGGTACTAATACAGGTGGAACAGGTACTTCTACAAATACAACAGATGAAAAAGGGACTATTATAAGTCAAAGTGAAGAAATTGTTGGGGAAAATACAAATCAACAAGTAATAGGTCAAAGTACTGTAGTAACAGGTGGAGAAAAAATATCTGAAACAACAGAGGTAGTTGGAAATGAGGTTGTTAATCCTGACGGAACAAAGACTTCTACAGGTGTTACAAATGTTACTGATGGAACAGGAACAGGAGTTGTATCAGATACTACAGAAGTAATAGATAATAATGTAGTATTACCTGACTTAGGCGGAGGCGTTATCGTTTCTAATGAAGAAGTTCAAAATAATAATACAAATCAACAAGTAATTAGTGAAAATACAAATACAACAGGTGGAGAAAAAGTTGCAGAAACTGTTACAGGTGGAGAAACAAAAACTGAAAATACAAATACAACAGTTGAAACAAAAACTGAAAATACTGCAACAGGAGAAACAAAAGATTCTACTACAGAAGTAACTGAAAACAATGTGGTTTTACCTGGTGGAACAGAAAAAACTGAAACAGAAACAAAAAATGTAGGTGCAAACTTAACTCCAGGTGAAAGTTATATAACAAGCACTGAGGATGCTAGTTATGTTCAAAATATAAAATTAGCTAATGGTAATGCAAATCTTACTTTAACTGAAGACGGAGGAACATATACTATAACTAATACTGGTACTACTGAGGAAACAGTAGCTGCAGATCAAGCTGGTGGTACTGCTGATGAATTTGCAGGAATGTCAGAGGAAGAAAAACAAGCTATTCTTGCTCAAAGAGCAGCTGAATTACAACAAGCTACTTTAACAAATGATCAATTATTAGATTTACAAGCTCTATTAGGAGATTCTGCAGAAGTTGTTACTAATAATTCTGGTGGAATGCATAGATAATAATTGGATAGGAGAATAAAAATGGAAAATAAAATTAATCAAATTATTACAACTGCTGATGGTGATAAATTTATGATTTTACATCAAGCAATTTATAATAATCAAAACTATTTTGTTTGTTGCTCTGTTGATGCAGAAGAAACAGATGTAAAAGAAGACTTCTATCTATTTGAAGAAGTAAAAGATGGTGAACAAACTTATATTAAAATAGTTGAAGATGATAGTATGGCTAAGTTTATACTTGAGCATTTAGACCTAATGGATGAAGATGAAAATTAATTCATCTTTTTTCTTTAATTAAAACATATAATATGTTATAATTGATATGGTGATAATATGGCAAATAAAGTATTTAAAACTTTAGATGAGCAAATTGTTATATTGAAAGATCGTGGTTTAGTTATCAAAGATGAAGAAGAAGCTAGAAATATTTTGCTTAGAGAAAATTACTTTTTTATAAATGGTTATAGACATTTATTTTCTAAAGAAAAAGGTAATGATTTATTTTTAGACGGAACTACTTTTGATGAATTATATTCTGCATTTATTTTTGACCGCAGAATAAGAAATATTTATTTTAGATATTTATTGGTCGTTGAAAATAACATAAAATCAATAATAAGTTATCAATTATCTAAGAACTATGGTTATAAAGAAAAAGACTACTTAAATCCAAATAACTTTAATCAAGATCCTCTAAGAAAAAGGCAAATAAATGATGTATTAAATAAGATGAAAAGACAAATTAGAGTTAATGGAGATAAACATACTGCAACAGTGCATTATATAAATAAATATGGTTACATACCTATGTGGATTTTAGTTAAAGTATTATCCTTTGGTATTGTATCAGAATTATATGCAATATTAAGATATGATGACCAAAAAGTAATAGCTGAAAAATATGGGTTAGATACAGAAACATTAGGGATTTATTTATCGTTAATTGCCAATTTTAGAAATTTATGTGCCCACGAAGAAATTTTGTATGATTATAGAACTCAAAAGGTTATTCCAGATTGCTATATTCATTCTGCTCTAAATATTGAAAAAGACGATGGTGGATATATATATGGAAAAAATGACTTATTCGCACTTATGATAATGCTTAAGGCATTACTTACTGATAAAGAATTTAGAAGTCTTACATATGAAATTGGTTATGAAATTGATATATTAGATCAACATATAGATGTTGTACCATTAGAAAGCATATTAAATAAGATAGGTTTTCCAAATAATTGGAAAGATATAATAGATTTATAATGAAAAAAATAACATATATATTAATAGTTATATTAGCTTTTTTTCTAGGAGTTATTGGTACATTATGTTTATATAATACTAAAGAAAAACATATTACTAATGAAGTTAATTATAGTGATACAGGTTCTTTAAAAGGTCCCATAGATAAAATATATGATGCTGTATTATTAGTAGAAAACTATCAAAAAGATAAGTTAGTAGCAACAGGTACAGGCTTTGTATATAAAAAGGAAGATGACCATGCATTTGTAATTACTAATCATCATGTAATAGATAAAGCTGATACAATAAAATTATTACTTTCTAGTGGAGAATTAGTGGAAGCAAATATAGTTGGTAGTGATATATATTCGGATGTAGCTGTTTTAAGCATTGATAGTAATTATGTTAAACAAATTGCAATTATAGGTAACAGTACAAATATGTCACTTGGTGATAATGTTTTTACAGTAGGTTCTCCTTTAGGCATTGATTATCAAGGAACTGTCACAAAAGGGATATTATCTGGTAAAGATAGAACGATAACTGTAAGAATATCAGTAGGCGAAATACTTATGGATGTATTACAAACAGATGCAGCTATTAATGAAGGAAATAGTGGTGGCCCTTTATGTAATGTAGATGGTGAAGTAATTGGCATAAATTCACTTAAAATAGCTGGTGATGATACTGAAGGTATGGGTTTTGCAATTCCCATTGAACAGGCTATGTCAATTGCAACTAAAATAGAAGAAAATGGTATAATTAATAGACCTAGTATTGGAGTATCACTAACTGATGTAGGTAGTTATTTACTTCGAGAACAAAATATTAATATACCTAATATAAGTGAAGGCGCAGTTGTTATCAGTGTCTCTAATAACTCACCTGCTTCAAACGCTGGGTTAAAAAAAGGTGATGTTATTACTTATATAGGCAATAATAAAGTAAAAACTGCTCCTCATTTTAGATATTTACTATATAAATATGATATAAATGATGAGATAACTATAAAATATAGAAGAGGCAACGAAGAATTAGAAACAAAAATAATATTAACAGAGATTTTAAGCTTAAATAATTGACAATAACTTAAAATAATGTTAATATCTTATGTAATGGCAATGATTATATAAAGTAGCTATATATGACACTTAAGAGAGAGAATAACGATGGTGGAAGTTATTTAAGATATTATATAGTGAATTTCAATATATGAGCTGGAATAATCCCGTTAATCGCGTTAAGATAGAGAGCATAGATATCTATGAAATAAGGTGGTACCGCGGTAATTCGTCCTTATGTTATGGATATCTTTTTATTTTTTAGGAGGTAAATATGAAAGAAAAAATTGAAGAAATAAAAGAAAGATTAGATTCAGTATTAGATGCAGTAACTACATTAAAAGAACTTAATGATGTTAAAGTAAAATACTTAGGTAAAAAAGGTTTTATTACAGAACTTACTTCTAATATGAAAGATTTATCAGTGGAAGAAAGAAAAGAAGTTGGTAGGTTATCTAATGAAATAAGGAATTATGCAAATGAAACTATTAATAAATTAGAAGAAAAACTAAATGAAGAACTATTAAATCAAAAATTAGCAAATGAAACTATTGATATAAGTCTACCTTCTTATAAAATAGAAGAAGGAACACCTAACATACTAGAAAAATTAGTAGAAGAAATAGAGAGTGTTTGTATGTCTATGGGATATGATGTAGTAGATGGTCCAGAAATAGAAGAGGATAAATATAATTTTGAATTATTGAATATACCTAAAGGACATCCCGCAAGAGACGCTCAAGATACCTTCTATATAGAAGATGAAAATATCTTACTTAGAAGTCAAACATCACCTGTTCAAGCTAGAACAATGTTAGAAGCAAAAGGTGAAAAACCAATTAGAATTATATGCCCAGGTAAGACATATAGAAGAGATAATGATGACGCGACACATTCACACCAATTTATGCAAATAGAGGGATTATTAGTAGATAAAGAAGTGAGTTTATCTGATTTAAAGGGAACCTTTGATGTTATTTTAAAATCAGTATTTGGCGATTCCATCGAAACTAGATTCAGACCAAGTTATTACCAATTTACAGAACCTTCTGTAGAAACAGATATTAGTTGTTTTGCATGTAAGGGTAAAGGTTGTTCACTATGTAAAAATACTGGTTGGATTACTGTAGCTGGAGCAGGTATAGTTCATCCTAATGTATTAAGAGATTGTGGATATGATCCAAGCATTTGGACAGGATTTGCTTTTGGTTTTGGTGCAGAACGTCTTGCAATGCTTAAATATGGTATTGATGATATCAGGACATTTTATAATACTGATTTAAGAGAAGCAAAAACATTTGATAGAAGGGAGCAAGACTAATGATAAGTTTAGAATGGGTAAAGGACTATATTGATATTGCATCAGAAGATCCAAAAGAATTAGCTGTAAAAGTAACTAAAGCTGGTATTAATGTAGAAAAAGTAATAACTAATCATATAGATCATTTAACTATAGGTGAAGTAGTTGAATGTATAGACCATCCTAATAGTGATCATTTGCATGTTTGTAAGGTTAATGTTGGTGAAGAAGTTATTCAAATTGTATGTGGAGCCTCTAATGTTAAAAAAGGGTTAAAAGTTATTGTTGCCCTACCAGGTGCAGTTTTACCAGGTGATTTCGAAATAAAAGTTGGTAAAATTCGTGGTGAAGAATCAAATGGTATGATATGTGCGCTATTTGAACTAGGATTAGAAGAAAAAACAGAAGAAAACTATAATAAAGGCATACATGAATTAGATGATGATGCTAAAGTAGGGGAAGATCCAATTAAATATTTAGGCTTAGATGATACTTTATATGATTTAGATGTTCATAAACATAGAAATAATGATTGCTATTATCATATAGGTTTTGCTTATGAAATAGGTTCAATTATTAATAAAAAGGTAACATTACCGCAAGATAGCACAAATCCTATAAAGGAAAATATAAAAGACTATTTTACGTTAAAAGTTGACACTAAAAAATGTCCATACTATCTTGCTAAAATGGTTAAGGATGTAAAAATTGGTGAATCTCCAGAGTTTATTAAAAAGAGGTTGATTGCTGCTGGCATGAGACCAATTAATAATGTAGTAGATATATCTAATTATGTTATGTTAGAATATGGTCAACCAATGCACTTTTTTGATAAAGATAAATTAGGAGATAATATTTTAGTTAGAGATGCCAAAGATGGTGAAAAGATAACTACACTAGATAGCAAAGACAGAGTATTAACACATAATGATATAGTTATTACAGACGGTAAGAAACCAGTTTGTATAGCTGGTGTTATGGGTGGGGAAAATACAGAAGTAGATGAAAACACTAAAACTATATTAATAGAATCAGCAATATTTGATGCAGTAAGTATTAGATATACAGCTTCTAATTTAAATCTAAAAAGTGAAGCATCTATTAGATATGGTAAAGGTCTAAACTATGAATATACAGAGAAAGCTATAGAAAGAGCCTGCCACTTACTTGAAAAATATGCGGATGCGAAAGTGTTATCAGGTACTATAAAACATGACAAAGTAGATAAAACACCTAAAGTAGTAAGTTTTTATCCAGATGATATAAACAAAATGTTAGGTATTAATATTTCATTAGAAGATATGGAAAAAGAACTAGATAGATTAGATTTTAAATATGAAATAGATAAAGATAAGTTTATTGTTACAGTACCTAATAGAAGACTTGATATCGAATCTAATGTTAATGATATAGCTGAAGAAATAGGCAGATTATATGGTTATCAAAACTTAGTATCTACACTACCTAAAACAACTATTAAAAGGGGTGGCTATATAGGAAATAATAAATATACTAAGATGATATCTAAAAGACTTAGAAGTCTAGGATTAAATGAAACAAAGAATTATACTTTAACATCTCCTACTATGGCTAAATTATTTAGATATGATAATATGGAAAATATTGTTTTACCTAATCCAATGAGTGTAGATAAATCAATTGTTAGAACTAGTATATTGCCATCACTTTTAAATACTTATGAATATAATAAATATCGTAAAGTAGAAGATATTATGTTATATGAGATAAGTAAAGTATATGATATTCATTATAATGAAGATACTAAAGTAGCTATTTTAATGAAAGGTAATTATATTAATAATTTATGGCAAAATAATGGTATTAAAGTAGATTTCTATGTAATAAAAGGAATCATTGAAAATTTACTTGATTATATGGGATTAAAAAATAGATATGAGTTTGTAAAAGAGGAATTACCTGATATGCATCCAGGTATGAGTGCAGCTATATATATTGATAGACAAAAAGCAGGTATTATAGGGAGAGTACACCCATCATTAAGCAAAGATGATATCTTTGTAGCTGAATTAGCTTTATCACACATTGTTAAAGATATAAAACCTATTAAATATAAAGAATCATCTAAATATCCAGAAATAACTAAAGATTTAGCATTTGTTGTTAAGAAGGATGCCTCATCTGGCGATATACAGGCAATTATTAAAAAGGCAGGAAGTAGATTACTTACTAATATAGATGTGTTTGATGTTTATACAGGTGTTAATGTTAAATCTGATGAGAAATCTATCGCATATACATTAACATTCTCAGATCCAACTAAAACACTTTCTGATGAAGAAGTTAATGAGGTATTAAATAATATAATTAGTGCAGTTACAACTAAGATGGATGCTAAATTAAGGGATTAAAAAAAGACGATTAATTCGTCTTTTATTCGTTATTAGAAGTATTAGTTTTAATATAATCATTATATTTTTTAGATAAATCAGTGTCTTTAATTTCTAAACCATTATTTTTTCGAATATCTATTAATGCTTTATATATTAAAGTACTATCTTCACTTTGCTTTTGTTTAGCTAATATATCAATGATTTTACCTTTAACGTCATCTAGACTAGGTTTATCTTTAGATTCACCTCTAAGTATAATCATATATCCATCATCAGTATTTACAGGAGTAGTTGTATAATTATTATTTTCTAAAGCTAATAATGAATCTATATAAACGTCATCTAGTTCATTATCAAATGAAATATATCCTAAGTCTTCACTAGTAATTCTATCACCATAGTGTTCAACTACATCATCATAACTCTCACCATTATTAAGTCGGTTAATAATTCTTTCGGCTAATGACTTAGATGTATCATCTGTTCCTGATACACTAATATATTTAGTTTCTATATCGCCATATACACTGTCTTTATAATATTTATTTATTTCGTTTTCTGTAACTAAACTTTTTGTATAATCTTCTAAACATTTATTTCTACGATAATCTAGTGCAATAGCATCTAAAAATTCATCACGATTTTTAAAATTATTTGCTTCTAAAAATTGTTCTTCAGTATAACCATAGTATGTTTCATACATTGATATATAGTAATCAGCTATATTATTTATTTCAGTTTTCATATCATTGTCTTCTGGATATATTTTAGTTAAAATAATGTTATCAATTTTATCAAGTAAAATATCTACAGTATAGTATTCCTTCATATCAGTATATAGTTCATCTGCAGTAATATTTTTATCATTGATTTTAACTATAATTTCTTCTCCATTTTCAAGTTTAGCTATTCTATCAGGAACAATAATTGCCATAATACCTACACCAATTAATAATCCAACAATAAATGCAGTTACAATATTTCTTTTGTTATTACTATTATCTGTTTCATTTAAAACTTTTTTCTTGTTCTTATTTTCTTCGTCGTAGTCTCTAAGCAAAGATTCTTTGACTAATTCTAATTCACTTTTTTTAACCACTTTATTATTCTTTTTATTATTTGTTTTTTTCTTTTGTGCCATAAAAATCTCCTCTCTATATAATTTTATAACATTTTTAAGAAAAATACTTAAAAAAATTGAAATTTTCACCAATTTTTTAAATTATATTGTATAATATGTATTAAGGAGGTATCATTATGTGGTTTATTATTGGAATAATAGTAGTTATCATATTAGTTTCTATCAAACAAGTTAATCAATATGAGAGAGGAGTTAAATTTACTTTAGGTAAGTTCAGTGGAATTATGAATCCAGGTTGGAATATAGTTTTACCAATTTTTCAATCTTATTCAAAGGTTGATATAAGAACTAAAGCTGTAGATGTTCCTGAACAAGATGCGATTACTGGTGATAATGTATCAGTAAGAATTAACGCTGTTATTTATTATAAAGTATTTGACGCAGCTAAGGCTATATTAGAAGTTGAAAACTTTAGATATGCTGTTAGTCAATTAGCTCAAACAACTATGCGTAATGCTGTTGGTTCTGTATCATTAGATGAATTATTAAGTTCTAGAGAAAAAATAGCTACTGAAATTTGTAAAATAATAGACGAAGCTACTGATCCATGGGGAATTAAAGTTGAGAATGTAGAACTAAAAGAAATAACATTACCAGAAGAAATGAAACGTGTTATTGCCAAAGTAGCAGAAGCTGAAAGAGAAAAAGCTGCTGTTATTACTAAAGCAGAAGGCGAAGTAGAAGCTGCAAATAATTTAGCAAAAGCTGCTAATGTTATGGGATCTACTCCAGGAGCTTTACATTTAAGAACTTTAGCTACATTAAATGATTTATCATCTGATCAATCAAATACTATAATATTTGCTATTCCAATAGAAGTATTAAAAGCGTTTGAAGGACTTGATGGAAAAAAAGTAGTAGAAGCTGTTAAAAAAACTAAGAAATAAGATATCTTTGATATCTTTTTTTATTAAACTTATTGACAACATTAAAAAGCAATGGTATAATCAAATACGTACCAATTGATTGGGGAATTAGCTCAGTTGGCTTAGAGCACCTGCCCTGCACGCAGGGGGTCAAGGGTTCGAGTCCCTTATTCTCCACCATTTGATAATTAACCCTTTTAAGGGTTTTTATTTTGTATAATCTTAAAATCAATGTAAAGACTAATACTGGTGATGATATGATTACTAGTTATGAAATAAAAAAACAAAATGGTGAAGAGGTACTATATTTATATCTTGATATAGATAGTGAATTTGCAAAACTTAATTTTAAAGAACAAGGTAAAAAGATAGAACAAGTAGTTAAAAAATTTATAGAAGATAATAAAATAGCTTTTACTGGTACTACCGTTGCTTTAGTTGTAGGGGGAATGCTTGCAGGCAATATTGCACTTAATAATAACATAGATACAACACCAGTTGAAAATCCTAATAATATTGTAGAGGTAATGCCAAGTAAAATTCCAACCCAAGATATTGTTTTAAATGTAGATGGACTAGAAATAAAAACTGTAGAAAAAGAAGAACCTAATGAAACTGTTCAAGTTCAAGGAAAGGTAGAAAAAGACACTAAAGATGATATAAAAATAGAGGTAAAAGTACCAACAAAAGAAACTTCTAAAACTGAGACAAAACAAGTAATACCAACACCTATAGTAGAAGAATTAAAAGAAGAGGTGAAAACACCTATTGTAGATACTAATACTTACGTTACAATCCATAGAAGTAATGGTAGTATAATAACTTTAGAACTTGAAGAATATATAATAGGTGTTGTAGGTGCGGAGATGCCAGCTGCTTTTAATGAAGAAGCTTTAAAAGCCCAAGCTATAGTAGCTCGCACTTACGCATTAAAATCTATTTCAACTGGAAGAACTTTAACAGATACTTCAAGTACTCAAAATTATAAAGATATCGAGCAATTAAAAAATATATGGGGATCTAGTTATAGTACTTATTATAATAAAGTAAAAAATGCTGTAGAAAAAACAAAAGGTATGTATTTAACTTATAATGGTACTTATATAGAAGCATTATATCATTCAACTAGTAATGGTAGAACTGAAGATTCTTCAAATGTATGGGGCAATAGTTATCCATACTTAGTCAGTGTTGAAAGTACCTATGATGATAGTAATCCTTCATTTATTAAAAGTGTTGCAATTTCATATAGTGAATTATCATCTAAACTTAAAATGGAAGTTACTATAGATACTGAATTTAATATTCTAAATAAAACTACAGGTAATAGAATAGCAGCTATTGAAGTAAATGGAAAAATATATAAAGGTGTTGAATTTAGAAATTTATTAGGACTTAGGTCTGCTGATTTTGATATTGAAAAAACGGATACTGGAGTTATCTTTACAACAAGAGGGTATGGTCATGGTGTAGGTATGAGTCAATATGGCGCTAATGGAATGGCAAAAGCAGGATATAATTATGAACAAATATTAAAACATTATTATACTGGAGTATCTATAAGCCATTTATAACTTCATTTAATGAATATCCAATAATTCTAGATATTTTATCTATATAAGTATCAACATCTTTAGTCGATAATATATAAGGTATATAATTAATATTTTTATTAGAAAATTTTATTTCTAAAGCTGTAGTAACACCAATTGATATAATAGGTATACCTAACAAAGTTTCATCAATATTAGAATTAATACCTTTGATACCAGTACCTGTACTAATACCACTATTAGTTATTTCAATAGTTTTATTTAAATAATCAATATTACTACTTACAAAAGAATCAATTAATATGATTAAATCTGGTTTAATTTCATTAGATACACTTTTAATAATTTTTTCTGTTAATATTCCTGTTTCTCCTAATACACCAGGTTCTAAAGAAGATACTATCGTTTCTTCTTTTTTAATTCCAAAATTTTCTAAAAATGAATTTACTTTAACATGTTTTAAAGTTTTAGGTCCCACTGAATCTGCAGTATAGTTATCATTACCAATACCTATAATGAATATATGAGATCCTTTTTTAATATTTAATTCCTTAAAAAAATATAGTAATTCATTTTTTAAAACATTTTTAACTTTATTAATATCATTAAAATATATAGTTTTATATATCTTATCATTATCTTCATAAGTTATAGTTTCAACATCATTATTATTAGTGTTTATTTTGTTTTTTTCTATTATTAAGTCTGTTTTATTAGAATAAATTTCCATAATATCACCATTATTAATATTTCTCTTATTTTAATTAAAATACAAAATAATATAACATAAATATAATTTCGTGGTAAAATATATATGTATTACCCCATGGCCAAGCGGTAAGGCATCAGACTCTGACTCTGAGATCGTTAGTTCGAATCTAACTGGGGTAGCCAATAAGCCGACTTAGCTTAGCTGGTAGAGCAACGCATTCGTAACGCGTAGGTCGGAGGTTCGAATCCCTCAGTCGGCACCAGATTGATTTTTACTCGAACTTTTAAAGTTTCGAGTTTTAAAATGCAAGAAATTATGTTATAATAAGCACAATTATTACAGGGGGATTATTATGTTTGACTTAGATATGATAGAACTAGATTGGAAAAATAATTCTTTTTGCTTAAGTGAAGAAGAAATAATAGAAATTTATCGTGGTGAAGGTGCAACACTAAAGCAATACTTTGAAGAAGTAGATAAGTATTATGAAAAGACAAAATCTTCGTTTTCTGCAGAAGATAGGTTATTAGCAGCTATGTTTGGAAATCGAGAACTTTGTGATGTTATTGAAAAAGAGCGTAAGTTACACGAAAAAATACCATATCCTTCAAAAACACGTTTAAGTAAAGAATCACAAAGAAAAGTCATTGAAGGTTGTTTAGGCGTAGTATTTGACGAAACAAGAAATTGGTATAATTTTTTTAATGGTAAAATTCCTATGGAAAAAATATATTATGTATGTTTAGAAGCGCTTATGAACGCTGTTAAATATAATACTCATAATGAAAAACCTACTTTTAAATTTTATATAGAAAAATGTATAGAAAGAAATATTATAAAATATGTAGCTAGATGGGAACATATATCATACAGAGAGGCATATAGAATAATATTTGATATTCCAGAATGTGAAATGGATGTTTTTTCAATTAAAAAAGGAAAAGAATTATCATTTGATTATGATAAAGAAGAAGTAGAACCTCCATCTAAAATATTTTATCGCATGAAAGATGAATCATATGATGTTGATTATATCAAAGATATTTCATCAAATGAATTTATGTATGATTATAAAGAAGCGCTTAATAATTTAGACGATGAAGCTAAAAATGTTATGGGGTTACTATTTGACGCTTCAGGAAATACTGTTTTAACATATAATGAAATAAGTGAATATTTAGGAGTTAATCCTGACAAAATATCTAAAATTAAGAAAAAAGCTATAAAGAAATTAAGAGAGAATGAAAAACTTAAATCATACATCATTAAAAAACATTGATTATTTAATCAATGCTTTTTTAATACTTTATCATAGTAATAACTACACTCTGCATGAGCCATATCTATTAATACAAATTCATTACCATCATACATAAAATCAATAGACCATTTACCATTTAAATTTGCATTTGGCATTTTACTATTAACTTCATCATTTAGTCTAGGACTTAATCTATTAAAATCTTTTTCTATTTCTTCTGTTGTATCAGCAAAGTTTATTAGATCAACAGGATATTTTAAATTATCTAACATCGTATTTTTATCCCAATAATTATAAATACCTAAAACCTCATTTTTATCAAAATCATAGAATACTCTAAATTCTGTATTTAAAGCTAACCCATCATAGATAGTATTCCTTTTATAATTAGTTTTAATAAACTCTCTTAAAACTAGATTTATTTTATCATGCCATTCAAGCCTAAAATACATATCTTCCAATATACTTAATAGTTTTGGATATAATTCATCAATGTTAGTTAAATGACATGAATCAAAATGAAATTTATTACTTCCCATACCTAATCTAACAAATAACTCATTTTTCAAATCAACTTCACTATTTTCTTTCATGATTCTATCTAAAATATCATCTTTATCTAAACTTCTAAAATTATTACATCGTATTAAATTAACCTCATTATCAGTAAATTTAGTAATTAATGTTTTAGGACATTTGAAACCTATATTATTAGTTTTAGGATACCAAAATGATAAGTCATTTTCTTCACTTTCACCATGCATAATCGCATCTTCCTCAATCTTAATGTCTATTTCACTTTTATCCACTTTGTTTTTACCATCTTTATAAATCATATTAGATAGTTTATTCAAACTAAAACCTTCTTTGATATATCCTATCCTATCAAAATTATCATCTACTTTAGCATAAAAAACTTTATTATTATAAACGACTATATAATTATGAAATTTTACAAAATATTCAATAATAGTATCATCACTTAGATAAAACTTTGAATTTTTATACATATCATAGCTTGTTTTTTCATCATCGTTCAAACTATCAAGTTCATTTGTTAAAAAGTAAATTATTTCATTATCTTTTAATTTGATAATCTGTTCATTTTTTATAACCCCTGATTTTAACATATAAATCCCCCTTATTTGCTATATATTATACATATTTTTGCCTAAATGTCAAAGTCACTATTTATGATGAATTTCATATACTTTATCGAGGGGATAAATATGAACCAAACATATACTGTTAAAGCAGGCGATACTTTATATGGAATAAGTAATCAATTTGGTGTATCCGTAACTGAACTTGCTAATTTAAATAATGTCAACGCAAATACACTAAAAATATGTCAAGTTTTAAAAATACCTACTAAAACAGGAACAAATCCTAATAATATGTTCATGTATACTGTAAAAAAAGGAGACTCATTATATAGCATAGCTCGAAAATACAATACAACGGTCGATGCAATTAAAAATTTAAATAATTTAAAAACAACAAGTTTATCAATAGGTCAAGTACTTAGAATACCAGAAACATATACCCCTGAAGACGAAATGACACTTCCAAACTATATAAATTATACCGTTAAAAAAGGTGACACATTATATTCAATTGCTAGAAATAATAATGTGGATGTAACAACGATAGTTAAAGATAATTCAATAAAAGGAAATAATTTAACAATAGGTCAAATTTTAAGAATAAGAATACCTAGTGATTCTAATATAGTAGAAGACGAATGTTTTGGACCAGATTATACACCACCGACTACATCTACGCCATCTACAAATTATACTGTTAAAAAAGGTGATAGTTTATATAGTATTGCTAAGCAATATAATACGACAGTATCTGCTATAACAAGTATAAATAATTTGAGTAATAATAACTTACAAATAGGTCAAGTTTTAAAAATACCTAGTACATCAACTACAAACACATATACAGTAAAAAGTGGGGAAAGTCTATATTCAATAGCTAAAAAGTTCAATACCACAGTAGATGATATAAAAAGAAAGAATAATTTAACTTCTAATTTATTATCTGTAGGTCAAAAGTTGATTATATAAGGAGGTTTTATGAATACATATAATATAAATGATCAAAACTTTATTAATTCTAGTTTGTATAAAGAATTTATAACTGAAAATCCTAGTAATGGATATTTAAGAATAAGGGCATATGCAGCTAATCAAGCTATACCAATGAGTAATGTGAAAATAGTTATAAGTACAGAATATAAAAATAATAATATTATATTTTTTGAAGGTTATACCGATTCATCAGGTGTTATCGAGAAAGTAAGTTTACCAACCCCAGCACTAGATCAAAATGATTTAGATATACCAAGTAGTACTACTTATGATGTTAATGTTACATATGCACCAGATAATATAGACCAAGTATATAAAGTTAATATGTATGAAGATATATGTGTAGTACAAAATATTAGTATTGTACCTAACACAGGTATTGAAGGTGGTTTATAGTGGCAGTTAGGTATCCTATTGTTCCAAATAATATAACTGTCCATTTAGGCGCGCCAGATGAACCTGCACGAAATATAACAGTACCATTTACAGATTATATTGCTAATGTTGCATCATCAGAACTATATCCAACATGGCCTAGAAATGCTTTAATTGCCAATATTTATACAATTATATCTTTTGCTATGAATCGTATATATAATGAATGGTATCGTAGTAAGGGATATAGTTTTGATATAACATCTTCACCATCATATGATCAAACTTACATAGAAAATAGATCAACATATGAAAACATAAATGATATAGTAGGTGAAATATTTAATAACTATGTTGTTAAAGGAAACCAAATTCAGCCGTATTTCACTAGGTATTGTGATGGAAGGGTTACCACATGTGATGGATTATCACAATGGGGAAGTGTATCTTTAGCTAACCAAGGTAAAACACCATTACAAATATTACAATATTATTATGGAAATGATATATCAATTAAATATGACGCGCCAGTAGGTGATACTACCGGTGGTTATCCAGGATATGAAGTGGGATTAGGTAATGCAGGTAACCCTGTTTTAGCTATTCAAAGAGATTTAAGAAGAATTAGTCAAAATTATCCTGCTATTCCAGGAATTACAACTACTTTAGGAATTTATGATCAAGAAACAGAAAATGCAGTGAGAAAGTTTCAAGAAATATTTGGACTTCCAGTAACTGGAGTTGTTGATAAAGCAACATGGTATAAAATTAAATATGTCTATACTAGTGTTAAGAAATTATCTGATTTATACTCTGAAGGTTTATCACTTGATGAAGCAACATTTTTATATACTGATGAGCTTAATTATGGTGATACAGGAATAGAAGTAGAATATGTACATTACTTTTTAGATGCCCTTGCTTTTCTAGATAAGGATATACCACGATTACCAACAAATTCTATTTATAATGATAATACTATAACAATGGTAAAAGCTTTCCAAGAAAAATATAATTTACCAGTAACTGGAGTGTTCACTTATAGTGATTGGTTAGTGCTTCAAAGAGCTTATGATAATATCTTAAAATCATTTCCTTCAGAATATCAAGAATATGTAAGTGAACTATATCCCGACTATTTCTTAACTAGAGGTATGACAGGTAATGATGTAAGAAGATTACAAAGATTTTTACTTGCAATTTGCAAATTTGATAAATCAATTCCAGGTGTTAGAGTTAATGGAGTATTTGACGAATTAACAGAAAAATCTATTAAAAAACTGCAAGACGATTATGATTTTGATATAAATGGTGTAGTGGGACCACTACTTTGGAAAAAGATAGTAGAATTATCAAAAAGATAGTCATAAAAAAATAATGCTTATGCATTATTTTCTTTTTGTTTTTTCCACAAATGGTATAGTTTTAACTTGTTCATTTTTTTCCATTTCTTCAAGACATTGGTGAATTTGTTCTAACTCCTTATCAGAAAATAAGTTTTTATTTAAGTCTATTAATTTTTCTAATTCTAACATAGAATCGATTGAATGTTTTGCTTCATCAGAAATAATTGAATTAATCATAATATTTCCTCCTCTTAAATATTTTATTCTAGCACAAATGTAGATATTGTCAAACTATTTTTATTTCTTTAAGTATAGTATCTATTATAAATTTATCTTCAAGCTTATTTATAGAAGTACCACAATGATATATATCTTTTTTATCTATAATAAAATATCTATCATGAATTTTATCGTTATATACTAATCTTAAATTATGGTATTCATCATTATATTTTTGAATATCAAAATCAGATAATTTACTATTTGTTTTGGTAATAATGATTATATTAGATTTAATTTCTTTAATGTAGTTTAGCATACTTCTATCAACATATCCATCTATAATAATCAGCTCCTTTTTTGCTTTTTTGAAAATATCAATAATGTCATAATATGCTTCAAAAGTTTTTCCAGCTAGATAAAGTCTTTCCTTTGGATTGAATTCAGATAATAATAAATCTATCTTTTCATCATGTTCAATAACTTTGTTATTTAGATGATTAATTGATTTATATATATCTCCGTGTTCAGTTAAATAATGTTTCATCACAACAAAAGCATCAATAATCATTATACTAGTTTCTATAGCTATTTTGGTATGGAGAATTGTTGCTAACATAACTACACCTTGTTCAGTAAAAACATAAGGTAAATATTTAATATTGTGTCCTCTTCCTTCGTTCAAGGTCAAAACTTTTGACCTTGAAAGTCTCTCACACTCATCTTTAGTTAACTGAAAAACATAATTTGAAGGGAATTTATCAAGGTTATTTTTTACAGCTTGATTTATCTCTTTTGTACCATTTTTGCACTGATATAAATATGCTAAATCACTATCTAATATAACTTGCTTCCCTCTAATTTCATATATCATACTTTTAATGTTATGCCCTTTAATTATAAGACTATTTTCATTCTCTAACTTATCAAATTCGTATAGTATTTCTTTTGTTACTTCCTTTACTCTATCGCTTCTCATAATACTACTTAATATAGATACTCCTTCACGGGTGAAAACAGTATGTCCTTTTCTTGAACCACCATAATTATTTTCTAAACTTGAAGTCACAAATTGTGATTTCAAGTCATCTCTTGAAGTCGACAATACCAACTTCAAATTTATATATTCACTCTCAGTTATACGAAAATATACATTATTATCAAATTTTTCGCAGTTTCTTTTAACAGTTTGATTCAATACTCTAGTCTCCACTCCAAATAACTTAGCTAAATCACTATCTAATATTACATATTTATTTCTTGCTTCATATATCATACTACTTATATCTTTTAATATTATGTCATTCATATAATCCCTCCTAAACAAAAAGGAAGTAGCTTTTATACTACTTCCTTCGACATATTTCTTATGTATTAAATATATCACATATTTATAATATTGTATATAAAAAGTTACAATATTTAAGTTTTATTTATTATGATTTCATGTTATAAAAGATGTTTAATTCTATTTTCATAATAAATTAAAACTAGCAAACTCAAAACACTGATACTTGTTCCAAGTTTTAAACCAGGGACATGATATTCCATAGTTATTTTATGGGTACCTTCACTTAAATCTATTCCAATAAATGAATCTAATAAAGAATAGTATTCAACTTTATTATTATCTACATAGATGTTCCATCCTTTTTCATAAGGAATGGATAACATAAGAGTAGATTTATTTGGAGCAGTAATGCTACCAATAATTTTATTTCCGTTATTCTCTATTATATCAAGTTTTGTAAGATCTTTTGTAAACTCTTCCAAAGCATCAATAAAAATTGTATATACTTCAAAATTATCTTCAACTTCTTCTGTTTTTAAGATTATTTCTCCTTTTTCAGGTGGAACAATTATATAACCAACATCATTTGTGCAAATAATATTAACTGGTTCATCATTAATATAAACACTTGAATTGGTCATTAAATATAAGTAAGGATAGTCTTCAACTAGATTTAATTTATAAGTATATTCATCTAATTTTTCTATAGATAATTTATTTACAAATTTTATATCTTTGTTACTTATTATCGATAATAATTCTTCCTCATACGCAATACCCATATTTTCACTTTTAAAATCTTTAATATCATTAGAAACGATATATCCTAATTTTAATGCGTAGGGGTTTTCTAGAATATAATCATTATTTTCTTCTTTGATAACTTTATATCCTTCAATTTTATTTGGATATTTAATTCTTTTAATACCAACAATAGTATCCGAAACAATATTAGGCATGTATGAATAATAATTATGGCTTCCTTTGATACTGAAAATATCATAAAAAAGATTTGCAGCATTTTCATTTGCAGTTGTTAAGAAAATAGTAGTGCCATTATAATTTCCTAATAAGTTGTCACCAGCTGTATATATATCTTTACCCATTTCACATCGATATCCACTGACACAGTAATTCTTAAAATCAGCTATACCGTTAATTGTTTCGTTATAAAAATCTAATGTAAAAAATGAAGATTCAATACCAATCCATGATATATTTATAATTAGCTCCAATATACAAAATAGGAGTAATATATTTTTCTTATTTTTTATTATCAATGCAATACTTAATATAGTGAATATAATAGTAACAACTATTTTTGGAATAGATAAATAAACGTAATATTCAGGGGCATAATAAGAAGCGTAAGCCAAAGAACATGCTAGTATTATAAGCAATGTTAAATATAGCTTTAATACTTTTTTATTAATTTCCCAATTTATATATGTTTGATAAGCTATAATTATAGTAAATAAAATAGCTAAAAAACTATATCTATAGTTAAACCATGATGGATTAGAAAACATATGCCATATCAAATTTAATTTAGGAAACATTATAGGTAATAAAAAGAGTGTATACATTATAATTCCACATATTTTTTGCAACTTTGGTATACTACTAGTAAAATAACATATTACTAAAGGAATCATCATCGTTCCGCAAAAAAACATGAATATATTTGCGTTAAGTGGTCTTGTTAAATTGCCTCCCCCTATAATTAAAGGTGCGACATAATTTAAATAGTTAAGATTTATAAATTTTATATTTATAATAGTTCGCATAGAATGAAATAATTCTAATCCTGATGGAATTAATATAAATGCAGTCATACATCCCGTTAATAAAGTAATAATAAAAAAATTAATAATTATCTTATATTCTTTTTTCCAACTATTACCATACTTGATTATATAAGAATATAAAAAATATAAGACAGAAAACAAAACTAAGATATATCCCATGTAAAAATTTAAATAAATTGATAAAAATAATAAACATATATATAACCAATTTTTCTTTTTTTCTATGATATTATCTATACTTAATAATAGTAGTGGTGCAATTATGACACTATCTAACCACATGATATTAATATAGTAATTAATATTATATGTTGAAAGGGCATATGCTAGTGAAAATACGACGATGCTTAAATCGTTCTTTTTAAACTTGTGTTTCAAGAATATGCTCATTGTTAAACCGGATAATGATATTTTTAATATAATTGTGAGTAAGAAGAAAAATGGAATATTATTGAAAAAATAAACTAAGAAATTAAGTGGATTAGACAAATAATAGAAAAATGTTGCATACATAGATCCACCTAACCCTTTGGAAAAGGTGTATGGAAATGTAGCGGAGTTATGCAATAAATTTTTTAAATATTGAAATAATGGCCAATATTGCCCTTGCATATCTGAATTGACAACTATATTACTTCCTAAACAGTCATTCCAAATGAAAAATATCCATAATATAATAAAAGGCATCAAAAATGAAAAAAATTCAACTTTGTATTTTTTTATGCTATTCATATTACTCACCTTACTAATTTAAATTATATCATTTATATTTTTGGATGTAAATTAAGTAAAGTAATTGGTTAAAATGTTAACCAACTCTTTTTTTTTTAGCAATTCTAGTGTATACTATATATAGTAAAGATAGTAAAGGGGATGAACTTATGGTACTTAGAAAGCCTTATGCTTTTCTGATTAAACATTTCAAACTAATACACGTTATTATAACTGCTTTAATGGTTTATGTAATGTCAAAAACATTTAATATTATGTCAGTGTACGATGAATACTTTACTTCAGAATTAGTTCTTCTTGGTCCTAATGTACCAACTGCTGCATTTCCGGGTATGCTTTTCTTTGTAACATTATTAATAATGGCATTATGCGTTTTATTGTTTTGGATAATGTTAATTAAGAAAAAACCAAATAAGTTATATGTCATTATTTTTGTAATATATTTTTATGTACTTGTGATGTTTTTATTAGGTAAATCACAATTTACTTCTATGGTAATCAACGTTTTAAATATGCGAACTATAAAACTAGTTAGAGATTTAATTACAATCTCTTTCTTAGCGCAGACATTCCCACTTATAAAATGTTTAGTAAGAGCTGTTGGTTTTGATATTAAACAATTTGATTTTGGTAAAGATTTAGAAGAATTAGAAATAGAAGAAAAAGATAACGAAGAGTTTGAAGTTAATGTCAATGTCGATACTAATAAAATGAAAAGAGGATTTAACTTTAGAACAAGAAACTTAAGCTATATCTATAAGGAACATAAATTTTTAATCAATGTTGGTATTGGCATATTAGCTGCTTTAATAATTATTATAATTATCTTAGGTGCTATTTTTGGCGGCGGTACTAGGAAAAAAATGAATCAAGCGTTTACTGTTAATGGTTTAACCTTTAAAATGACTGATGCTTATGCTACAAGATTAAGCTATAATGGTAATACATTGACAGGATTAAATGATAATATGACTGTAGTCGTTATACCATTTGAAGTTAAAAATAATACAGAAAAGAATACAAATCTTGTAACAGCAAATGTAGAATTGAGCATTGGTAATCATAAGTTTAGAAATATTAATACTTATAGAGATGGAGTTTATGATTTGGGTACTATTTATGATTCAGAAGAAATACTTGCTGGAACAACTCAAAACAAAGCCCTAGCGTTTACTATCCCTAATAATTTTGTAAAAAGAAAAATGAAACTTAGATTTATTACTTCAATCGGAATTAAAGGAAAAGATTTGATTCCTTCATATATAACTATACCAATCAAACCTGTTAGGCTTGATAATGTTGCATCCCCTGTAACTATAAATAGTGGCGAAGATATAAATTTAAGTGATACAGTGTTAAAAAACAGCACTTTAAATATAACAAAAGCAGAAATTGCTAAAAGGTTCAAAATAAATTATAACTATACAATCGGAAAAGAAACTATTGCATCTTATGAATATATATATGCACCTTTAGAAACAACTGCAGATAGAATTTTATTAAAAATAACGGGTACAGCAACATTAGATGAAAAATCTAATTTAAATACTCTATATGATATTATAAATTCTTATGGTGTTTTAGAATATACAATAGGAGATAAAACTAAGACAGTAACTAATTTACCTAGGGTATCTCCATCATATACAAATTCATCAAAAACATTATATATTGCAATCCCTGGTGAAATGGAAACTGCAACTAATATAAAATTGATATTAACAATTAGAAATAAACAATATGAATATATAATAAAATGATTTTCAAAAAGAAAATTGTATGATATAATAATATAATGGAGGCTAGGCTATGAAAGATAAGTTAATATTACTACTATTTATAATATTATTGTTACCTACATCTGCTAAGGCCTTTGATTTCTGCAGCAATACTGAAAAAGCAAGATTACGTAAATTAGCTAGCAATGTAACTACTTCTTATGATTATGTAGAAGTAAATGGTGAAGTTACATTTAATATAACATTAACTAATTTGAATGAGGATTTATATATATATGAAACAGCAAAAAAAATAGAACATCGTTATAATAATGAAAAAGAAATTATATTAACTGGTTATGAACCAGGTTCTAATGTAAAATTTGAAATATATACATCTAAGGAAGATTGCTTTTCAAAAAGTTTGATTGTCAAAAATGTTAATTTGCCTTATTACAATAAATATTATAATGATCCTTTATGCCAAGGTAAATCATATAGTATTTGTAGTAAATGGCAAAAAGTAAGTATGACTAGAGCTGAATTTGAAAAGAAAATGAATGAATATAAAGAAGCAGAAGAAGAAAAACAAAAACAAAAAGATTTAAGTTTATCAACAATATTTGATTATATATCAAATTTTGTATTTGAAAACTATTTGTATATAATTATCGGAGTGTTAGTTATAACATTCGGAGTTAGATTTATTATAAATAAAAGAAATGCATTTGATTTGTAGGAGGTGAGATTATGAAGAAAAAAATATTATTGCTATTAATAATGCTTGCTATGGCTATAAGCTTTAATGGTACTGTTAATGTTAAGGCGGGTGGATGCGCAGGTTATAATTGTAGTCTTGGAGGTGCGAACTTTAGCGGTAGCGACGGCAATAGTACTAAGGGAAAGGTTAACGCAGGCTGTCAACATGGTAATGAAAACTTTAAAGTTGGTGGAGTAAGTTATAATACATCTTTTCAAGGTGTTAGAGCTACTGTAGTTGATGGTAGTGGTAATAGAGTTGCTGGAACTAAATCTGTAGATTTAAGCTGGACTCATTCTTCTTTTAACTTAGTTGATGGAAAATCAGGTGATGGTTTGGCAAGTACAAGTAGTACTGTCAAATGGTATACTTCTGGAGGAACATATTATAAAAATGAAGTACTTAATGGCGCTGGTTTAGCTACACATTTTAACGGGACCATATCTCTAGTATATTGGCAAGGTATGTCTGGCCGTAGCTATGAAAAGCTAAGGGCATATGTAGAATCTACTATGCTTTCACCAACTTCAGCTGAAACGATTTGGTTATTAAATTTGCTTGGGTATAACACAACTAATTTTTCAAATGACTCTTTCTTTGGACATTATGTTTTGTTTGAACCTTTGATGTTCTTTAAAAATACTGATACAAGTTGTATGGAACAAGCGTATTATGGAACGGTAACGGAAGTGTTTAAAATGGCTGATCAAACTGCGGCTTCAAACTTTCAAAATGCGGCTCGATATTTAAGAGTTACTGATAAACCTACGGCCGGTTTATCAGTTGTATCTGGCACACCTACTAGGGCTAAAGTTATTTCCTCAAATGAAGGTTGGGCAGCTGCTCACTTTTGGTTAGGTAAATGTTGCGAAGGACGACCAGATTGCCCGGAAGAAGAAGGCAAACTTCCTGATTGTGGACCTGGAATGCCAAATTATGATCCTTTGACTAATACATGTCCTCCTAATACATGTTCAATATGTCCAACATCTGAATTTGCAACAGATTGTAATGCTTCTTCAGAAGGATATGTTAATGATATTGGGGATATAGGAGGTTCTCTTGCGGAATGGGCTTGTATATTTAAACAATATGATGCTCCTTCCGATACTTATGCTGGTAAATTCTATAATGTTGATGAATTAGCAAGTTATGAATTTTCTTCTAATCCATATTGTACAGTAGCTTGTAGAGAAGAAGTTAATTATAGTTTTTCTGGGCCATTTACTGTACTTTCTGGAACTAAAATTGCAATAGAAGGTGCAGAAGACTATAAATTTGATACTGATGAAAGCGTATATGTATTGGATCCAGGTCGTATGACTGGTGTCAGTACATGTAGAACTGCTTCTAAAGATGGTACTACAGCAAATGCAAATATTAATTGGAAACAATTTGAAAAAGATTATGAAAAAGTAAATGCAGAATTAAAAGTTGCTTATGATGCATGGCAAAATGCAGAAGCACAACTTCAAGCATTTCTAGACGCGCAAAGCGATGAAAAAATATATAAAACTGAAGAACTAGGACATTCACAAAATGATTGCAAAACTTGGGAAAAAGTTAAATCGACGTCTATATGCAGTTGCACTGAATGGGAAAATGCAACAATGACGACTTTCAACTGCACAAAAACTTCTGGTGATGGATATGACTATACTAATGCTCATGTGGAATATGATTGTGTAAAAAATATGTATGATACTTATCACGAAACAACAGAATGTTCTTCAAGATTAGGCGGAGACTGGGTTCAAAATAATAGATGGGGCTGCAAACGTAGTTATACAGATGAAGATGGAAATGAACAGTGGGAATATGAAGGCATATCTGCTACTTGTTCTGATGGATATTCTAAACGCAACGAAGAAACGTACGGAAAAGAAGAAAAAACATGTGATAATAAAACTAGTTTAAGCAATTGCCAAGTATGGAAAGATGATCATCTTGGACCAACATATATCAAAAAATATCATTATGCATCTTTCGAAAAAAATGGTTATTTTGGAGAATCTAGGTATTATGATACTAACGAGGGTACCTCTTGGCGTCATTCAAATTATTGGCCTGAGAGAAATCGCGTATGGAATGAAAAACATTCGACTGCAAGAGAATATCGAAGATTGTATAATTTGCGTGAACAATATATCAAATGGATAATGCAATGTAATAACTTTCAAAGAGATTACGATGATTTCGACCCAGATCTTACGTTTACGTATGGTGAACAACACTATTCAGATGTTACACATCTTCTATCTAAAGATGTGAAAAAGAATTCTCAAACAGCATATTATAAAGATTATAGTTTACAAGAACAAGTATCTAGTCCTGCAACTCAAACTGCATATGGTGCTAAATACCTTACATCCAAATGGGACTGTAAAGGTAATTATCAACAGTGTGTAGCAAAAGACTTCTATTATCCAGTAAATGATTACGTTGTTCAAATTACTGAAAAAGAGTATACATATACTTTAGAATTTGATACATATAGATATATGTCTAAAAATGGTAGATCATATAATACTGAAGGTGAAGCTCAATATGTTGAACCATATAAGGACTTTGGATATCCTACTTTACCTATTAGTTTTGATAGTGATGAAGGTAAATATACATATTACTACTCATTCTATTATGATAGTTCTGCTCAAGTAAAACTATTTGGTGATAGTAATAAATTTACACAACTTGCAAAAGGTGGATTAAGTGGAACTTGTAGTAGTTCAATACCAACAGGTAGAGGAGACTTTAGAAATAAGGTTACAATAAATCCAAGTGTTGATTATAAATGTGAATATTATGTTGATGTTTTAATTAAAAAATGTCCTGATGCATGTTGTGAGACTAACACCTGTGGTGTAGTGGAAGAAGGTCTGGATCCTAATAACCATGGATTTAACATAATATATAGACCGATATCACTAGATAACCCGTTCCCTGGTGAACATGGCGTTCAAAAAAATGGCGAAGATGGTAGAACTCCTGGTAGTAACTGGAATGGAAATGTTATAGATAGAAATGGAAGTTTTGTTACTAAAACATATGCGTTTATTACAAAAAATAGAGGTGTAACTACAGAAGAAGTATATAAGAAAACTCCTATGTATGAATTTGTATTAGGTGCTAATAATATAAGAGCTATTAGAAATTATAATAAAGAACAAGAATATAATTATGCAGATTATGATACACTAGAATGTAAAAATGGTGAGTATTGTTCTAGTACATTCTTATCAAGTAATAATAATGGAATATATTTCCAAGATGCTACTGGAACATGCTATGGTTGGTCACGAAAAAGTAATGACAATGATTGGAATGCCTGTAGGTATTAGAAGGAGGTTAAAATGAAAGAATCGTTTTGGGGTGTATTTATCATTTTAATGGGAATAGCTTGTTTATTCTTGATATACTTTTTTCAAGATATAACAACAACTGACGAACACAATTTTAACCTTATGATGGAATGTACAGAAGGCGCAATGATTGATGCAGTTGATTTGATTGCTTACCGTGATAAAGGTATAATACAAATAGATAGAGAAAAATTTGTTGAAAACTTCTTAAGAAGATTTGCTGAAAATGCATCATTAGGCAAAAAATATACTATAAGTATTTATGATGTAAATGAATACCCACCTAAAGTCAGTTTGAAAGTAAAAACTCATGTTGGTGGCATGAACTTCTTAAAAAGTGAAAATGTTAGTTTTCGATTAGATAATAAACTTGATGCTATATTGGAAACACCATATTAGAAAGGAATAAAAAGATATGAATAATATATTAATTGGATTAAAAAGATTTATAGGTAATAAAAATATAGTTACAGTTATTGCCGTAATCATAATTTTAGGATTATTATATTGGGGATATCAAAGCCAAATTAATAGTTCTGTTAACCCTGTTTCAGTTCCTGTAGCTAAGGCAACTATTCAACCTAGAACTGAAATAACTAGTGATATGATATCACGTATTAAAGTGCCTAAAATTGCTGTATCAGAAGATGTAATCACTAATACAACAAATATTATAGGAAAATATACTAATATAAACGTTACTATCCCAGCTGGTAGTATGTTCTATAATGGTATATTGGTTAATAAAGAGGCATTACCAGATTCAGTATTTACTGATGTTAAAGAAGGAGATATTCCTTATCAATTTGCTGTTAATATAGAAACTACTTATGGTAACTCTATATATCCTGGTAATATGATTGATATTTATATGAAAGCTAAAGATGATAATGATCAAATCATGGTAGGTAGATTATTAGAAAATGTTGAAGTATTAGCTGTAAAGGATTCACAAGGTAAAAATGTATTTGAAGATGTAAATGATACTAAAGCACCTGCATTCTTGCTATTTGGTGTTCCTGAAAAAATACATATTTTACTTAGAAAAGCTGTTTACTTAAAAGGTGAGGGAGTTGAATTATTCCCAGTACCTCATGGAGGTATGGTACCTGTTCAAGGTGACTTACAAGTAGATATTGCTGAATTAGAAAATTATATTGAGGCTAGAACAGTTAACTTACTTGATTCTGATTTAGATGAGGCTACAGAGGAAACTATTCCATCTGAAGAAGAAGATACTACTGTAGAAGAGTAGGTGACTTATGGAAGAAAGTAATGAAAATGTATTCTCCCAACTAGATTTTGGGCCATTACAAGAGTATTTAGATAACGATGATGTAACCGATGTTTCATATTCACAAAGTCAAATACACTTAAAAACATTATCTCAAGGTAATTATCGTGTAGAAAACCCTAACATAAACAATGCATTTATGGAAAAATTAGCTTTCCAATGTTCAAATGCAATGGGTAAGACATTTAATATGGCTCATCCAATGCTGGATAGTGAAAGTGCTGAATTACGTATGAACTTCATACATGATTCAATCTCTAAAAATGGTATTGCCTGCGTTATTCGTAAGACACCAGCAAAAATCAGATTAGAGAAACAAAAATTATTAAATGAAGATTATATTACAGAGGATATTCATGATTTCTTAATTACATGTGTACAAGGTCATTGTAATATTCTAGTTTGTGGAGAAACTGGTTCTGGTAAAACAGAGTTTGTTAAATACTTAGCTTCTAAAACTAATGAAAATGAAAAAATCATTACAATAGAGGATACTCTAGAACTTCACTTGGATAGAATTTTTCCTCATAGAGATATAGTTACATTGAAAACTAATAATATTGCTTCTTATAGTGATGTATTAGTTGCTTGTATGCGTCAAAACCCTATATGGATATTACTATCCGAGGTCAGAAGTGCTGAAGCTGTTACAGCTGTCAGAAACTCTATTTCATCAGGACACTTTATCTTATCAACAATCCATGCTGATAAATCAGCATCAATTCCTATGCGTCTATACAGTTTGATGGAAACAAGTCAAGATGTTACGCAATTCTTAACAACTGTATATAGATATATTCAATTAGGTGTATGTATAAGAGGTAGACAAGATAAAGTAACAAAGAAATTTAAAAGAGAAATCGCGGATATTTCAGAATTCTATGTTGATGAAAACAATGTACCAAAAAGTCATTTGATATATCGTAAAACATCAGATGGTAGAATGATTAGAAGTAATCCAACAAAATATTTAATTGATTATTTGGATGCACAAGGTATAACTTTGCCTCCAATTCAAGAAACTAATACTATAGATGATGAGGCACCAGAGTTACCAAATGGAGCTAAATTTGAAAAAGCTCAAGTGTCAGGAGAAGAAAAACCTGCTGAAGAAAAGAAACCTGAAGCAGTGACTGCTGAAAAACCAGTAGTTCCAACTCCAACACCAGTTCAAAAACCAGTAACTCCAGTAGCGCCACAAACATCTACAGTAGCGCAAACTACAAGTGCAACTCCAGTAACTCCAACAGTTACTCCAGTTAGCACTCCAAGTACTCCAACTACGAGTACGCCAAGTGTTGGAACAACTCCAACACCAAATCCTACTCCAGTGGCACCGGTAACACCGGCAACGCCAGGTGTAGTGAATCAAACAAATAATGGGTAAGGAGGGATAGTATGGCACCTTTGACGACGTTTTTACTTGTAACTTTAATATTAATATTTCTAATATTATATAGAAGAAACAGTAAAGAGGGTGTATATAAATTTATCGTTAGGCAAAGTAAAAGTATATATGATAAATATGCACCATTCTCATATAAGGTAATCCGTGAAAAGGTTAAAGATTTAGGCCAAGATTTTACACCTAGACAATATATAGTCCAAATAGTTGCTTTTGGAGCAGGTGCAGGTGTAATTTCATATTTATATTTTTATAACTTAATTATATGTATAGTATATATAATAATCGCTATATCTACTATTCCTTATTTATCATATTTAAGGTGTAAGAGAGTATATAGTGAGTTCTTATTTGAACAAATACAAGTATATACTACAAATACAATAATGGAATTTGCAACAACTCAATCATTTGTTAAATCACTTGAAGGTGTATATGAATCAGGAGTTTTAGAAGATCCAGTTAAGGCTGATGTTAAAGTAATGCTAGATTTAGCAATGCAGAATGGTTCTATAGATGAATCATTATCTTATATGAACAATAAGTATGATTATTATATGGTTAGAAATATGCACCAATTATTCTTGCAAATAACAAATGAAGGTTCTAAAGATGCATCAGGACCACTTGAAAACATGTCATTGGATATTGACCAATTAGTTGAAGGAGTTTATCGTGATAGAATGGATAGAGCTGCATTCCACAAAAAATTCTTACAATTTGGTATTGTCTTATATTTAATGATAATGTTAGTTCAAATGATGGTAGGTGTTGACTCTTATATTAAATTATTAGAAAATGTGTTAGTACAAATACTTCTACATGTTGTTGTAATGTTAAACACATTCTTCATCCTAAGTGGTGAAAAATATTATAATGAGAATGTAGGTGAAGAGTAATGAGTATAGGAATAATGTTTATAATTATTACTGCATTGATACTATTTGTAATGTGGTATAACAAAAGAATTGATTTAAATAAATTCATATATGAAACTCAACCTTATTTCATGTTCTTAAAAGAAGATGATTATGAATTCTTATTGAGTATTAAATATAAAACAGGCGATTTAGATGTTAATAAACTATATGGCCAAAGAGTAAGAAATGGTTTAATAACTATTGTTGCTTTAATATTTTTGTTCTTACAAAATTTTAAATTTGTATATGCTTTAATAGCTTTAGCTGGTGGATATATTGTATTCAAAAGTTCATATACAAGTTTAAAAAATTATTATAAGGCAAATTTGCACCAAATAGATCAAATGTTACCTTATTACTTAAAAAGTTTGGAAATATTAATTCAACATTATACAGTTCCAGTAGCATTATCAAGATCCATAGATACTGCTCCTGAAATATTTAAACCAGGACTTAGAAGATTAGTTCAAAAAATTGAAGCTGGTGATTCTTCTGTTGATCCTTATATGGATTTCGCAAAAGAATATCCAGTTAGAGATTCTATGCGTATGATGAGACTTTTATATAGACTTGGTTTAGGTTCTCAAGAAAGAAAAGAGGAACAATTAATGATGTTCTCAAGAACTGTTTCTACTTTGCAAAATAAGAGCCGTGAACAAAAATATCAAGAGAGACTTGATGGCATGGAAAAACGTACGATGATTATGTTATTCGTTACCGGTGGTGGTATCTTAGGTATTCTATTATTCGCGATGATGAGCATGATGAATTTATAGTATTGTTTACAATACCAAAAATATGGTATAATAAAAATGTAGAGGTAAGGTGGTGATAAAATGAAGGAAGCTGCAGGAGAAGCAAACATGACAGTTGTTACAATTGTCTTAATAGCTGCAATTGTTGCCATTGCTACACCAATCATAACTAGAATGATGAAAAGTATTGAACAAAAAACTTGTTGTACTAACGAGGGTGGTATATGGACAAATGGTAGTTGTAGTATAGATTATGAATGTAAAGATTATTAATTAACTAATTTTGCGTTAAGGAGGTAGCTTTATGAAAGAAAGTATAGGTTTAACAGTAACAATTAATATTATTATTATATTTGTTTCTGTTGCTTTTGTATTTATAATAGGTATTTATAGCTATAGTAAAGCATTTAAAGCTGCCTCTTTGATAGTCAAATCTTTAGAAAAATATGAAGGTTATAATGACTTGGCTATAGAACAAATTAATAGGGATCTAGGTAGTGTAGGATATCTTCGTGGCGATTCTAGTAAATGTGCTCCTACAAGAGAATCATATAAGTTAGAAGGACAATTAGTAAATTCATATGATCAAATGTATCAATATTGTATTTATTTTTTTGACAATGATGATACAGAAAGCGACAATAGAGTAGATAATCATTATAGCTATGGTGTACTTACATATATGGCATTTGATTTTACTATGTTTGGAACTAGACTAAGGGTACCAGTATACGCTAAGACAACGCGTATATATCGTTTTACGAATACATAAGGGAGTGTGATTAAAAAATGAAAGAATCTATAGGTAATGCTTTTTTAATGACACTTGCTATTGTATTCTCTTTTTTGATAATGATGATTATTATAGGCACAATCGCGTATACAAAAGCGTTTAAAGCTAAAAATAAAATAGTAGGTATTATTGAAAAATATAATGGATACGAAGAAGATGGCGATGCTGAAAAGGATATATATGAAGATTTAAGAAAGATGGGTTATACTGTTAATACAGATAGTACCCGTAAATGCAAAGAAATTGAAGATATGAGGATAGTACATGATATTAGACCTGGTAGATTTGATTATTGTATATATGAAAAAGTAACTACTAGAGGTCCATATTATCATATTATTGTGTATGTACATTTTGATATCCCTGCTATAGGGCAATATTTAACTTTACAAGTTAAAGGTGATTCTCAAATTATATATTGGAACTTTGATGGAGAAAGGTGGTATGAGAACTAATGAACGTTATTATTTCAAATAAATCAGCAGAATTATTGCAAAGTTTAACGATTGATGTTATAAAAAGTGAACAAGGTGTTTTTGAGGTTAATGAAATTATATCTAAATATCAAAACCTTTTCTATCAAAGAATGGTATTAGATATAACTGCATTAAAGGATTATACTGATATAAAAACATTACAAAAATTATCTATATCATTAGATATGGATAAGTTAATCTTATTACTAGATGATTCACCAGAAGTATCATCACCAGAATTTTTGTCACAGCTTATTTCGATAGGTATTTATAACTTCACTAAAAATGTAGAGGGTGTAATGTATTTATATAATCATCCTAATACATATCGTGATGTTGCACAATATCATCAAATTGAACATGAAGATGATGGGACAGGCAGTGGTATGGGTATGACTGCTTACGATTCATCACATGGTGTTAGAATCATAGGTATTAAAAATGTTACTAAAGAAGCAGGTGCTACTACATTAGTATATATGATGAAAAAAATGTTAGAAAAGCACTATAAAGTAGTAGCAATTGAAGTAGATAAAAGCGATTTTACATATTTTAGAGATAAATCACTTATTTCAACAACTTCTACTAATATAGGTAGTGTTGTAGCTAAAAATAGTAATGCTGACATTATTTTAATTGATATGAATAGTAGTTCTCCAGCTATGTCTGCTGTACATGATATTTTGTATTTAATAGAACCATCTATTATTAGAATTAATAAAATGATGATGGTAGAACCACAAATATTAGAAACTTTAAAAGGAAAACATGTCGTTTTAAATAAAAGTCTATTAACAGCTAAAGATGTATTAGACTTTGAATACGAAGCAAGGCTTAAAGTATTCTATAATTTACCACCATTAGATGATAGAGAAAAAGATATATATATTCTTAACTCTATGTTGACTAAGATGGGATTTACTCAACAAAGTGATTCAGAAGAAGCAGAGAAAAAGAAGGGTATTTTAGGTTTACTTGGTTTATAGGGGGATAGAAGATGTTAACAGAAGAAAATAAAAAAATGTTTAAAATGTTTGGTATGTTGATTGGTGGTCTAGTAGTAATACTTGTATTATTCTTTATCATCATAGCGATTATGGGCTCTAAGGTAAGCAATGATAAATTAGTAAACCTAATTGAAAGAGCAACTGTAAGATATTATAATGACCATTCAGAAGAATTACCTAAAAATGATGGTGAATCTGTTCGTATAACATCCGAAACATTAATATCAAATAAATACATGAAATCATTTGATAAATCAACTAGAAATACTGGTTGTAGTGCTGAAATTAAAACTACAAACAATAATGGACAATACTTACATATTGTTTCACTAGATTGTAGTGAGTATAAAACTAGAGAAATAATTGATGTATTAAAAGAAAATGTAGTCACTTCAGGTAATGGTTTGTATGCATCAAATGGTACATATTACTATAGAGGTGAATATGTAAATAACTATATAAAATTAGCTGATAAGATATATAGAATTGTTTCTATAGATAGTAATAACAATATAAAGTTAGTTGAAAGTACAACATCAAATGTTACTTATCCATTTGATAATAGATATAATGTAGAAAGAAAACAAGATAGTTTAGGAATAAATGATTATGCAAAAAGTAGGATTAAAGAGACTATTGATGAGGCATATGAAAAATATGATGATAGTTTAAAAAAATATATTATCAATTATGATTGGTGTACTGCAAAACGTGGGTTAGAAGATGGATCAATGAGTCTAAATGAGTGTAGTTCAACAGTAAAAGATTATGTTGGATTAATAACTCCTATTGAGTATGCAAGAGTTAGTCTTGATAGTAACTGTAAAAGTGTGCTTGATGGCGCCTGTGCTAATTACAATTATTTCTATAATATATATGAGTATACTGTATGGACTTTAACTGGAGTAGCTGAGAATACATATCAAGCATTTACGATTTCATATGGATACGTAGAAGAAAAGAGAACCAATAATACAGTAAGAGCTTCTATTATGTTTAATATTAGTGGAGAAAACACATATATATCAGGTGATGGAACAGAAGCTAAACCTTATATTATAAAATAAGGAAATAATTGACAAACATATAAAATAATAGTATTATATAAGTAGTGAGGAGGAATTTTATGTTTTTCGTTTTAGCAAAAGAAGTAACTTGTGGTGATGTAACTGTCCCAGCTCAAATAGTTGGTTTAACAACTTTAATTTATAATGTTATTAGAATAGGTATTCCACTTCTATTAATTATTATGGGTATGTTAGATTTAGGTAAGGCAGTTATCTCTCAAAAGGAAGACGATATCAAGAAAAACCAAAAAGTTTTCGTTTCAAGATTAATAGCTGCAGCAATTGTATTCTTTGTATTTACAATTGTTAAGTTAGTTGTAACTTTAGTAGCTGGAGAAGATGGCCAAAGCATTATGGCATGCGTATCTAGTTTATTAGGTGCTAAGTAATATAGTAAATAAGCAATGATATCATTGCTTTTTTTGTGTCTAAATTTAAAAAATCTTCCAAAAAAAGGAAATTAAAAAGTTTTCACGTATGTTATAAATAGGAGGTAAATTTATGAAAAGGAGGAATTATGAATTATTATGAAGAAATAAAACAAGAATTAATAAATAACGAGACATATAGAAAGGTAAAGGATTATTCAAAAAATAGATCAGATTTGATGACTTGTTATAATGTGGGGAAATTACTTATAGAAGCTCAGGGAGGAGAATCTAGATCTAAATATGGTGAACATTTAATTAAAGAATATTCAATAAAGTTAATGAAAGAAATTGGGGAGAAGTACAATACCACTTTATTAAAGAGAATGCGTCAATTCTATTTGATGATTCAAAAAGGTGCGACAATGTCGCACCAATTGACTCAAAGCCACTATTTTGAATTGTTGTCAATAAAAGACATTAATGAAATGAATTATTACATTAATTTAACGGAGCAACAAAATTTAACTATAAGAGGTTTAAGAGATAGAATCAAATCTAAAGAATACGAAAGATTAGATGATAAAACAAAAATGAAACTAATTAATAAAGAAGATATAACATTGCCTGATATAATAAAGAATCCTATTATAATTGGCAATCCAAATAATATAAATGTGAATAAAGAAAAAGTGCTTAAATTACTTATATTAGAAAATATAGATAATTTTTTAAAAGAATTAGGTGAAGGATTTTCGTATATAGGTAATGAATATCCTATAAAGATAGGTAATAGTTATAATTATATAGATATACTTTTATATAATATTAAATTTAATAGTTATGTAGTTGTAGAATTAAAAATAACAGAATTAAAGAAAGAATATATAGGTCAAATACAAGTATATATGAATTATATAGATGAAAATATTAAAACAATAAATCAAGATAAAACGATAGGAATAATTATATGTAGGGAAAATAATGAATTTATAATTAAATATGCTTCTGATGATAGAATTTTATCTAGAGAATATATTTTAAATTAGTATAATTAATAAAACATTATCAATCTTTAAAATTTTAGAAAAAACCTTATAAAATATATATTAAGTTAATTGTAAATGCGCTATATTTATGGTATAATTATTGTGGTGGAAATTAAATAAAAATATAGAAGAATGGGTGATGTTATGGTCTTAGCTAGTTTTGGGCATTTTATATTAAGCGGCATAAGAGTATTATTTTCAGCTTTTGACAATGTAATATATTGGCTATTAATACAAGTATATAATTTAATGACGGATATAGCTAGAGTAAATATATTTGGCTCAGATGGCGTAGGATCATTTGGTCAAAGAATTTATACCATTATTGGTGTTATTATGTTGTTCAAATTATCTTTTTCAATTGTTCAATACATAATTGAACCAGATAAGATGACTGATTCTAAAAATGGTTTTGGTGGTATCATAAAAAATGTTGTTATAATGTTTGTTATGATATTAGTTGTTCCAATTGTATTTAGATATGCAATGGCACTACAATACTTAATATTAGAAGATGATACAATCGGAAGACTTATAACTGGTAATTCAGGCGGTGATTATAGTGTTGCTACTAATAGTGACAAAAGTACCGTTGGTGATAAAATAGCTACACAAATATTATCGGGATTTATTAGACCGGATAGTTCATATTCTGGATGTGATTCTGTAACATATAGTGAAGAGTGTAAAAGGTCTTTGGAAGCAGATGGACAAGATACAGCTGCTAACGCATACTATAATGCATATCAATCAACAGGTGGTTATACATATTTAACAAAAATGGCAAGGATACCTGATACAACAAATGGTGATACATTCGTTGTAACCTATATATTTGGTATATCATCGTTAGTAGGCGGATTTGTTGCTTATGTACTGCTTATGTTCTGTATAGATATTGCTACACGTACAATTAAATTAGCGTTTTTACAATTAATTGCTCCTATTCCAATTGTTTCTTACATCGACGATAAAGGACAAGGAATGTTCAAAAAGTGGTTGAATACTTGTACAAGTACATATCTAGATTTATTTGTAAGATTAGCCGGTATTGATTTTGCAATATACATAATAACAGAATTTATTATGAATAGAGATGTGAAAATATGTAGTTGGAGTTTTTCAGGTGATGCCTTATCAACAACAAATTGCAAAGAACCAGGAATATTTGTTGTTATATTCTTAATCTTAGGTACATTGATGTTTGCTAAAGAATTACCTAAAATTATAGAGGATATTACAGGATTAAAATTATCTGGAAAATTCAATTTAAATCCAATGAAACAATTGAGTTCTGTTCCTATAGCTGGTGCTGCTTTAGGTGCTGGTATCGGAGCGGTAGATGCTGCAATGAATGGTGGTAATGCTTGGGAAGGCTTAAAACATGGTTTCTCAAGTGTTGGTTTAGGTGGTAATGCAAAGAAACTTAGTGATTTAGCGCCTATGCATGCTGATATGTTGAAACGTAGAACAGAAGGTAGAAATGAACTTAGAAAAATGGATCAACAATGGAAACGCGGCGACAGAGCAGGAATTGATAATATTAAAGCATTAGATGGTAAAAATAGAAGCGCATATGACAAAGTTGGTTATAAGCATAATGATTTCATAAACTCTTTGATGAATGCTGATAATGAAGGCGAAAGAAATAAGAACTTCCAAGCTGCATTAACTCAGGCTCAAGCTATGGGACAAGCATTCAAAGGTGTAAAAGTAAATGGTAAAACGTATACTTCCATAGCAGACCTACAAAGAGCAACTGAGACTTCTACAAAAACATTAAAAGGACTAGAAGCAACACATGAATCAATGAGAAAAACATATGCTGATGATGCTAGATTGGAAGATTCTATTAAAACTCGTAAATATAATGAAACAGGAAATCCTACAGTTACAAATGTGATAAATGCTGCTCCAGACGACAAACCTGTGTTTGAAATGCTAAGTGATGCTGAGGTAGGAATGAATCATAGTGATGTTATTATACCATCAACAAGTCAAGGAGCTAGTAACTATAGTGATGATGAAATTCTTCAAATGATGTCAGATGCACAAAATAGTGTTAGCAGCAATGCTCCACGAAATAATAATAGCAATAGTAATGATCCTAGGACACCATTTGATCCAGGTCGTATGGATGGATAAATAGAATAAAAAGGAGGAACATAGATGAGAGGAAATTATTTAATTCCTGCCAATTCAAAAAGATCAATGTTAATATTTGGTGTGTTCCAACCAATAGATTTGATTATATTTGGCTCAGGAATTGGTGCAACTTTAATATTATTGTTAACTTTATCTGCTGATACATTGTTAACAGTTATAATAGTGTTATTGCCGGTATTAGTAGCTGGGTTTCTAGTACTCCCAGTTCCTAATTACCATAATATGAGAGTTGTTTTAACAAATGTATGGGAGTTCTATACAACAAGACAACAATATGTTTGGAAAGGTTGGTGTGCATTAGATGAATCAAAAGACAGTAAAAAGTAAATATACAGTTGATGATATCCCTGTAAGAGCTATCAATAATGGTGTTATATTACTTACTAATGGTATGAAAGTTACTGGCGTTAAAATAATGCCTAAGAATATATTTATCTTAGATCAAGGTACTCAAAATGCTATTATTGATAATCTAAGAAATGTGTATAATATGATTGATTATGAATTTTGGACTATTGCAGCTGATAGACCAGTAGATATAAATTTATATCTATCACAATTACAAGTATTATATAATTCAACACAAGCTCCAAGCAAAAGAAAATTAATAATGGAAGATATTAACAAAGCTAATATGTTTATGAATAACAATGTAGTTGATACAGAATACTTTATTCTTTTTAAGGAAAAAAATGATGAGACAATTCAAAAGAGAGTAAGAAACCTAATTAATTATTTAGCAGGTGCTAGTTTATCTGCAACACAAGTATCTAATGATGATTTAAGAATGATTTTAGATAATTTCTTAAATGGTGGACAAACTACTAAATTTGGGACGGTGATGAGTTAATGGATATTAGAAGTCAAATTGCTCCTAAAGGATTAGAGTTTAAACCTTCTGAATTTATAATTAGTGATAAAAGAGCAACTATTTTAACTGCTATTAGTTATCCTAAATTTATATATCCAGGTTTCTTGTCATCATTAACTAGTATGTCTGGTATCAAAATGGTAATTAAACATATACCATTACCATTCTCAGTTATTCAAAAAATGTTAAATAAAGAAATTGCTGATTTAAAGCAAAGATATCAAGATGAACCTGATAAAACTATTCAAGAAAGAATAAGACAAGATTATGAGTCATTAGAATACTTCATATCTATGTTAGCAAGTAGTCAATCAAAGATATATGATTTTCAAATGCATATTATGATTACTGCTGATACAGATGATGAATTAATGGCTAAAAAAATGCAAGTTAAAAACTACTTAGAGGCTATGGAAATTAGAACTGTACCTTTAAGATTTGAACAAGAAAAAGTATTGAAATCAATTTTACCTATTTATCCTAAACAAGATATAGAAGATAGAATTGGTACTCCAATACCTGCACCTACAATCGCGGCAATGTATCCTTTCATCTTTGATAGTATTAAAGATCCAGGATTATCTTGCTTGCTAGGTGTCGATTTCTCAGGTGGTGTTATATTATTTAATCAATTCTTATATCAAATTAAGAAAGAAAATAATAGAAATAATGCCAATGTAATAATTCTAGGTACATCTGGTTCAGGTAAATCAACAGCAGCTAAATTACTTCTTAGAACTAATATAAGAAATGATAATCAATTAGTTGTAATTGACCCTGAAGGTGAACTTGAAGGAATGACTAAATTATATGATGGTGACTTCATTGATTTAGGTAAAGGTGGAGAATTCGGTATGATAAATCCACTTGAAGTTGTAATGGATGCTGATGCTGAAGAAATAGAACAAGGTTTAGGTTATACAGTATTAACAAGAACATTACAAACTTTACGTGCGTTTATTAAATACTATGATCCATCAATGGAAGATGATGTAGTTAATATGTTTAGTGAAATTGCTCAAGAAACATATAGAAGATTTGGTATGGATTTTAATACAGATTATACTAAATTTACATCTAAGGATTATCCAACATTAAAAGATGTCTATGCAACTATTAGAGGTAGAATAATGTCTATGTCTGAAAGAACTCAAGAAAGAGATATCTTAGAAAAACTAGAAATAAAAGTAAGACCATTAGTTAAAGAATTGAAATATTATTTTGATGGTCATACAACAATAAGTTCAAATTCAAAATTTATTGTATTTAATATTAAAGAGTTAATGAATTCTGATAGTAATGTTAGAAATGCACTATTCTTCAATATCTTAAAATACGCGTGGGGTCTTACATTAGATCCTAATCAAAATACAGTATTAATGGTTGATGAAGCACATGTTTTAATGGGTGCGAATAACACATTAGGTGCGGATTTCTTAGCGCAAGTACAAAGACGTGCTAGAAAATATAATACTGGTACAATCATTATTACACAACAACCTACTGATTTCTCTGATCCAAAGGTTAT
Source organism: Bacilli bacterium (assembly GCA_017484205.1). Lineage (GTDB taxonomy): Bacteria > Bacillota_I > Bacilli_A > RF39 > UBA660 > RGIG9169. The sequence goes on along the minus strand of JAFUTO010000018.1, from coordinate 52,339 downwards.
TACTCAAGGTAAAGCAATATTTGATAATGCTGCTTACTATATAGTAATGGGATTAAAGAAACAAGCTGTAGAAGACTTATCTAAATTAATTGATTTAAATGATAATGAGAAAGAAAGTATTAAACGTTATAACCAAGGTGAAGCATTATTTGTATGTGGTAACCGTAGAATGAGAATTAATATAGTTGTTACAGAACAAGAATTAGATTCATTTGGTTCTGGTGGAGGACTATAGTAATTTAATAGTTTGGTGGTGGTACTATGAATAATAATAATTTAGGTGGTAATAGTACCACTGGAAAAAATGCTTATAAAGAATTACAAGATCAAGCTAAAGCAAAAGCATCTGCAGTTAGTTCAACTAAATTAGGTGACGCAGCTGGTAAAGCTTTAACTGCATCAGGTCATCCTATAGCAGGAAAAGTAGCAAACATGGCTGGTAATGCTTTAGCTCAATCAAATTATAATCAAAATGCTTCTGATTCTGAAAATATAGAACAAAACGAAGCAAATAAACAAAGTGGAAATAACCGAGGTGGTCTTTCCTCTTTTGCGTCTAAAGCAGGAACTAATTTATTAAAAAATGGATTGGGTTCTTCAAATGTTGCAAATAAAATTGAAACAGCTGAGAAAGCAGCTAAAGTAATAAAGTTTATTTCTAAAATTCCGCCAGTCGTATGGCCAATATTAGGTTATGTAGCTATTGGACTTATTGTTCTTATACTAATAATTGCATCAATAAATGCTGCAAATGTAAGTTTAAATGATTTAATTGAAGGTGGAGAAAAAACATATAATTTCTTAACTTTAAATGGCTTTAGTAGTAATACAGAGCAAATACAAAAGAAGATAGATCAAGCTGCTAATGATTGTAAAAACTGTTTAGTCAAAGGAAATATTAATAATAATCCAGGCTTGGATAAAGGAATTTTATATGCAACTGTTAATAATCAAGTAATATTTGGCTCAGATATTTTCGAAGCAGATGGAGAAAAAAGTACTGATGAAACACCTCAAGATTTACAAAAAGATTTTGGTATTGATGCTTCAAGTTCACACTCTTTTTATACTATGAAAAATGAAATGTTAGGCTCTTCAAGTGAAGCAGGAACAATGATATATAGTTTGATGGGTGAAGAAATATCTGTAAGTTGTGAATTTGTTGATAGTAGTGAACGTTCAAGCATTAAAGCTAATAATGTGGTTCAATTATATAAATACGCTTATAATGGTTTACTTGCAGGTGCTGATGTAAGCATCAATAGCGCTAAACAAATAATTATTACATCAGGCGCAGGACCATTTGGTATGTTATCACAAATTGCAAATGTGGCTAAGACTATAGATAATATAGCAAGTTTTGGTAGTCAAAATTCTAACTATTTATCATATAAAGTTGAACTATCTAAATTTATTATAGATGAAAATGTTTTAAATCGTATTTTAAATGATATGTCTAATCTTCATACTGAAATAGATGGTTGTGAAAGTCAACCTAATAGAACAGAGGTAAGATATAATGCACAAAATCAACCATATAATGTTACATTATATCCAACAGCTGAATATGAGACAACAAAAATAAACGATTATGAAATGTTTTTCAATTATATTTCAAAAGTATATGTACCAACTGTATATAATTCAGTTTGGAAGAAATATACTGATGATGAGAAAAAGTTTATTATAAAATCTACTATTTATGATATAGTAAATTCTAGAAACGATTATTATGGTATTCAAGGTGAAGATAACTATTTAATCATTAATTATGATTTTAATGGTTCGATGGTTGCTTATGTTGATACAGACGAGGGTGGTGGTGGACCAGCCTATGTAAGTGATGTACCTGTTGGAACTAAAGGGACAAATTGGAAACAATTTGGTGCTGCGTGGAGTGGAGTATGGCTTGGCAGTAGCTCAAATTCTTCAATAAGAAAAGTAGGATGTTATATAACTTCTATTGCTATTCTAATGGCTAATTCAGGAACATATATTACACAAGATACATTTGACCCAGGAGTTTTAGCTAAAGTTGTAAAAGATAATAATGGTTTCACTTCTGGTGGTAGTTTAGCAGTTCCTAACGGTGCTAATCCTGCATGGAAATCTCTTGCTCCTAATTTTATACGTGTGGATGCAATGTCAGGTGACATTTTAAAGGGGAAAACAAAAAATCAAATAGCTACTATAGTAAGTGAAAGATTAAATGCAGGAGATTATGTTGTACTACATGTTAAAAATGGGGCACACTTTGTTGCTGTTGTAGGTATTGAAAATGGTCGTGTTGTCATAGCTGATCCAGGTGTCAGTGCAACACCAACTTATTTGGATGATGATAAGCTATATCCACCAGGAACTATAGTTGGTCTACGTGTATTTAGAGATAATGGTTAGGTGATATTATGAAAAAGTATGCTATTATATTATTTGTGGTATTATTATATTTAGTAATATCTCTTGGCATAGGACATATAGATTCTTCATCAAAAAAGTATATTTATATTGACACAAATGTTAGATGGGAGTATTCTAATAAGAAATGGAATAATATAGATAGAAGTAACAATATTGAATTAAAAAACTATCATGTTTATGCCCCATATATTGATCAAGATCAAGGTAAACACGATTTAAGATATATAGATGGGGAATGGTATATTAAAGAAACTAATGATTATGTTTTATATGATAATATTTTACTCGCATATAAAGCTAATAATAAGTTTAAAATATATGAATATGATAGAGAATATGAAATATCTAAATCCGAAATTACTGATATATTAAAAAAAATAGGTATCAGTGGTTATAGTGCATTATCCACATCAGATAAAATAAAAATTGATTCCAATGATGATGGTGATAGTGAATATTTCTATATAATTTCTAATATGTTTTCTGAATCTAACGAGAGTAGTTATTTCTCTGTTGTCGCTTATTATAGTGAAGGTGATTATAAAATTGTTAAATCAACAATCACAAAAACAGATAATTTAATTAATAAGACAAGTTTTAATATTTTTGCTATAATAGATTTTGATGGTGATAATAATTTAGAGATTATAATTTCTGAAGAAAAATTTTCATTATTAGGAAATGAATATTCATTATATGGATTAGATGATGGTGAATATATTGAATTAGTTAGTAGTTATTAGGAGGTAATAACATGAAATTAAAATTAACAGCAGATCCAAAAAAATGGATGATATTTATATTATATTGTATAGTTGCTCTTTATATAGTTGCTGTACTTGTATTAAATTTATCATATTTTGCAAACTATGGTGCATTTTGGGGATTTAACCCAATTATGGCCTTTACACCGGATTATTTATTAGCTACTATATTTGGTTTTGTAGCAGTTATAGTTGCATCATTTTTGGGAGTATCATCTTATTTCTTTGAAAGAGATAAAGGTGTTGGATTTAGTACTACTCCTAAAAAAGAAAAAGGTTATTCTAGGTGGGAAACAGAAAGAGAATTTCAAAAACAATTATCCCCAGTATTACCAGGTTCTGAAACAATAGATAAAGCTGGTATACCTCTTATCAATAATGGTAAAACAATTTGGGTAGATTCAGGAGAATATCATAACTTGATTATAGGTTCTACTGGATCAGGTAAAACTGAAATAATCGTTCAACCGATGGTTAAAATATTAGCTAAAAAGGGTGAATCAATGATTATCACTGACCCTAAAGGTGAAATATATGAAAGAAATGCCGTTGAATTAAGAGAAAAAGGTTATAATGTTGTACTATTAAATTTCCGTAATCCACAAAATGGTAATTCATGGAACCCATTAAATTTACCATATCAATTATATAAAAGTGGTAATAAAGATAAAGCTACAGAATTATTAGATGACTTAGCTATTAATATTCTATATGACCAAAATGCACAAAACCAAGATCCATTTTGGGAAAAAACATCAGCTGATTATTTTACTGGTTTAAGTTTGGGTCTATTTGAAGACGCGAAGGAAGAAGAAATAAATATCAATAGTATCAACTTAATGACTACAGTTGGTGAAGATAAAGTAGGACCTTCTACTTATATTAAGGAATACTTCAATCTAAAAGGACCTGAAAGTATTGCTTATATGAATGCATCTTCTACTATTAATGCACCAAATGATACTAAACAAAGTATCTTATCAGTATTTAAACAAAAGATTAAATTATTCTCATCTAAAGAAAATTTATCCGAAATGCTTTCTAAAAGTGATTTTGAAATGGAAGATATCGGTAGAAAGAAGACTGCAGTTTTCTTAGTAATTCATGATGAAAAGAAAACATACCATTCACTTGCTACCATATTCTTAAAACAATGTTATGAAACATTAATTGATGTAGCTCAAGAAAATGGTGGTAAGTTACCTTATAAAACAAACTTTATTCTAGATGAGTTTGCAAACATGCCACCACTTAAAGATGTTACAACAATGGTTACAGCAGCTCGTTCAAGACAAATAAGATTCACATTTATCATCCAAAACTTTGCTCAATTATCACAAGTGTATGGTAAAGAAGATGGAGATACAATTAAAGGTAACTGCGGTAATATCATTTATTTAATTAGTAGTGAACTTGCCGCGCTAGAAGAAATATCTAAAATGTGTGGTGAAGTAAAATCTAAAGAAAAAGATAAAACTGCTTCAACACCATTAGTTACAGTATCAGATTTACAAAGATTACCAATGGGAACAATAATTATTCTACGTACTCGTACAATGCCGTTTAAGACTAAAATGATGTATAACTGGCAAATGGAAAGAGATCATTTATGGGGTAGGTCATATCCTAAATCTGATTATCCACAAAGAGAAAAAGGTATAGTTCATCTATTTGATCTTAAAAAATTTATAGACGCTAAACGTGATGAAAAAATCAACAATATGTTAGCTGGTATGGCAGGACGTAACCAAGGTGCACCAGCTGGATCAGGTTCTGGTGGAGCTAAGCCTAATATGGATATCAATGATTTCTTTAAGAAAATTGATCAAAAACTTGCTGAACAAAATAAACCAAAACCAACTCTTGCTCCTGATAAACCAAAGGAAGAAAAGATTGAAATTCCAAAGGAGACAAATAAGGAAGTTAAAGATGAAAAGGTTCCAGGAAGTTTAACAGCTGAAGAAAAGGATTCTATTAAGGCAACTGTAAGAGAAGCTATGAAGAAAGAATCATCTAAGATAGAAGAGATTAAGAAAAAACAAGAGGAAACAAAGAAAGCTGAAGAAGAAACTAAAACAAAAGAGGCAGAATTAAAAGAACAAGAAATTGAAAATAAACGAATAGAAGAAGAATTAAAGAGAAAACAAGCTTTGGCTGACGCCAGAATGGCTGAAGAAGAGAAGAAAAACGAGGAGCTTAAAAGATTAAAAGAAGAAACAGAGAGAAAACTTGCTAAAGAAAAAGAAGAAAGAGAAAGATTAATTCGTTTAGAAGAAGAAAAGAAAAAGAAATTAGATGAAGAAAAAGCAAGAATTTCTAAGTTAGAAGAAGCAAGGGCTATTGAACAAGCCAAGATAGATGCTGAAAATAAACGCATTGAAGAACTTAGACTTGAAAACGAAGCAAGAGAAGCAGAATTAAAAGCCTTTGAAGAAAGAAGAAAAGCCCAAGAAGAAGAATTACAAAAAGCTATTCAAAATAATGATAGTCCTGAGACAAAGGATACTTATGAAGTTTCTGAAGAAGCTAAACATCAAATTACCGAAGATGAGTTCTTTGATGATTTCTTCAATGATGATTATTATTAAAAAAAACCTTATCATATGATAAGGTTTTTATTTATAAAAATATTACTAAACTATAATATATAACAAATATTAGTAACATAATAATTCCTTCTTTTCTAGAAACTGTAGCTTTTGTTTTAGCAACAACCATTAATATTACTGATGAAAGAATAAATGCAATTATATCTATTAAATTGAACCCTGTAGCTTCAATTGTACCGAAAATAGCTACTGGTAAACCTAATACTATACATATATTAAATATATTACTTCCAATTAAATTTCCTAAAAGTAAGTCCTGTTCACCTTTTAGAGAAGATGTTATTGTTGTAACTAATTCAGGTAATGAAGTTCCAAACGCAACAATTGTAAGAGCAATTACTCTATCACTTATATGCAATTGTCTTGCTATATAAGATGCACTATCAACTACTAAATTACTACCATATATTAATGCACCTAAACCAATTATGACGAATGCTATTGATTTTAGTACACCATAAGGTGCTTTTTCATGAAATATACTATGTGTTTTTGCAACTGATACTAAATAATATATAAAAATTGAAAAGTATAGTAGTATCGCTAAAGCATCACTTCTTGTTATTTGATTTATTACATTGCCATCTAATGTAACATCAATAATTAATACTACTAATAATAAAGACAAAATCAAATGTAATGGTAGTTCTTTCTTAATAGTATTATCTTTCATGATTACTGGTCTAATTATACTGCCAACCGCTAATATAAGCATTATATTCATAATCGAACTACCTATAACATTACCTAAGACCATATCATCACTACCAGCTAGGCGTGCACTTATGCTTACTGCCAATTCTGGTGCACTTGTACCAAATGCAACAATAGTTAGTCCAATTAATACTTTGGGTACTTTTAAGTTCAGCGCGATGCTAGAAGAACCATCTACAAGTACATCTGCTCCTTTAATTAATAATGCAAATCCGACAATTAGTACGAATAATTTCCATATCATGTTACCACTCCTATATTAATATTCTATCATAAATTAAATAATTTATGAAATATAAGTTGTAATTAATTGACTATATTTTGTTAAATGCATATAATGTAATAGGTGGTTTGATGAATCAAATTAATGTTAATGAATTAAAAAATCTTAATAATATTAATTTAATAGATATTAGAAGCATTGAAAAATATAATGATAACCATATTCCAGGAGCAATTAATATACCTAAAATATTATTAGTAAAAGATTATTTAAAGTATTTGGATAGGAATAAAATATATTATATATATTGTGAACGTGGTGAGCAAAGTTTAAAAGTATGTAAACTTTTAAGTAATTTAGGATATCGTGTAATTAATGTAATAGGTGGATATCAAAATTGGATATTAAATAATTAAAATAAGGCGAAAAAAGTTTCGCTTTCTTTTAATATATGATATAATTAGTATGGTGATAGTATGGAATATGTAATAATAGGTCTACTTGTTGTATTATTAATTATATCAGTTATTTCTTTAATGAAAAATGCAAATGAATCTAATATAACTGAAAGACTTGGAAAAGTTGAAACAGAGGTTATAAAAGAATTAGGAGAATTTAAATCTGATATATATAAAAATAATCAAGATAATTTTAATGACTTAAAAGAAAAAATGGATCAAAGACTTAGGTTAATGAATGATAAGGTTAATGAAAGATTAGACGAGAATTTTGAAAAAACAAATAAAACATTTACTAATGTATTGGAAAGATTAACTAAAATAGATGAAGCCCAAAAGAAAATAGATACATTATCTACTGATATAATATCATTACAAAATATATTAACAGACAAAAAAACTAGAGGTACATTTGGCGAGGTAAATCTTAATCACATAATGACAAATGTATTTGGTGAAGGTAGTGAATTATTTCATATGCAATATCCGTTTGAAAATGGTACTGTTGTTGATTGCGCCTTATTCGCACCAGAACCTTTAGGTACAATTGGTATAGACTCAAAATTTCCTTTAGAAAACTACGAAAGAATGGTTGATAGGAATTTACCAGTAGAAATAAGAAAACAAGCTACTAAGGCATTTGTTGCTGATATGAAAAAACATATTGATGATATTTCTTCAAAGTATATTATTCCAAATGTTACTTCTGATCAAGCAATCTTATTCTTACCAGCAGAAGCAATATTCGCGGAAATAAATGCATATCATGCTGATATAATAGAATATGCATATAAAAAAAGAGTATGGATTACATCTCCTACAACTTTAATTTCTACGTTAACAACTATAGAAGTTATTGTTAAAAATATGGAACGTGATAAATATGCTAAGGTTATACATAAAGAATTGCAACTACTAAATGAAGAATTCTTAAGATATAAAGAAAGATGGGATAAACTATCTAGTCATATTGATACAGTATCTAAAGATGTTAAAGAATTACATACTACTAGTGAGAAAATAGCTAAGAGGTTTGATTCAATAAATCAAGTCGAAGTAGAAAAATTAGAAGAAAAATAAGTAAATAAGTGACAAAAAGAGCAATATTACTATATTTTTGTTCTTTTTTTATTGTATAATAAGAATAGGTGGTATTATGCAAGATAAGATAATGGAATTTTTAACTAATGAAAATAAACCATATAGTGTTGATGAACTTATGGATGCACTAGGATTATCTTCAGTAGATGATTTAAAAGCTTTATTAAAAGATTTGAATGACCTAGAGGATAACTTAAAAATCTATAGAACAAAACAAGATAAGTATATGCTATTTAACAATAGTAATCTAAGAGTAGGTACTATGATTGCTAATAAGAAAGGTTTTGGATTTGTAGATATTGAAGGGGATGAAGATGTTTTCATCGCCCCTCCTAATATGAATGGTGCAATTCATGGCGATAAGGTAATAGTTGAAATAACTTCTAAAAAGGGTATTGATTTAGAAGGTAGAGTATTTAGAATAATGAAACGCGAATTTAAGCCTATGGTTGGAGAAATCATAATGGACAAAGATAAACGTTATGTTAAATTAGATGATGATAAAGTTAAACTAAATATTGAAATCGATGCAGATAAATCAATGAATGCAATGCCTGGTCATAAAGTATTAGTTAAAGTTTTAAATAAATTAAAAGATAATAATTATAAAGGCGAAGTAATTAGAGTATTAGGGCATAAAAATGATCCTGGTGTAGATATATTATCTATTGTTGCTAAATATGAAATGCCAGATACATTTAGTGATGATGTAATGCATGAATTAGATAAAATACCTGATACTGTATCAGAAGAAGAAAAAGTAGGTAGAAAAGATCTAAGAGATGAAATGATATTTACAATAGATGGTGATGATACTAAAGATATAGATGATGCCATTTCATTGAAAGTTTTAGGTGATGGTAAATATGAATTAGGTGTACATATCGCTGATGTTAGTTATTATGTAAAACCTAATACACATTTAGATGATGAAGCATATGATAGAGGAACATCTGTATATCTTGCAGATAGAGTAATACCAATGTTGCCTCATAAACTATCCAATGGAATATGTTCATTAAATCCTAATGTTGATAGACTTGCTATTTCATGTGTTATGACTATCAATGAAAAGGGCAAAGTAGTAGATTATGATATTTTTGAAAGTGTTATTAGATCTAGAATACAAATGACTTATAAAAAAGTTAATAGTATCTTAAATGATGAAGGAATACCTGACGGGTATGAACCATATGCTTCAAAGTTAAAAGAAATGTGGGAACTTGCTAAAATAATTAGAAAAGAAAAAGATGAAAGAGGATATATTGATTTTCAAATTGATGAATCAAAAATAATAGTAGATGAAACAGGAAAAGCAATAGATGTTAAATTAAGAGATCGTGGTAAAGGTGAAAACATGATAGAGGATTTCATGGTTATCGCGAATGAAACAGTGGCTAGTCATATTTTCTATATGGACTTACCATTTATATATCGTGTACATGGTGCACCATCAGAAGAGAAGATAGAAAATTTCTTAAAATTTATCCATATATTAGGATATACAGTGGATGGCAAAGTAAAAAATATAACACCAAAAGCTATGCAAAAAATATTAGATGGTTTAAAAGAAAAAAAGGAATATACGATTTTATCTAGCCTACTTTTAAGAAGCATGCAAAAAGCTATTTATGATCCTGTTAATATAGGACATTTTGGATTAGCTAGTAAATGTTATACTCATTTTACATCTCCAATAAGAAGATATCCAGATACAACAGTACATAGACTTTTAAGAACATACTTATTCAAACATGATTTATCGAGAGATACGATTGATTATTATAAAGAACACTTAGTTATGTTAGGTGAACATACTTCATATCGTGAAAGATGCGCAATTGAATGTGAAAGAGAAGTAGATGATATGAAGAAAGCTGAATATATGGAAGACCATATAGGAGAAGTGTTTGAAGGTATGGTATCTACTGTTACAAGTTTTGGGATGTTTGTTGAATTACCTAACTTAATTGAGGGATTAGTTAAATTAGATACATTTACAAATGAACATTATTTCTTTGATGAAGAAATGTTTGCAATAAGAAGTGAAAACGATAAAAGAGGTTATCGCCTTGGAGATATTGTCAAAGTAAAAGTAATTGGTGCTTCTAAAGAACTTAGAACAATTGATTTTGAAATAGTTAAGGATAACAATGGAAATACTAAACAGGAAAGCTAGATTTGATTATGAAATAACAGATACATATGAAGCTGGTATTGCCTTAACTGGTACAGAGATTAAATCTATCAGAAATGGTAATGCTAATATAAAAGACTCATATGCCATTATTAAAGATGGTGAAGCCTATATCTTAAATATGTATATTAAAGAATATGAACAAGGAAATATATTCAATCATAGTGAAACTAGAACAAGGAAATTACTTTTACATAAAAAAGAAATATATAAAATGAGAGATGCCATAGCAAAAGAAGGATATACTATAATTCCTTTAAAAGTATATTTTAAAGGTAATCATGCTAAAGTAGAACTTGGTATTGCTAGGGGTAAAAAAATGTATGATAAAAGAGAAACTATAAAAGAGCGTGATATAAAACGTGATATAGCTAAAAACTTTAAGAATCGTTGACAATTATATTTGTTTAATCTATAATGTATATAGATGAAAGAAATTTCATACAATAAAAAAGGAGTTACTTAACTTTTCCACGTTAGGTTACTACCTTAAATAGGTTATGCGCCTAGTCGTCTATGATGATTAGGCACTTTTCATTATTGTTAATAAATAAATTACTAATAATAATATGATAACTAGTTTTAGAAAGTAATTATCTTTCTTCATAGCATCAATCCTCCTCTCATAACTATGGTGATAGTATATGATAAGAGGTAGTACCTAACAGTCTTTCACTCCTATGACAATTGTAACACGAAATATTGTTCGTGTAAATATAAAAATTAACAAATTGTTAATAACGAAATTGACTTTATTTTATAAAGTGTTATAATGTTTTTACGGGGCTGTTCAGGTTCGACAGGATTATGTGGCTCTAGATGGCAAGTCGAAGGTACGCGTTAAGTACAAAATAAAAATAACTGGAAACAGAAATCAATTAGCTTTCGCTTAAGATAATAGCAAGCTGCTCCTTTATAGATTTCCCTATGATCTATATATGGGGCTCGACTAATAGGGTATACCATTATTTAGCCTAGCAATAATGATGAATTTTATAGGCTTACTTAGAAACTTGGTAGTTAACTTCTTGGTTCTAAGGAAATAATTAAGTTAACTAAACTTGTAGAAGTCTTTTGTTTAGTAATTTTGGACAGGGGTGCGATTCCCCTCAGCTCCACCATTTTGTATTTTAAGAACTTATAGTTCTTTTTTATTTAAGGAAAGTAATATTGGAATTAATAAAAAAATATATTGAAATTATGGTATAATTAGATATAGATAAAATTTATATGGAGGTTTAATATATGAATAAGTATATGGAAATCGCAAAAGAATTAGCAGATGAAAATTTGAAAACAGGTGTAGGTGGACCATTTGGTGCCTGCGTTGTTAAAGATGGCAAGATTATAGGTAAAGGGTCAAATCATGTTTTGAGTAATAATGATCCAACAGCACATGCAGAAATAATGGCAATTAAAGATGCTTGTAAAAACATAGATTCATATGATTTAAATGGATGTGAATTATATACTTCTTGTTATCCTTGTCCAATGTGTTTATCAGCAATAATATGGGCAAATATAAAAAAAGTTTATTATGGAAATACGAAAGAAGATGCAGCAAATATTGGTTTCAGGGATGACTTTATATATGATTTTATACATAAATTAAAAGATGATAATAATGATGATAATGTATTAAATTTAGAATGTATAAATAGAGAAGAAACAATAAAATCATTTGATAAATTTATGGAAAAAAGTGACAAGACAATATATTAAGTAAAATAAAGAGTTTGTAATATTTTAATAATCCCCTTTATTAGGGGTTTTACTTTGCATTTTAAAATATTAATGTTATAATATAGCAGCACAGGAAGATTATGAATAATATATAAAAGGAGTGATAGTATGGCTAAAAAAAAGAATGGCTTTTTGATGTATGCAACGGCCATTACTATATTTATAGGAATGTTTAATTATAGACATAGATATGAACCGGAATATGAAATATTAAAAGAAACAGATGATGCCTTTGCTAGTTATAGAGATGGTTATGTATATATAGGTAGGGAAGAATTTATAAATAGTGTTAAGCATGAAGAAAATGATGTTTTAGTAGTAGATGAAAGAGATAGTATTGACTCAAATATTAAAATATTAGATTCTTATAGAATAACTGATAAAAACGCTAGGGAAGATATTATAAATATTATAGAAGAATATGAAAAAAATGATCCATCTATTTGGAGTAGATCTATAGAAACGATGAAATTAGAATGGTTTGTTCATAATGTATTATATAATCTTAATTATGAATTAACTAGAACTAAAGATGTTGACTTTGAAAATAGTGAAGAAGAAAGTTACAAAAGATTTATTTTAAGCAAATAAACACATATCAATGGTATGTGTTTTTTCATATAATATATTGGTGATAGTATGTATATTTTAAAAGAATTGCCATATGAATATGATGCATTAGAACCATTTATAGATACTCATACATTAGGCTTACATAAAAATAAACATGAAAAAAATTATTTAAATAAGTTAAATGAACTATTAATAAAAAATAATTATGATTTTAGATATTCTTTAGAGGAACTAGCAAAACATATAAATAATTTTGATATAAATAATAAGGAAGATATTTTATTTAATTTAGGTGGTGTTATAAATCACGAAATATATTTTAATAGTATGAATCCTAATAAAGTAATGCCAAATGAAATGTTAACTAAACTATTAAATGGTAAATATGGTAATTACGAAAACTTTAAAAAAGAATTTAAAGAAAAAGCTCTATCTATAAAAGGCTCTGGATATACTTTTTTAGTATTGAATGGAAATGATATAGAAATAGTGAATCTATTAAATCAGGATAATCCATACAATCATAATTATATACCTTTAATAGGACTTGATATGTGGGAACATGCATATTATATTAATTATGAAAATAAAAAAGATATTTATATAGATAACTATTTTGAAGTAGTGAATTTTAGTATAGCTAATAGAATATTTTAGTTTTTATCATATTTTTTTTATTTCAAGAGATACTAATATTGGTGATAATATGAAAAATATTAGTATATGGAAAGATATAGAAAGTAAGTCATATCCTACACTTGATGAAGATAAAGAAGTAGATGTCTTAATTATAGGTGGTGGAATAACAGGAATAAGTTCACTATATCATTTAAAGGACAGTAATTTAAAAGTAATGTTAGTTGAACAAAATAAAATAGGATATGGCGTTACTGGTAATAGTACAGGTAAACTTAATTATTTACAAAATGATTTAATAGATAAGATAAGGAAAAGTTTTAATGATGATACTGCATCAAAGTATTTAAAATCTCAAATAGATGCAATAAACATGGTTGTAGATATAATAAACAAGGAAAAAATTGATTGTGATTTAGTTAAAGTAAAAGGTATATTGTATACTAATAAAGTTAATGAAATAAAAAAAATAAAAGATTTAGAATTATTCTTAAAAGAGAATAATATAGAGGTAAATACTACATACAACAAATTAGTACAAAGCAAATATATGATAGAAGTAGATAATACTTATTTATTTCACCCTTTAAAATTTATATATGGACTATTAAAAAACAATAAATATCCTATATATGAGAACACAAGTATTAAAGCCTTAGAAAAGAAGAAAGATTATTTTATATCTTATACAGATAAATATAAAATTAAATCTAAATATGTTATTTTAGCTTTACATTATCCTTATTTTAATTTACCGTACTTATTTCCTATTAAGGGTACTTTGGAAAAATCTTACCTAAGTGCTTCTAAATACAGTGGTAACGATGTGTCAATAATAAGCTATAGTAATCCATTTATCTCTATAAGAACTTATCAAGATAAATTAATATATTTAAGTAATTCACATTCTACTAGTAACAATGTATCGGATAAACATCATTTTGAAGAACTCATTAAAAAATTAAATGGTTTAAAACTGAAACCTAATTATTTATGGAGTAACATAGATATTATAACTAATGATGGTTTACCTTATATAGGAGAGATAAAAAATAATTTATTAATAGGAACTGGCTATAATACATGGGGACTTGCAACTAGTGTGTTATCATCTAAAATATTATCAGATATTATTTTAGTTAAAGATAATGAATATGTTAAATTATTTGATCCTAAAAGAGTTAATATAAGTCAAGTTACGGGTAGCCTTAAATGTGCATATAGTAGTTTTGAAGGAATTGTAAATGGTTTAGCAGATAAAAATGAAAAAGTTACTTATGATGAAGTTGATGGAAAAGATGTTATGATATATAGAGATAGTAGAAAACATATAGTAAATCATAAATGCCCTCATTTTGGATGTCGTTTAATATTTAATGAAATAGAAAAAACATGGGATTGTCCTTGTCATGGTTCTAGATTTGATATAGATGGGAAATGTATAAATGGTCCTTCTAATCATGACATAGGAATATAATTTTGAAGTTTTAAAAAATAGTGATATAATATCACTGTTTTTTTGTGTGCCAAAGGGGTGATATTATGAATTTTAGTATAAAAAATGATAGTAAAATAATAGATATTAAAACTGATAAAGAAATAGAATTTTATAAAAAAGAAAACTTAAATATGTTAGCTAAAATAATTAATAGAGAAACTGGTATTAATGAAAGTTCAATATATCTACCTCCTAGAATAATGTATATAAATAATTGGTATAAATTAAATGGTAAATGGTGCTTTTATAAACAAATGGATAGTTTATCAATAGTAAATCAATTTTTAGGAGAAAAAGTATCCAATTATTTTGATTTACCTTCAGCGCATTATCAATTGGCAAAAAAAGATAATAAATATGGTGTAGTTACACCTAATTTTTGTGAAAAGAATACTACTTATAAAACATTAAAAGATTATAAAATAAAATATCCTAAAGATTTTGATATCTTTAAATTATTAATAGATTTGTGTAGTAATGAGGATGAGTATAATAGATTATTAAATGATATTAAAAAAATTATGATAAGGGATTTGTATACATGGGAGTATGATAGAACTAATCACAACTTAATGTTTAAGGAAAAAAGTGGTATAGAAGTGGCACCATTATATGACTATGAAAAATCATTTAATGCAAATTATTTATGTCCTTATATATATTCTAGTGTATTAGGTACTTTTGATTTAAAAGAAAAAGATACTCAGGAATTTATTAGGAATGATGAAATGTTTCAATCTCTTTTAAATAAATTAATGGATATTGATATTATTGAAATGTTATCTGAAATAGAGATGGAAAATGATATTGCATTAGATGAAAAGTTAAAAGATAATTACAAGGATTATAATGCTAAAATAAAATTAATGATAAGAAAAAATAAACTACTTAGATAAAGTGTTATTAAATTAACACTTTATTTTATTTTGTGGTATAATATTCCTTACTTAAAGGGGTGTTTTTATGCAAAATGATAAAGATATTAGAAAACATGAGATAAAGTTTTTAAAAAGTAATAAAAAAAATAGTCAAGCATTAGCTAAAGTAGAGGAGTATTTAGAATTATATCCTGATGATTATTATATGATGGCATATAAAGCTATGATATTAACACACTTATATCGATATGATGAAGCAAAAGCTATTTTAGATGAAGTAATAGAACATAATACTGGGGGAAGTGCTTTTTTCTTCGCTTTATCAGAATATGCAAGAATCTTAAGAAGAGAAAAAAATAAGGATGCAGCTTTAGAATGCTATTTAAAAGTTATTAAATATTCTGATTCTGCAGAGATTATTTCTAGATCTGAAGCAGCTAAAATATATAATTTAAAAAAGGAATATAATAAGGCAAGAGAGATATTAGAGATTCCCGGATTAAATATTAGATACTTAAATATTCAAAGAGCTTACATTGCCTTATATGAAGGAAAATATGAGGATATTGAAAAGGAATTAGAAAGACCTTATGAAAATAATACTGGTATTCGTGTTACAGAAACATTTAAAAAAGAAGTAGAAGATCAAAGCATTAATTATTTACTTGGACAAGCAGCATATGCCAAAGATGATTTTGAATCTGCAGCTAAATACTTTACTAAGGCTATGGAATGTAAAAATACATCTATATATTGGGCAGCATATTCCTTTTTAGGTCAAATTAAGTATAAAACTGATGATATTTCTAGAGCAATTGCTATATGCAAAAATGTTATAGAAGGTTGTGATGTCATTACCGAAGTTAAAAGAGCAAATGCTATATTATTAAAATCATATTTAAAATTAAGTGATTATAAAAGTATGGAAAAAATGATTGATAGTTTGGAAGAATCAAATCTTAAGTATTATGGTTTAGGAAAAATAAATATGTCTAACTATAATTTTGATGCTGCTACAGAAAATTTTGAAAAAGTAATTAATAATCCAGATGATTTTGATTTTAAACATCAAGCAATGTATTCACTCGCAATTATATCATTTAGAAAACATAATTATGATAGATTTTATGAAATTTATGACATTTTAAAAAAATCTAAACCAAAGATGACTGATATGGAAAAACTAGAAATGCAAAGAATAAGTTTATATATTGATGTAGAGCTAGGAAAACCTGTATCAAATAATGTATATAATCACTATTTTACTTCACAATTGGCAAATTATTCAGAAGAAGAAGCTAAAAGACATATTTTTGAAAGACATGTTTTATATGGCCATAAAACCGTATTCGATTTATTTATAGATACAGATAAGTTATTTGATGATATTAAAGATAAATTAACTGATGACATTGTTTTTTGCCAAGGATTTTTAGATAGCTATATTATTAATTATGATAATATTGGTTATGATAGTGATGGCAATAAAATAAATTATATTAATATTATATGCCTACCTGGCACTAAAAATATAATAAGTATGTATCCATATATTGGAGTACCAGTTGTTAATCAAACAGAAGAAGTGGTAAAAAAAGAACCAGTTAAAAGATTAACTCAAATAGAAAAATTTAATAAAAAATATGGTATTAAATAAATTTTCAAAATATTAAAATATTGTTATAATAGATTTGAGGTGATAACATGAGTAGAGTATTACTTGTACCTAATAGTATAGAAGATATTACTAAATTAAAAGATAAAGTAGATGGTTTTATATTGCCTATCAAAGATTTATCTATAAATTATAATTACTATATTGATATTAAGGATATTGATAAAATATTAAAAGAATTGAATAATAAAGATATATTTATATCATTAAATAAGAATATGCATAATAGTGATTTACCTAAATTAAAAGATACTTTACTTATGTTAGAAAATTATAATATTAAGGGTATCATGTATTATGATATAAGCATAGTAAATTATAAAAAAGAACTAAATTTAAAAAATGATATAGTATGGAATCAAGATCATTTAGTTACTAACTATAGTACAGTTAATTATTGGTATAACGAAGGAAGCAAATATGCATACTTATCTAGTGAAATAACTAAAAATGAGATAATAGAAATAAAGAAAAACATAAAAGCAAAATTAATTGCTAATATATTTGGATATGTTCCTATATTTACATCTAAAAGGAATTTAGTTAATAATTATTTAGAAACATTTGATAAAGAAAAAGTATCAAATATATATTATATGTATAAAGAAGGAATTAAGTATCCACTAGTAGAAGAAGGTAACGGAACAGTTGCTTATTCAGGCTATGTATTAAACGCTATTAAAGAATATTTTGATTTGGATTTAGATTATTATGTTATAAATAGTTTTTTAATTGAAGATATAGAAAAAGTGGTTGACATTTTTAATACACTAGATAAAGATAATTTAGAAAAATGTTACCAAAAGTTAAGCAAACTAATACCAAATACGAGTGAGGGATTCTTGTATCAAGAAACAATATACAAAGTAAAGAGGTGACAAAATGAATATTAAAAAATTAAAAGTAGGTCTTGCAGCTATTACGCTTGGAAGTGCTATATTAATAGGTTGCCATAAAGATGAAAATTTTACAAATTATTCTAAAGATGAAAATGGTGACTTGTTAATTGAAGGAACATATACTTATGATTATCTTGATAATATTAAAATAGTAACTTTTAAACAAGATGATATAGAATTTACAAGATTGGTAGTTTGTAAAACGATAAAACCATTACCTTTTGAAACTGAAATAAGTTATATAGATGTTATGAGTGGAGTAGTACTATATGAAAAAAATACACTTATTGGTAAGGATTTAGAAATTGTATCAGAGAAAAAGATAACACCTTATTTATACGAGAATGATATGATAAGTAAAACCTATGATATAAACGATATAATAAAGCTATATAACGAAAAGATACTACCTACATTAGATGAAGAGGAATTGGTAAAATGAAAAAGGTAGAACTATTATCTCCAGCAGGAGATTTAGAAAGACTTAAATATGCGATTTTATATGGTGCAGATGCTGTATATGTAGGTGGAACTGTTTTAGGACTTCGCGCGAATGCTATTAATTTTACTATTGATGATTTAAAAGAGGGTACTAAATTTGTACATGATCATGGTAAAAAAATATATGTAACAGTTAATATAGTATTACATGATAAAGAGCTAAAAATAGTAGAAGATTATTTAAAAGAACTAGATAAAATTGGGGTAGATGCAATAATAGTAAGTGATCCAACTATTGTAGATATAGCTTTAAATAAAACTAATTTAGAGGTACATTTATCTACACAGCAATCAACAATTAATTATGAAGCAATTAAGTATTGGGAAAATAAAGGTGTTAAAAGAGTAGTTTTAGGTAGAGAAACTTCTAAAGAAGAGATAGAAGAGATAAGAAAAAATGTTGATATTGATATAGAATGTTTTATACATGGGGCTATGTGTGCAGGATATAGTGGTAGATGTGTATTATCTAATTATTTAACAAATAGAGATGCTAATAGAGGCGGATGTAGTCAAATATGTAGATGGGATTTTGACTTGTTAGATGAATTTGGTAATAAAATAGAAGCAGAAAAGCCATTTACTTTTTCATCAAAAGATTTATCAATGTTAAAATATATAGGGGATATGATAGATTTAGGTATTACATCATTCAAAATAGAAGGAAGAATGAGATCTATTTATTATCTTGCAACTGTTATAAGTGTATATAGAAAAGCTATAGACGATTATTTAAATGGAAATTATGAATATAATAAAGAATTAGAAAATACACTTAATAGAGTAGCTAATAGAGATTCAATACCACAGTTCTTTGATTCTAATTATGGCGCAAATACAAGTTACTATAATGGAAGAGTAGAATTATCTAATCAAGATTTCTTAGGTGTTGTCATAGACTATAAAGATGGATATGCAACAGTGGAAGAAAGAAACTATTTTGAAAAAGGATATAATGTTGAATTTTTTGGGCCAAATATAGATACATTTAGTATGAAAATAGATAAAATAATAGATGAAGATGGTAATGATATAGATATTGTTAGACATCCAGGTGAGATAGTAAAAATAAAGACAGATAGAAAATTGAGTCCAAATGATATTATGCGTATAAAAATAAGTTGACAAAACTATAAAATTATTGTATTATTTTTAAGTAATCAAAGATGAGGTGAAAATCATGAAAGATGATAATAAAGTATATTTAACTGCAGAAGGTTTAGAAAAACTTAAAACTGAGTTAGATGAATTAAAAAATGTTAAAAGACCAGAAATTATTCAATCATTAAAAGAAGCAAGAGCTTTAGGAGATTTATCTGAAAATGCTGAATATGATGCTGCTAGAAGTGCTCAAGCTGAATGTGAAAGTAGAATAGCTGAACTTGAATCTATGATTGAAAATGTAGAAGTAATTTCTGATAAGATAAAGAAAGATAAAGTTAATGTTGGTGTAACTGTAACAATAGAATATGTAGATGATAATGAAAAAGAAACATACACTATTGTAGGAAGCAAGGAAGTTGATTTAGCTAACAATAAGATTTCTAATGAATCACCAATTGCTCAAGCAATTATTGGTGGTAAAGTAGGAGATACTAAGACTGTTAATAGTCCTGGCGGATCTTATGATGTCAAAATAGTAGAAATTGCATAAGATAGAATAATCTATCTTTTTCTTTATTTTATATATATTTTTTGACATTTATATGGTAAAATATAATATCAGGAGTGATAGTATGAAACCTGTAGTACTTTGCATTTTTAATAATAAAATAGTTTCGGATAAATTTAATCATTATTCAAAAGTGCCACTTAAATATGAAAACTTTAATTATGCTAGCATTGGTTTAGGTAAAAATATGGTTTCATTAGAATCTTTTATTGAAAAAGAAATAGAGGATTCCAAGTTTCATACTAATACTAAACTATTAAGTTCTATAGAATATGCCAAAACAAAAAAATCTAAAATTCATATTATAGGAGATATTGCTAAAGATGAAAACAATCTATACGCTATATTAAAAGCATGCGAAGAAAATGGAATAAAAGAAGTATATTTGCATTTATTCGTAGATAAAAACACTGATCTAAAATCTTTGAATGAAAAGGTAGGTATTGGTAAAATATGTAATTTTATAGATATAGATATAAAGGATAATTTAAAAATATATGATGCAATTGTGAGAGGGAAAAAAATTAATACTGATGAAAATCTAGAAAATAAAAATGTTAATAATAATGATTTAGTTATTTTCTTCAATAATAGCATTGATGTATATGAAGAACTAATCCAAGCGTTAACATCTAAGAATTTTAAAAAATTTTCCACAAAGACTTTAAAGAATATTAATATATTAACTATATTTACATATAATAAGATACATTATATGTATGACCTACCTAGATGTGTTTCTTTAGGTAAGTGTATTAGTGATAAAGGTTTAAAACAACTAAGATGTAATATTAATAACTATGAATTTGATGGTTTTAGAAATAAAAAGTATAAGGGTGAAAAGATAATAGATGATGATATTCTAAAATTAGATTTAACAAAATACGATTTGGTAATCACACACCTTGATTCAGAAGAAGATTTAATAAAGTTGAATGATAAGATTGTGGAAATGTCTGGTATTATGGCAATTGTATCAGAAAATGAAAATCAAGGAGTTTTCTTGTTATCGAAAAAAGTTAATCTTAAACATGGCGATATTACATCAGTTGCTGGGACTATACTAGATCTATTTAAATTAAGAGTTCCTAGTGGTATGGGAAAAACATTGATATCTAATCGTTTTGCTGTATATGGAGTTATTTTTAGAATTATAAGTGTTATTTTTATATTATCATGTATGATATATTATATTACTAGGTTTTTATATTTTTATATAACAAAGTAGGTGAAGTATGAAAAGAAGTACGATTTTATTAATTTTAATGGATTTAATAGCTATTGTATGTTTTATTATTGTTTATGGTCCAAATGATAATTTTAGAACTTACTTTGTTACAACAGCAATGGAAACAAAATCACATAGATATTTAGCAAGAGTGTTTTATAGTGAAAATACAATAGAAAGTATAATTTCATCAAATAAAACGATTGTAGTAAACGAGACAACTGATACTTCATTGATAAATTTTGGTACTCAAGCAGACGATATAATCTATGATTCGATTTATGAAGAACAAATACTGAATAGAGATCCTGATGATGTGTACAAAATAATTGAATTTGACGGAAATGGTTATCATGCATATTTAACAGTAATATATGATCCATCAAGAGTTACAACAACAAAAAGTGCTTATTATGGATATAGGGGAGAATATTTATCTACAATGGCAGCTAAATCAGGTGCTTTAGTCGCGATAAATGGTGGTGCTTTTGTAGATGTAAATGGTGAAGGCGATGGTGCTTTAGCAGCCGGAATATTTATTTCTAATGGTGAGGTAATAGAAAATTATGGTGGTGCAGCTTCTGGAGTAATAGGAATAACTAATGATAATGTTTTGACATTAGGGTATATGACAGCTCAACAAGCCATTAATATGGGAATAAGGGATGCCGTATATTTTGGACCATTTTTAATTGTAAATGGTAAATCATCTCAAATTTTAGGAAATGGTGGATATGGTGTTAATCCTAGAACAGCAATTGCCCAAAGAAAAGATGGTATAATGTTATTTTTAACAATTGATGGTTCTGGTAGTAAATATGGCTTTAGAGGTGGTGCTACTATGTCTGAAATGATATCTATTTTAGAAAGATATGGTGCATATAATGCTGCTAATTTAGATGGTGGTGCTTCTGTAGTCTTAGCTGTTAATGGCAAAGCATATAATGAACCAGTTGCTTATTCGGCAAGTGGTGAACGTTGGTTACCTAATGGTTGGATAGTAAAATAGGAGTGAGTTTTATGGATACTGAAAAGATAAAATATTTTTTAATAGGTTTTATAAGTGCGACAATGTTATTTGTATTGATAATATTAGTTATAGTATTTATAGGATTAAAAGAAGATGCTCCAGAACCAGTAAATCCAATTAAAGAAATAGGTAATTTTGAGTGTGAAGTGATAAATGAAATTCGAAATACATTTAACTCAGAAATAGTGATTAATGATGGACATTTATATAAAATTAATCCTAATATGAAATATTCAAACGAACAAAACTGCAAATTAGTTAGTGATGTTAATATTGTTAGAGTTGTTGATAATTACTATATTGGTAGTGATAATACTGTATATACATATGATGCTGATAATGATGAATTAAAGGTCTATGATTCAGCAGGTAGAATTCCGGCATATTTATTTGGTGATGATGTTGTCATGGCATCTAACTATGGTGGTATGAATCAATATAAATATTATGTTTTAAAAACAGATGGAAAAATATATAAAGTAAAATTTAATAGAGAATTTATATTCACGCAAGGAAGTTATTCATATACTGTTATAAGTGATGAAGTATTTAAAGAATATGAAGATGAATTAATTAAGTCATTTAATGTATTTAATAAAAATATAAATTTTATAACTACAAATAATGGAATTTACAATAACAAGATTACTAACATGGAATGCTTAGAATATGCAGATGTAGAGTGTAATTTAGAATTCACTAAAAGTGAAATTTTAGAAGAATTTATGGATAACATAACATATATTAATATTTATAATAATAATTCAGTTATATATGTAGATAAAAACAATAGAATATTTAGTTTTAGTATGCTAGGTAATTAATATGTTTAAAATAGGAAATGTAGAAATAGAAAATAGAGTTGTTTTAGCACCTATGGCAGGTGTATGCGATTCTGCTTTTAGAACTATTATAAAATCTATGGGATGTGGTCTTATTGAAGCTGAGATGGTTTCTGATAAGGCAATTATGTATGGTAGTAATAAAACTAAAGATATGTTATATATGACTGATTATGAAAGACCTATATCACAACAAATATTTGGTTCAGATGTTGAATCATTTGTAGTAGCAGCAAAATATATATATGAGAATATGAAACCAGATATCATTGATATAAATATGGGGTGTCCAGTTCCTAAAGTAGCTTTAAGAGCTCAAGCAGGAAGTGCACTTTTAAAAGACCCAAATAAAGTATATGAAATAATTTCAGCAGTAGTAAATGCTGTACCTATTCCTATAACAGTTAAAATTAGAAGCGGATGGGATGCAGATAGTATTAATGCTATAGAAATAGCTAAAATAGCTGAAAATGCTGGTGCATCTGCGATAACAGTGCATCCTAGAACAAGAGCGCAGGGTTATAGTGGTACTGCTGATTGGTCAATTATTAAAAAAGTAAAAGATAGTGTTTCTATTCCTGTTATTGGAAATGGTGATATTAAATCTTGTTATGACGCTAAACGAATGATAGATGAAACTTTATGTGACGCTGTTATGATAGGTAGAGGAGTACTTGGTAACCCTTGGTTAATTAAAGAATGTGTTGATTATTTAGAAAAAGGTATAGAACCTAGAGAAGTAACGGCAGAAGAAAGAATTGATATGCTTAAACATCATGCCGAGTTACTTATAAAAAATAAAAGTGAAAAAGTAGCTATGCTAGAGATGAGGACTCATGCTGCATATTATGTAAAAGGCTTACCTGGTAGTGTAGGAATAAAACAAAAGATATTTCAAATGAAAACAAAAGAAGAACTATTTAATTTATTAGATGAATATATAGTAAAAATAAAAGAACAAGTTTAACTTGTTCTTTATGCTTTATATGATGATTTTAATATATAATTATCATTTTCTTTTTCAAATGTTAATTTATATGTAAGTGGTGATGAAAATTCACTAGATATAGTATTATCATCGTATACTTCTTTTAATTCAGTTGAGTTAACTAGTGTTATATTTAATGTAACTGTTAATTGATTATTGTCTTCATTAAAATCAGTTACAGTGTATGTGTATTTACCAACAGGGCCTCCACCACCGCAGCCACCTAAGTCGATATAATAATCAATTCCATCAATATTATGCATTTCATAATATGTTCCATATTTCGTAGTTGCTTTGGCTAGTGTATTCATATCTATATTAAATAAATTTTTATATGCTGCTTTCACAGTATCTAATTTAACCATGTTTCTAGTAAGTGGTTCACATGTTTGAATTCCATTTGCTACTAATTTATCAAGAGTTATAGTTGTAAATTCACTTTCAGAAATACTATTAATAGCCATACCTATTTTATATTCTTCAGTTAATGAATCTAAAGACATTTTTGCCAATGGTGTATTTTTATAACTTCCATAATATTTGTCAACTAATATAGTTACATCTGCTAATTTAAGATTTGTAGACTTATTATTGATTTCTTGATTACTTGAATTGTTATTAGGTTCTTGTTGATTAATTGGTTGATTATTATCTTGATTACTATCTTGATTATTAACTTGGTTATTAGCTGGATTATTATTAGGTTGATTTGTATTATCTTTACTAATATAATTTGTATAAACTAAATACCCTATAATTGCTATTAATAAGATTATTATAACTAATAATATCGGATTATTTTTATTCTCCTTTTTTTGTTGATTTGTTTCTGTAGAAGGTGTTGTAACTGGAGTTTCAACTACAGGTGTACTTGGCACAGGTTGTACTGGAGTTTCAACTGCAGGTGTACTTGGTGCAGGTTGTACTGGAGTTTCAACGGGTGTTGTTGTAACTTCTACATTATTTTCTCCTGAAACTGTTTTTTCATTTACATTATTAACAGGTTCGTTAATATTGCTTTGTTCATTGTTTTCCATATTTATTCTCCTATCTTTTATAGTTTATATTATATCATATATTTCTAATTTTTACTACTAGATAAGTATTGATTTTTTACATATAATAATAAAGTTATTTTATCTTACAAATAAAGTTACCACGATACATTATAATAACTTTATAAATTAAAAATATAATCTAGATAAAGAATAGTAGAAATATTAATAATATTACATCAAATCACTAGTATTTTTATTGATTTTTTGGTATTATATTATAAGTTGAGAGGTGAATTTATGAGAGAGTTTACTGAACAAGAAACAGTAAGAAGAGAAAAAGCAGAGAAGCTAAAAGAATTAGGTTTAGATCCATTTGGTCATAGATTTGAAAGAGATAGTTTTGCTTCTGATATTAAAGAAAAATATAGTGAAATAGAACATGATGAATTTGAAAATAGAAACGATATTGTCACTATTGCTGGTAGAATTATGTTTATCAGAAAAATGGGTAAGGCTTCATTCTTTAGTATTCAAGATAAAACAGGTAAAATGCAAGTATACATTTCTATAAATGATATACCTGAAGAATCATATGAATTATTTAAATCAGCAGATATTGGAGATATTGTTGGAGTTAAAGGTAAAGTAATGAAAACAAGAACTGGTGAATTAACAGTAAAATGTTTAGAATATACACCACTTGTAAAAGCATTAAAACCATTACCTGAAAAATTCCATGGGCTTACAGATATTGAAGAAAGATATAGAAGACGTTATGTTGATTTAATTATGAATGAAGATGCTAAAAAAGTTGCATTTGAAAGACCTAAAATAATTAAAGCAATTAGGGATTTTATGGAAGATGAGGGATACACAGAAGTAGAAACTCCAGTATTAACTACATTACTTACTGGTGCTTCAGCTAGACCATTCATTACATATCATAATACACAAGAGTTACAAATGTATTTAAGAATAGCTTTGGAACTACCTTTAAAAAGATTATTAGTAGGTGGTATGGAATCAGTTTATGAAATAGGTAGAGTATTTAGAAATGAAGGAATGGATCCTAAACATAATCCTGAATTCACATTAATGGAAGCTTATAAGGCATATGCTGATTTAGAAGTTATGATGGATCAAACAGAAGCAATGTATAAATATATTGCTGAAAAAGTATATGGTAGATACATCTTTAATTGGTGTGGTGAAGAAATCAATTTAGATGGTAAATGGAAAAGAGTATCTATGACAGATGCAATAAAAGCTGCTACTGGAATTGATTTTAAAAATGTTACATTAGAAGAAGCATTAAAATTAGCTAGTGATCATCAAATAGAAGTACAAGAACATGAAAAAACAATTGGACATATAATCAATTTATTCTTTGAAAAATATGTTGAGGAAACACTAATTCAACCAACTTTCTTATATGGTCACCCAGTAGAAATATCACCACTTACAAAGAAGAATCCAGAAGATCCTAGATTTGTTGATAGATTTGAATTATTCATAGGTGGTAAAGAATTTGCTAATGCATATACTGAGTTAAATGATCCAATTGATCAATTAGAAAGATTTGAAGCTCAATTAAAAGAAAGAGATTTGGGTAATGATGAAGCTAATGATATTGATATGGACTTCATAGAAGCTTTAGAATATGGTATGCCACCAGCAGGTGGAATTGGTTATGGAATAGATAGATTATGTATGTTATTTACAGAATCAGATTCTATAAGAGATGTAATCTTATTCCCTACAATGAAAGAGAAAAAGAAAAATGATACTGTATCTAGTTAGACATGGCGAAACAGAAAACAATAAAAATGGTATTGTTCAAGGACAAATGGAAGCAGATTTAAGCCCTAAGGGAATAGAAGATGCAAAAAAAATAAAAAAACTAGTTAGTGAATTAGATATAGATGTGGTAATATCATCTCCACTTAAAAGAGCTATTGATACAGCTAAAATAATTACAGATAATAAATATCCTATAAATATAGATGATAGAATAATTGAAAGAAGTTGGGGATTTTCTGAAGGTGTCAAAATGGAAGAAGTAGGAGAGAAAAAAACTATTGAAAGATGGAATTTTTATACTAATACTTCAGATGGAGATGACCATATAGAAAAAGTACAAGATTTCTTAAAAAGATTATCTGAATTTATAGAAGATATAAGAATTAAGTATAGTGATTCAAAGGTTTTGGTAGTTGCTCATTCAGCTGTACTTCGTGGCATACATTACATAATAAATGGTATACCTGAAGATGGCGATTTAAGTAAGATAGAAATACCTAATTTAAGAATAATAGAATATGAATTATAGAAAGAGGAATTTTATGAAAATATTAACAGTAAACGCAGGTAGTTCATCATTAAAATTTAATGTAATCGAACTTCCAGAAAAAAATGAATTAATAAGTGGATACTTCCAAAGAATAGGAATTGAAGGAAGTTTCTATTATGTAAAAATTGATGGAGTTAAAACTGAACATGAAGTAGAACTAAAAAATCATATGGATGCCGTAGAATGTTTAAAAAAGGAATTATTTGATAATAATATTATTAAATCATTAGATGAAATTGATGGTGTTGGTCATAGATTAGTTCATGGTGGAGATAAATTTAAGAATAGTGTAATTATTACTGATGAAGTATTAGAAGAATGTGAAGAGTTTAATGATTTAGCTCCATTACATAATCCTCCTATGCTTGCATGCGTAAGAGCATTTAAAGAAGCTATGCCAGAAACTCCAATGGTTGCAGTATTTGATACATCATTCCATCAATCAATGTCACCAGAAGAATATATATATCCAGTACCTTATGAATGGTATACTGAATATGGTGTTAGAAAATATGGTTTCCATGGAACAAGCCATAGATTTATCTATAGAACTATAGCTGATGTATTTGGAAGAAGAGATATTAAAGTTATATCTTGTCATTTAGGTAGTGGTGCATCAGTATGTGCGATTGATAAAGGTAGAGTAGTTGATACAACAATGGGATTTAGTCCATTAGCTGGTTTAATGATGGGTACTAGATCTGGTGATATAGATGAATCATTAATACCTTACATTGTTAAGAAAACTGGTAAATCTTATGATGAAGTATTTGAAGATTTAAATAAACATAGTGGTTTCTTAGGAGTAAGTGGTGTATCTAGTGATTCTAGAGATATTGAAAAGGGTGTTAAAGAAGGTAATGAAAGATGTATCTTAGCTAACAATATCTTTAACCAAAGAGTTGCTAACTATATTGCTCAATATAATAACCAATTATATGGTGCTGATGTAATTGTATTTACTGCAGGCCTTGGTGAAAATAGTATTGATACAAGAAAAGATATTATCAAAAGAGTATCTAGTTTAGGTGTTAAATTAGATGAAGAAGCTAATGATGTAAGAGGTAAATTACAAAAAATTTCTGCAGAGGATTCAAAAATTCCTGTATATGTAGTTCCTACAAATGAAGAATTAATGATCGCTTTAGATACATATGAACTAATTAGCGAGTAGATAAGAGGAAGATCTATGATAAGCAGTGTTTATAAAAGAATATATAAAGAAATAAAAAAGTATGATACAATTGTTATTGCAAGACATGTTGGTCCTGATCCAGATGCTTTAGGAAGTCAATTTGGTTTAAAAGAAATTATATTAAACACATTTCCTAATAAAAAAGTATACTGTGTTGGTGCAGCTGTATCTAAATTTAAATTTATAGGTATAATGGATAAATTTGATGAGTCATGGTATGATAATGCCTTACTTATTATCACAGATACTCCAGATAGAAAAAGAGTAGATGGTGTAGATCCAGATAGATTTAAATATAAAATTAAAATTGATCATCATCCTACTGTAGATGATTATTGTGATATAGAATGGGTAGATGATACAGCGTCAAGTGCATCTCAATTAATTATGGAATTATCTTTTAATACTCCATTAAAAATTAATACCAAAGCAGCTGAGGATTTATATGTGGGGTTAGTATCAGATACAAATAGATTTATGTATTCATATACTACTGCTAAAACATTTGATTTAGTGTCAAAATTGATTAAGAAAACAAATTTAAATTTTACAGGTTTGTATGAAAATTTATATTTAAGACCATTTAAAGAAATACAATTTCAAGGATATCTAGCTACACACATGAATATTACTGAAAATGGACTTGGATATATCATGTTAACTGATGAAGTTTTAAAGGAACATGAAGTAGATTCATCGACTGCAAGTAATATGGTCTCAAATTTTAATTATATTGATGAAATATATGCATGGGTAATATTTTCTGATGATAAAGCCAATGATACAATAAGAGGATCAATTAGATCTAGAGGACCTGTTATTAACACTGTTGCCGCTTCTTTTGGTGGTGGAGGTCATGCAATGGCTTCAGGTGTTAGAGTAAAAACTATGGATGAAGTAGAAAATATTATTAAAGCTTTAGATAAAACTTGTAAAGAATATAAAAAAGAATTAAAACATCGTAAATAACGATGTTTTGCTTTTTTATAAAAAAGTGATATAATAACTAATGCTTTTGTGACAAAAGGGGTGATACTGTGATAGAAAATGAGTCTTATAAAATTACTCAGTCAGGTGAAAACATAGTAAAAAAGAAAAATCCTATTAAAAAAGAAATTGCTTTATTTTCATTAGTAGTCGCACTTATAGTATCAAAATATAATGGATTTCCTTGGGAAGTATCTAAAAAAATAATTAATAAAATTGAATATGAAGATATCGATGTAGATGATTTAAAAGAAAAGATATATTCATCATCTAAATTAACTGATGAAGAAAAAGAGTATTTATATAATGAAGAATTTTTTGAGGACATCTTAGAAGAAGTAAATAGTTCTAATTATATGAAATATTCATATCATAATAAGTTTGATAATATTACAATAAAATCTTTTAGTAATGATGAGATATTTTCTAGACAAAATACATTAGGATATTATAATTTACTATTACCTAATAAATTATATATATTAGACTATGATAGTATAGATGAGGACAATACAGATGTTATAGCTCATGAATTCATACATTTATGCCAAGATTCATGTGAATATAATATGTTAAAGGAAGCAACTGCTGAAATTGTTTCGTATGAATATTATCCACAAACAAAAATGGAAAGTTATGGCATGGAAGTAAAGTCAGTTAAGAAAATAATGGAAATTATTGGAAGTGAACCTATATGGAACTATATATTCACAGGTGATTTTAGTATGATAGAGGAAAGAGTAAAACCATATTTAACTGATGAAGAATATAAAGAATTTTTAGATGATTTATCTTTTGACCCTGATAATGCAGAACAACGTTTAAATCATAAAAAAAGTCTAGATAGATTATGTGAGATTTTATATCAAAATATTTATGGAAAAAGTATTTATGAGGATAAAATAATAAATCTAATTATGTCAAGTGATGAGAGTTTACAAAGATATTATTTTAATGAAAGATATATTAACGATACATATTATTATGATTTTAATGATAAAAATTATCAAAAAATTGCATATGACGAGGTATTAGAAATAATTTCATTAAGTGACTATACCTCTATTGATCCTTGTAGAATAGAGACATTAGTTAGTGTTATAGATAATGAATATAATAAACAATATATATCAGGATATTTCCCTAAAAAGGTATATCTTGAGCCTATAACTGCAAGATTTAATTTTGATAAACAAAAGAAAATAACACCATAATGGTGTTTTTATATTTCTGGATTCTCTAGAGTATCACTACCTTGATAATTGTATACAACATATAATGAGATTAATGTGGCTATAACAATTAAAATAGATGAATATACTTGTAATTTATAAGATGTAGGATCTTCTCCTTTTTCCATTGCTTTTTTATAATTATTATAGTTAATAAGTAAAAATATAGAAAAAACTATAACTAACAATATACGATTATATAAATTTATCTTATAAGAAGTTTTATCATTTAGAAAACCTTCATCATATATAAGTTTATATTTATTGTTGATGAGTAAAACGATGGATACAATAGCTGCAATGATAGAAAGAAATGAAAAACCAATTTGATAATTAATAGTTTCTTCATCCATACTATCACCTATATAAATATATTCTAATTTATTTCATATTATTTATTAGGTGGTATTATGCCTAGAATAAAATTAAGAAAAAAATATACTTTAAATAGACTTTCTTTTGGCGATAAATTAGTTATTACATTAATTCTTTTATTTATATCCATTATTATCGCGTTTAGATATATAAGTAATACTGTTACACCAACTTTAATGAATTATGCAGAAGTTGAAGCTAGGAAATTTATAAATATTATAATTAATAAGGCAATAAATGAAAGTGATATAGAAAATATTGAAAGTTTAGTTATTGTTAATGAAGATAATGGAGTTATAAACACAGTTGATTTTAATGTTAATGTTGTTAATAGTATACTTGCTAAAGTAGGAGATAAAGTAGAGGAAAACATGAAACTGTTAGAAGATGGTAAATTAACAGGCATACCTGGTTATAGTGATGAAGATTTAGGAAGGGGTATTATATATAAACTTCCCAGTGGACTATTTTTAAGAGATAATATCATCTCTAATATTGGCCCTAGGATACCTGTTAAAATAGATATGCGTGGGAGCCTAACTACTAACATAGATACTAAGTTAACTAATTATGGCATAAATAATGCTTTAATCGAAATATCTATAAATATATCTTTAGAAGAACAAATATTACTTCCTTTTACTACTAAAACAATTATAGTTGAAAATTCAATACCAGTAGTGCTTAAAATAATAGAAGGCACTGTACCAAAATATTATAGTAATGGTATTAATGAAAGTTCTCCAATAGTATCTATACCACTAGAAGAAAACTAAATATTATGTTAAAATAATATTGGTGATACTATGGGGAAAGGGCATTTTATAAAAAAATTATTAATATTTTTATTATTAATAGGATGTGGCTTTATAACTTACTTAATATATAAGAATATGCCTAAAAAATTAGTCATGATAGATATGTATACTGCAGGTTCCTCACCAATTATTACTTTATATGATATGGAGTATAATGATGTAGATATTTTATATAGAGGTGTTAAAGTATTAGTATATAATAATACATTCATAAATGAGGATACTAAATATAAAAAGATTAGTTATAATGAAAAAGAATATTATGTATTACCGGAGAATTTAGTTGATAATTATAAAGATGTGGTTAAAGAAGATATAATGTATGTCAGGACACCTGTTACTATATATAGTGATATAGATACTCCTGATATATTAGGTTTTAGTCCTAAAGGAGCTGCACTTAATATAGTGGGATTTGATAACATAGTAAAAGGAATACCTACTATGTATAAAGTTAAATATAAAGACTTAGAAGGATATGTATATTCAAAGTATCTTTTGAATAATGAAGAAGATGCATTAAAAAATTATGATGAAGATACCACATATTTGATTCATAAGGATAGGAAATTTGGTTATGAATTATATGGTGGATATGCTTCTGAATTAGATTATTATCCATACGAAAAAGCAAATTTTGAAAATAATGTCATGCCAGAAGAAGTAAGATCATTATATTTAACAGCTACGGCCGTAAGTAATGTAGATGATTATATTGAAATTGCAAAAGAATCTAATATCAATGCTTTTGTTGTAGATATATATGATGGTTATTTGGCTTATCAAAGTGAAGTAGCCAAAGAATATAGTCCTAGTGCATATGCAACTTCTAAAAGAAGCATAGAAGATTATAAAAAATTAATAGATAAATTAAAAAATAATAATTTCTATGTTATAGGTAGAATAGTCGCGTTTAATAATTCACATTTCGCGAAAGATAATCCAGAAGATGCTATATCAAATAATGGTAGTCCTACTACTTGGGTATCGGCTTTTAGTAGAAATGCTTGGGAATATAATGTTAAGTTAGCTATTGAAGCAATAGAAGAAATAGGATTTAATGAAATACAATATGATTATGTTAGATTTCCAGAAGCTTCATATACATGGAGCAAAGATAATAGTTATGATTTTAAAAATAAGTATAATGAGTCTAAAGGACAAGCTATTCAAAATTTCTTATTTTATGCAACTGATAAAATACATGAAGCAGGCGGATATATTTCAGCAGATGTTTTTGGAGAATCAGCTAATACTTATGTAACCGCATATGGGCAGTATTTCCCTGCAATATCAAATATTGTAGATGTTATAAGTGCCATGCCATATCCAGATCATTTTAATAAATATGCATATGGTTCTAAAGAAGCTGTTTGGTTACATCCATATGAATTATTATCTAAGTGGGGTAGTGATGCTTTTCAAAGACAAAGTGAAATTCCAACCCCTGCTAAAGCAAGAACATGGATACAAGCATATGATACTATCTATGAACCATATGTTACATATGGCCCAGATCAAGTAAGTGATCAAATAAAAGCTTTATATAATGCTGGTTTAAAAGATGGATATATTACATGGAATGCAATGTCCAGCATATCTAAATATAAATCTATTTCAAGTGCATTCAAGAAAGATTATAGGTGATAATATGAAAGTAGTATTAAAAGAACAAGAATATGAAGTAATTAAAAATTATAAAGATGGTTTTAATAAAGAAGATTTAACTAATTTATATACTGATTATTTCAAAGATTATGATTATATCTTAGGTGACTATGCATATAGTAAACTAAGATTAAAAGGATTTTGTAATAAAGAAAACAAAATGCTTAACAATATAAATGATTATGATAATATTGATAAGTACATTAAAGAAGAATGTGCCTATGAATGTAAGTATTTTGTACTTAAAAAGATTGAAAAATAAGTGATTTTATTATATACTATATAATTGTTGGAGGTTAATATGGAAAATACAAGAAAAGAAACAATAAAAATTGAAGGTAAAAAATGGACTGAAGCTATTGATAAGGCTTTAGAAAAGAATTTAAAAAATGCGAATATTCCTGGTTTTAGAAAAGGACATGTTCCAAAAGACATATTCTTAAAAAAATATGGAAAAGAATCATTATATATGGATGCAGCTAATGCAAGTTTAAATGATGCTTATAATGAATTATTTAAGAAAATTAAAGATGTTGAATTAGTTGCAGAACCTAGTATTGATATTAAAGATATTAGTGAAAAAGAAATTGTTTTTGAATTTACTTTAACACTAAAACCAGAAGTTAAATTAGGAAAATATACTGGTTTAAATGTTAAGAAAGATTCTACTAAAGTAACAAAAGAAGAAATAAATAAAACTATAAAAGAAATGCAAAATAGATTTGCTGAAAATGTAGTTAAAAAAGGTGCTGTAGCAAATGGTGATATAGCTGTTATTGATTTTGAAGGATTTAAAGATGGAGTTGCTTTCCCAGGTGGTAAAGGCGAAAACTATTCTTTAACTATTGGAAGTAATACATTTATTCCTGGATTTGAAGATCAAATTATTGGTATGAAAAAAGGTGAAGAAAAAGATATAGAAGTTACTTTCCCTAAGGATTATCAAGCAGAAGAATTAAAAGGTAAGAAAGCTATATTCAAAGTAAAAGTTAATGAAATTAAAGAAATAAAAGTACCTGAACTTAATCAAGATTTCTTTGATGATTTAGGTATGGAAGGTGTTAATTCAAAAGAAACATTAGAAGCAGAAGTTAAGAAAACATTAGAAGCTCAAAAAGAACAAAACGCTGAAAATAAATATATTGATGATTTATTAGAAGCAGCTGCCAAAAATGTGAAAGTAGATATTCCTCATGTTATGATTCATGAAGAAGCACACAGAATGGTTCATCAATATGAAGAAACATTAAGAATGCAAGGATTAACATTAGACCAATTCTATGAATTTACTCATTCTGATGAACATGCTTTAATGGAACAAATGGAACCAGAAGCTGAAAAGAGAGTAAAATATAGATTAATGTTAGAAGAAATTGCTAAACAAGAAAAGATTGATCCAACTAAAAAAGAAGTAGAAAAACAAGCTGATGAATTAGCTAAGAAATACGATATGGAAAAGGATGAATTCTTAAAAGCATTTGGTGGCATTGAAATGGTTAAATATGACATGCAAATGAGAGAAGCAATGGAATTATTAAAAAAATAAGCGTTTATAAAAACGCTTTTTTGTTTACTTAAATTTTATATTATGATATATTTAATACATAAAAAATAGTTGTATGTTGTAAGTTGTACTTTTTGGTGCAACTTTTTTGTGTTCTTGAGAGGAGGAATACTATCGTAGAAGAAAAGGAAGGATATATTGATGTAACAAAAGAATGGTTAGAAAATGCTAAACCAAATAGTCATAAAGTAAGAGATAGTTATTTTTATATTTCAAACGATAAAGTATATATTGTAGATGGTAGTAAAAATGTAGTTTTAGACTATTCTTTAAAAGAACTAGAAGTAGCTAACTTTCTAGAAAATACTTTTGGTGGAGAAATATATATGAATCCTAGAGTAAATATACCAAATGGTGTAAAAACAGCAGATTATTGGTGGAATGGTGAATATTGGGATTTAAAAGAATTAAAAAATTCAACAAGTTTAACGAGAGCGGTCGATAATGTAATTAAAGATTGCGAAAAACAATCACATAATTTTATTATTGATATTACTGATTCCGAAGTTCCTGTCAGTAGTATAATAAAACAAGTTAAAAAGACTTTTACTCCTGGAATGTATTATCGTTTATGGGTAAATAAAATCATTATTAAATATAATGACGATTTAATAGGGGTTTTTACAAAGAAATAAAAAAGAGGTTCCCCCAGCCCCAGCGGGCAAGGATAACCTCTTTCTGTTTATAATATTAACATATAATGTATTTTATGTCAATAAATTAATAATAGAAACAAAAAAAGTGCCATAGACCCAAGTGGATCACAAGCACTCAAATGTAATTACATACTTTCAATAAAAAAATATTCAAAATAAAAATCACTTTAAGAGTTCAAATGTAATTACAATTACATTATATATTATGATATTTGACAAGTCAAATATGAATTAGTAAGTTTTACTACAAAAATATGTTCGTATATGTTATAATGTTATTAGGGTGATACTATGACAGCCGAGGTATTAGTAGAAATAAAAGCGCAAGGTATGGATAAGACATTTACTTATGCCATTCCTGAAAATTTAAAAGATAAAGTTAAAATAGGTATCAGAGTTCTAGTTCCATTTGGTAATCAAAAACTAGAAGGTTTTGTTATGAGTATCGATGATGATAAAAAGTTTGATTATGAATTAAAAGAAATAATAGAAGCTATAGATGATGAAGCAGTATTAAATGATGAAATGATTTTGCTAGGTAAATATATGGCACATAAAACACTATCAAATTTGATAAGCTGTTTTTCGACTATGTTACCTAAAGCCTTGAAAGCATCACATAAAACTAACGTAAATAAAAAGTATATAACATATTTAAAATTAAATAAAGAAAAGTTAGATATGGTTTCTACTGATAAGCAAAAAGAGGTAATAAAATTATTTAATGATGATTTAGTTTTAAAAAGTGCTGCTGTTAAAATATCTTCTTCATCTGTTAATACATTAATTAAAAATAAAGTATTAGAAGAAATAAAAGAAGAAGTATATAGATATAATTTGAAAAGTAATTATGAAGATAAAACTGTTAGTTTAACTGAAGAACAAAATAATGCTTATAATACTATTAAGAATAGTTTAAATACTTTTAACCCTTTCTTAATTCATGGTGTTACAGGATCAGGTAAGACAGAAGTATATATGCATTTAATAAGTGAAGTATTAAATAGTGGTAAGGAAGCTATTGTATTAGTACCTGAAATCAGTCTAACACCACAACTAGTAAATATCTTTAAAGCCAGATTTGGTGATATAGCTGTATTACATAGTAGACTTTCTGATGGTGAAAGATATGATGAGTGGCGAAGAATATTAGAAGGTAAAGTTAAAATAGTAGTAGGGGCGAGAAGTGCTATATTCGCACCACTTAAAAATATTGGAATTATTATTGTAGATGAAGAACATACTGATACATATAAACAAGAAAATAATCCGAGATATAATGCAATAGATATAGGTGTTTATAGGGCTAAATATCATAAATGTCCTATTGTACTTGGAAGTGCTACTCCATCAATAGAAAGTTATACAAGAGCTATATTAGGTACATATACATTAATAAATATGCCTACAAGAGTTAATAATAATTTACCTAAAGTTCATTTAATTGATATGAAAGATGAGATAAAAAAAGGTAATAGAATATTTAGTGAGTTATTAAAAAACAAATTAAATGAAGTAATAAAAAATAATAAACAAGCTATTATTTTATTAAATAGAAGAGGTTTTTCTACAGTGATAACATGTCATAATTGTGGATATACATCAAAATGTCCTAACTGTGATATACCTTTAACTTATCATAAGACAAGCAATACAATGAGATGTCACTACTGTGGATATGGTACTGGTAAAATAACGATATGTCCTGAATGTAAAAGTAAGGATATAGATTCTTTTGGTATGGGAACTCAAAAGTTAGAAGAAGAAATAATGAGTGAATTTAGTGGCGCTAAAGTGATTAGGATGGATATAGATACAACAACTAAGAAAGGTGCTCATGAAAAAATAATAGAATCATTTAGGAATGGTGAATATAACATTTTACTTGGAACACAGATGATATCTAAAGGTTTAGATTTTCCTAATGTTACATTAGTAGGTGTAATAAATGGAGATGCATCTTTAAATATACCTGATTTTAGAAGTGCTGAAAGAACATTTGGACTTTTGAATCAAGTAAGTGGAAGAGCAGGACGAAGTAAAGATTTAGGTGAAGTAATAATCCAAGGATTTAATGTTAATCATTATAGTATTGTGAAAGCTAAAAACTGTGATTATAAAGGTTTTTATGATGAAGAGATTAGTATTAGAAAAAAATTAGGTTATCCTCCATTTAATAATTTATGTTTACTTAAGATATCTAGTAAAGACTATGATATTGTATCAAAAGAAAGTAATAAGATAGCTAATTATTTAAAAGAAAATATTAAAGATAATGTTTTAGGACCGTCTACATCTACAATGCCTAAAATAAATAATATATATTATATGCAGATACTTATTAAATATAAGAAAAGTGATGCAATATATGAATGTTTAAAATATATTAAAGAAATATATAAAAATAATCATAAAGTAAAGGTAGAAATTGATATAAATCCTTTGAGAATATAGTTAAATGTGATAAAATAATAATGGTGAAGAATATGGAAGATATAACTTTAGAAGAAGATTTAAATATAGCAGATGTTAATGTTGAAAAAGAACTTAAGATTGTATTTATGGGTACTCCAGATTTTGCAGTGCCAGTTTTAGAAGCATTAATAGAAAACTATAACGTACGTGCAATAGTGACGCAACCAGATAAAGAAGTAGGAAGAGATAGAATACTTAAACCTACTCCTATTAAAGAAGTTGGTATGAAAAACATGATATTAGTATTACAACCTAATAAGATTAGGGAAGAGTATGAAGAGATACTAGCTTTAGATCCGGATTTAATTATTACATGTGCTTATGGGCAAATAATTCCTAAAGGGCTACTTAATTATCCGAGATTAGGATGTATCAATGTACATGCTTCACTACTTCCTAAACTAAGAGGTGGTGCACCAATTCACAGGGCAATCATTAATGGTTTTAAAAATACTGGAGTTACTATTATGTACATGAATGAGTATATGGATAAAGGTGATATTATATCTTCTAAATCAATTCCTATAGAAGATACTGATACAGCCTCAACTCTTCATGATAAACTAAGTATTTTAGGAAGAGATTTATTAATAGAAACATTACCATCAATTATAGATGGTACTAATACAAGAACAAAACAAGAAGATTTCGAAGCTAGTTATGGTTATAATATAACTAGAGAAGATGAACATATTGATTTTTCTAAAACATCTAGACAAGTATTTAATCAAATAAGGGGTCTTAATTCATGGCCAGGTGCTTATACTACATATGATGGTAAAGTACTTAAAGTATGGTCTTCAAGATTAGGTAATAACTTTGATCCTGCAAAAGCTAATGGAGAAATAGTTAGTATATATGAAGATGGTTTTGGAGTAAAGACTTCTGATGGTGAAATAGTTTTAACTAATGTACAACCAGAAGGTAAAACAAAAATGGATGCTTCCTCATTTATAAATGGTGAACGAAATAAAGGTCCAATGATAGGAAAATTATTAAAATGAGTGACGAGACTAAAGAATTTTTAAAGAGTAAAAGAGGAAGAGCTATTTTAAGATTAGGTATATATATTATTTTCTTTATTATAGTAGCTATGCTATTTCGTTCAGGAAGTGATATATTACCTAATGATAATAAAGAGGTAATTAGTAAAACACCATTAGAAAAATTTAGTGAGATGAACAATTATCAATATGTATATACTTATAATGGTGATATAGAAACTATTATAGAAGGTAGAGTATATAGAGATATAATGTATTTTACTTTTGAAGAAGATGATTACTATATCAAAGATAATAGAGTATATAGATATGAGGATGAAGAAGTTGAAACTGCATTAGATGATATATATTTAATGAATAATCATAAGATAGTTTCACTTATAGAAAACGCTACAATAGATAGTAAGAATGAAAATTATAAAGATAATTTAATTACTACTAGATATAGTATTAATTTAGATAAAGTATTGTTTAAAGCAGATGCTATGTATGTAACTTTATATGAAAATGATAAAGTTATTGATAAAGTACTTATTGAAATAGTTAATGATGATATAACATCTACTATAACTATTGAATATACAAACATAGGTCAAACTAAATTAAGTGAATAAAAGGAGTATATTATGGAAGCAATTATTATTATATTAATTATATTAATATTAGTATTATTATTTAAAAGAACATTTTCAAGTGCAATATACGCGATAGTTATCGTAGATATCTTTTTAAGATTAATCGATTTCTTAAGAGGATATATAAGAATAACTGGTGAAATAGGTAACTTTTTTAATATGATACCAGCTAGTTTAAACGCAGTTATAAGTCACACTACATCAGGTGTATTTGAAACGATATTATTATGGGCGATATTTATTGTATATATAATTTTTGAATATTATATTATATCTACATTTATAAAAAAACGTTAGGATGGTTATATGAATTATATTAAAGGTATTATAGTTGAAATAGAAAGTAATTATATAGTTATAGATAATAATGGAATAGGTTATGAAGTATATACACCAAATCCTTATTCTTTTACATTAAATAATGAATATAAAGTATATATTTATGAATATATAAGAGAAGATGAGCATACCTTATATGGTTTTAAAGAAATAGAAGAAAAAGAACTATTCTTAAAATTGATAGAGGTAAAAGGATTAGGATGTAAGATGGCTTTACCTATGCTTGCTTTAGGATCTATAGAAGGAATAGAAGATGCCATAGAAAGAGGTAATATTCTATATCTTAAAAAATTCCCTAAAATAGGTGATAAAGTAGCTAGACAAATTATCTTAGATTTAAAAGGAAAACTAGTTAATAATAATGAACCTATTAATGATAATAGTGAACTTGTAGAAGCCCTAAAATCATTAGGATATAAAGTACCTGATATTAATAAGGTAATTCCTAATGTTGATAAGAGTAAAGATATAGGAGAACAAATAAAAGAAGCTTTAAAGCTTATGTTAAAGTAATATGAGAATAGGTATAGATATAGACGATACAATTACTAACACTATAGAAACTATGGATAATTATGCATCTATATATGATAGTAGTATTACTATTAGAAAAGATAAATATAGAATACCTGACAGATATAATTGGGACCAATATAAATGTGAAGATTTTTTAAAGAATTATATGGAACAAATAATAAGTAATGTTTCTTTAAAGGAAGATGCTGTAAAATATATAAATAAACTTCATGATGAAGGTAATACTATTTATTTTATAACAGCAAGAAGTGATAAATATTCACCTAATGTACCTAATATTACATTAGATTATTTAAAAAATATTGGTATTAAATATGATAGTATAATTACACATTCTAGATTTAAAGATAAAGAATGTATAGATAATAATATTGATATTATGATAGATGATAGTCCTAGACATGCTATAGAGTGTGTTAAAGCAGGTATCAATTTTATTATTATGGATAACGATTATAATAAAGATATTGATGCTTTAAGAGGACATAATTGGGAAGAAATATATGAAATAATAAAAAGGAGTTAATTATGAAAAAAGGTAAGAAAAAGAAAACAAAATTATTTTCAATTTTATTTTTAATAATACTAGCAGCTTTAGCGTTCTTTGTTGGTATTAAATATATTGATAAATTATTAAATAATTTGAATGATGCTAAAATAGCTAAAAATATTGAAACTATAAATAAGCAAAGAACATATTATGTATTTTTGAAGTTAAAACCAGAAATAGTATTATCTATTAAAGATAAGAAAATAGAAGATATAGGATGCTTGAATGAAGAATGCTTAGATATTTATGATAAATTAGATATAAGGGATAAAGATTTGCTGATAGGTATGGAAGAACTTAGAAAAATCTTATATCATAATGGAATTGATATATCTAATGGAATAGAAGTTAAATATCAAGACTTAAATGTAGATTTATCAGGACTATCATATGCGAATATTATAAAAATATCAAAAGAAGAACGTGATAAATTAATAAGTACTATTATCAATAATGATGTTTTAAGAGATTCTGCAACTGAACTTGAAAAAAAATATAATGATAATTTATATGCACAATTAAAGCAAGATGCTGACTATGGAGAAGTATATGGATGTGATTTTGAAAATGGTACATTAGCATGTTATATTAAGGAAGAAATAGCATTTTATGATTTAAATACTGATCCTGTTAATGCAGTTAAAGATATGTTATTAACAGCTTCAAGTAATATGGAAGGTATTGAAAGAGTTCTTAATAAATTTGGAGTTGAAACTAATGGATATACTGAAAATTATATATTTAGATATCCTATTGAAAATATTACTATAGATGGTGCTAAATATAGTTATACATTTGGATCTACTTACGCTGAAAAATTAAATGGTGTCAATGAAACAGCCTCTATGCGTAGTGAAAATATGACATATTCTGCTAAAATTAGTTGTAATGAAAAATCATTTAAATTAACTAAATTAAATTTATTAGATATACTTTCTGAAAGCAACTATAATATTATACCAATATATGTAGAAGAAAAAGGTTCTTCAGCATATGAATGTGGTGATGCGATATGTAAAAGACATAGAACATATTATGTTACAGGAGCATGCAATTTAGAAACTAATACTTATAGCAGTGAAAAAGTAGAAGAATATCTTATTTGTGATAAGGATAAGAAAAACTGCAAGCAAGTAACATTAGAAGAATTTGAAAATGATTATAATCCTCATTTGGGATATATGCCTGATTTAAAGACGTGTGATAGTATTGAAGATTGGAATGCTGAAACGTCAAAAGAAGCTTGTATCAATAAAAATGATGATGGTACATATACAGTATCAATTCCAAATTCAATCAAAAACAAAAGAACAATTCCTCAAACAATCGAAGAATAGACTGGAGGTGCTTATATGGATGAGAGAATCGTGACAGGTGATGAACTAAAAGAAGATAGTTTTGAATCCGCGATTAGACCAGAAACATTAGACGAATATGTTGGTCAAGAAGAACTAAAAGAGAATTTAAAAATATTTATAGAAGCAGCTAAAAAAAGAGAAGAAGCTTTAGATCACGTTTTATTATATGGTCCACCAGGACTTGGTAAAACAACACTCGCGTATATTATAGCTAATGAACTAGGTTCTAATATTAGAGTCGCATCAGGTCCTGCAATTGAAAAAACAGGTGATTTAGCAGCTATATTATCCACTATAGAACCAAATGATGTATTATTTATAGATGAAGTACATCGTATACCTAAATATGTAGAGGAAACTTTATATTCTGCTATGGAAGATTATGTATTAGATATAATTGTAGGTAATGATTCTTCTTCAAGAAGTATTAGAATAGATCTACCTAAGTTTACTTTAGTAGGTGCGACTACTAGAGCAGGTGATTTAACCGCACCTATGAGAGATAGATTTGGTATTGTATCTAAATTAAATTATTATACAATTGAAGAATTAACTAAAATTGTTAAAAGAACTGCAGGTGTATTAAATTGTGAAATAGATGAAGATGCCGCTATAGAAATCGCAGGAAGAAGTAGAGGCACACCTAGAATCGCGAATAGATTAGTTAAAAGAGTAAGAGATTATGCAGAAGTAAAAGGTAATGGTGTTATTACATTACCTATCGCTAGACTTGCATTAGGAAAACTTAAAGTAGATGATAAAGGTTTAGATGAAACTGATTATAATTTACTTAAATCTATTATTGATAAGTTTAATGGTGGACCTGTAGGAATTGAAGCAATCGCATCATCTATAGGTGAAGAAGTAACTACTATAGAGGATGTATATGAACCATATTTACTTCAAATAGGTTTTCTTAAGAGAACTAGTAGAGGTAGAGTAGTTACTGAAAAAGCTTATGAGCATTTAGGAATACCTTTATTTAAACATTAATATAAACAAAAAAAAGTTAACATTAAGTGGTTAACTTTTTTTTACAAATATGCAATTATTTATAAAGTATGCATCTTCTATAAATTATTGTTTACATTTCAATAAGTTTTGACATGCTTATTATATATTACTTTTATATTTGTGATAAGGTGTAATATAATAATATATTTAATAATTTACTATTTGTATTGTTTTAACTAGT
The DNA here is from genome assembly GCA_017484205.1 of Bacilli bacterium. Classification (GTDB taxonomy): domain Bacteria; phylum Bacillota_I; class Bacilli_A; order RF39; family UBA660; genus RGIG9169. The sequence goes on along the minus strand of JAFUTO010000018.1, from coordinate 7,756 downwards.
TTTAATGCACTTTTAATATAAATAGTTGTTAACAAATTATTAATATATTAAGAAATGTACCATTATATAGTATATTTAGAGTTATTTAAATATACTATATTAGTTAATATCGAATATAATTTCTTTATTAACTATATACATCATAATATATATAGTTAAAAAAAGCAATAGATATTTATAAAAAAAATTATCGCTTGACGTTTTGATGTAAAAAAATAGAACTATATAGTTCTATTAATTTTCCAAACCCAGGAGGCACCCCCTGAGGAGCCTCCCTTATAAAAGAATAAAAAGGGGTTGGCTAGTGTGATACTAGCACCAATTCGCCTAATCCGAATTGGTAGTTACTATATTAACTTTTTTAATTCCATTTGTCAATAATTTTTGATAATTTTTTTTATTTATTTTAACAATTAAAAATTATTTTAATAAATTTATTAAAAAGACTTAAAATAGGTAAAAAAATAATGTATAATAGATGCAAGAATTTATGCCCTATAGGATAAGAGGTGGTAATGTGGTTCTTAAAAATAAATTAAATGTAGAAGATAAAGTTGAATTAGCGTGTATTGAAGAAAGAACTAGTAAAAAGAAAGCTTTAGAATTATATGATAAAAAATTGTTAGATACATTAGAGGTTGGTACTTTTGAAAGTTTATCTTTTATACATAAATATCTATTTGATGATATATATTATTTTGCAGGTAAAATAAGAGATGTTAATTTAGCTAAAGGTAACTTTAGATTTATATCTATGACTTATTTAAGTGAAGCAATAAATAATATAGATAAATTACCAGAATCTAATTATGATGAGATTATAGAAAAGTATGTTGAAATGAATATAGCTCATCCGTTTAGAGAAGGTAATGGTAGAAGTATGAGAATATGGTTAGACTTGATGTTAAAAAAGGGGATAGGTAAAGTTGTTGATTGGAGTAAGGTAGATAAAAATGATTATTTACTTGCTATGGAAAGAAGCCCTATTAAAGATTTAGAAATTAAAGAATTATTAAAAGGAGCTTTAACTGATAAAATTAATGATAGAGATGTATATATGAAAGGCATTGATCATAGTTATTTCTATGAGGGATATAAAGAGTATAAAACGGAAGAATTGTAGCATAAAAACTACAATTTTTTTTATTTATTGCATGAAACCCTTATTTTATGTTATCAAATGGCAATTTATTTTAAGAAAAAGTATTTAAATGAATTTTTCTTTTATATATAATATAGGTTATTAAGGAGGTGGTAGTATGTTTTACGAATTTGAAAAAGATTATAAAAAAAGTATTAATAATAGAGAAATTAGAACTGAATGTAATCGCCAATTAGTAAAAGTATTAGAGAATTATAATATTAATACTAAAGAAGCAATATCATTAATGATTGATCACTATCGTCAGTACACATCTAGTCGATTGAATATTAATGTTTGGAGCACATTTGTAACTATCTTTTTTGCTTTACTTGCTATATTTGTTTCAGTTAATAAAGGGGTAGATGGTTTATCTATTTGTGATATTTTAAAATTGTCAGCACTTTATACTGTAATAGCATATATGTCATATATTCCTTTCTTTATTAAATCACCACTTTATAAGGACTTAGAAAAAAGATTAATTGAGATTTATATAAACTATGATAAATATTTCAAAACAAAAAAATAAAAGTGTAGTTAAACTACACTTTTATTGACCTCTAAACATTTGTTTGGTATAATTGATGAGAAAGGAAGGTGCAATATGGACATTCTTGAAATGAAAGGTGTAGGACCTAAGGTAGCTAAAACATTAAATAAAATAGGTATATATAGTGATAATGATTTAATTAGTCACTATCCTTTTAGGTATAATGTTTTAAAGAAAACTGATATTAATTCATTAACAGAGGATGACTATATTGTAACTGACGGAATTGTAGAAACATTACCTTATGTAGTTCATTTTAGAAAAAGAATGGATAAGATGAGTTTTAAATTAAATACAGGTAGTAAGATTATAAATGTAGTTATATTTAATAGAGGTTTTTATAAATCTAAATTACCTATAGGTACTACTATAACTATAATGGGTAAATATGATATTAAACATAATACTTGTGTTGCGTCTGAACTTAGATTTGGTGCTTTACCACCTAAACCAGTAATAGAACCTGTATATCATGCAACCTTTGGACTTAGTTCTAAAGAACTAGGTAAATTAATTGACCAAAGACTTCAAAGTGATATAGATGTAATAGATTATGTACCTGATTATTTAAATGAAAAATATAATTTTTTAGATAAAGAAAAATCTATTAGAATTGTACATAATCCAACTGATATAAATGATTTAAAACAAGCTAGAAAGAAACTTAAATATGAAGAATTATTTATGTTTATGTTAAAAATGAGTTATTTAAAAAGTAATAAAGGTAAAGAAATGGGTCTTAAAAGAACTGTAGATTATAATAAGGTATTAGAATTTATAGATGAATTACCTTTTAAATTAACTGATGATCAAGGAAAGTCTATTAAAGATATATATGATGACTTAACTAGTCCTGTTAGAATGAATAGATTATTACAAGGTGATGTAGGATCTGGTAAAACTATTGTATCTATAGTATCAATGTATATTAATTATTTAAGTGGATATCAAAGTGCCCTTATGGCACCTACTGAAATCCTTGCCATACAACATTATAATAATATATCTAATATGCTAGATAAATATGGTATTAAAGTAGAATTACTTACTGGTAAGGTAAAAGCAAAAGAAAAAAAAGATATAATTAAGAATTTGCAAAATAAAAAAATAGATGTTATTATAGGTACACATGCCTTATTCAGCGATGATGTAGAATATAATAATCTAGGTTTAGTTATAACTGATGAACAACATAGATTTGGTGTTAATCAAAGAGGTAGTTTAAAAAATAAAGGTATTACACCTGATATATTATATATGTCAGCAACACCAATACCAAGAACTTATGCTTTAACTATATATGGTGATATGGATATATCTAGTATTAAGACTATGCCTAGTGGAAGAAAAGAAATTAAAACATTACTTAAAAGTGAAAAAGAAATTAAAGATGTATTAGATATGATGAATGGTGAACTAACTAGTGGACATCAAATATATGTTATTGCACCATTAATAGAAGAATCTGATAAGATAGATTTAGAAAATGTATATGAAATAGAAAAAAATATGCAAAAGGCATTTGGTAAACATTATAATATAGGTGTATTACATGGTAAATTATCCAATGATGAAAAAGATGAAGTAATGGATAAGTTTAAGAATAATGAAATACAAATACTTATATCTACTACTGTAATAGAAGTTGGTGTAGATGTGGCTAATGCTACAATGATGGTTATATATGATGCATTTAGATTTGGTTTATCTGCACTTCACCAGTTAAGAGGTAGAGTAGGTAGAAATAGTCTACAATCATATTGTATATTATTAAGTAATAGAGAAACTGAAAGGTTAAATGTACTTACGCATACTAATGATGGATTTAAGGTTTCTGAAGAAGATTTTAAATTAAGAGGTAGTGGAGATTTGTTTGGATATAGACAAAGTGGTGATATGTCATTTAACCTAGCAGATATTAAAAGAGATTTTGATATTTTGACTAAAGCTAAGGAGGATAGTGAAGAATTCTTAAGATTAAATGATGGTAAATATGACTATATAACGAATATTATAATGGAAGCAAATAATTTAGATTAATGAATCGAGGGGGTTTTATGAGAAATTTTATAGTTAGTGATTTACATGGTGATGGTAATGCCTACAATAGTATTATTTCTTATTTAGAAAATGTTGCTTCATCTAGTGATGAAGAAGTTACATTATATATAAATGGGGATTTAATTGATAGAGGATATGACAGCGCTAGAATGTTACTAGATGTTATTAGTAGAATGATAAATTCTGGTCCTTTTAAAGTAGAATATTTAGCTGGTAATCATGAACTAATGATGTGGCAGGATTGTCATGATTTAGAACATAGTTGGCCAGTAAATTCTGTATGGTTTCATAATGGTGGGTATAAGACTGCATTTGGCTTTGAAGCTATGTTTGGTTCTGATAAACTTAATGATAATGTTAATAATATTGTTAATTTTATATCTAATTTAAAAATATATCATAAGTTTAATGAAACATTAAATGGCAAAAAAAATAGTATTGGTGCATGCAAAATGCCCTAATGTAGTATTAAGTGATTGTAATTTAACTATTAAAGATGATGAATTAGAAGACGAATTAGTATGGCAAAGAATGGATGAAGGTGGATCAACCAAAATAGGTCATAATGATTATTTTACTATTATAGGACATACACCAATAACTACTAAAACTGGTTATCTTTATAATGAAGAACAAAATTTTTTAAATATTGATGGCGGATGTTCGTGCTATTTAAATGGTCAAAGATCTTGTGATCATATACCATTAGTAGAAATAGACTCATCAAATAATAGACTTATTATATTAACTTTCAATAATAACAATGAAATAATTGAAGGAAATTATTTTTCAGATGGTATAAGTATACCTATAAATAATTTAGATGAATATAGAAAATACCTTAATCCTCATGTTAAATTAAGAAAGATGAAATATAAGGATGGGGCTACTATATTTGAATAAGAATTTATGAATTGACTTTTGGGGGTCTTTCTTTTATAATTATAGTAGCGTGAATAATAAATCACGCTGGTGTTACCGCTGGTATATTGTAGTAACACCATAAAAACCCCCTGAGCCCCGGAAACGGGGCATTTTTGTTGGGAGTTTTAATATTATATATCTAAATTTTTAATTATGAAATTAACTATATCATCTTCATAACCATATAATTCGTGTTTACCATTTTCTAGCTTTTTCAACTTTATATCATTATTTAGACAAAAATTATGTATATCATCATATAATGTTGTTTTATCATCTGAACCACTTATTATATGAATATTTTTGTATTTATAGTTATATATTTTCTTTTCTCTTTCAACTATATCTAAATATACATTTTTCCATATTTTTATGTCGTTATATAAAGGTAAGTATTCATTAGTATCAAAATATTTATCATCGATATTTGTTTTTCTTTTTATGATACTTCCAAAGTTAATTGCTGGGCACATTAAAATAGTTTTATATTGCTTTTTTATTAACTCATTTAAAACAACAAATCCTCCAAAACTAGAACCAAATAAGCAAATATCTAATTGATATTTATCAGTTGTATATTTAATAACCTTTTCTAGATACGAAATACATAATTCTATACTGAAGTTTTCAAAAGGAGTACTATCTTCACCATGACCTGGGAAATCAAATGATATTAATCCAATATTATTATTCAATAGCTTAGAAAATCTATCTATATATGTTTTATTACTTCCAAGTCCATGCACATATATTATAATTTTTTTAGGATTAGAAGGTATTAACTCTTTTGTAAAAATATTCTGTATATTAGTTTTTGATAATTGCATATTTAAGTCTAAAGATTTCATAATATCACCTGACTATATTATAGCATTTTTTATATACTGGTTCGAAATAAAAATTTATAATTAACTTAAATTAGATTTTTATGTTATAAAGTTTTTTTGACAAATCTAATGAAAAATCTTAAAATATCATTAGATTTGTCAAGAAAAAATATTTCTAGAAATTATGACTATGCAAAAAATATAGAATTTGATGATATATTAGATTGTATGGTAAAACTGATGGGACAAAAAGATTCTGTAGTAACTCAATGAATTTTAGGTTTTAAGTTTGACTTTTATAATTTAATATGGTATATTATAGGTGCAATGAGGGAATTATATATTCTAAAATGCATACAATAGTATTGTAAAATCAGGTGAACCCTACCAATAAGTGGGGACTGTAAAAATGAAAGGCAGGATTTTTAATTCTTGCCTTTTTATTTTGAAAAAGAATTGGATTTTATTCACAAAAATGAAACGATGATAAAAAAATATGCTAATGTTTTATATAATCAAAAAATCAATAATTATGTTATACCATATTTAGCACAAACTGTTGATTTTAAATTGTTAGAAAAAAAGTGTAAGGAATATACTAAGCTAAACAACAAAATATCGAAGATAGAAGATAAAAAATGATGATAGAGGTAATTAATAGAAATACCATTTTAAACTAATATATGTAATCCATATAAACAAAATGACTATGCTGTATTTTTTGTTATCAATTTGCCCATTTTACTTTTTTATAATATAATAACTACCGTGAGGTGAGGGGTTATGAAAAAAGATACATATATACTAATTGTAATTGGTGTAACAATTATATTAGGTATTGGTATATTAATAGGATTAAATATCAATAATAAATTAGATAATAAACCTGTTGAATCATCTAAAACGTTATCTAATAATATAGATAATAATGATGTAAAAGATGAAGAAACTATAAAAGAGGAAAGTAATGTAGTAACAAAAGAAGAGCCAGTATTAGAAACTAATAATACACAAGAAGGTGTTATTACACAAGATAATAGTAACATTAGTACTAATACTAACAATATTACTGCTCCTGTAGTAACTGAACCAGTATATAGTACTAAAGATACACTTGTTATTAATTCATTAGAAGATACTTTAAACACTATAAATTGTTCTAAAGTAGATAGTAGTTTTAAAGATTCAGCTAAAGCAACATTTATTAGTATAGTGGACTTCTTGTTTTATGATGGTACTATAAAAGGTATTACTTTTGATGAACTAACTGATAATGGTAAAGCTAAAGTATTAGAATTAGCAAATAAAATAGATACTACTATAGAATCTAAAGTACCTAATTATAAAGAATCTATATCTAGTACAGCTACAAAGGCTTATAAAAATGCATCTGCATTAATTAAAAAAGGATCAACTAATTTAAATAGTTTTCTACAGAGTAAATTAAGCGAAGATGATTATAATTCTATTATAAATAGTAAAGATGATTTAGTATATTATACTAAAAATGCAGTATCTTTTTTAAAGGATACTGGTAGTAAGTTATTTAGTAATGCTAAAACATCATTAAGTGAATGGTATAGTAAATATAAAAATAGTTAATAGGTGGTAATATGAAAAAAGGATTAAGTCCAATTATAGATGAATTATCAGAAATATTAATATTAGGTAGTTTACCAGGTGATGAATCTATTAAAAATCAAAAATATTATGATAACTCAAGAAATCAATTTTGGAAGATTATATCTTATGTTTTTGCAAATAGGTATATTGATTTTAAAAATTATGATGAAAAGATTACATTTTTAAAAGAACATCATGTGGCACTTTGGGATGTAATAGAGTCAGCTGATAGAGAAGGTTCATTAGATAATAAAATAAAGAATGAAAAATATAATGATTTATCTTCTTTATTATCTAAGTATAATATAAAAAGTATATATGTTAATGGAGGTAAAGCAGAAATAAGTTTAAAAAAATATATTAAACTTAATAAATTAGATATTGAGTTTGTATGTTTACCTTCATCTAGTAGTTTAAATACTAAATTAGATACTTTAGGAAAAGCTAAAGTATGGAAGAAAGAAATTAATAAGAGAAACTAGGTTTAATGAAGTGAACCCCAAATAGTTCACAGAAATAAAAAACTAGTTGTATATAAAAAAAGAAATCATTTAATTTGATTTCTTTTTTGATTTTAATCTAGATGTGTTGTAAAATAATATCCAATCTTCTACAAGTTTTTGGTAT
>JAFUTO010000017.1 GCA_017484205.1 Bacilli bacterium | reverse complement strand
TTTTCTAAAAGATTTCTCAACTAATAAAACTTACAGAGTTATAAACTTTATACAAAACTTACTAAACTTAAATACTTATCAAGATGCTGTAAATAGAATTAATGAAGACCTATATAATAATTTTACTGAAGTACAATATAATCTGCACATTAATAAAAATAATATATATAGCAGTAAAAAAGGGTCTTCAAGATATTCTATAAGAATAACTAAAAGACAATGGCTAGAACATGATATAGATTATTGGAATAGTTATGGTGTTAATCTAGATATGCTTAAATACTGTAATGTTATACCTTTAGAATATTATTATTTATATGATGGTGAGCCAACACAACAAAATCTATTATATACTTTTAAAGCCAATAAATGGGCTTACGCTTACAGAGAAGTTTTAGAAAATAGAATAATGTATAAAATATATCAACCTTATTCACAGAAATATAAATGGACTAGTTCATTTAATTCTAATGTTATTTCACTTATAAATAAAATACCTAAACAAGGTGATATATTATGTATATGTTCTTCAGTAAAAGATTCATTATGCCTTTGGTGTAATTTAAATATTCCTGCTATATGTCCTCAGGGAGAAGGGTATGCTCTCCCACAAGAACTAATAAGTAACTTAAAAGAAAGGTATAAACAAATATACATCTTTTACGATAATGATAAAGCAGGTATAGAAGATGCTGAAAAAGCATCACAACAGACAGGTTTACCTTACATAGTATTACCTGAAATAAATCATTGTAAAGATATTAGTGATTTATATAAATCACTTAACAACAAAACAGAGTTTATAAACACAATTAGAAAATTATTTAATCATGATTAAAGTACATTTTAAATTTTCAGGAATGGATACATTTGCCATTGAATCTGAAAGCATTAGTTTTGGTGGTGTTCTAGATGAGTTAGTAGAACTTAAACCAGATTTGAATATAGGTAACTACGATTTCTTTAGTGTAGAAAAAGGAGACAATATTGAGAGGTCCACTAGTATATTGAGTGAACAGCATGTTCATGCTTATCCTAAAGTATCTAAAATAAAGAATGGTATGGATAGAAAAAACTTATATGCTTGGATTAAAGAAAATGATTTAGCATCTAAATTTAAAGAAGAATTTAATAAACCTTACACTAATTCTCTTACTGCTGAATTAGAAAAGTTCTATGATTCTCAAAATCATAATGATAGTGAATTAGAAGCTGAAAACGAAGTAAAATGTTGTCAAGAACTATCAGAAAAGGATATATATAATACAATAGAAAACATTTCTGTTCAATTATGGTCTATAGCATGTCTTTTTCATGAAATGGCATCAGCACTAACTTATATAGTAGAAAAAACATTAAAAGGTAAAAAAAGCACTGAAGAAAAAGATGAAAAAGAAAATAAAACGAAAGCAAAAATTGTTCCAAGTGATTGGTCTCCAGTAGACTAGTTGTATTTTAGTTATTGTTCAATTATTGATTGGGGGCAGGACTTTACCCTGCCCTTTTATTTGTAACTAATATGAAAAAAGCATTAGAAATTTTTCAAAGAATATTTGGTGAAGATAACTGCACACTAGTGTCTGATTTGGTATCTATACATTTAGATGAAGTTACTGTAAAGAATGAAGTTGGAAATGAACATACTATCTATGATGTTTTCATAGACATTGATTTTTCAAACCACCTTGATATTGTGCCTATTATGATGACTAGGACTACATTTACTGAAGATGAGATAAGGAAAGGTTACATTCATTCCCATGTACCTCAAATGTCAATTAATTTAGATTGGAGTAAATTCTGTTCAGGACAGGGACCTTTAGCACTACTAGTAAAACAATGGAAAAGTATAAAGGAAGATGATAAAGAAGAGTATTTTTATGAATTTGCATTAAATTTAAAAAATGCTATACAAACTGAATCTATAGAAGGAACGCCTTATTTATATATATCTAGTTTAGCGAACAACAATGTAATTACTTTTCCTAATGATTATTTAAGTAGCTATCTTGGCACAGGAACTAAATATCATACTTACCTTTCTCTACTAGAGCCTCTTATTATTGAAACAATTATTGATAAGCCTTATTTAATCAGTTTAACTAGTACTATAAATTGTAATGAAACTAATTGTGCTGTATCTAATGAATTAATATTTAATAAAAGGCTAACTGAAGAACAAGTAGAAAAATTTATAGAACAAGGATTTCTATTACCAGCTGAATATCATAATATCTTGTATGTAAAAACAAACTATGCCAATACACAAAATATAGATAAATGGGTAGAGCGTAGTAAACATTTTACTGTATACTTTAAAGGAAGTAAATATAAGTTAAAAGTAATAAAAGGTATAAATGATTCACAGCAAAGCTATGTAATAGACCCTACGTATTTTAATACCACAATGCTTAAATTAAATAGTTTAATAGATGTACTACAATATGGAAAAAAGAGATTTCAGATTAATAAAACCACAACAATCAAAGCAGATTTTAATATCCCCATTACTAGAGAAGAAGATTAGATTTCTTTGTAATAAATTCCCTAGTAATGAATGGAGTGGAGCTTTATTTACTATTACAGAAGGTGATACAATATATGCTAATGACCTATTCCTTATGAATATAGGTGATGCTACTTATACAGAATGGGAATTTGATAAGGATTTATTAAAATACAAAACTGCTCATTATTTTGATGCTGATATGAATATAATACATTCACATCATCAAATGAATACTTTCTTTTCAGGTACTGATATGGAAACATTATATGAATTAGGAATTAAGAATAGGTCATTTGTTTCTTTAATAGTTAATAATGCAGGTACATATAGTGCATACTATACTGAAAGTGGTGAAGTAGAAGAATACATACAGGAAAAATACAAAGTATTTCATCCTGATGGTACTTCTAGTATAAATACAGTTGATTGTACTAACAAAAGACCTTATCTTGCAATATATAAATGCCATATAGTTTACTCAAATATGGAACAAGAAGAATGGGAAAAAGAACTATATGACAGAGTATGCCAATTACATAATAAAGTACCTAAAGAGAAATCTGAATATAAAGACCAGGATTTATTTAAACCATATTACGATATTTTAAACGAATTACCAAATGAGTTATATTGAGCGAATGATACCTATACATAATTTAGATAATGGTTATAATGCCAGATTCAGAGGGATTGAATGGGCAAAAGAAATACAAAATAAGTATGATATCATGCTAATAGGTTTAGGTGGTATAGGAAGTAATACAGCTTATACTGTAGGAAGATTAAAACCTAAACAAATTACTTTAATTGACTATGATAGAATTAACAATGTTAATTTATCAGGACAAATGTACACTATAGATGATTTAGGTGAAAGAAAAGTGGATAAATGTAGGCAAGTGTTATTTAAATACTGTGACTATACAGCTTTAAATATTAAGCCTATACGAGATGCTTTTAAAAAGTCACATATTTATAACTTTATGGGGAATGATTCGTCTTTAACTCATGTATTCATAACAGGTTTGGATAACATGCAAGCTAGAGAAGGTGTGTTCCTTGCTTTTAAAGATGCTATAAAAGATACTTCAATAAAGGGGAGAATTATATTAATAGATGGTAGAATGACAATAGACAAGTGCCAAGTGATTACTTTAGACACTAGCAATAAGAATTTCGATTTTCATCTAGAAAGATATAAAAATCAAATGCTATTTAATGATAGTGAAGCTGAAAGTGATGTTTGTAGTATAAAACAAACTACTTATATGGGAACTATGATAGCTTCATTAATTGCTAATACTTTGATTCACACTGCACAATCTACTGATAATACTGTACCTTTCCTACTAGAATATGATGCAAATACTTTTAATTTGAGAAAGGAATATGAATAATAGTGTAGAAAAGTTCTTTAATAATGTTAGTGTAAATTACAATAGTAGCCAATTTTCTAAAGAAGTATTATGTTACATCAATTTAAATGATACTATCAGTCCTATATTAAAACCAGCAGTAAATCATATAGCAAAGAATTTGCTAGAGGTGACTAAATGGCTATTTGATGACTTTAATAATCAAGGTTATGCAAATGTGACTTATAAATTAAATGATGAGGAATATATTATATTGATAAGGTCTAAGAACTTTATTTTAAATGAAAATGGTATACCCATATTATGGGTAAATGAAAATGCCATTGTTGTAGATATCTCTATATTACACAGAAATGAACATTTTTATAAGAAGCTATTAAGTTACATAAAACAATATGCTGCTCTGTATGAGAATGAGACAACAGTTGAATTCATTGATTTCAAACATGACGATAGGTTCATTTATCCAAGACTAGACAAGAAACAAAATACTGTATGTTTAAATGATTTAATAAGAGGTAACAAAGAACTAATAAAAAGTATAATGATAGATGGAAAATAAGAAGATTAGAAATGCTGTTCAAAATACTATAGATGGGATAACTTTCGATTCAAAACTAGAGTATAATACATATAAAGAATTTAAAGAAGCTGGTATTATATTAAACAGAGAAGGCAGAACATTTACTTTATTTAACGCTTTTAAACCTTCTTGT
>JAFUTO010000002.1 GCA_017484205.1 Bacilli bacterium | reverse complement strand
CAGGATTATATGATGAAAATAATAAAATAGTTAAAACATGGGATGAATTAGTTGCTTTAGGCATAGATATAGAAACTGATTACACAACATCAACAGTAACAGAGTCTACATCAGGAACTTCAGTATTGAAAAATGTACTTGGTGATGCAAAGGGTAAATTAATATTACCAAATACAATAACAAAGATAGGAAGTTATGTTTTCTATAATAGCAAAAATTTAGCTAACATATCATTACCTTCTAGCGTCACTAACATAGGAACTGCATCATTTAGAGAGACAACATTGAAAAAAATTAATATTCCTAATAGTGTTACTACACTTGGACAATCTGCGTTTGCTAGTTCAGACATAGAAAGTATAACTTTGGGTACAGGAATTACTTATGTATCTCAAGGTTTTTGCGATAGTTGTACTAATTTAACGACAGTTAAAATGGGGAATAATATAACGACAATTCATCCGTATGCTTTTTATGGCACAACTTCTTTGAAAAATGTTAAATTACCATCAACAGTAACAACAATTGGAGCATATATGTTTGACTCATCAGGAATAGAGAAGATAGTTATTCCAGAAGGAGTCACTGTTATTCCAGATAACGCGTTTAATTATGCCAATAACTTAAAAAAAGTGATACTTCCATCTACTACAACTACTATTAGTGACAATGCATTCCATAATACAGCATTACAGAATGTTGTAATTCCGGCTAATGTTACTACTATTGGGTCTGCTGTATTTAGTGGATGTTCTAGTTTGACATCAGTAGTTTTCGAAAATACTGAAGGATGGAAAAATTGGGGTAGTAGTATTGATGTGTCTGATCCAACTGCTAATGCAAATTTATTAAAAAGTGGTGGATATTACACAAGACAATAAAAGAGATTTATACATCTCTTTTTTCTTTTATGTATTGACACTTATCTTTATATATGGTATTATTTATTTAGCACGTAAGTGTTTTTATTTTGGAAAGATGGTGTCTATGGTAAAAACTAAAGAAGAGTATCTTGAAAAAGCAGAAGCAAAGAAAAAAGATACACAAGAAAAAAGAAAACCTAAAACTAAAAAGAAAGAGAAGAATGTTAGTTTATTTTCTAGAATTCACACTTACTTTAAAGGTGTAAGAAGCGAAATGAAAAAAACTAAATGGCCAAGTAAGAAAGAAATGTTATTATATTCTAGCGCGACTTTATTATTTATTGTAATATTTGCATTATTTTTCACATTAAATGATGTAGTAATATCAGCTGTTAAGCAATTGGTGAGATAGTATGCAAAAAGAATGGTATGTAGTAAATACTTATTCTGGACACGAGAATAAGGTTAAAGAAAAATTAGAAATGCGCGCTAGTAGTATGGGTATGGAAGACTATATTTTTAGGGTAGTTGTTCCAGAAGAAAAAGTTATAGATGAAAAAGGAAAAGAAAAAAATAAAAAGATGTTTCCTGGATATATCTTAGTTGAAATGATTATGAGTGATGAAGCTTGGTTTATCGTTCGTAATACTCCAGGTGTTACTGGATTCATTGGATCATCAGGTAAAGGTGCTAAACCATTTCCATTAACTCCAGCAGAAGTAGATAAGATTTTAGGATCTATGGGAATGAGTAGACTTGATATTGCTAATGAAATAGCAATCGATGATATGGTTAAAGTAGTAGATGGACCTTTTGCCAATATGTTTGGTAAAATTAAATCTATTGATATGGCAAACGCTAAATTAGAAGTTGCCTTAGATTTGTTCGGACAAGAAACAATTGTCGAACTTGCATTATCACAAATTGAAAAAGCATAAACTATTGATTTAATTTTGAATTTGTGATATTATCAATATGCTATATTTTAAATTAATATAGATTTAGTGGGAGCACGGGTGCGAATACCACTCGCGAAAAAGAATTATATAGGAGGTGTTTTTCGTGGCAAAGAACGTAGCAAAGGAAATTAAGTTACAAATACCTGCAGGAAAAGCAACACCAGCACCACCAGTTGGTACTGCAGTTGGTCCAGCAGGAATCAATATAGGAGAGTTCTGTACAAAATTTAATGATGCAACTAAAGATAAAATGGGTGACGTTTTACCAGTTGTAATTAAAGTTTATGAAGATAGAACATTTGATTTCGTAATCAAAACTCCACCAGTACCTTTCTTAATTAAGAAATATGCTAAAATCCAAAAAGGTTCTAGCAAAGGTGCTAATGAAAATGTTGGAACATTAACAATGGCTCAAGTAAAAGAAATTGCTGAAATTAAATTGCCTGATTTAAACTGTTATGATGTAGAAGCTGCTATGAAGCAAGTAATCGGAACAGCTAAAAATATGGGCGTTACAATATCTGAATAATTGACATAGGTAATACCTATGTGGAAGGAATAGTCCGTGATACCACATAAGGAGGGAAATGTATGAAAAGAAGTAAAAAATATGTAGAAGTTGCTTCAAAGGTAGAAAAAGGTAAATTATATACAATTGAAGAAGCATGTAAATTAGTTAAAGAAACTTCAGTAACTAAATTTGATGCATCTGTAGAATTAGCTATGAATTTAAATCTAGATACTAAAAAAGCTGATCAACAATTAAGAGGTGCTATTGTACTTCCTAATGGAACAGGTAAAAGTGCTAGAGTATTAGTTTTAGCTAAAGGTGATGCTGCTAAAAAAGCAAAAGAAGCTGGAGCAGAATTTGTTGGAGACGCTGATATGATTGAAAAAATCGAAAAAGAAAATTGGTTTGATTTTGATGTAATTATTGCAACTCCAGATATGATGCCTGCATTAGGTAAAATTGGTAAAGTTTTAGGACCTAAAGGTTTAATGCCAAACCCTAAAACTGGAACAGTTACAATGGATACTGCAAAAGCAGTTAGTGAAGTTAAAAAAGGACGTGTTGAATATAGAACTGATAGTTTTGGTATAGTTCACACATTAGTTGGTAAAGTAAGTTTTAGTGATTCAGCATTAGTAGAAAATGTTAATTCATTTATCTCAGTAATCTTAAAATCAAAACCAACAACTGTAAAAGGTGATTATATTAAATCAATTTCAATTTCTACAACAATGGGTCCTGGAATTAAAATTGATCCAAAACAAATTTAATCTTTACAATATATTAAGTTTGTGTTATAATTAATTTGGTTTTCCAAGAAGTACCGTAGACAGTAGGGGCTTATGCTTAATAATCCTACCGAGGAACTTAATTAGATTAAGTCTTTCGGCCTTACTGTTTTATAGTAGGGCTTTTTATATACGGTGACCTATAGAAAAGGAGGTTAGTATGGCAAATGTAAAAATCCTTGAAGCAAAACAAGGAATAATTGATGAAGTTAGTGATAAAATCAAGAACAGTAAAAGTTTTGTAGCATTCAACTATCATGGACTATCTGTTGCTGACACTAATGAACTTAGAAGAATTTTAAAAGAATCTGGTTCTGAATTTAAAGTATATAAAAATACTTTAGTTACTAGAGCTTTAAACGCTAGTAAAATAGATTTAGGACAAATTTTAGAAGGACCTAAAGCATTTGCATTTGGTACTGATGAAATAGCACCAATCAAAGCTTTAGCAGATTTCGCTAAAGATCATAAGACACTAACATTAGAAGTTGGAATCGTTGATGGAGAGGTAGTAGATGCAGCTAAATTAAAAGAGTTAGCAACTATACCAAGCAAAGAAGGTTTACTTACAATGTTTGCTGGTGGACTTATGGAACATGTTAGAAACATGGCTATATGTTTAGACTTACATAGTCAAAATTTAGAAAAATAATTAATTAGAAAGAAGGAGGAATAGAATATGGCAAAATTAAGCGCAAGAGAAATCGTTGATGCTGTTAAAGAAATGACAGTATTAGAAGTTAAAGAAATAGTAGATTTAATGAAAGAGGAGTTAGGTGTTGATCCATCTGCAGTAGCAGTAGCAGCTGCACCAGTAGCAGGAGCTGCAGCAGAAGAAGAAGCTTCAAGTGCAACTGTAGTATTAGCAGATTGTGGAGCTAACAAATTAGCTGTTATCAAATTAATCAAGGAAGTTACAGGATTAGGTTTAGGAGAAGCTAAAGCTATTGCTGATAACGGTGGTAACATTAAAGAAAACGTTTCTATGGATGAAGCTAAAGATATGAAAGCTAAATTCGAAGAAGCTGGCGCTACTATTGAATTAAAATAATTAGGGATTTAAAGCCTGTACTTTTAAGTATGGGCTTTTGCCGTATATTATTATATGAAAATATATGTAAAATTATTCTAAATACATTGACTTTTTATATGTGTTTTGATAAAATTATATATTGGCGACTTGTTGTTAAAAAGTGCACGAAAAATATAGGTATAGGGGTGAAAGAGTGGCTTATACAGTACAAAAATATGGCGATTATCGCGAAAGACGCAATTATGCAAAAACACAAAATGCAATTGAACTTAAAGATTTATTAGAAGTTCAAAAGAAAAGTTACAACTGGTTTATTGATGAAGGAATAAAAGAGGTATTTGAAGATATTTTCCCAGTAGAGAGTTTTACTGGAAATTTAGCGTTAGAATTTGGTGATTATTCTTTTGATGCACCTAGATATTCAATTAAAGGTTGCAAAGAAAGATATGCTACTTACGCTGCGCCTTTAAAAGTACAGGCGAGACTTTTTAATCATGAAACAGGAGAAGTTAAAGAACAAGAAATATATCTTGGTGATATGCCAATCATGACTGAAAGTGGTACTTTCGTTATTAATGGAGCTGAACGTGTTATTGTATCACAATTAGTTCGTTCTCCATCTGTATATTTTGGTAAGGAATTAGATAAGAAGAATGGTAGAAATATGATTACTTCACAAATAATTCCAACTAGAGGTACTTGGTTAGAATATGAAACTGATGCTAGAGATACTATTTATGTACGTATCGATAGAACAAGAAAAGTACCTATTACAACTTTACTTAGAGCTATAGGTTTATCTAGTGATGAAGATATCTATGGTTTATTTGGTGAGGATGATTATTTAGTAAGAACTATTGAAAAGGATGCTAATAAGAATACTGATGAAGCATTAATAGATATTCATGCTAAATTAAGACCTGGTGAACCATCTACATTAGATAGTGCTAAAAACCAATTAATTACTAGATTCTTTGATGCGTTTAGATATGATTTAGCTAAAGTAGGACGTTACAAATTTAATAAAAAATTAGATATTTGTGATCGTTTATATGGTTGTGTATTAGCTGAAGATATTAAAGTTGATAAGAAAGTAGTAGTTGCAGCTGGTACATTAATTGATAAAGATGTATTAGAAACATTAAAACCTATCATGAAAGATGGATATGGTGTTAAAGAAGTACCTATTAATGAAGAATTAGATAAATATAATAGAG
Source organism: Bacilli bacterium (assembly GCA_017484205.1). GTDB lineage: Bacteria > Bacillota_I > Bacilli_A > RF39 > UBA660 > RGIG9169. Next base: position 97,204 of record JAFUTO010000002.1, on the reverse strand, counting down.
TACAAGTTGTAAGTGTATATTCTAAATTAAATCCAGAAAAAATAGTAAAAGTTATAGGTAATGATCAAGAAATTGATGAAAAAAGATTAACTATTTCTGATATATATGCAACTGTATCATATTACTTAAACTTACTAGAAGGTATTGGTTCATTTGATGAAATAGATCACTTATCTAATAGACGTGTTAAACAAGTAGGTGAATTATTACAAAATCAATTTAGAATTGGTGTATCTCGTATTGAAAGAGTTATTAGAGATAGAATGTCTACTCAAGAAATGAGTGAAGTAACTCCTAAATCATTAATCAATATTAGACCACTTACTGCTGCAATTAAAGAGTTCTTTGGTTCTTCACAATTATCACAATTCATGGACCAAACAAACCCAGTTGCAGAATTAACTAACAAAAGACGTTTATCTAGTTTAGGACCAGGTGGTTTATCTAGAGATAGAGCTGGTATGGAAGTTCGTGACGTTAACCCTTCACACTATGGTAGAATTTGTCCTATCGAATCACCAGAAGGACCAAATATCGGACTTATTACTAGTTTAGCTAGTTATGCTAAAATAAATGATTATGGTTTTATTACAACTCCATATCGTAAAGTAGAGAATTGTCATTTAACTGATGAAATAGTATATATGACAGCTGATGAAGAATTAGATCATTATATTTCACAAGCATCAGTTGATTTAGATGAAAATAATAATATTATAGAAGCAAATATTCCTGTAAGATTTAGAGGAGATACTATAATGGTTGAAAAAGAGAAAGTTGATTATGTCGATGTTTCTCCACAACAAGTTGTATCTGTTACAACTCAAGGTATTCCATTCCTTGAACACGATGATGGTAAACGTGCTTTGATGGGTGCCAACATGCAACGTCAAGCTATACCTCTATTAAAATCAGAAGCTCCAATTGTTGGAACTGGTGTTGAAGCAGTTGCTGCAAGAGATTCTGGTGTCGTTATAACTGCAACTAGTGATGGTGTAGTTGATTATGTAGATGCAAATAAGATTGTTGTTAAAACAAAAAAAGGTAGTGATACATACTACTTAGAAGGCTTTGAAAGAAGTAATGCGGGTACATGTTATCATCAAAAACCTATTGTAAGAAAAGGTGATAAAGTCCATATGGGCCAAGCTATTGCTGATGGACCTTCTACAGATAAGGGTGAACTTGCTTTAGGTAAAAATGTTACCGTAGCGTTCATGAACTTCAATGGTTATAACTATGAGGATGCTGTTATCTTAAATGAAAGATTAGTATCTGATGATGTATTCACATCTATTCATATTGAAGATTATCAAATTGAATGTCGTGATACTAAGTTAGGACCTGAAGAATTTACAAGAGATATTCCTAATGTTTCAGAAGAAAGTCGTAAGAATTTGGATGAAAGAGGAATTGTTAGAATTGGTACTGAAGTTAATGATGACGATATCTTAGTTGGTAAAGTAACTCCAAAAGGTATGGCTGAATTAACATCAGAAGAAAAATTATTACATGCTATCTTTGGTGAAAAGACTCGTGAAGTTAGAGATACATCACTAAGAGTACCTCATGGTGGAAAAGGTATCGTTCATGATGTTAAGATATTTACTAAAGAAAATTCAGATGAATTACCTGCTGGTGTTTCTATGATTGTTCGTGTATATATAGCTCAAAAACGTAAAATTGGCGTTGGAGATAAAATGGCTGGACGTCATGGTAACAAAGGTGTTGTTTCATTAGTATTACCTAAGGAAGATATGCCATATATGGCTGATGGTAGACAAGTAGATATATTACTTAATCCACTTGGTGTACCTTCACGTATGAACCTTGGACAAATATTAGAAATGCATTTAGGTATTGCAGCTAAAAATTTAGGTATATATGTAGCTACTCCTGTATTTGATGGTGCTGAAAGAGAAGAAATTATTGATGCATTAAAAGAATCAGGAATGGATGAAGATGGTAAAGTAACATTATATGATGGACGTACTGGTGAACCATTTGACCATAGAATTTCAGTTGGTGTTATGTACTTTATTAAACTTAACCACATGGTTGATGATAAATTACATGCTAGATCTATTGGACCTTACTCATTAGTTACTCAACAACCTTTAGGTGGTAAAGCTCAATTTGGTGGTCAACGTTTCGGTGAAATGGAAGTTTGGGCATTATATGCTTATGGTGCTTCTAATGTATTACAAGAAATGATGACTATTAAATCAGATGATGTTGTAGGACGTGTTAAGGTATATGAAGCTTTAGTTAAAGGTGAAGCGTTACCTAAATCTTCAGTTCCAGAATCATTTAGAGTTTTAATTAAGGAATTCCAAGCATTAGGCTTAGATATATCTGTATTAAATGATAAAGGACAATATCTATCATTAGATGAGCTTGAAGAAGAAGAAAATAAAGCTGCTGAGGCTTTAACAAACACAGATACAACTGAAGAAGTTTTAGATGAAATAGATGAATCTGAAATGCTAGATGGTGAAGAAATACCTGAAGATGAATATGAAGAAGATGAATTAGAAGACGAATTCGAAGAAGAGGATGAAGATTATATGATGGAGGGGGATGAAGTAGATGGAAGCGAGTAGTTTTGAAGGCTTAAGAATAGCTATTGCATCACCTGAGAAAATTCATGAATGGTCTCATGGTGAAATTAAAAAGGCTGAAACTATCAATTATCGTACTTTAAGACCTGAAAGAGATGGACTTTTCTGCGAAAAGATATTCGGACCTACTAAAGATTATGAATGTGCTTGTGGTAAGTACAAAAGATTAAGATATAAAAATATCGTATGTGATAGATGTGGAGTAGAAGTAACTAGTTCCAAAGTTAGAAGAGAACGTATGGGGCACATCGAGTTAGCTACTCCTGTATCTCACATTTGGTTCTTTAAAGGTGTACCATCAAGAATGGGTTTAGTTCTTGATATGTCTCCAAGAGATCTAGAAGAAGTATTATACTTTGTATCATATGTAGTTTTAGATCCAGGACCTGCACCATTAGAGAAAAAACAAACAATTTCTGATAAAGAATATAGAGCTTACTATGAAAAGTATGGTAATACTTTTAGAGTAGGAATGGGCGCTGAAGCTATCAAAGAATTACTTGAAGAAGTAAATCTTGAAGAAGAAGTTGCTAAAATTAAAGCAGAAATTGAAGAAATTAAAGACTCTAATAGTCAAAAAAGAGTTAGATTAATTAAGAGATTAGATGTATTAGACGCTTTCTTAGAATCAGGAAATAGACCTGAATGGATGATTATGACTGCTATTCCAGTTATTCCACCAGATTTAAGACCTATGATTCAATTAGATGGTGGTAGATTTGCTACATCTGACTTAAATGATTTATATAGAAGAGTTATTAATAGAAATAACAGATTAAAAAAATTGATTGAATTAGGTGCGCCTTCTATTATTATTCAAAATGAAAAAAGAATGCTACAAGAAGCTGTAGATGCTTTATTTGATAATGGTAGACGTGGTAGAAACGTTACTGGAGCTGGTAATAGACCACTTAAATCTTTATCAAGTATGTTAAAAGGTAAACAAGGTCGTTTCCGTCAAAACTTACTTGGTAAACGTGTTGACTATTCTGGACGTTCAGTTATCGTTGTTGGACCAAATCTTAAGATGTATCAATGTGGTATACCTAAAGAGATGGCTCTAGAATTATTTAAACCTTATGTTATTAATGGTTTAATTGAAAAGGAAATTGCTTCAAATATTAAAGCTGCTAAGAGAATGATAGAAAATCAAGACCCTAGAGTTTGGGATATTGTTGAAGAAAAAATAAAAGAACATCCTGTTATGTTAAACCGTGCGCCTACACTACATAGATTAGGTATTCAAGCATTTGAACCTAAATTAGTATCAGGTAAAGCTATTAGATTACATCCATTAGTTTGTACAGGTTTCAATGCCGACTTCGATGGAGATCAAATGGCTGTACACGTACCAATTTCAGAAGAAGCTCAAGCAGAAGCTAGAATCTTAATGTTAGGTGCGAATAACATCTTAAAACCATCAGATGGTAATCCAATTGTTACTCCAGGACAAGATATTATCTTAGGTAACTATTATATTACAATTGAAGAAGCCGGTGGCAAAGGTGAAGGTAGAGTATTTAAAGACCCTAATGAAGCTTTAATGGCATATGAAAGAAGAGAAATTGATTATCATACTCGTATTGCTATTCCAGTTAAAGCGTTTAGACATAAAATATTCCCTGATAAATATATGGATAAGTATTTAGTTACTACAGCTGGTAAATTAAGATTTAATGAAATCTTCCCAGATACATTCCAATATATTAATGAAGGAACAGATGAAAATATTAAAAATATGACACCTTCTAAATATTTCTTACCAATGGGTACAAATATTCCTGAAGCTATTTCCAAAATGGAATTAGGTAAACCATTTGGTAAAAAAGTATTAACTAAGTTAATTGCTGAAATATATAAAAGATATCAAACTACTGAAACATCAATTATGCTTGATAAGATGAAAGATTTAGGTTATAAAGAATCAACTATATCAGGTATATCTATTGGTATTGGAGATATTATTCCATCACATAAGAAACCAGAGATTTTAGATGAAGCTAATAACACAGTTAAAGAAGTTAATAAGCAATATAAACGTGGTTTAATTACTGATAGAGAAAGATATGAAAAAGTAGTTGAAGCTTGGAATAAAGCTAAAGATGATATTGGTAAGGAATTATCTGATATCATTAAAACAAATAAAGATAACCCTATATCAATTATGATTGATTCAGGTGCTCGTGGTAACTTATCAAACTACAACCAAATGGCTGGTATGCGTGGACTTATGATGAAACCTACTGGTGAGGCTGTAGAAATACCTATTACATCTTCATTCAGTGAAGGTGCAGAAGTGTCTGAGTTCTTCTTAGCAACACATGGTGCTAGAAAAGGTGCGGTTGATACTGCATTAAAAACAGCAGATGCTGGTTACTTAACAAGAAGATTAGTTGATGTTGTTCAAGATATAATCGTTAAAGAAGATGATTGTGGTACTGAACAAGGTGTTGTTGTAACTGAATTTGTAAACGAAAAAGATGGTACTATTATTGAATCATTAAGAGATAGAATTGTTGGTAGATATACTAATAAACCTATTTTAAAACCTGATACAAAAGATGTTATGTATGATAGAAATACATATATAACTGAACAAATCGCTGATAAAATTATTGAAGCTGGTATTAAAGAAGTACCTATTAGAACTGTTTTAACATGTAAGACTGAACATGGTGTATGCCGTAAATGTTATGGTAGAAACCTTGCTACAGGACACATTGTTGAATTAGGTGAAGCTGTAGGTATTATGGCTGCTCAATCTATCGGTGAACCAGGTACTCAACTTACAATGCGTAACTTTAACTCAGGTGGTGTTGCTGGTGGAGATGATATTACTCAAGGTCTTCCAAGAGTTCAAGAAGTATTTGAAGCTCGTAAACCAAAAGGTAAAGCAACTATCGCTGAAATCAATGGTGTTGTTACTAAGATTGAAGATGAAGGTGACGATAAATATAGTATTTTCGTTAAAAATGATGTTGAAACTCGTGAACATACAACTAACTATGGTGCTAGATTAGCAGTAACTGTTAATCAAGAAGTTAAAAAAGGTCAAAAGCTTACTCATGGTGTTATTTCACCAAAAGAATTACTTGCTTATACTGACCCAATAACTGCACAACAATATATACTATTTGAAATTCAAAAGGTTTACCGTGGTCAAGGTGTTGATATTTCTGATAAACACGTTGAAATTATGGCTAGACGTATGATTTCTAAGATTAGAATAGTTAATTCTGGTGATTCATACTATTTACCAGGAACAATGGTTAATATTAATGAATTTACAGATAAGAATAAGACTTTAATCCTTGAAGGCAAGAGACCTGCTACTGGTAGACCAGTATTATTAGGTATCACTAAAGCTTCATTAGAAACTGACTCATTCTTATCAGCTGCATCATTCCAAGAAACTACAAGAATCTTAACTGATGCTGCAATTCATGGTAGAGTAGATCATTTACAAGGTCTAAAAGAAAATGTTATAATTGGTAAACTAATACCTGCTGGTACAGGTGCTAGAAGATATCTAAATACTGATTATGATTTAGAAGTAAAAGAGCTTAAAGATGAACCTCTAGAAGCACTAGAACAAGAATTATTAGATTAAGACTCATTAGAGTCTTTTTTTCTGCATATAATATTATTATGTTGTTATATTGTTGTAATTAACAACAACATATGTTATAATTTGATTAGATTGGAGGGATATTATGTCTAATTTGACAAGTGCTATTAATGTACAGGTTGATAAAAAAGAAAAAGAACAAGCTACGCAAATATTAAAAGATTTAGGATTAAATATGAGTGTAGCAATCAATATGTTTATTAAACAAATTATTAAAACTGATGGTATACCTTTTGAAGTTAAAAATTTAAAACCAACTAAAGAATTAATGTCAGCTATAAGTGAAGGCGAGGCTATATATAATGCTAAAGGAAGAAAAGGCTATGATAATATGGAGGACTTAATTAAATCTTTGAATGATGAATAATGGTTTATTCAGTTGATTATAGTAGTAGATTTAAGAAGGAGTATAAAAAAAGAAACAAGGTAAAGATTTAGAAAAACTCCATGTAGTTATAGAAAAATTAGCCAACAAAGAAATTTTAGATCAAAAATACAATAATCATGAATTATCAAATGATAAAGTATATAAGAAATGTTTTGATTGTCATATTGAACCAAACTGGATATTAATATATAAATATAATGAAAAAGATAGAAGATTAGTCTTATATGCAACAGGCAGTCATAATGAATTATTTAAAAACAAATATTGAGTTTAAATACTCTTTTTCTTTTTTATTATTTATGATATAATTATATCTAGAATAGGGGATGGCTATATGAATGAATTAGAAAAATTAGATGCTTATTTTAGAGCTGCTAATTATTTATCAGCTTGCCAATTATATTTACTTGATAATCCTTTGCTTAAAAGGGATTTAAGACACGAGGATATTAAAAAGAAAATAGTTGGTCACTGGGGTACTGTTCCAGGTCAAAATTTTATTTATACCCATTTAAATAGAATTATAACTAAATATGATTTAAATATGATATATATTTCTGGACCAGGTCATGGTGGAAACTTTTTAATCGCGAATACATATTTAGAAGGATCATATAGTAAAATATACCCTGATATTTCACAAGATGAAGAAGGAATGAAAAAATTATTCAAACAATTTTCATTTCCGGGTGGTGTACCATCACATGCAGCACCTGAAACACCAGGTTCAATTCATGAAGGTGGGGAATTAGGCTATAGTCTTGCACATGCATATGGTGCAGTGTTAGATAATCCTACTTTAATAGCTGCTTGTGTTATAGGTGATGGTGAGGCTGAAACTGGTCCTCTTGCAACATCTTGGCATATTAATAAATTTATAAATCCAAAAAGAGATGGTATTGTTTTACCTATATTACATTTAAATGAATATAAGATAAGCAATCCTACTGTATTTGGTAGAATGAGTGAACAAGAACTTAAATTCTTCTTTGTAGGATGCGGTTATATTCCTTATTTTGTTGAAGGCGATGATCCTATGACTATGCATAAGATTATGTCTGAGACTTTAGATAAAATAGTTATTGATATTAAAAATATTAAAGAAAACAATGTAGATAAAGTATACTATCCTATGATTATACTAAGAACTCCTAAAGGTTGGACAGGACCTAAAGAAGTTGATGATAAAAAAGTTGAAGGTACATTTAGAGCTCACCAAGTTCCAATCAGCATGGAAAAAGAGGAACATTTAGAACTTTTAGAGTCTTGGCTACGTTCTTATCACCCAGAAGAGTTATTTGACGAATTTGGGGCATTAAAAGAAGAAATAAAGGATATTATACCAAAAGGTAGTCATAGAATGGGATCTAATCCTAATACTAATGGCGGATATTTACTTAAAAGTTTGAAATTACCTGATTTTAGAAAGTATGCAGTTGATGTAACTGCTCCAGGTGCTGTAAAAACTCAAGATATGCTAGAATTATCTGGTTTTATAAGAGACATATATAAAGAAAATCCTAATAATTTTAGACTATTTGGTCCTGATGAGACTATGTCTAATAGATTATATAAAGTATTCGAGGTAGCTAATAGAAGCTTTAATAGCGTGATTAAAGATGGAGATGAATATTTATCTAAAGATGGAAGAGTAATGGATTCATATTTATCTGAACATGTATGCGAAGGTTTATTAGAAGGTTATTTACTTACTGGTAGACATGGTGCGTTTGTAAGTTATGAAGCATTTATTAGAATTATTGATTCAATGGCTTCACAACATGCTAAATGGTTAAAAATATGTAATGGTCTTCCTTGGAGACAAGATATTGCTTCTTTAAACTTTGTTTTAGCTTCAAATGTATGGCAACAAGATCACAATGGTTATACTCATCAAGACCCTGGATTTTTAGATCATATGGCCAATAAAAAAGCTGATGTAGTAAGAATGTATTTGCCACCAGATGCAAATTGTTTATTATCTTGTTTTGATCATTGTGTTAGAAGTAGAAATTATGTAAATATTATTGTCGCTTCTAAACATCCATCATATCAATGGTTAACGATGGAAGAGGCTGTTATACATTGTACAAAAGGTATTGGCATTTGGGATTTTGCAAGTACTTGTGAAGATAGTAATCCTGATATTGTTATTGCATGTGCAGGTGATACACCAACTGTTGAAGCTTTAGCTGCAGTTTCGATACTAAAAGAGTATATCAAAGATATAAAAATTAGATTTGTAAATGTAGTTGATTTATATAAACTAAGTAATAAACATCCACATGGATTATCTGATGAAGAATACGATTTATTATTCACGAAAGATAAACCAATTATATTTGCATTCCATGGTTATCCAACATTAATACACGAACTTACTTATGAAAGACATAATCGTAATATGCATGTAGCTGGATATATAGAAGAAGGAACTATAACTACACCTTTTGACATGAGAGTATTAAACGAAATCGATAGATATCATTTGGTAATGAAAGCTATTGAAATGATACCTAATTTAGGTGATAAAGGTGCTTACTTATATGAACTTATGAAAAATAAATTAGTCTTTCATAGAGAATATATTAAGGAACATGGAATTGATATGGATGAAATTAAAGATTGGAGATGGACTATTGAATAGTCCTCTTTTATTTTTTTGTAAATTGAGTATAATATATATGGAGGTAAAATATGAAAGTTGTAAATACTTTAGTTAATGATAAAAATAATTTAAAGATATGTTTAATTGCTGATATTCATTTTTGTCATAATTATAAAATTAAAAAATTTGATAAAATAATAACAAATATTAAGAAAAATAATCCTAATTATATATGTATAGTTGGGGATATTATAGATACTTCTGATGTAGATGAGGATATGGATATGAAATATTTATATAATTTTATAACTAATCTTGCATCTATAACAAAAGTAATTATCGCATTAGGAAATCATGACATATCTCATTATGTAACGAAAAAAGAGATAACTTATCGTTACCCAAAGAAAATGGTAGAAAATTTTAAAAAAATATCAAATGTTATATTCTTGGACAATGAACAATACATAGAAAATGATATATGTTTTATAGGCTATACTCAAGGTTTTAATTCAAATCATCATGAGACAGGTTTTGAAAAAGAAGTTGCTTTAGAAGTTAGTAATATAACTAAAAATTTAAAAGATACTAATTATAATATTTTATTATCACACAACCCTTTATACGTTGGTAGACATGAAGTATATAGTTGTATTAAAAATTTCAATTTAATTAATATAGTATTATCCGGACATACTCATAATGGTTTATTACCTACATTTATTAAAACAAATAAAGTATTAATATCTCCAATGAAAAATTTCTTTGTTAGTAACGCAAGAGGACATTTTAAAATAGCTAATGCTGATGTAATTGTAAATGGTGGTATTATAAAGTTTAGTAAAACTTCAGGCTTTTTCCGCTTTTTTAATTTTCTATATCCGATGAATATAGATTATGTAAATATTTTAGATGATAATAATAAAAATGCATAAAAAAATACCAAACTATAATAATTTATGCTATAATTATTATAGATAGTGGTGATGATATGAATGGGTTTATTAAATTAGCTACTTATGATGATGACAAATATGGTCTAATCAGTGAATTTGTAAATAATAACGATGAAATAGTATTTGCATATACTAAGACGTTTAATAATAAATATACCTATATGTTAGTTGATGATAACATAAATAAGGAATTAATAGAAAAATATTTGAAGAATGAATGAATATAAATTTGATAAAGAATTTATAACTAATTTAAAAAAAGATGTTATTAATTATGTATCAAGAACTAATATAAATATTAATAAAATTACGTTTAATTTAAGTATGTATACTAATTTTGTTGTGAACAATAATAATGATACCACTATAAAAGTAACGATGCCTAGAATTGAAAATAAAAGTATTATTCCTGCAACTATAGAAATAGGCAAAAAATACTTTAAAATTGAAAATAACGAATATTATATAAAATCAGAATATGAAGATTTAATTACAATTAATTTAACAAAAATATTAGTCAAAGGAGCTTCAATTAAGGTAAAATATGATAATGTAGCGCCTGTGGGTATTGAAGGAGTAGGATTAGTATTTTCTAATGGAAATGGTTATGATGATGCTTTAACTACATTAATATCTGAAGATATAAACAATTATATGATGCCTGACTTCGAAGATATATATTCATTTAACAAAGGTATTGTTCGTATGATAATGGCTATCACTGGACCTAAATATTCATTAAATTCATATTTTAATCATGATAAAAGTTTATTTATGTCAATGTATTCAATATCAGTAGATAGCAATTTATTTGTTAAAATAAATAAACAATTAACCTTAATAAAATATTTAATAGGAACTTTAAACTCAAAAGTTGCTAATATAGATGAAATTCAAAAAGAAACCATTGAAAAAATGATAAAGGCAAAAGAAACTAGCTTAATGAATATGGTTATTAATAAATTATATATACCTTATATTAATAGTGTTCCACTTGACAAAAGAAAACAAGTTCGTGATGAGATATTAAAAGGTTACCTCGGAATGAATTATGCTAATTTAAAACTTAATGATGAAAATAGAGAAAACTATTATTGGGCTTCTATGATAACTAACACTGTTCCAATAAATAATAAGGTATCAGATCATGCATGGAGTGTTTTTAGAGAAGAAGTTGCTAAAACTGATGAACAAAATATGCACGATATTTATGTATTAAACGCCCAACACAAATCTAAAAACAATATTAAAGAATTTTTAGTTGTTATAAATAACGAAAAAATAACTATTGATACAGGTAAAAAAATAATAAGTGAAAAAAATTTAGTATTAGAAATATTATCATATGCATATATTAGTGGCATTGATGATGGGTTAAAGGAAAAATTAGAACGTGGTATCGTAAATTTATGCAATAATAATTCGGTATTTACATCAGCCTTAAATAGTAATCCATTAGGCAACAGGATGCTTATAGCAGCAATTATTCAATTAGCCGATAAAAACGGTTTTAAAATTGGGGTAGTAAATATGAAAGATAATGTAGCTACATTCAAAGTAAAAGAACGTGTTTCATAACATGTTCTTTTTTATCTAACAAATATTAATGACGCTACAACAGATACTACCATTATAAATAAGAATAATATTGTAATTGCTTTCGTAACCTTCTTACTCATAATATCACCTCATATTAATTATATAATATTTTTGAATAAAATGGAATATTTTACTTATTAGTAAATATAATTAGTTAGGGTGATTACATGGACAAGGTTAAAATCTTCAAAGTAAACAAAAAATTATCATATTGTATTCTAATTATAACAATTATTGCGATAGTAGCTGGATCATTATTCTTAACTATACTTAAAGATACTGATAAAACTAGTATTTTTGATTCGTTGGATTTATTTATAAATAATATAAATAATAATGAGTTATCATATGGAATAGCTTTAAAATCTAGTTTAATTAGTAATTTATTAATAATATTTTTAATATGGTTATTAGGTATATCAATTATAGGTATTCCTGTTATATTATTTATATATTTTATAAAAGCATTTGCGTTAGGATTATCTATATCATCATTAATAGCTAAATTTGGTATGAAAGGGTGTATTTATGCTTTATTTTATATATTCCCACACCATATTATTAATCTTGCTATCTTTGCTATATTATCAATATATAGTATCATTTACTCGTTTAAATTAAGTGAAAGTTTTTTTAAAAAAGAACAGATAGATTTTAAACCGATAATGGACAAACATAAATATGTATTATTATTATCTATACTAATTGTTATATTAACTTCATTATATGGAACTTATATTATGCCGTATGTATTTAAAATAGTATTAAATTTTATAAAATAATGGTATAATATTGCTGGTGATTAATTATGAAAGTTGTAATTGGAATGAGTGGGGGTGTTGATTCATCTGTAGCTGCTATTATGTTACAAAAGCAAGGATATGAAGTAATAGGCTTATTTATGCGTAATTGGGATGCTGGAGTGAATAATGATGTTTTAGGTAATCCTACATTAAACAATAATATTTGTCCCCAAGAGCAGGATTATAATGATGCTTTAGATGTATGTAAGAAATTGAATATACCATTACATCGTGTTGATTTTGTAAAAGAGTATTGGGATTATGTATTTACCTACTTTTTAGATGAATTAAAAAAAGGTAGAACACCAAATCCTGATATAATGTGTAATAAATATATAAAATTTGATATGTTTGTGAAAGAGGCAAAGAAGTTAGGTGCAGATTATATTGCAACCGGACATTACGCTAGAATTAAAGACGGTAAATTATTAAGAGCGTTAGATGATAATAAAGATCAAACATATTTCTTATCACAACTTTCAAATGAACAACTTAAAAATGTGTTATTTCCAATAGGTGATTTACCAAAACCAGAAGTTAGAAAAATAGCTGAAGAATACGGTTTAATAACCGCTAAAAAGAAAGATTCTACTGGTATATGTTTTATAGGTGAAAGAAACTTTAAGCAATTTTTAAAAAACTATTTGCCAAATATCCCAGGCGAGATAGTTGATATTGATACTAATAAAGTTTTAGGTAAACATATTGGCCTTATGTATTATACAATTGGTCAAAGAAAAGGATTAGATATTGGTGGAGCTACTGATAAATTATTTGTTGTAGGTAAAGATTTAGATAAGAATATACTTTATGTTGCTTATGGCGAAGATAATGAATACTTAATATCTACATCATGTATTATTGATACAATTAATTGGATTAGTGATAAAAAGCCAAATAATTGTACTGCCAAATTTAGATATAGACAAAAAGATAATGATGTAACATTAGAATATTTAGATAATGGTGAAATATTAGTTAAATATGACGGTGTTAAGGCTGTAACTCCAGGACAAGCTTGTGTTTTATATGATGGAGAAGAAGTTCTTGGTGGAGGAATTATTAAAGAAGTAAGAAAAAATGATACTAAATTATGGTATTTATAAGCTTAATCAAATGATTAAGTTTTTTCTTAACTTTTACTTTACACTTGACAATTGACAAAAAAGTGTTAAAATGGTAATAGAGGATAGAATATAGGGGTTAAATAGGGGAGGATTTATGGAAGAATTAAATAAAGTATTACATGAATTAGGAATTTCTAAGGTTAAATTAGCTAAATGTTTAGGAGTATCAAGACAAATGGTTTATAACTACTTAGAACTTGATGATATTAGTAAATGGCCATTAGATAAAAGAGTTTTATTATTAAATTTATTAGGTATTAAAAGTATTGACGAATTAAGCAACATTAAAGTTGATACTGATTATATTATGAGTGTTGAAAATAGAATTAATAATTTATTCCAAAATAACATTCACTCAGATATAACTGATAGCAATTTATATAATGGTTTAGGTAAAAAACAAAAAGAATTATTAGCTAATTTAGTAGAAATTATTAAAGATGGTTTAGAAGACGATGATGATAATAGAGGACTTAATACATATACATATTTATATCATTTCTTGCAATCATTAAATGGTTCTAAAGAACCTAGATATATTTTAGCTTATATATCTAAAGCTGCAGGATTTACTGGACCTATGGAATTTGCTTTTGATGAAGAACAACAATTTATATTTGAAAGTATTATGTTCAGTGCAATGACATTATATAATAGTGGTACTGCTAGTAAAAGTCAATTAGTAAAATCACATCAAAGATTTGAAGAAAAAATTAGTAATAAAAAAGAAGAATTATTAACTCGTACTATGGAATTAAATGCGATTAAAATACAAGCTTTAAAAGAACTTGGTTATACTGAAATAAATGAGAAAAATGCTTCTGAAGTAATTCAAAAGATTGCTGAAATACAATCAAGAAAGATATCTGCTTAAGGTATCTTTTTATTAAAGTCCCCTACAATCAATTAAAAGAGGGGAAATATATTATATATAATAAATTTAAACTATATATCATTATATAACTATTTATAATATGTACGTATATAATTATATTAATTAATTTACTTATAATATTTAATACTTAAATTAATTAAAAACCCCTATCAATGTTAAATTTAAAAAGAAGGGGAATCATGTATTTTAAATCGAGAATTAAAAAGATGAATAATTATCCGTCTCAAATTCAAATCGAGATAAGTTTAGATGAATAGTTGTAGATCTTAAATTAAATTTAAAAACATATATATAGATAATTGTTAATATAAATTTGATATTAATATAAATATAATTTTAATATGAATATTAGTATTAATTAATAAGTAATAAATATATAATAAGTATAATCTTAAATTAAATATAATTATTTGTATATTTATATATATCTATATAATAATATAAATGTCCTATAATGTATATTATGTTAACTTCTTAATTATTTAAAAATATTTATTATAGAATGTATAATACCCTATTATTTGGAAATATTATTACTGGGTGATTAAAATGAAAAGAACAAACAAAAGAACAAATAAAGCTTCTAAGACTAATAAAACTAATAAAAGATCAGCTAGATCTAGTAAGTCTGCAAATGAAGCTGACGCGAATGGTTGTAATTAATTTACCCAATCATGGAAACTATATGTTTCCATTTTTTTGTTATCCCGTTAATAATATACTTAATATCATTATAAGCATCCCTACTCCACTCGCAATTAGAGTTATTCTAATTTTTCTATATCTTATTGCTTCTGGAAGTAATTCATAAAATGATATATAAAACATTATTCCAGATATTACTCCTAATAATATAGCCATAAAAGAATCGGTAATTGCACTTTTTAAAAATATAGCTGCCAAAATAGCCCCAAATATTTCAGACACTCCTGATAATAAAGTATACGTAAATGCTTTAATTTTGCTTCTAGTAGAGTAATAAATCGGCAAAGATACCGTAATCCCCTCTGGAATATTATGTAATGCAATAGCTATAGATAATGTTATACCAAGCTTTATATTGTGAGTCCCTGCCATATATGTTGCTATTCCCTCTGGAATATTATGCATTATTATGGCTATCATTGATATTATTCCAACCCTATATAGATTATCATTGTTTGGTACAAACTTATCAATAATCATAGATAGTATTATACCAATATTAATACTTAATAGTATAAATACTATAGATAAAAATCCAGGCTTTAATAGTTCAAAACTTTCAGGTAATAAATCAAATAATGATACAGTTATCATAACTCCTGCCGCAAAAGATAAAGCTATATTAATTACTTTATCTTCATTTTTAAAATTAAAGAAAACGAAAATTGCACCTAATACCGTAGATAAACCTGCTAATGTAGTAAGTAAAAAAGCCATAGTATCACCAGTTAAATATATGAAAAAAAGAAGAATTAATTCTTCTTTTTAGTTGTAACTTTTTTTTCAGTTATTTTTGTTTCTTTAGTTGTACTTTGATTTTTTTTAATTTCATCTTTTAATTCAGCTATTTGATTTTGTAATTTAACCATATCATTATTACTCTTAACATAATATACTGCAATTATAACGAATGTCATAATTACCATTGTATAAATAACAGCTGAACTTGTAACACCAGTAGATTTACTAGTATTTGTAGTTTCACCTAGATGATCCATAACATCGTATTTATCTTTAGAATTATAATAATTTTCTAATGCTTTTTTGATTTTAGTGTCATCAGTTGTAGGATTATATCCTAGAAAAGTTTGATCTCCAATTACTAAATATGGAACGCCATCTGCAGCTTCTCCAAATACTGAAGCTACTTCTTGCATCAAATTACTATTATCTGCATCATACCATACTTCGTATGCTTTAAAATTAAAATATTTACCATAATCATCAACTATCTCGTCAAAGAAAGTCAATAATTCATAGCAATGTGAACATCCATGTCCTCTAAACAAATAAATTGTTGGTTTATCATTACTTTGCTTATAGTCTGAATGATCATATTCAATCCCTTCTTGTGTCATTGCTTCTTCAAGTGTTTCAGCAACTGGAGTACCATTTTCTGCATTAACAGTTAAAGGTACTATAAATGTACATACTAATAATATTAAAAATAAACTAAAATATTTTTTCATAAATACCTCCTATTGTACTAACATATTAATTATACCATTTTCCAATATAAAAGCACAATAGAAATACCATAATTTCACATAATTTTCATAAAAGAAAAGGAAGAATTATCTTCTTCCTCCCCTACCTTGTTGCATATTATTTTGACCATTTTCTTGCATTCCACGATTCATATTACCTTGTGGCATGTTATCTTGAGTTCCTTCTTGTGGAGCCATATTCATATTGCCTTGCATTCCACCCATTTGGCCACCCATCATTTGATTAGTAATAGATGTTGTTTGACTACCATTAACAATAAGTGTTCCTCCGTTATATTTAGCTTCACCATCATAATCAAATGGAGAATTACAAGTGATATTAATTGTACCACCATTAATATATAAATTACCATTAGAATCAATACCATCAGTATCACCGCTGGCCATTTTTATAGTAACATTTCCACCATTAATCTCTACAGTAGTTGAATAACTATTAGATTTATTTCCTGCATTTATACCATCGTCAGTTGCATCAATAGTAATATTACCATCATTTATTTTTACATAAGTAGCTTCAATTCCTTCACTTGCAGTAATTGTAAATTCGCCACCATTAATTTCTACTAATCCGTCTGCATGAATAGCATCATCAGTACTTGAAATAGTAAATTTACCACCACTTATTGTAATATTACCATTAGAATGGATCCCATCATCTTCAGTATTTAAAGTAAATGTGCCACCACTTATAGTGATTAAATTACCAGCCTTAATACCTTTGATGCTTTCATCATTCGAATCTTTATTAGTTGTATTATTCCACATTCCAAAGTCACCAGCTTTTGATGTTGCAGTATATCCATTACCTGTTTTGATATTGAATGTACCATCTACTATAGTAACATTTGTATTTGCAGCTATACCATCACCTGATGCAGTTATTTCAAAAGTACCACCATTTATTATAATATTGCCTAATTCTGCATCTGTGTCATTTGTTGATTTTAAAGCATCTCCACCTGATGTAATTTCAAAATTACCATTATTGATAGTTAAGATATCTTTACCTCTTATACCATCATCAGAGGCATTGATTACATAAGTACCATTTTCTATTGTTAATGTATCTTTTGATACAATACCATCATATGTAGATTTTACCTCTAATGATCCAGTACCATCTATCACTAAATCATCAGATGCATATATTGCTCCATCGATTTCTTCTGTTTCGCTATATTTTTTTGTATATTCAATATAATTAGTAGTTCCATCTTCTAATGTTATATATACATCACCTTGCGAAATATAAATAGGGGCTTCTTCTGAAGTTATACTAACTCCATTGAATATTAAATAAACATCTTCTTCATCTATAGTTTCAATTACTATATTAGCTTCGGTTGTGCCAGATAATTCATATGTGCCACCATATACAATATATATAGTATTATTTTCAATTGATAATCCAGTACCATCATATGTTAAATCATCTAAATTAATAGTAGTTTTATTACCATCATATTTAGTTGCATTTTTAACCGCACTTTGAGGTATGGTACTATCATATTTACTTATAAAATAGTACCCTACTCCACCAGCTAATAATAATATAATGACAACTATAATAATTTTATAGTTCTTCATTATTTAAACCATTCCTTTCTATTGCTACTTTTAAATTACCATTACGAGTTCTAAGTTCATCTATAAACTCTTTTTCATTACCTTTTAAATCAATTTCATACGCTAATTCAAATAAACTTCCTAAATTAGTTGTTTTAACTTTTACTAAATTATGTCTAGTTGTATATTTTTCAAATATTTTATTGAATTCTTTAGTATAATCAACATCCTCCGGTACTGTTAATCTAAGAATTCTACTATTATTACTTTCACCATATTTAGTATTTGATAATATAAATATCAAAATCGAACCAATTATTGTAACAATAACAGCATATCCAACATAACCTGTACCTAAAGCTAAACCTACAGCCATTGCAAAGAATATCATAGCTATATCTTTAGAATTACCAGGTATTGATCTAAATCTAACTAGACTAAATGCACCTACAGCTGCGATACCTGTACCTAAATTACCATTTACCATAATAATTACAATTGATACTAAAAATGGTAATGTAGCTAGTGTTATTGCCATATTCTTACTACATTTATCTGATTTCATATGAATTACTGAAATAATTAAACCTAATATTACAGCGCTAATAAAAATTATTAATGCACTTTGTAAACTTATACTTCCATCTATTATACTATTAAACATTATAAATCATCCCTTTCTCATATATAGCTCCTATCTTCGAAAATGAAGTAGGATATATCTTTAATTTACTTAGTATATTTGATAAGTATAGTGGTACTGAATCTAATGTTTTGATTTCAACTATATACATAGGTTTATCAAAATATAGTTTTCCAGAATCTCCCATACTTAAATCTAAATCTAGAGTTCTAGTTCTTAAGTTACTATCAAACGTAATTCGCAAAGATTCATCTTCTACACCTAAATACGCCTCTCTATTATAAGCAACATATACTTTTGGCTTTAGATTGTTTCTTTTTATTACGTTATCAATTTCTCTATAATTTACTGAATCTTTTAATTCTTTATTATTATATAAATAATCATTCATATCATCTAATCTAGCTGCAATTCTTCTTTTACCAACAACACCTTCATATTTTTTCTTTATTTCTAAAAATACCATACTATCATGATTAGGCGTATTATAACTTCTAAGTCTTACCTTTTCTTTATATATTGGTTTATCTATTGACTTATTGATTAATTCATAATCATCATTATCAAAATATATATTACAAATTACTGAATTCGGATATATATCTGGCTTAATATAAGTATCTAATTCTTTCTTTAAACTTTGATATTGATCCTCATCTAGTAAATATTTAATTTCAACTCTTCTAAATTCTTCCATATTCTTTCTCCCTTCACTAATAAGTATAGATATTTTATGTGAAAAGATTGTGAAATAAAAAAGAATTATAAATGAAAAAAATGTTATTTTATATAACATTTTATTTTAATGATGCTTCAAATTTAGAACACATCTTTTGTAAATAATTATATTCTTTTAAATCATTAATCCAATTTTCAGGTATTGATTTAGTTCCATATAATAATCCAGCTATAGAACCAGTAATCGCGCCTATAGTATCAGTATCACCACCGAGGTTTATTGCACCAACAATTGCTTCAGCATAGTTATTTGTGTTTAAAATAACCCATAATACTGCTTCTAATGTATATAATACATATCCTGTAGATTTTATATCATCTATAGTTAATTTAGATATATCAGAACCTAATATACGTTTAAATGGTTTTAATGTTTCTCTTTTAAACATACTATAATCTATTTCTTTTAATTTATTATAACTATCGTATTTATCATATCCATTTAATATAAAATTTATATACATCAAATAGATATAACATGATAATGTAGATATTTCATGTGCGTGTGTAATACTAGAAGAAGTAATTGCTAAATATTCAATTTGTTCATTTGTTAATCCTTTTTTATACGCAAAATAAGCTATTGGAAACATTCTCATCAAAGACCCATTACCATTTTCAGAAATACCTTTACCTCCACACTTTAAAGGTGCCATTTTATCATTATAATATCTTATCAAAGCCATTTTAGTACATACACCTATATCGTAAGCAAACCCAGTAGATGAGTATTCTCCATCATTAACCCATTTGCAAAATCTTTTCATCATATCATTTAAATCAAGTTTCTTACATTTAGTTAAAGAATCCATGGTTGCTAAAGACATTGATGTATCATCTGACCAATGGCCTTTTTCTATTTCATAATTTCCATAACCTAACATTTTAGTAACTGGTTTTGCGAGTAATATTTCTCTATCCATAAACTCAATAGGCACACCCATTGCGTCCCCTATCGCGAAACCCAGCATTCCATCTAATGCTTTCACACTATCACCTATCTTCTTAATCTTTTAATTTCTTCTTTATCTATAGTACTAACTCTATATGAATCACATACTTTTGATATTGTTTTATTTACTGTATTTCTAGATAATCTTTTATCTTTTAAAATGACAATAGTCTTTTCTTTATATTTCATATATGTATATGATAACAACCATGCCTTGGCCATCATAACATAATAATCATCATTTTTTATATTTAAAACTATATCAAATATTTTATCTATATATTCATCATTAATATAATAGTCTAATAACAAAACTAAACCAAATCTAATACTAAAGGTATTGCCATTAATAAGTTTTAATATATATTTATATCCATCACTTTGATTATTTTTAAAGTCTTTTAAATTAGATACTGTAGTATCAACTAATGCCCAATCATATATATATGGTATAAAATTATCTAATAGGATTAATTTATCTTTAAAAGGTATCTTAATATATCCAATAATAAGTCCATGTATTAAATATTCTTCCCAATATGTATGTCTATTATTAATATAGTCCAAATAATCGTTTTTAGATACCTCCCTGGCTATTTTTCTCAAAATAGGTATTCTTATACCAATAGTAGGATAAACGCTCTGATTTTGGATTTTATCATTAAATTCTTTATATTTTAAATCTTGATATTGAAATAAGTCCATTATTTACCTCCATGTGGATGTGTTTCATGATATTTTTTCTTAATTTCTTCTCTACTTATATTAGTATATATTTCAGTAGTTGATAGATTAGAATGTCCTAACATCTCTTGTATACTTCTTAAATCAGCTCCACCATTAAGCAAATGAGTTGCAAATGAATGTCTTAAAGTATGTGGTGATAATTCCACATCTATTCCTTTTTCCAATGCAATACCTTTAAGCATTTTAAAGAAACCTTGTCTAGTCATTTGTTTACCATGATTATTTAAAAATAAATATTCAGATACTTCTTTCTTAAAAAATAATCCTCTATATTCATTAATATATACATATAATGCCTTTAAAGCATAATCACCAAATGGAACAATACGTTCCTTAGATCCTTTGCCCATTGTCCTTACAATCGCGTTATTTAAATCAACATCTTCTAATTTTAAATTAACTAACTCTGATACACGTAGACCAGTAGCATACATTAATTCTAACATCGCTTTATTTCTATAATCATACATTGTATTAAGATTAATATCTAATAATTTATCTACTTCTTCTACACTAAGTACATTGGGTAATTTCTTTGATAATTTAGGTAAATCAATATTTTCCATAGGGCTTATTTTTATAGTATTTTCCATTATTAAGTATTTATAAAATCCTCTTAAAACAGAAATTTGGTGAGCTACTGTTCTTTCGTCTTTGTTATTTATATATTTTAAATACTCTCTTATATCGTTAGTATTGATATTTTTATAATCTAATTTCTTTTTGCTTAGATACTCAAAATATATATCTAAATCATTCATATAACTAGATATAGTATTATCACTATAATGTCGATCAATAAGTAAGTATTTTTTAAATTCTTCTATCGGATTCATATTCTCACCATATTAATTATATCATTTTTTGATACAAGTAAAAAGAGTTTATTCTAACTCTTTTGTATCATTGTATCTATAATTTAATTTATTATCTTTTGTGACGACTGATGAGCCTATATTTTCTTCTAAATAGTCACGAGCTACTTTCGCAGTATGACCACCAACTTTTGCCACCCTAACATTTTCTTTTAACCCAACTGGCTTCTGAGTTTTTACAAGTTCTTTAGTTGCTATTTCTGATAGTTCAGTTAAAGCGACTTCAACATCAGACATAATTATCTCTTAATGATTCTTTCCTAAGTCCTTTAAATGATTTATATTGTTTTGCAGTCATGCCAGACCATTCTTTGTAAATTTCATTTGTTAGAATTGCATATTCAATATCATTAATGCCCGCATCTTTCCACAAATCAGTTAACCCTTTTCTCTCTTGTAAAGACTTAACTCTTTTACTAATCCATTCTTCATCATAACCTTTGGATCTATATAAGTCTATCGCTCTTTGTGCCGCTAATGAAGGATCAAATGTTTCATCTATTCTCTCACTTCCTAATTTTGCTAACCATTGTTTAATTGGATCTGCATTTTTACTAGGAATTGATTCAATAATTCTAAACATTCCTTCAATATCAACAACATCAGTCATACGATACTTACCATCTTGTGCTTTAAGTTTCAAAGCGTGACAATTTGTCACGGTTTCATTTCCTTCTTCTTTTAAACGTTGTTTCAATTTTCTCCAATATGCTTGTTTAGCTTTACTTTCTGAAACAACACCAACTAAGTCAACAACACTTATAAAGTATTTTTCTTCTTCCTTACCCCATATAGTTCTTATTGTATCGTTATTAAATAATTTATTTATTAAATATTAAAATAATATCTCTATATTTATGGTAAAATATATATAGGTGATAATTATGGCAGAACCATTAGCTTTTACTGCTAGACCTAACACTATTGATGAAGTATATGGTCAAAAACATTTAATTGGAGAAAATAAAGTATTAAGAAATATAACCAAAAATAAAAAAATATTTTCTATGATTTTATATGGTAAACCAGGTATTGGTAAAACCACTTTGGCTTTAGCTATTGTAAATGAGCTTGGACTAAGATATAGAATGCTAAATGCCGTTATTAATAATAAACAAGATTTTGATGTAGTTATTGAAGAAGCAAAAATGTATGAAGGTATTGTTATTGTGATGGACGAAATACATCGTATGAATAAGGATAAACAAGATTTATTACTACCATATTTGGAGAACGGATTAGTTACTTTAATTGGTATGACTACTTCTAATCCATATCATTCAATTAATCCAGCTATTAGATCTAGATGTCAAATATTTGAATTAAAACCTTTGGATGATGAAGATGTATCTAAAGCTATTCATGATGTTATAAAAAAGAAATTACTTCCTAAAATTAAAATAGATGAAAAAGCAATTAAATATATAACAAGGCTTTCAAATGGAGATTTAAGATTTGCCTATAACCTACTTGAAATAGCTTACTACTCTACTACTGATTTTAAAGTTACAATAGATGTGTTAAAAACAATTAATAATAAACCCGCTTTGTTTAGTGATGCGAATGAAGATGGGCATTATGATTTATTATCAGCGTTTCAAAAATCTATTAGAGGTAGTGATGTTAATGCCTCCCTACACTATTTAGCTAGATTAATTGAAGAAGGTGATCTAGATTCTATATATAGAAGAATGACTGTCATAGGTTATGAAGATATAGGTCTTGCTAATCCATCTATTGGAGTTAAAATAGATGCTGCTATTAACGCATGTGAAAGAGTTGGTTTACCGGAAGGAAGAATACCACTATCACTAATTGTTACTGAAATGGCTTTATCCCCTAAATCTAATTCAGCACATGTCGCTTTAGATAGAGCACTAGAAGATATAAGAAAAGGTAATTCTGGTAATATACCTGAAAATATTAGGATTAATACTACTACATATCTATACCCACATGACTATCCAAACAATTTTGTAAAACAACAATATATGCCAGATAAAATTAGAAACAAAGAATATTTAGAATTAAATGGAAGTTCATTGCAAGAAAAGAAATTTAAAGAAAGATACGAAGAATTAAAAAGATGGTTCAATGAAAAATAGATGATTTAATCATCTATTTTATTTTAATAAGAAAAAAGAAGATGATTATCTTCTATGTCTTTCATGATATTCAGCTTCTTTTACTCTTTCTTTTTCTCTATTTAACATTTCTTGTTGATATAGTATTTTTAACTTTTCTGGATTTTTTTCATTAATCGCATCGATAAGTTCTTCTTTTGTAACTTTATCATCATATGGATCATAAGGTATTTGCTCAGGCTCTTCTTCTATAACCTTTCTTGGATATTCTTCCATCATACTCTTATTTAATCCAGTAGATATTCCTTCAGTAATACCAACTGCACTAGTTGGAATATCTCTAATATCAACAGCTGTTTTTTCAAGAGATTCCTCTTTTTCTTTAACTACTTGGTTTAATACGCCACCTGATTCAACATAATCATCATCCGTACCATTTTTAGATGAGAAATTAAATTCTGGCTTGAATTCAATTGTTGAAGCTGCTGGTGCTAATTCCTTATTTTCTTGTTTCTTTTTAGCAAGTACTAATAGGATTAATAAGGCAGGAACCAACGCAATAGCCGTATAAACCATCCACCTGGGAAAATCTATACCAAATAGAACAATTCCATTTGTAGCTTTCTTATAAGCGTTAATTTTATAATATTGAACAAAGCCTTCTTGATCAGTAACTTTAATCAAAATAGTATTATTTCCTTCTTGTAAATTTTCATTACCTGTTACTTCCACTTTAGCATTTGGATTACTTGTTATAGGTGTAATATCAATACTAGTTGTATTACGATCTAATTCAATACCATAATCATAAGTTGTTGGTTTAAATTTTGGATTTAAACTTGTACTTCCACCACCAATAATAATATCATCTAATAAGTTTTCACCTGTTTTTGAAGATCTTGTAACATTAATTGTATAAGTTCTTTGACTTCCATCTTCTGCTGTTACAACAACTTCAACAGTGTTAACTGATTCTACTTTAAAATCACTATTACCATTGATTTTAACTGAAGATTTTTCATCTTCCACTAAATAATTTAAGTCTAATCTAGAAACATTATATGGAACAGTAACACTATAATTACTTGTTGTTTTACTAAATACTGGACTTATATCACCATTTTTAGTAGATAATTCTTTTAAATAATTATTAGAACTCTTAGTAGGAGTAGTACCTCCACTTACAGCTGAAGTATTATCTTTTCTTGTTACGTTAACTGTATATACTTTAGTTGTACCATCTTCTGCTGTTACTGTAACTTTAACAGGGTTAACTCCTGTTTTCCAGTTTGTATTACCAGTTACTTCTACTTTAGCATTTGCATCATTTGCAATTGCTGTAACATCTAATGAAGTAACATTATTTGGAACAGTTAATGAATATGTAGTTTTATCAGAAGTAAATGTTGGTGATACAGTATATCCACCAGCCAATTCCAATGATTTTAGTGTAGCATCACTACTCTTAGTTGTTGGAACTGTACTTGCTTCTTTTGTAATATTAACTGTATATGTCTTTTTAGTACCATCTTCTGCTGTTACTGTAATTTCTACTGAATTTAATCCATCTGATAAAGTTTTAGAACCTACACCACTAACAGAAGCTTTACCACTTGAAGGTAATGCTGCAATAGTAACATTGCTTGCATCACTTGGTACAGTAAGTGTATAAGTAGTTGTTGCTGCATCAAAAGCAGGACTAATATTATAACCAGAAACACTTAATGATTTTAAATCAGCATCGCTACTTTTAACTGTTGGTGTACTTGAACTACCACCAATATTA
Organism: Bacilli bacterium; assembly: GCA_017484205.1. Lineage (GTDB taxonomy): Bacteria > Bacillota_I > Bacilli_A > RF39 > UBA660 > RGIG9169. Next base: position 70,972 of record JAFUTO010000002.1, on the reverse strand, counting down.
ATTACTTTACTTGAGTTATTTGCACTTACGTCACCACTAGGATCACCTGCTATAACATTTTCTAATGTTACAGTTGTAGTACCATTTTTTAATGCTTTAAATGTGAAAGTATAAATTGTTGTATTGGATTTGATACCTTTTCTAAATGAAGTATCAAGTCCAGTTAAATATACAACATCAGTTCCACCTACTTCATAATCAAATGAATAAGGACTACTTGCAGGAGTTACTGTTACTAATTCTAAATAATTTGTATCAAAATGAATATCACCTTGAAAAGCAATTATACCTTCTGTACTTGCATTAACGTTATCAAGGTAAATTGTAACATCAATAGTAGAACCAACAGCAACTGATGAATTGCCACCCATTCCTACAGTTACAGATCCTGCTGCAAATACAGTAGTTGCATAGACTAGGAAAAATCCTAGTACTATGGCAACCAATGATTTTAATTTTTTCATATTTTTCATACCTCGTTTCGCCCCCTTAACTTCCTATAGTATAATCTATAAATGTTCTTCTTAATGAATGATTAACAATTGGAATTGAGTCTAATACATTGATTGAACCATTCTTATCAACATCTGCTGCTTGAGCATAGGCACCAACTAATGTTAATCTTCTTAATGATTGGTTAACAATTGGAATTGAGTCTAATACATTGATTGAACCATTGCCATCAGTATCTCCCCTAACAACTACTACTTTTCTATCCAATTCTGCACCTGTTGTTCTATCAACTAGTCTAACTATTTGACCAGTAGCAACTTTAGTAGATGTATCATTTATTTCAGCAGTTTCTTCTGCATCCCAAACTTGTAACATGTCAACATCATTATCCAATTCATTAGACATTAAATCACCAATAGTTTCATTTAATATTGCTGTTTTTATGAAACCATCTTCTATTATATGTCCAAATTCTTCAGAAGTTATAAGTTCACTTGAACCTTCTTTATTGATAGTCAATTTATAAGTTGCTGTATCACCATTTTCTGCTGTTACTAATATTACAACAACATTAGTTCCACCTTTTAGGTTCGTAGCTTCATATGCCCATTGATGAGTACGTTTAGTACCATTAATAGTCATAGTAGCATGTTCTTCTTCAGTAGTTAATGTTAATGTTAATGTACCAACTGTACTATCAACACTAATTTCATAATCTTTTGTTTCTTTATTGAAATTTGTAATCTTATGTAATCCATCTATCATACTAGCTAAGTAAGCATTAGATGATGGCGTCTTAGTATAAGATATTTGATAATTTTTTGTAGATGTTCCGTTTTCAGCTACAACATGAACATTTATCAAATTAGATCCTGTAGTTCCAGCAACATTAATTGTTGCACTTCCATCATCATTTGCTGTAACATCAGTTCCATTTAAACTATACGTAATTGTTTGACCTGCATAATTACCTGTAGCCCTTACTGTTAATGTTTGTAAACTATAAGGGATACTTCCTATTGAATAAACCTCTTCGGTTTTATCAAAACTAGGTGTCAACTCATAATTATCTACTTTTAAACTAGATAAATAAACATCTGAAGATGGTGTTCTACCTGTCTTTGTAACAGTTACAACATAATCTCTTAATGCACCATTAGCAGCTCTTACCGTAAATGTCATTGTATTTGTGCCTACACGCAAATCATTATATACATAAGTAGCTGGTTCAGCATCTGTAAACATAAATGTTGTACCATCATTACTTACTGATGATTGGTTATTATCAGTAGTTACTTGGAATGATATGCTTTCAGTATCATAAGGTACTGTCATTGAATAAGCAGTTCTACCTTTTGAGAATGATGGGCTTAATGTACCACTACTTGGTATTAATGTAGCTAAATAATTATTTCTAGATGTAACCATGTCATAATTAACAGAATAATACTTAGCTTGCGCTTTTGAACCTGTAGCAGGTACAACTTCAATTGTAATACTCTTACTACCTAATGCTTGTGGTAAATCAACGACATTATCATCTTGCTTAACACCATCTACATAATAATTAACTGTAGCATTAGTATTTGTAGGAGTCGCAATAATAGTTAAACTATCTGTTCCAAACTCAACTTCACCAATATCATATACAACAGTAGTTGTATCAAATTCAGGATCTAAAGTATATCCTAATACTTCCAAGTCAGCTAATGTAGCGTCTCTTGCAGTAGCAGTTACAACATTAAATGTATACGTCTTTGTTGTACTTCCATCTTCTGCTGTTACTGTAATAGAAACAGTATCAGTTGAAGCAGGATATGTAATACCTTCTGTTGATCCTACACCATTATATGACACAGTAGCATTATCATGATTAGGAATACCTTGAATTGTAAACTCTGTTGATGTTGAAGAAATATTTAATGTATATTGATCATTGTTTGGAGTAAATGATGGACTAATAGAAGCGCCAGTCAAATCTACTCTCTTCAACTTAGCATCAGCACTTTTCTTTCTAGATACAGTTATTGAATATGTTTTTGTTGTACCATTTTGAGCTGTTACTAAGATATCATATATAGTAGTTCCATCATCACTTATTGTAACTGTTGGATCTTTTGTTACTGTTGCATTTGAATCAGTAGCTATTGCAGTTACTTCTGATGGAGATAATGTAGTTACATCACTATCTAATTCTACTGAATATGATGTAATTTCAGGAGCAAATGTAGGTGATAAAGATCCACCTGAAACATTTAATGTCCTTAAAGTAGCATCATCGTTTTCTTCTCTTCTAATACGGATATTATATGTACTAGAAGTTCCATCCTGTGCTGTAACAACAACTTTTATTGTGTTCGCACCAGCGTTTAGACTTTGTGGTACTGTAATACCATTAGTTTCATCAGTCATTGTATAATCAACATTACCAATTTTAACTGTTGAATCACTATCAGTTCTTTCTACACCGATATTTACTGTAGTAACACTATATGGTTGATCAGCAATTGTATAATTTTGAATATCAGATGCAAAATTAGGACTTAATGGTAAAACTGTTCCATCATCCAAAGTTACTGTTATATTATTTAATGTATTTATTGTTTTATCTAATACTTTAACATTAACAGTATAATTAATAAATGTATTTGTTTCAGAAGTAGATGTAATAGTAAATGTATTATCACCCCTACTTACTGTTTTAACACCATCACCTGTTACAGTAGATCTACTGTCTGTAGGTGTAGCTGTAATATTAACTTGTGATACAGTACCAGGTACTTCTACTACATATGAAGTTTTATCTGGACTAAATAATGGATTTAAAGCATAAATAGTCTCTCCTGAATTAACAACAATACTACTTAAAGTATTAACTGCTGACTCAGTTCTTTCAATATGTAATGTATATCTATTAACTGGTTCTTCTGGATCTTCAGCTTGAACTTCAACTATAACATCCATATTGCTTGAAGTCATGTCATATCTTCTAGCACCAGTTACAGTTTCTTTAGGATCTGCTTTAGTATAACTTACTGTAAATTCAGTAGTTGAAGCAGGTACAATAACTGTATATTCATTAGTGTTTGGAGTAAATGACGGACTGAACGCACCATTTGTTACAGCTAATGCAGTTAATGTTTTTACAGTTGATTTTGCTCTTGTTATTTCAACTGGATATGTTTTTGCTTCACCAGCTTCTGATGTAACAATAATTTGATAATTATTAACGTTATCTGTTGTTAATGACATAGTTGGTATCGTTACAGTTGCATCAGGGTCTGTAGCTACTTGTTTTGCAGGTAATGTGACATTAACATTTAATGTTCCAACACTATCAACACTATTTGGAACAGTAACTGTATATTTGTTGTTTTCATCATCCCATGTAGCTTCTACACCAGCAACCTCTAATTTAGTAATTGAATTATTTGAATTCAATGTTCTAAATACTTTTAATACATAATCTGTTGTTTTACTTGTATCATGCGCAACACCCGTTACAGTAATAGTATTAACACCTGTTGTTAAGTTTATAGTTGTTGCTTCAGTTGATGCAGTACCATTATATTTAACTGTTCCATAAGTGGTATCTGTAGGAACACCTAACAAAGTAATGCTAGTTTTATTATAAGGTACTACTAATTGGTTTTCGTTACCTAAATCTTGATAATATGTATCATTATAGTTATATGCATATGTGTTAGATGCAAAACCATTTAAATTACTACCACCTATTTGAATCATAGATAATGTAGAATCTATATTATTACTTCTTATTACTGTAACTGTATATGTTTTAACAGAACCTTCGCCAGCTTCAGCAATAACTTTTAATGTATAAACATTTCCTTCTGATCCATAAACAAGATCTTTTCTACCTAAAATAGTATCACTATTTTCGATAGTTGCTTTTCCTGTATCATCTACTTCAGCGCCTAATGTAATTGCTTCAGTAGTACCAGGAACAGTAACAGTATAATTTTGTTTATTAACTCCATCAAAGCCATCTATTTCTACACCATCAATAGTAATAGTCTTTAAATTAGCGTTGGTAGATTTACTTCTTTCAATTTTAATTTGATATACTTGACTATGTTCATCTTCTGCTGTTACTGTTAATACCTTAATTTGACTACTATCAGATGCACCATCCATAGTAAATGAACCTGTACCATCTACAGTTGCTGCGCCTGAATTAGGTGTAGCTGAAAGTGTATAACCTGTAGTTGTACTTGGTACTGAAATTGTACATGCAAATCCAGTAAATGTTGTACATCTATAAGTTTGACCTTCATTTGTAAATACTGATACTTCTTTCAAAGATACATCATCTGATGCTTCTCTTGTAATAATTAATTCATATTCCTTTGTAGTAACACCATCTTCTGCTTTAACACTGAAGATATAAGTATTAGTTCTTGGATTACTTGGAGTAGATACTACTAAATTTCTTGTATCTGTAGGTTTAGTTACTGTAGCACTAGAATCAGTTGGAATTACAACCACATCTGTAGGTGCGATTGATGAATGATCATTTGTTACTGTAATAGTACATTTTCTTGTATCGTTATCACATGTAGCAGCATTACCAAATACGGTTACACTATCTACAGTAGCAACATTATTCTTTTCTCTTGGTATAGTTACTGTATAATCACCAGTAGAACCATCTTGAGCTCTAACTCTTATTGTAACAGTATTATCACCTGTATTTAAGTTAATAACACCACCTACGGCTACACCACCTGATTGATTTAATACTGTATATGTAGCATCACTGCCTTCTGTAACAACTGCTTTAACTGTAACTGAAGTTGTTGAATAATCGACTGGATCTACAGTATAAGTAATTGTGTCTGGATCAAATGGATCAATAGGTACACTATCAATTGAAATTTCTTTTAATGTTTTAATTGTTTTTTCATTTCTTGTTATTGTGACATTATATGAACTAGTGGCATCATCTGCTTCACCTTGTACTCTAACATAGAATGTATTATCACCATAATTTAATTCAACTTCTCTAGGTCCATAGCCTTCCATAAATGTTGATTTATCAGCATCTTTTAATGTTGCACCAATAGTTACTTTTTCAACATTACCATCTACACTACCAGAATATGTATATGTATCTGGATCAAATGGTGATGGAGATAATGATACACCGCTAACAGTTAAACTATCAAGTCTAGACTCTCTAGATAATACTTTACTAAATCTTAATACATAAGTTTTAGTATTACCATCTTCTGCAGTAACAATTATGCTTAATTGATTACTTAAATTGGAATAGTCAATACCATCTTCGATACCTGTAATATTAATTGTGGCATGTTCTTCTTCAACACTTGCTTTGACATTAACAGATGTTGCTCCTGATGGATAACTTACAGTATATGGTCCAACATAACTATGATCCGTAAATGCAGGATTCATAGATACACCTGTTCCAGTAACAACTAATGTATTTAAATTAGCATTGTTACTTCTTCTATAGAATTTAATTGTATAATCTTGTGTATGACAACTACCACTTGGATTAGAACCAGTAATTACCTTACAATCCTCTGCTTCTACCGTAACTGTAATAGTATTATCGCCAACATTTAATGTTTTATTTCCAACAGTTGAAGCAACTACTGTAGCTTTTGAATCGTTAGCTGTAGCAGTTATATCAGCTGATGATTTAGAATATGGTTGTGAACCTTGATCATAATCTGTAGTACCTTCTACAAATATTGAAGTTCCATCAACAGCTAATGCTTTTAAAGTTGCATCTGTAGATGGATTTAATCTACTAACATTAATTGTATAATCTTGTGTATGACAAGTATTACCTGGAACACTTGCATATTCACTTAAACAATCTTCTGCTTGTACCTTGACAACTTTGGTATTAACATCAGTACCAAAACCTGGTAAAGCAAAAGTTTGAGTATAACTACCTGAACTTGTATTTTTATCCCATAATACATCTTCACTATTTGTAACAAAAGCATTTTCATGAGTAGGTTTTGATGTTACATTTGTTGTAACAGTTGCATAAGTAGTTGAAATATCATAACTATATACATTTGAAGCAAAACCATTCAATGTAACATTACCTGAAGTAGTTAATGTCTGTAATGATGCATCATTACTTAATCTATAGACATTAATATAATAATCCTCAGTAGTACCACTTTGTGCGGTAACTCTAAATGTTATTTCATTATTTCCTACATCTAAATTATGATTTCTACTATAAGTAGTACCATTTCCTGGAATAAATTGAGCAGCAGAATCTGTTACTTCACCATTTAAAGTAATTGAAGTAACATCATATGGAACTACTGCATAGAACGTTCTATTTGATGTTCCTGCACTAAATTCAGTTGTATAACCATTATCCATATAAATTGAATAATCAGTTGCATTACTTCCTTTAGCATTTAAAGTTTTTAAAGAAGTATCAGTCGAAGTTGCAGATCCAGCAACCTTGAAAGATATTGGAGAAGCTGCCCAATCGATATGTATATTACCTGTGGAATCACTGACACGAGTATCATCAGGATCATCAGATATAGCAAACGTAAAAGTTTGACCAGCTGGTGCGGTGTCCTTTACTTTGAAGAACATAAATCCAATCGCACCTGGATCATAAGTCAAAGTTTCATCGTCTGAATCATAAGCTAATACAACTAAACTACCAGTATCACTTGTTGAAGAATTCCATTTTCTAGCAATTGATCTTGTAAAAATTGGGTTATCCGCATCAATAGCTGTTTGAGTGAATGATAAATTTTCAACAAAAGTATTATCATATGAAGTATCAACTGATAAAACTGCTGCACCCGTACCGCTAGTATACTCGTATTCCAAAACTAGCATGATGTATTTATCTGTATCTACAACGACTCCATCATTTAGCTTTGCTAAATTGCCATCATAATATTCTAGAATACAATTATCAATTATATCATCCTCTGTATATGTACTATTACCACAATTGTATGCGCTAAAACTAAAATTGTATGTTGCAGCTTTAGCAACCGTTGGTACAATTGTAAATACCATAAAACTTACTAAAAATAACAAAATTCCTTTAAACTTACTACTTTGCATCTTCATCTACTCTCCCATACTATATAAATTATAGCATATTCACTTTACATTTACAAGACATTTTTCGTCAAAAATCTTACTTTTTCTTCTTGCAAATCCTTACTTTTTGTGCTATGCATCAATAAAAAAGATATCACTTTTGTGATATCTTAATTTATATATGATGATATACGTTTTAAAACATAGCTCTTAACCTTTGCTTGGTCATTCGCAACAACATAGCCATCATCATCTATATCAGCAGCAAGGAATTCAACTCCTTCAAGTGTTGATTTTTTCAATATGTGAGATTTAATTTTAGCTATATCATTTGCGATACTATATCCATCGCCATCTATATCACCTTTTACAACAATATCAAGTGAATCATAAGTGTGTCCATTATTTTCTAATGTAACCTTCATACCAGTTCCTACGAACTTAGTATAATCTTTAATTTCAACACCATCTAATCCATATACATGTAAGAATCTATTATCATTATCAAGGTTATCTAAGAAATCTTGAATTGATGTTTTTAATTCAATAAATGTAATATATGGATCATATTTAGTTGATTCTCTTTGAATATCGTGTACTTCTGATGTAATTAATGTAATTTCTACTGTAACATTAACTGTCTTAACAATATTAGGATAATATTTACTTGTAACAGTTATTGTCGTAGATTTATCAAGTACATCAGCTGCTGTAATAATACCATTAGCATCTACAGTTACAAATGATGTATTATTTGATTTAAAGATTAAATCTTTAAAATCAGCATCTTCTGGAGTATATCCGATTTCAGCAAGCAAATCGAATGTTCCACCAGGTTGAACACTTATATGGTTAGGTGAACCATCTTCCATATTAGGTCCAGTTGCATCACCAGGTACTGTAATATTAGTTAAATCATGGATTCTATAAATATTAAATACATATTCATCTGATGTATTACCATCTTCTGACATAGCATAAATAATTATCTTATTATTACCATAATCTAGACTAACATCGTTGTTAGGTAATGTAACTCTCTCTACTACTTCATTACCATCTTCATCTGTACTTGTAACTTCTTTTTCGTATATAACTTCAGCAAGCTCACTATATGTCGTAACATCAAATTCAACATGATTTGTAACAACATAAGTTTTATCTAAGTTAGGTTTAACATCCCCTACTTTGAAACCATAATCTAATGTAGACTGATTAAATATAGGTGACATCTCGCCAGTACTTTCTGTAATATTAATTATATCATGATTTGTTGATAAAGCACGATTAATCTTAACTACATAAGTATTTGATATACCAGATTCAGATGTAACAATAATATTTCTAATAGTAGTACCTTTTTGTAAGTACACATCTCCATCACCTTCAATAGTTTTTTCAGAATAAGCAACAGCTGTTAAATGAACTTTTCTTGTTTCCTCAGGAACATCAATCTCATATTCATAAATTTTAGGATTGAATTCTGGATTTAATTCACCGATATCAGTATAAAGTCCAGTTAAATCAGCATTATCCATATCCTTTCTAAATACTATTAATGTGTATGTAGTTGTAGTTCCGTCTTCTGCAGTAACCACAACATGTTGTTCGTTTCTACCTAATTCAATTTCAACTTCTCCATCACCAGTTACTACTGAATTTGTTTCTTCAGGAACTGCTGTAATATGGATTTTTTCAACATCTTGATTAACTGTTAATGTATAACTATGAGTGTCCGGATCAAATTTTGGAGATATTGCTCCTTCCGCTACTGATAATGATGCTAATCTACTATTGAAGTAACCACCATCCTCTAAATAAACTTTAATATTAATAGTTCTTGTAGTTCCATCTTCTGCAGTAACTAATAATTGTACTGTAGATTCTGTGCCACTTAAATTATTATTTATTACTTGTACAGTTGCATTATGCTCAGGAGCATAAGCTAAAGCTAATTTAGTCTTATAATTTGGTAAATGCATCTCATAGTTATCAATGTCATTACTAAATAACGGATCTAAGTCACCATCTGTACTTGTTAAATATAGAAGATTAGTATTTGATGAACCTTTACGTTTTACGTTTACAGTATAAACTTTTCTAGTTGTACCATTTTTAACTGTTAAGTAGATTGGATTGTCACCAACATCTAGTAAATATTTACCATTACCAGTAACTTCAGCGTTCATATCACTTGCCCAACCTATAATAGTAATATCTTCTATATCATTTTCTACTGTAAGTTCATATTCATATGTAGATTTATCAAAATCAGTAATTGCTCCACCCCTATCAGTAACAATACCCATCAAATAAGCATTTTCTTCTCTTGTTACATTGATAGTATAAGTTTTTCTAGTTTCACCATCTTGAGCCTCAACAGTAATGTCAAATGAATTTTCTCCAATAGTAAGAGCATGCATACCATTACCACTTATTACTGTTGAATTATCACTTTCAGGAATACCTAAAACATCAATATCATTAACAGCATTTTCAACTGTAATATTATATTCTTCAATATATTTATCAAATTTATCAACGGTAACACCATCTATTTGTAAATCTTTTAAGTAAGGGTTAGATTCACCTTTTACAACAACATGTAAGAAGTAATTCTTAACTACATTACCATTTGCAGATCTAACTTTGATAGTAACTAAATTTTCATTACCATATCCTAAATTTTCATTACCTGTAATAGTTACAGTTGCAGCTTCATCTTCAGGTTTATATTTTAAATCTAGGGATGTGACATCATTTTCAACATTAATAGTATAGTTTTCACGAGTCTTATCGAAAGGTTCAACCATTGTACCATTAAATACTTCTAATGATTCTAATAAAGCATTATCAGCAGATGATCTAGTAACATTAATTGTATAAGTTCTAGTATATTCTTTACCTTCATAAGTAGCAGTTGAATATATCTTAATAACATTTTCACCTGTTGCTACTGGGACAAGTCCTAAATCACCAGTTACCACTGTAGTTTCAAGTTGAGGCAATGCATCTACTTGTAGATTTGCCGTTGTACTAGAAACAGTTAATGTATAGTCATTATGACCTGGTCTAAATTTAGGATTTAATGTTTGAATTCTACCAGAAGATAACGTTAATGTTTTAAGTAAGTTGTTAACTTCAGGTTCTCTTAAAATATTGATCTTATAAGTCTTTGTTGTCTTACCATCAGGTGCGGTTACTTTAATAGTTACTGTACGTTCTTCATCAGCAACTAAGTAAGTTGCACCATTAATAGTAACTCTAGCTCCTTCTTCTTCTGGAATCGCATTAATAACAACGTTTTCATACTCATATGGAACTTGAGCATCATACTCTAAAAGATCTTTATTGAAACCTTCAAATACTATCTCAGGATCAGTTAAACCTAATACCTTCAAGTTAGCATTTGTACTTGTAGCTCTTGTAATTACATAATTATAGTTAGTTACTTCACCTAATGAATTAGTTACCTCAATTCTGAAGTTATTAACTCCAACAGTTAAAGCATAACTATCACCAGATTGTAATACATCATTATTGTAAATCTTTATTTGTTGAGATGGATGACGTTTAGTAATATCAAATCCAATTTTAGCAACTTCATAAGGAACATCTAATGTATAATCAAATGTTTTTGATCTGAATGATGGTAATACAATACTTGGATCAACTTCAGTAACACCTGTTATTACAATGTTATCTAAATATTTTTCCTTAGTTTTTGATTTGGCAATCAAAATAGTATAAGTATTAATAGTTCCATCTTCAGCTTGAATCATTATTTCAGCTGTAGTTTCTAATTCTGTTAATTGATATGTAAGACTTCTATTTAATAATGTAGCTTCTACTTCATTTAGATATAAATCAAAGTATTCTTCTTCTTCATCATCAAATAGATCAATACGATAATTATTAGTTTTAGGATCAAATTTAGGATTTAATTCACCAACGCTTGGTATTAATGAAGCTAAAGTTGCATCATGTGATAAATCAAATTCAACATTTACTGTATATTCCTTAGTTCTAGTTCCGTCTGGACTAGTAACTCTAATAGGATATGCCGTTGTTTGAGTTAAATCTATTGTAACTGGCATAGATACAGTAGCTTGTGGATCTTCAGTTGTCACAGTGAAATTAGCTCTACCAATATTTGTAGTATATTTTGGTACTACTAATGTATATGTATACTCATCATCTTTAGTTAATGTACCTATATTAGATTTAATAGATTCTAGATTAGCATTACTACTCTTTCTTCTATTAACGTTAACTGTATAAGTACGTTTAATTCCAGATGGTGATGTAACAACTACTTTAATAGTATTTACACCTACATTAAGTGTATAGTCCCCTAATCCTGTTACCGTTGATAATGGGTAATCAGGCGCACCGTCTAATGTAATACTTGCAACATTATTTGGTACCTCAACATTATAAGTAAGAGTTGTTTTTTCAAACTCAGGTGATAATTCACCTTGATTTACTGTTAAATAACTTAAGAATGTATTTGAATAAGCTTGTCTATTAACAACTACATGGTATTGGAATGTATCTACTCTGTTACTTGCCGTAACATTAATATATACATCATTTAATCCAATTTTAAAGTTTCTATTACCAACTATTTCGTAAGTTGAATATGGATCCATCTTAGTAATTATGAAGTTTAACTTAGTTGTTTCATAATCGACTGTAACTTGATACAATTGATCATCTGGTTTAAATTCAGGTTCCAATGTATAATTTTCAACTTCAATATTTAATAATTTTGCAGTAATTGGATCTTTTCTTGTGACTTTTACCACATACGTTCTAACATTTCCATTAGGAGCAGTAACATATATTTCAATATTGTTAACACCCTGTTTTAATGATACAACTCCATCACCTAAGACAGTAGCTTCCTCATCTTCAGGAATTGCTTCAATATTTAATGTATCAGTCTCATATGGAACTGTTAATGTATATGTAAGGGTTTCTCTATTGAATTCTGGAGTATATACCTCTCCATCAATTGTTAATGACTCTAAATAGTTATTTGGAGAAGCTGCACGTGTCACAGTAATACGATATTCACGTACTGAATTATCTTCAGCTTTTACACGAACTGTAAATGTATTAGGACCAGGTATTACCATTTTCATACCAGTTCCTTCTACAGTTGCATTTCTATCTTCTGCTTCTGCACCTATGATAACACTAGTTGTTTCATAAGGTACAAATACCTTATAATTATTAACTAACTTATTAAATTCAGGAGAAATAGTCTCATCTTCTACCCATAAATTAGATAAGTAATTATCATCTCTTACAGTTCTTTCTACGTTTAATACATATTCTGTTTGATGTGCCCCATCTTCTGATGTAACTCTAATAGTAATAACATTATTTCCTAATGCTAAATTATCATTACCAATTACTTCAATAGTTTCACCATCATGTAATTTAACGAATTCAAATTCTAGTTCATACTCTTTAGTTGTAAGGTTATATGTAAGAGTATCTGAATTAAACTCTGGATCTAATGTATGATCTTTAACAATCAAATCTTTAAGTCTAGATTCAGTACTCTTTAACCTTGTAACTTTGATTGTATAAACTCTTTCAAATCCGCCGTTTTTAACTACTACTTGTCTTATATTATCACCTACAGAAAGGTTAAGTGTACCTGTTCCTAAAACAGTATCACCTAAATCTTCTGGAGTAGCTTCAATTTCTACTTCACTAATTTCATTATTCAAAACACATTCATAATAATATGTCTTTTTATTGAAATCTATTGTACAACTAGAAACAGTTAGACTAGCTAAATATAAGTCTGGACTTTCTTCTTCTGATAATCTTTTTACAGTTATTTCATATTCTTTTTCAGTACCATCTGGCGCAGTTACTGTAACTGTTACTGTGTTGTCACCAACACTTAGGTTAGTGTTTCCTACTACACTTACAGTTGCCTCAGGATCTGATGGTATTGCTATGACATGAACATCTTCAATATCATATAATACTTTTGCTGTATATGAAGTTATCATAGGATTAAATGTAGGATTAATTCTTGATTCTTGGATAGTTAAACTATCTAGATTAGCATTACTACTCTTATCCCTTGTAACTATAACTTTGTATTCTTTAGAAGAACCATCCTCAGCAGTTGCTGTTATTATAAATTCATTTTCACCTGGTACTAAAGTTTTTGTACCATTACCTGTTACGGTAGTAGTAGAAACTTCTGGAATACCAGTTATAACGATATTTTCTACATCATTAGAAACATTAACTCTATATTCAGATGTTTCTTTATCAAAATCAGGTGTTAATGTACCATTATTAACTGTCAAACTAGCTAAATAATGATTACTATTATATTCTCTAAATACAGTTATAGTATATGTATTTGGAACACCTGTTTCAGATGTTACTGTTATAGCTATAATGTTTTCTCCTGTAGTCAATCTATATGTACCAAAACCTGTTACTTTACTTAATATATCAGTCATTTCGCCTGCTACAGTAATATCAGTAATATCATTTGGTACTGTGATTGTATAATTATTTGTATTTGGATTAAATGTAGGTGTTAAATCACCTCTATTAGTTTCTAAAGATTTAAGTGTATTAATTTCACTACCCTCTTTAGTTACAGTAATAGTATAAGTATTTCTGTTACCATTTTCTGCTGTAACAACTATATTTACAACATTTGGTCCAATTTTGAAGTTATCATTTCCTGTTATTTTATAAGTAGCGTTTTCTTCTTCTACTATAGCAGTAATATCTAACTTCTTAACATATGGATTAACTGTCATTGTATAATTGTTATTTGTTTTAACATAAGTTTCATTAAAGTTACCTTCAGCAGCACTTAAGCTCTTTAAGTAAGCATTATCAGACTTAGCCCTATTAACAACAATTGTATATGTTTCAGTTTCACCATTTTCAGCAGTAGTTACAACATGTATCTCATTTAAACCTGTTTTAAGTGTATGATTGCCTGTACCTGATATAGATGTTTTGTTATAAGCTGCTGTAGCTGTTATATCAATATTATCTATTTCATTTGGTACATCTAAAGCATAAGATGTAATAATGTCTTCAAATGGGGGGGTTAATGTATATTCATTACCACTATTCTTAACGTGTAATTCACTTAATAATTTATTTGAATTAGCAAGTCTATACACATTTAAGACATATGTTCTTTTCTCTCCATTTTCAGCAGTTACAATGATTTCTACAATATTACTACCTACCTCAAAGTTTTCGTTTCCTATTATTTCATATGACGCGTTAGGGTCATCTAAAACAACAGTCATACCTAACTCTGTATATTGATTTTCAACTCTAAATGAATATTCACTTAATAAATAGTCAAAACCAATATCAATATCAGGATCATATATGATTAATTCATCAATATAGTTATCTCCTGTCATATCTCTAGTTACATGGTATGTATAATCTGTTATGTCTTCACATGTTTCACCTTCAGAAAGATAAGCACATGATTCAGCTTGAACCTCGATTGTAATTAAATTCAACCATGGACCTAATCTTGTAATACCAGCACCTGTTATTTTTTGATATTCATGCATCTTTGTTGCTGTCCATTCTAGGTCTCTAATACCTGATGGAACTTTTAAATAATAATCTGTATTATCAGGATCATAACTTGCAGGTGTTAACTTACAATATCCTTGTGATTCAAATGGTTTACATAAAGTTTCAACAAAACCAGTAACTGAAATATCTAAAGCTCTTGATTCTTTAGAAGCAGGTCTAGTTACTTTAATAGTATAGACTCTTTCTTCTCCAGATTCGGCAGTTACAACTACCTCATAGATATTTTCACCTGCTAATACTTCATGATTACCTATACCTTCAATTGTAGCTGTATCACTAGAAGGTCTTGCACCTATAGTTAAATCAGTTACATGATCAGGCAATTCTAATGTATAAGTATTAGTAAATTTATCAAATGTTGGTGTAAATTTAGCACCTTCTACATTATCAAAATCATCGGTTTTAAATTTCTTGTCGATTGTAACAGTAAGGCTTAATAAATAATTGTCTTCGTCTAATGGAGTAATTCTAGCATAACCATTTCCATCTTGTCCTCTACCTAGTGCATAAGTACCACCAGATGGATTTGGCATTTCAACTTGTTCTTCTTTAACATTTGTCCAATTATAGCCTTGACCATCTATCATGACTGTATCAGTAAATACATAACCAGAATAATGTTCAGAAGAACCTGTATGAATTATATTATCCACAGTTGATTCTTCAGCAACTGAATTAGAACCATTATGGCCTGAAATATATGATGAACCACCAGATCCAGCACCTGAGTTGTATGCACCAGCTCCTCCGTAGTAGCCACCGCCACCACCGGAACCCATACATCCTCCTCCGGAACCTGTACCACCATAGCCAAATGAACCATCTGTATTAATAGGCCATCCTTCACCGTACGCATTAGAATGATTATCAGATTTACCACCTGATGTTTGAGTAGCAGCAGATTGATTACTGTGTCTATGTCCATTTCCTGTTGAATTATAAGTTCCTGAGTAACTTTCAAGTCCACCAGCTGAACCTCCAACACCAAATCCACCACGACCACCAGCAGCACCGGCTACCATAATTCTTGATTTTAGTGAATCAAACTCGTTCCATATAGTTAATTCAGATGTATTAACTACACGAATATCGGAAGCTCCACCACCAGCTGTAGATGTATTACAACTCGTGTAGTTGTTACCTCCACCGTTCCATCCACCATAAGCGTATCCAGAACCTACACCTTGTCCTGCTGAACCTACATATACATATAATGTTGTACCACTTGGTAAATTCATCGTACCACTTGTATAACCACCATAGTTAACGTTTGAACTTGCATATGTACCAAATGCAGAACCACCAGATGCACCCCAAAGTTCAAATTTATAATAACCTGTAGTTGGCGCTACCCAAGTTTGATATTTACCAGTGTAACTATAATCATTTCCTGTTGCTAAATTCTTATTATATCTAATAATATATGTTGTAGGTTGGGTATCTTCATTATTAGGATCGACATATTCATCAGGTAAAGTAACAGTTATAATAATTGTTCCTTCATCATCTTTTAAGTAATAAATATCATCACCAACTACTTTATTCTTTTCTTCTAAAGTAGTAATTGTCACGATAGCTTCTGAATCATATTTAGCATATCCAATAGAAGCATCAATAACTCCTGAAGATAATATAATATCATACTCATAATTTAGCGAATGGAATCTTGGATCAATCAAATCCTCTGAACCAATAATGTCTAAATCTTTTAATTTAGTAGTATGAGTATCAAATTCATTTCTACGAACATAAACTGTATAAGTTTTAGTTTCTCCAGATTGAGCAGTTACAACTAATTCAACAGTTTTCTCATCTCCTGGATTTTCTAATCTATACTCACCTGTACCCGCAACTACTGAATTAGTCGGATCAGATAATTCTGCATCAATAGTTACCCATTCGTCATATTTATCAATTGTAACAGAATATGTATCAGTTAATGGATCAAATACTGGGAACATAGTATTTCCTAGCTCAGAAGTAGCAGTTATATTAGTTAAATAATAATCTCTACTATAGAATAATGGCGTAATCTTAGCATAACCATTACCTGATTTACCAGTCATAGTATCAGTGCCATCTATAGTTGGCATTATAGCATTACCAGCAATCATTTGAGAATTTTCAAATGTTAATCCTGAGTAATGGTATGAACATGTAATATCATTTAACGCTGATTCGTTAGTACATGCATTACCATTTTTATCTAATCTTGGAGATGTATCATCTTTACTAATAACAGCAACTGTACCTAAGTAACCTGAAATGTATGATGATCCACCACCACCGTGATAAGCATCTCTACCAGGCCATGTACCACCCCAGTAGCCACCACCACCGGCAGATGCATCATATGTTGGTTGTGGACAGTAACCAAAGGCAGATCCACTAGTTTGAGTTGCGTAAGTACCATTATAAGCAGTTGTACCATTAATAGTACCACCAGCTCCACCTACAGAACTTTCACCAGCTCCAGCACCAGCTGCTACCATAATACGGCTTCTTAAAGAAGTAATTTCATTCCAAACTGTCTTAGTTTCACTAGCTTTTATTAAACGGAAGTCAGTAGCTCCACCACCAGATGATGAACATCCAGTAGCACTCGGATTACCTCCACCGTTCCATCCACCACCAGTAGCTGTAATACAACCAGTAGCCCCACGACCACCTACATATATATAGATTAATTGATCACGATCTAAAGCAATTACACCATCAGTGTATGCACCTTTACCACCATTAGTACCACCTTCAGCACCCCAGGCTTGGAAAAGGTATTTACCTGTATAAGGAGCAATAAATGTTTGATATTGTCCAGTATAATCATAATCATATTCATCTTCAACATCAACATCTTCATCTTTATGATAATCAATATAATAATATGTTGGATCAGTGTCAGGAGCAGTTACTTTAACAGTAATTCTACCATCGTCATCTATTAAATATAAATTATCTAATATCTCAACAGTAGCTGCAGGATCATAAGGAACTGCATTTACTGTTAAATCGATAACATTATAATATAAATTAGCAGTATAGTTATATTTTAATGAGTTAAATTCTTCATTTAGCCCATAAGGACTTGCTATACCTTCATTATCTAATAATCTTAATGATTTTAGTTTAGTTGAATGACTATCAGTAAATGGATTTCTAATAGCAGTAACTGTATATGTCTTAGTATCACCAGATTCAGCAGTTACAACTATTTGAATTTCTTTAGTTTCTCCAACTTCAATTTCATAATATCCTAAACCAGTTACAGTTGCATCATCATTAGATAAAGTACCTTCTAGTGTAAATGATGTATCATATTGATCTAAAGTTAATGTATATTCAGTAACTAAAGGATCATATGTCTTATCAAATGTACCATAAGTACTAGTTAATGTTTCTAAGTAATTATCTTCATCTTTTAAGATTTGAATAATCTTAGCATAACCACTACCAGTATTACCAACACTTGTACCAGTACCAGTTTTACTTGGGATAACATCTTCACCAGAAAGCATAACAGTATTTGTAAATATCTTTCCGGAATAATGGTAAGAACATGTAATATCAGTTGTTCCATTAGCACATAACGCACCAGCTTGGTCATTTCTTGGTGTTGTTACATCAGCAGAAGCTATTGCTATAGATCCAGTATATCCAGAGATATATGAAGATCCACCAGCACCAGAGTCAACAGAGTTAGACGTGTAACCACCGCCACCACCATTAAAGTAGCCTCCGCCACCGCCGGAACCCCAATCACCATTACCATTACCGCCAGTACCAAATCCACCATTAGCACCAGTACCACCTGAAGCACTTATAACTGAAGTTTTACCACCACTAGTTTGAGTAGCTCCTGTTGGAGGAACATTAGGAATACCTACATTTGGATATTTTCCATTAGCACCATCAAAACCAACTAATGCACCAGCTGCACCACCATTGGCAGGGTAAGCATAATCAGAACCGCCACCTCCACCGGCAGCAACCATGATTCTTGATTTTAATGAAGCAAGATCATTCCAAGAACCTGGTGTTAAACGAATATCAGTAGCTCCACCACCACCGTAGCCGTTAGTAGAACCACCATTAGCAGTATCATTACCAGATCCACCAGTAGTACCTGCATTCCAAGAAGCATTTCTATCAGTTCTATTTTCACCTACATAAACATATAATTTTTGGTCTTTTTGAAGATTAATAATACCATATGTATATGCACCGGCTCCACCATAAGAACGTCCTCTATTTGCATAGTTACCTTGGGCACCCCAAAGTTCGATTATATAATCGCCATTATCAGGAGCAATAAATGTTTGGTAATTACCTGTATAATCATATGTATTAACTACATCTTTATCAGTAGGAATGTATCCTTCTAACGATTTATCTCTTGTGTAATTGATTTTATATACTGTTTCTCCAGCTACTTCACAATTTACAGTAATTGTTATAACGCCAGAGTCAGATAAATGTTTATTTCCAGTAATTGTTACTTTTGCATCATCATCATATACATCAGTAACAATATCTAAATCAGCTAGATTATAATATACTTTAATATTATATTCATAAACTTTTGAATTAAATATTGGTTTTAATTCATATTCTAATCCATCATTAATTTTTAAAGATGAAAGTAATGATGAATGTGTATCAGTAAAGTTATCTCTTGTAGCTGTAACTTTATATGTTCTTGTATCACCTGATGTTGATGTTACAACTATATTAATAACTTTAGTCTCACCTGGTTCAATACTATATGTATCAAATCCAGTTACTGTAGCTTTTGCATTAGATGCTTTACCACTTAATGTAAAATTAGGAGTATAAGCGTCTAATGATAATGTGTAGTTTTCTATATCAGAACCAAAAGTAGGTGTTAAAGTACCATAATCAGATTTTAGATCAACTAAATAGTTATCTCTTGATACTTTTTCTAGTAATGTTATAACTGCATAACCATCGCCACCTTTACCATACATAATAGTAAAATGATCGGTAGTTGGCATAACACCATTACCAGCAACAGTTTTAGCGTCTTCTAAATACCATTCTTCACCTAATTTATATCCATTTGGAGTATTAGATACTGTTTCAGATGTTAGGACAAAGCCTGAACCACCTGAACCACCTGATGTATCGGAACCACTATTTCCTGTAGGGATAGTTTGGCTACCACCGGCAGTACCACCACCGTACCAGCCGCCGCCACCTCCACCGCCATCATAAGGCGTAGAAGCACCAGTTCCAAAAATAGCACCGCATCTTCCAGTAGTTTGAGTACCATAGCAGTCACTTCCACCGTTTCCGCCATTAATACCTCCACCAATACCACCAGTTTCAGCATCTTCTCCTCCACCGCCACCACCACCGGCAACGATGAATCTTGTATATAAATCATTTAATCCAGTTCTAATATCAGTAGCTCCACCACCACCAGCAGCTGGATCTCCAGAGTCAGAAGCCCATGAAGAACCACCGCCGTTAAAGCCACCGGCTGCAAGTCCAGAGTTAGATGGAGTACCTCTACCACCTACATAAACATATAATACTTGATCTTTATATAGTTTTATAGTACCTGTTGAATATCCACCAGCTCCACCATAACCTAATTGACCATTGTTAAATGTAGTAGTATCGCGTCCACCACCTTGAGCACCCCAAACTTCTAATTGATAGTATCCTGTTGTAGGAACAATAAACTCTTGTACATCACCAGTGAATGGGAATGTAAATTCAGTTCCTTCAGGTATACTTTCTAATACATAACTTATTGTATAAGTCGTATCTTCTACTCCAGAAGCACTTACTTTTACTTTAATAACACCACTTTCACCTATAATTCTACCAGTACCAGTTACAGTAACAGTAGCTGTAGGATCAAATGTTTCATAATCAATGTAAATTTCAGCTTCAGAACTATCTATTGAAATAGTATAGTTATTATTTATTGGAGTAAATTTAGGATCTAAATATCCTTCTTCATATTTAATAACATTTAATAAACTTAATTTACTAGAATGTTCATCTGTATAGTCATCTCTATGCATTGTTATAGTATATGTTTTAGTATCACCATTAGGCGCAGTTACAACAACAGGGACAATCTTAGTTTCACCTAACGCAAGTTCATACATACGGTCTAGACCTGTAACAGTTGCGTTCGGATTAGATAATTCACCTGTTAAATTAACATAAGCCTCATACTCTGATAAATGTAAGTCATAATCTAATTGTAATGGGTTAAAATTAACATTCCATACACCATAATCAGTTTCTAAATTATTTAAATATGCATCTTGAGAAAGTTCCATAGATACTTTAGCGTATCCATTTCCACTATTACCAGTTTGAGTAGAAGTGCCATCATGAGTAGGTTGTTCTGCATTACCAGATTTCATAACTGTATCAGTAAATATATAACCTGAATAATGATAAGAACACTCGATATCTTCAGTTCCACTAATACATTGTTCTTCGTTACTGTCAAGTCTAGGTGTTGTATCATTTATTGAAGTAATAGCAACAGAACCTAAGTAACCTGAGATGTATGATGAACCACCAGAAGCTCTACCTGAGCAGTTACTACTATCTACAAAGTTTACACCACCGTAGTAACCACCACCACCACCGGCCATCGCATGACAATATATATAACTTTCTCCAGTTATACCATAACCGAATGCATTACCTGTTGTTTGGTTAACAATTGGTGTCCATCCAGTAGTCCAAGTAGAAATTTGTCCTGTTACTTCTAATGCACCAGCATTCATAGCTTCTGTATTATTAGTAGTGTTAGTAGAATGTGATCCACCACCACCACCAGCTACCATAATACGAGTTGCAAGTGATTTACTGTTGTTCCAAACACCTGTAGTATTAATATAATACCTTATATCAGATGCTCCACCACCGGCTCCACCTGAATCTCCACGGCTATCATCAGTAGTACCATTACCACCACCATTATATCCTCCAGTTGGTATGGATGACCCATTAGCAGAATTGCCACCTTTACCACCAACATAGATATATAGTGTAGTACCTTTTTCTAATGTGATAGTACCTTTAGTATATGCACCTAAACCTGGTGTTGGTTGAGTTGAATAATAACCTGTACCACCTTGGGCACCCCAAAGTTCAAATGTATATTTACCTGTATAAGGCGCTACAAATGTTTGATATTCACCTGTATAATCAAAATCTTCACTATATTCATCATATTTTGTATAGTTGATTTTATATACAGTATCTTCTACACCTGCTTTCGTAACTGTAATAGTAACAGTTCCTTCATCAGCAACTAAATGTTTATCATTTTGAATGGCAACAATCGCATCACTATCATATGGTATTGCGTTTATTGTTAAATCAATTTCACCTTTTGGTAAAACAATATCATATTCATATACTTCTGATTGGAAATCAATATCAGTTTCATATTCACTAATAACTAATGATTTTAGTTTTGTACTAGCAACACTGTCATCATAAGAAGCTCTTTCAATTTCCACTGTATATGTCCTTGTAGTACCATAATCAGATGTAACTATAATTTCTACATTTCTAGTTTGACCTGGCTCAACAGTATAGAATTTGTCTAAACCAGTCGCATAAGCATTACCTTCATCAAGTTTACCAGTTAATCTTGTACCAGTTTCAGTAGAACTTAATGTAACTTTATATGTTTGATTTAAAACATCATATTCTGGAGAAAGTGTACCAGCTGAACTCTTAAGTTCTTTTAGATAATCATTCTTAGATGGTTCAGTAGTAACAACTTTAGTAAATACAACTTCATAAACAGTTGGATCTACTCCATATTCTTCTGGTAACGTAACAGTAAATGTAATGACATTATGTCCTTTAAGATACTTATCACCTTCAATTGTTACTTGAGCTTCAGGATCATAAGTAGTATAATGCCATACTGTATCTATTTCATTTCCATATACATTAACTCTATAATCATATTTTTCTGAATAGAAGTTTTCTCTTAAACTATAAGTTTCTTCATATAAACTCTTTAATTTAGTAGAATGTTCTCCATCTTCAAAATCATCTCTTGATACAGTAATAGTATATGTTTTTGTTTTACCAGATTCAGCAGTAACAGTAACTTCTATATCTTTAGTTTCACCCGGTTCAATTCTATATTCACCAAGTCCAGTTACCTTAGAGTTTGAATCAGATAACGTACCTTTTACATAGAATAATTCAGAATATTTATCCAAATATGCAGTATATTTACCACTTTGTGGATCAAATGTTTCTTCAATTAAACTATCAGTAATTAAATCAGTTGTAACAGTTAAGTCAGTTAAATAAATATTATCAGAAATAATACCTAACATTGATATTGTTACATAACCATTACCACTATTTTGTGCTTCTTTAAATGATCCTTCCATATATTCAGCACCATCTTGGTAACTTATATATGTTGTATCAGCACCTGGATATCCTTTAATGTATGATGAACCAGCACCAGCTCCACCATTACTATGATTAGTAACAGTACCACCGTAGTAACCACCACCAGCTCCACCAGTATCTGTGTTAGTTGTGGCGCTACCACCTTCACCTAGAGCATATCCATTACTTTGAGTACCACCATATGAAGCATAATATGTACCATCTATCCATGCACCCATACCATTTAATCCAGAACCTGATCCACCTGAACCATCGTTGCTTCCATTATAAGTACCTCCTGAATCATCAGTACCACCGGCACCACCTGCAACAATAATTCTTGAATATAATGAATTTAACTCATTCCATACATTTTTAGCAGATGTAGGTGTCATACGAACGTCAGTAGCTCCACCACCTGAACCAGATCCAGAGTTACCACCATTACCACCACCGTTCCATCCTCCTACAGCACCACCATAAGAAGATGAACCAGATCCATAACTACCTTTTCCACCAGCATATATGTATAAATTAGTTCCTTCTAATATTTTGAATGTAGCTTCAGCATAACCACCAAGACCACCTGAAGATGCAGATGTGTGATTATTTATGGCTCCACCACCACCTGCTGCACCCCATGCCTCAATCTTATATTTTGCAGAGAAAGGCGCAGTCCATGTTTGGTATTCACCTGTATAATTAAACGTTACATTATCCATTGAAGGAGTAACTTTAGTATATGTAATAGTATATACTTCATCTTCTAATCCCACATGTTTTACTCTAACTGTAACAACACCTGTATTAGAATTGATATAAGTATTTCCACTTACAGTTACTACAGCATCACTATCAAATGTAGACGCATTAATTACTAAATCTATTTCTACATCATAAATATTAACAGTATAGTCATATTTTTTAGAATAGAAAGCTTCATTTAAATTATATTTATCAACTTGTAAATTCTTTAGTAACGCTGTGTGATCTTCCATAGTTTTTCTATTAACAGTAACTTTGTATGTTCTACTATTTCCATCAACGGCAGTTACAATAATATTAATATCTTTACTTTCACCTGGTTCAATTGTATATGTACCAAGTCCAGTTACTCTAGCATTTTCATCACCTAATTCACCAGATAATTCAAATGCTCTAGTATATTCATCTAATGTAACAGTGTAATTATTTTTAGTAGGTTCAAATCCTAAATCAACTAAATAATCATCACTATAATCTAATTTTTTAAATATCAAATCATCTAAATAGTCATTTTGAGATTCAACATCTACAATGCTAATTTTAGCAAAACCATTACTAGCATTGCCTGTCATTCTATCAGTACCAGTATAATTTGGCATTAAGGCATTACCAGCAATCATTTCACCATCTGTAAATACATATCCTGAATAGTGATATGAACATACTATATCAGTAGTTCCATTAGCACAGATATTACCTAATGAATCTAGACGTGGCAAATAATTTGTATTAGATTTTACTGCTACAGAACCTAAGTAACCTGAAATATATGAAGAACCACCGGCACCTGAGTTTAATGAACCACTATAGTCATTACCTGATGCACCACCCCAGTAGCCACCACCACCGGCACCACCACCGTAGTTAGTACCGCTACCATTTGTAACAGAAGCACCATATCCAAATCCACCAACATTGGATGTAGAATACATTGCGCCAGAACCATTTCTTACAGTAGTACCACCTGTCGTTTGTGTACCACCTGTAGCAGGAGTATTAGCAGAACCTCCACTTACACGGTTAGCTCCGCTTCCACCAACTAATGCACCACCGTAGCCACCTTGTGCTCCGCCAGCCCATGATATGGCTCCACCACCACCGGCAGCAACCATGATACGACTTGTTAATGAATTAATTTCATTCCATGTAGTTAAACTTGATGTTGGAGTTAAACGAACGTCAGTAGCTCCACCACCACCGAAACCATCGCTTCTTATGGCGTTACCACCACCGTTCCAACCACCTGCCATACCATCAGTTTTATTACCGACATAAACATATAAGGTTGTACCAGAAGTTAAATAAATATTTCCAGAAGTATACGCACCATTATTACCACTACTATAAGAACCTTTAGCACCCCATAATTCAATTTTGTAATTAGCATAATAAGGCGCAACGAAAGTTTCATATTCGCCAGTATAACCATATTCGTACATAACAGTGCCATAATCTAATTTTGTATAGTAAATTTTATATGTTGTAGATTCAACTGAAGGAGCATCTACTTTAATTGTAATTGCATTATAATCATCAGTTATATATTTATCTCCTGTAATAGTTACAGTTGCATCACTATCATATGGTGTAGCTGTAATATTTAAATCATAAATATTTTTACTAAACATTATATTATATTCAGTTGTTAATGATGTGAATATTGGATCTAATTTGATACCTTCTATTTCTAATTCAGCTAATTTAGAGTTGTGTTCTCCTTCTACCAAAGCTTCTCTTGTAATGTTTAAAGTATATGTTTTAATTTTTCCAGATGGAGCAGTAACTAATAAATTAACTACTTTAGTTTCTCCTGCTTTAATTTTATATTCGCCCAAATTAGAGATAACTGCATTTTTATCAGATGTAACACCTGACACAGTTACTTTTTGTTCATATTTATCCAAACTGATATTGTATACGTAAGTAGTAGGGTTAAATGTTTTATCCCAAGTACCTATATTAGTAGAAATATCAGTTAAATAGTTATCATCACTTAATGAAACTACAGCTATTTTAGCGTAACCATGACCAGTATTACCTGTCATAGTACTTTCGCCATTCCATGTAGGCATACCTACATATTCTCCTACTTCATTAGTCCAATTATATCCTAGACCATCTATCATAGTAGTATCAGTGAATGTATATCCTGAATAGTGATAACTACATTCAATATCAGTAGTACCTGTTGTACAACCATCCTTTGGAGTTCTATCTACTTCTGAAGTTATCGCAACGGCACCAGTATGTCCTGAGATGTATGATGAACCACCAGAACCTGATCCATAAATATGTGAGGCTCCACCACCACCGTAGTAGCCACCACCACCAGTGGCACCACAAGTAGAACCAATACCAAATGAACCAGTTGCACATCCAGTAGGATTTTCTTGACCAACACCTGGGCCTGTTTGAGTTCCACCAGTATTAGTATAACCTGAACGCGAACTTGAATATCCGATCAAACCACCGGCAGCACCGCCCCAGTCACCATCTTGGCCTGAACCACCACCACCAGCAACCATAATTCTTGAATTTAATGAATAAGTATCATTCCATGTACCTGGAATTAAACGAACGTCAGTAGCTCCACCACCAGGATTACCACCTCCTGTTGATGATGTTGTAGCATTAAATGCAGCATTATTTATGCTAGCAAGACCTTGACCTACATATACATATAGTCTAGTTCCTCTAGATAATGTTATAGTACCTGCTACATAAGCACCTTCTTGGCCACAGCCATTATTTTCATAGCATCCACCTTCAGCTCCCCAAAGTTCAATCCTATATTCTGTAGAATAAGGTGCAGTGAATGTTTGATAATTACCTGTATATGAGAATGTTTGAGTTAAATCACTTAAATCTGGATCTGGTAATGTTTTATTATATTTAATTTTATACGTAGTATCTTCTAGACCGTCTTTAGATACAACAACTTTAATAGTACCTGTAGAGTTTTTCATATATTCATTTCCAGATACTTTTGTACTCGCACCTTCATCAAATGTAACTGCTTCAACACTTAAATCAATAGTATTTAAAGGAACATCAATTTCATATTCATATTTTAAAGGTTCAAAATCTAAAGTATAAGTACCACCACCAAAAGTTAAACTTTTTAATTTAGTAGAAGATGTAGTTAATTCAGATTCACTTCTAGTAGCGATTACCTTGTATATTTTAGTATTTCCTGAAGTTGATGTAACAAGAATATCAATTCTTTTTGTTTCTCCTAAATTGATACTATATTCACCAAATCCTTGAACTGATGCATAAGGATCAGATGTAGTACCATCTAATGTAAATTTAGCTGTATAAGCAGATAAAGTAAGAGTATATGTACTAGTTAATGGATCAAAAGTTTGAGTAAATGTACCATCAGATGAAGTTATATTAGTTAAATAATTATCATCAGATGTTGTAGAAAGTAGTGTAATTTTCGCGTATCCGTCATCTCTATTACCATTATAAGTACCAGTACCAGTTGTTTTAGGTGTACCAACTTGTTCACCTATTTCTGTAGTCCAGTTATATCCTTTACCATCTATCATAACAGTATTTGTAAATTTATATCCTGAATAATGATAACTACACTTAACATCAGTAGTACCATCAGTACAAATATTATTATTTGAATCATTTCTTGGTGTTAAATCATCTACTGCAGTAATAGCAATAGAACCAGCATGACCTGAGATATATGATGTACCTCCACCACCACCTTGGCCATATCCTGATTCACCAGTACCACCACCGGCACCACCACCGTAGTAGCCTCCACCACCACCGCCAGATCCACGAGAACCTGATGTAGAGTTAGAATTACCACCAATACCAAATGAACCTGATTCATTATCACCTGTAGCAGAATAATGGTTAATACCACCAGCTCCGCCACTTGTTTGGTTAGCTGCACCACCATATATGTAATATGTTACATCATCAACTACATATTCACTTTGATGTTCAGTATAATAACCACCAGTATAACTAATTAAACCACCAGCAGCTGATTTACCACCTGCTGTATCATAGTTACTATTTCCAGAAGCTCCACCGCCTCCACCAGCAACCATAATACGTGACGCTAAAGAATCAGCATCATTCCAATTTGTACCTTTAATTAAACGAACATCAGTAGCTCCACCACCAGAAAAACCATTAGTAGAACCAATACCACCAGCTCCACCACCATTAAATGTTCCTGTTGTTGAAATAGCGCCTGCTTCACCGACATAAACATATAATTCAGTGCCAGAAGAAAGGTATATTTCACCTTTAGTATAGCCTCCACCATTATTGTATGTATTTCTTAAGTGTCCACCTTGTGCACCCCATAATTCAAATTTATATAATCCCGTTTTAGTAGTAGTAAATGTTTGTACATCTTTAGTAGATGTAAATGTATATTCTGTTGTATCACTTGAAGATTCTTTAGTATAGTTTATAGTATATGTAGTAGGAGCAGTTGCATTTGGATTTGTTACAGTAATTGTTATAGATCCTGTATTATTTTTTAAATATAGATTCCCGCTTACAGAAACTTCCGCACCGCTACTGATAGTTTCTGTTTCAATATCTAAATCAATAATACTAGAAGGAAGAGACAAATTATAAGTTGTTGTTTCACTATTAAATTCTGGATCTAAATTATTTTCAAATCCAGTAACAACTAAACTAGATAATTTTGATGAGTCAATGATTTCATCCGCTAAAACTTTATTTTGAATGTTAGATTCAGCCACATTAAAAGGAACCATTAACATAGCTAATAGTAAAAAAACATACAAAAAACCGCGGTACTTCTTCATACTACATCTACTCTCCTAATTTTCTACTAATAACATTATACAATTTTTCCCTCTTTTAATCAATATTTTATGTTAAAAAAATATTATTTTTTGAAACAAAAAAAACATGTTTTTTAGCCATGTTTCTTTCTTAAATGTTTTAATTGTTTTTTTAGCATTTAATATACATAAAAAGAATAACAATTAAATGTTATTCTTCAAATCCACAATCAATTTGTACTTCCATTTTATAATCTGTTTTTTCAAATGGTTCACTTGGATAGAAAGTTACTTTTGTATTTGTTCTATTACATTGTTTACCAGTTTTACTGTTAACAAAATCAGCTAGTATTTCTTCCTCACTTGCAAGACCATTTTTACCTGCTACTGCTCTTACTAAATTACTTAAATCGCTTTTAATTCCTAAAGTTACGAATTTTTCAAGTAACTCAGTTCTTCCATCAACATCATCACCCCAAGAACCATAGTATACTTCTTCATAATATACCTTTCCTAATTCTTTTAATTCTTTTTCTAACTTCTTTTCTTGTCCGCCTGAAGCTAAAAGAACAATTAATAGAACGATTAAAACAGCAGCAACTACACAACAGATAATTAAAGTTGTCTTATTAGTAAAAAATTTCTTTACTTTTTCCATCACACTTCACACTCCTATAATACTAATTATACATACTTTTTTTAAATTTGTAAATCATTTTTTTAAAATATACAATTCTAACGCTAATTCATCTTCCATATTTCCACTTTTAATATCATAATCTAATTTTGCTAATTCTTTTATTTCATTTAATAAATAAGATGCGCTATAAGATTTGGATAGTTTATTTAAAACAAAAATATATTTAGGGCTTTGTTTTAATTCTTTAGCCATATCCCCTTCTGTATAACCTAATTTAAATAAAGTCTTAACTTGATACATCAATCTATATTTGTTAGCTAAAGCTATTATAATTTGTATTGGTTCTGTGTTATATAAAAGCATATTATGGTATCTTTCAATCGCATCTTCTTTTTTATTTTCCATAATCGCATCCATAAGTTTAAATAAATCTATATCAATATTATTAGTAGTAACATTATTAACATCTTCAATTGTAATATTCTTATCTTCACCTTTATATAATTTAAGCTTATCTAACTCATTACTGATATTATAAGTATCATTTCCAACCAATTCTATAAATCTATTAATTGTTTTTAAATCCATTTGATAATCATCTAGCATACTTTTAACTATATCATTTGGATTATCACTAGTATTAAACTCTTTAACTACACCATGTTTTCTTATTAATTTTACTGTTTTCTTTCTTTCATCCAATTTATCTTCTAAAGTAAAGATAACTATGGCATTAGGATTATAATTAGGTATATATTCTTCAAATTTTTCTATATCTATTCCCGTTTTAGCTGATGTAAATATAGATGCGTTACTTACTATAATTGCTTTTTTATCATCAAACAAAGAAATAGATGTGCAATCTTCTAAAACATCCTTATAATTATATGCATCTAAGTCATATTTACTTATGTTGATATCTAAAATATTATTATCTTTTATTATTTTATCTACTTCTTTTTTTATTTGATATGCCTCACCATAAAGTAAATATAACATAATACCATCTCCTATCTAATTATACCATATTAAGCATAGATTTTCATCTGCTTTAGGTTGTTTGTTTTAACTGATCACTAAAAGTTATTTTTTTAAATCATCATATCGATAATTTAAATTATTATCTTTAGTTATGACAGATTTACCTAAATTCTTTTCTATATCTTCTCTAGCTACCTTAGCCGCATGACCTCCTCTTCTAGCAACATTCATATTTTCTTTTAATCCTTGTGGTTTTTGTTCCTTAGCTATTTCTTTAGTTGCTATCTCTCCTAAAGTAGTTAAAGCTATTTCTATGTCAGACATATTATCTCTCAAATTTTCTTTTCTTATCCCTTTATGTTTTTTATATTCCTTCGCGGTCATACCAGACCATTCTTTATATATCTCATTTGTTAATATAGCATATTCTTTGTTTCCATTTATTCCTAACTCTTTCCAAGTACCAGTTAATATCTTCCTATCTATAATTGCATTAACTCTTTCTTTAATCCAATCTAAGTCATAACCTTTCATTAGGTAAAAATCAATCATTTGGTCTATTCCTTTTGATGGGTCAAACACCTCATCTACTTTTTCTTTACCTAATTTAGCTAACCATGCTTTGAATGGTTCTGCTTTTGGTGATGGTACTGATTCTATAAGCCTAAATATGCCTTCTGTATCTAAGACATCTGTATTTCTCATTTTGCCATCTCTAGATGTCATTTTCAACTGCACGATATTTTCGTGCAGTTCGCTTCCTTCTTCCTTTAATTTTCGTTTTAAATCACTCCAATAGTTTCTTGGTATATTAGCGTTCGTCAAAACTCCTATAACATCTACTACACTAAAATAGTAATCTTCTTTATCGCTATCCCAAACACTTCTAATTTCACTTCCTTGAAACAAATTTGTTATTGTTTCCAATTTATTATTTTGCATTCTTTTTTCTCCTTTTTATCGTCACAAATATATACCTATTTCAACATCTTTTCAATAACTTCGACAAAACTAGACATTGTTCGACAAAGTTCGACAAAAAAAAGAGGTATTATTTCAACTCTTTTGGTATTTCAAAATAGAAATTTGATCCTTTATTTAGTTTGCTTTCTACTCCGTATTTATAGTTATGATTATTTAATATATTTTTAACAATTGATAAACCAACACCTGTTCCTATAACATTTCTTTTATGTTTCTTTTTAGAATGATAATATTTATCCCAAATATATGGTAAGTCTTTTTCTTCAATACCATTACCAGTATCAATAACCTCTACCCTATAATTATTTTTATTATCCTTAATATTTATAGTTACAGTTTTGTCTTCTCCGGTATAGTTAACCGCATTATTTATTAAATTATATATAACTTGTTCTAATCTTTTCTTATCAGCTTTAATTATAACTGATTTTTTATTCTTATATACAAAATTATAACCTTCATTTACTAAAATATCATATCTTCTTAAAATACTATTTATAAGTTCATTTAGATCAAATTCTTCTACTTCTAATTTAGTTTCAGTATTTTCTAATTTAGTTAAAGTTAAAATATCATTTACTAAAACATTTAATCTATCACTTTCTTCAATAATAACATTTAAATTATCTGTTCTTTTTAAATCATCTTTATACGTTAAATCTCTTACCATCTCAGCATAAGCCTTTATCATTGTTAAAGGGGTCTTTAAATCATGACTTACATTAGCAAGCAAATCACTTCTAAGTTCTTCTATTTTATTTAGTTCTTCACTTGTATGATTTAGTGTTCTAGCAAGTTCATTAATCTCTTCAATACTACTATTTTCATCAAATTTAATATCATATTCACCTTTACTCATTTTACTTGCTTCTTCATTTATTTTAACTATGGGATTCGCGATTCTTTTTGATATAAAATACGCAATAACAAATGATAAAATTAAAACTATTATAGTTACTGTGATAAATTGACTTTTTAAAATACTAGTAGTCGCATCTAATGGTTGAAGTGATGCAGATACAAAAGTATATACTCCATCTATATTAGTCGCATATATAAGGGTTTTATTACCTAATCTAGAATTATCCAATTTATATGTTTTACTTGATAAATCACTATTTATAAATTCATCCATATAGTTTCTATTCTCTAACATGCATCCACGACTAAACATATTAGATGAATAGATAATATTATTTGTATCAAATATTTCAACACATACACCATAATCATGAGATATTATATCCATATTAGTAATTCCATTATTTTGATAATTACTATTTACATATTCAGCAGCTTTTATTAAATCCTTAGTTTTATAATATTCATAATATTTATCCAAAAATACTATTTGAAACAGCCATAAAAAGCCTAAAATAGCTATTGAAAATAAAGTTAAATATGACCAAACATTAGCTGTTAGACTTCTATTTTTATTCATCAATTTCAAATCTATATCCCACCCCTCTTACAGTTACTATCATATCGCGATATTCACCTAAATTATTTCTAAGCATTTTAATATGTGTGTCTATAGTTCTATCATCACCAAAGAAATCATATCCCCATACTTTATTTAATAATTGTTCTCTTGATAAAGCAATATTTTTATTATCAATAAAATATAATAATAATTCATATTCTTTTGGAGTTAAACCAACTTCTTTATCATTAATAAATACTTGATGCGCTTTAAAGTCAATTGTTAATGTCTTATACTTAAACAAATCCATTTCTTTCTTATTTCTTTTTAAGATAACTTTAACTCTCGCGACCAATTCCTTTGGACTAAAAGGTTTAGTTACATAATCTTCAATACCTAAATCAAAACCTAATAATTTGTCATATTCTTCGCCTCTGGCAGATAACATAATAACTGGTATCTTTTTAGTTTTAAATATTTCTTTTATACTACTATATCCATCCATTTTAGGCATCATTATATCCATTATTATTAAATCTATATTATTATTTAAAGCTTTAGTAATTGCATCTTCACCATCACATGCTTCTATTACATTATATTTTTCATTAATAAGGTATTCTTTTATAACACTTCTAATTAATTCTTCATCATCTACAACTAATATATTCATACTATCACCTAATTCAATTATACATTATTTTAAACTATTTTTGTGAAAATTATATGAAAAAATAAAAGAAGTTAATCACTAACTTCATTTTCTTTGCTATATAAACATCCACAATAATGTTGTCTATACAAATTGTATATTTTTGAAAGTTCGATACTTCTTTTATAACCTTCTCTTTTTTTAAAATCACTATATAAATATTTTACATTATATTTTTCTTCTAGAGATTTACCAATATTATTTAAGATCTGACTATTTTTATAAGGGCTTACAGTTAATGTAGTTCCAAAATAGTCATAATCATTATCTTTTGCCACTTGAGCAGCTTTTTCCATTCTAAGAACAAAACACTTACTACATCTTGCTCCACCTTCAGGTTCCATCTCTAATCCTTTAATTACTTCATGATATTTTGAATTATCATAATCTGAATCTATCATATTTACAGGATATTTAGTTTTAAATTCTTTTATAAATCTTACTTCTTCTGCTTTTCTTTTTTCGTACTCCTCAATAGGTTCTATATTAGGATTATAATATAAAACCGTTATATAAAAATAGTTTGATAAATATTCTATTACATAACTACTACAAGGAGCACAACAAGAATGCAAAAGTAATTTCTTAGGTTCATCTAAGTTTTTTAATATTTCATCTAATCTAAGTTGATAATTCTCTTTCATAATATCCCTCGATTCTTAAACATTACCTAAACGATTTTTCTTTCTTGCCTCACCAACAAAATCTCTTTCAATTAAATAATCAGTTAATTTAACAATATCAATATTTAATTCATCAAATATTAAATTATATGGATCAATAGATAATTCTTCACGAATATTTTTATCACGATCATCTAAATTCATATATTCTAGATATGCATCCTGACTTCTAGCAACATCATCAGTCGCGATATATTTTTTCTCACCAAGCATTTCTAATTTAAGTAAATTATATATTTTTATAAAAGTTGTATTACCTAATTCCTTTGGGATAATTATTTCTGTAAATTTTTTATTTATTTCTTCTGCAAAACCTTTATCTATACTAAAATTATCATTAATAGGAATTTGATTATAACTATTTTGTGTGATATCCATATCAACAATATCTTCTAATTTAATTATAGGCTCACCTTTAAATGGATTTATTGAATAAGATTTTAAATAGTCTTCAGCAGCATCGCATTCACTAAGTATATCTTCGTTTCTTCCATAGTAAGTTCTAAGTTCTAAATATTTAGTATTAAATTTTTTATATGCTCTATATAAATCTTTTTCATCGAATGGCGAAATATATCCCATTTCTCTCATTCTTTTTATTTTGTAAAAATTTAAATAATCAAATAAATTGTAATTTTGATAATCTTCTGCATCAATTAATTCTCCTAACGAGATATTTACCATATTGTCCTTTATTTTTTCATTTATTTGACGAACTATATCCTCCATATTCATATTTATTCCCCCTTGAATAATGAATATTATATCATATTTTTATATATTGTAAAATTATAATAAAGGTGCAAATAATCTAAGTATTGATTGCCATATTGCTTTTATAATACTAGGATTAGCTTCCTTTTTAGTTAACAAATGTGATCTATCAATCGCATCACATAAATCTTTTTTGATATATTTAATAACATCTACTTCTTCCATATATAAACCACATTCAAAATGAAGATATAGACTTCTATAATCCATATTAATTGTTCCTACTGTTGCGACTTTATCATCAGATACAAATACTTTAGAATGTACAAAACCAGGTGTATATTTGTATATTTTAACTCCAGCTGCTGCTAAAGGAGCAAAATAAGATTGTGTAAGTGAATAAATCACTTTCTTATCTGGTATACCAGGTACTATTATTCTTATATCAACACCTCTTTTAGACGCAAGTGTTAAAGCATTCTGCATATTATTATCAATTATTAAATACGGAGTATAAATATATATGTATTTCTTTGCTTGATTAATTATATTTAAATAAACATCTTCGCCAGTTACTTCATCATCTAAAGGCGTATCTCCATATGGAACTGTATATCCATTTTCTTCAATGTTATCAAACTCGTGTTTATATATAGTATAATCTTTATCATCTTTACTATATGAATTCCACATTGTTAAAAACATTACAGTGTAACTCCACACAGCATCTCCAATAACTCTAATCGCATTATCTTTCCAATATCCAAATCTTTTAACTTTATTTATATATTCATCAGATATATTAATACCACCTGTATAAGCAATTTCACCATCAATAACTAAAATCTTTCTATGATCCCTATTATTCATAAATATTCCTAAGAATGGTTTTACAGGATTAAACGCGACACATTTAATTCCTTTTTCTCCTAATATTTTAGGATAATCATTAGGTAATGTATGAATACAACCCATATCATCATACATTACTCTAACTTCTACACCAGAACTAGCTTTTTCTTCTAATATTTCTAAAATACTATTCCACATTATGCCTTCATTTATAATAAAATATTCCATAAAAATATATTTTTTAGCTTTTTTTAAATCTTTAAGTATATCTTCATAAGCTACTTCACCAGAAGCATAATATTTCAAATTATTATTTTTAGTTACTAGATATTTACAATAATCATATAAATATTTTAGTTTACTTTTTCTTCTTTTTTCTATTTCTAAAGCAATATTTTCATCTTGAACTAAATATTTCTTTTCCTTTATAGTGTTTTTAGTAATCTTACTAAACGCCTTATTTCTTCTTAAGTTAATACCTATTGTAATGTATAATAAACCTCCAAATATTGGTGATATCATTATAAGAATTATCCAAGGTAGGTGATACGATAAATTTTTGCTTCTTTTAATTATACCTAAAACAATTACGATACTTATTGTAATATATAACGCTTTAATAATTTCCATATGTTCACCCACATATAAATATATATATAGTGAAAAAGATATTTGTAATAAGAAACTAAATATAACAATAATTAATCTTCTAAACCCCAATTTCACAAGACCACTTCCTATTTAAATTATATCATAAATAGTTTAAAAAATAATAAAAAACTCACTTAGTGAGTTTTCATACTTTAATTTTTATTATCACTTACCATTTTTTTCTTAAATACTATAACTGAAATTATTAGTACTAATACTGTATATATTGAAAAGACAACAATATTTCTCGTGCTTATAATATCAAAATTATTATTTAATATACCTTTAATTATATTTAATGAGCTTTCAAATGGTAAAAATTCACATACTTTTGCAAAACCTTTACCAATTAAATCTTTTGAAAAATACATACCACTTGTAAAACAAACAAGTTGAACTATAATACTACCGATACCACCAGTTGCTTTTTCACTTACTAAACTACCGATTAAAATACCTAGTCCTATAAATAATATTGATATAATTAGTGATATTAAAATAGTATATACAATATTAACACTAAAACTTAATCCAAGTAATATGGCAACTACAAAAAATAATATATCTTGAATAATAATAATCGGCATTAAAGATAATATATAACCAAGTATATAATCAGATGATTTCATTGGTGATGTCCCTAGTCTTATAAGTAGAGATGAACTTCTATCTTTAGCTATTAATGTTGCAGTAAATAAAGTAATAAATGAAAATCCAAAAATAATTATACCTGGAGTAAAGTTTTCTAGTTTATATGTATCACCTGGTATATTTATTTGCTTGAATATGAATAGTAAAAATAATGGCAATACTATTTCAAATACTAAACTAAGCGGATCCCTTATTAATTCTTTAAAATTTCTTTTTGCAAAATTTAACATTCTCATTATAGTTCACCCCCAGTAGCAATATTAACAAAGGCATCTTCAAAATTTTTAGCTTTTGTTTTCTTTATTAGTTCTTTAGATGTACCAATATCTACTAAATTACCATTAACCATAATACCTATTCTATCGGATAAGCTTTCTGCTTCTTCCATATAATGAGTAGTTAATATAATAGTTATTTTACCCTTTAACCCTTCAATTACTTTCCAAAGTTCTTTTCTTGCAATTACATCCAGTCCTAATGTTGGCTCATCTAAAAATAATATCTTAGGATCATTAATTAAACTTGCCGCGATTGATACTTTTCTTTGCCATCCACCTGATAATGTTTTAGTTTTTTTGTTTATTACCTCTTCCAATTTGAATAGTTTAATTAATTCATCTATCTTTTTGTTTTTATTTTCTATTTGATATACTCCTGCCATAAACTCCAAATTTTCTTTGACAGTTAAATTAGGTGCGATTGCTGTTTCTTGTGGCGATACATTTAAAATTTCTTTAATCTTAAAAGTATCTTTTTTCATATCCATTTTATTGATCATAATATCACCAGATGTAGGCAATATTAACCCTGATAACATTTTGATTGTTGTTGTTTTACCTGCACCATTAGTACCAAGCAAAGCAAATAATTCACCTTGCTTTATTTGTAAATCTATACCATTTACTGCGATTTTATCTTTATATTTTTTTGTTAATTTATTTACCTCAATTGCGTTCATTATTCATCACCTTTAGGCATTATCTTACTCATAGTATCTTCGATTATTTCTGATTTAACAATAGCCATTCCTTTCTTTTTATCACATAAAATTACTACAGAATCACCTGGTTTTATATCAAACATATCCCTAGCTTCTTTAGGAATCACTATTTGACCTTTTTCACCTACTTTAGCAATTCCTACATACTTATTTTTCATTTTTACCTCCTTAAAGTATAACAAATTATACTTTTCATACTTAATTATATATTATTTCTATATAAAAGTAAATAAAAAGCGATTAATACAAATAGTATTTCTTGACTTTTCATATATTCAATGTTAGAATACGTATTATTCAAAAAAGGTGGTATTATTATGAACAACGAACTAAAAAGAAAATTATATAAATCTTCTTCTGCAATATTACTTGCTAGTTATTTAACTGGTTGTGGTAGTAATTTTTTTGACGGAAATGGACAAGATAATAGAGATATTAAAATATCCATCTATAATCAAGAAGAAGATAATTCGGAAGAAAAAGTAGAAAATAAATTAGATGCTTTTACTACTTATGACCAAAACATTGATGCCTATAAAGTAAATATAGATGAATTATTTAGTAAAGAAATTAACATTAATACACTCACACCATATAAAAAAGCATATACTAATTATTTATCTAATACTATAACCGAATATTTAGGCGATGATATATATGTATCAGATGAAACAGTGTTTAGCAACAATGATGGATACAAGCATTTAAAACTATATAATTTAGATGATAAAAGTTTAAATCTATTTTATAAGTTAAATGGTAAACTTTTTTCAATATACGGAAAATATAATGATGATGTTGATTTTAATGTTGATGTAATTGGAGATAGTTTACATATTAGCTATCAAAGATATCTTCCAGACTCAAAAGGTTATAAATATTATAAAACTTATTATAAAGATAAAGAATCAACTAGAGGATTAGTGTATTGGATAGATTATGATAAACACTTTATTATAAACACAGATGTTAATAATAATTTAGAATTATCTACTGAATATGGTGAAGCTAAAATGATTTTAACCGATGATGAAAATGCTACTCTAATTAAATTAATGGATTCATATTGTAGCGATGTAGATTCATTCTTAATAGAACAAGATGATTTATTGAATAAGTATTTAATAGAAGTAGAAAACAGTAATATGGAATTATATAATAATATGATTAACAATATAGATACTATAAAAGTTAAGAAGTTATCTAGATAAATTTTTAGTAAAAAACTCGAACAATTAAGTTCGAGTTATTTTCATATTAGTACGGATAAATAGTATATCCGAAACCTTAGGAATAGTTAATAAACAACTGATTACTAAAATAATAATTGTATATTTACAAAGAAAAATAAATATATTTTTATACCAATTCATTGAAAAAGAATATTACATATGGTATACTTGAGAAAATTGGAGGAAATAATTTATGGAACTAAAAGAATCAGAGGAAAGAATTAAAGAAAAAGATTTTTTAAAAGAATGGTTAAAAAAAGAAATGAATCAAAAAAACTATAATGAAGAAGATTATGTTAAGCCTG
This sequence comes from Bacilli bacterium, assembly GCA_017484205.1. GTDB lineage: Bacteria > Bacillota_I > Bacilli_A > RF39 > UBA660 > RGIG9169. Next base: position 31,006 of record JAFUTO010000002.1, on the reverse strand, counting down.
AATTTAAGCCACTAACTAAAGAACAAATAAATAATATTCATGAAAGAGGTAAAATAACGCCCCAAGAAATGGTAGAAGAATGGGAAGATTTTGGACTTTGCGCACCTGGTGATAGTGGTTTTAATGAAAGATGTCATAATTTTGCAAATTGTCATGATTGTTTAGTTGATTATTCTAATCAAGCTGATGAATACGAATCACTTATAGCTTTCTTAGAATTAAGATCAAACCAAAAACCAATAGGAAATGTAATAGGAAATACAATATTTGGTGATAGTTTTGAAGAATTAAAAACTAGTCAAGAAGTAAATATAAAGAGAAAGTCTTTAAAACAATAAAGAAAATATTAATTTTAACAAAATAAAACTCGAACAATTAAGTTCGAGTTATTTTCATATTGGTAGCGAGAGAGAGATTTGAACTCCCGACCTGCTGGGTATGAACCAGATGCTCTAGCCAACTGAGCTATCTCGCCATTTCAAATGCATATTAATAATATCATAAATATGCATTTTTGACAATACCTAAATAGCATTAAAAACAAAATTTAATAATTTGTTTTATAATTAATTAGTTGTTTTATTCATCTTGTGATAACTTTTGATAACATTAGAAAGTAACATTGCAACTGTCATTGGTCCTACTCCACCTACTGAAGGAGTTATAAGTGATGCAACTTTTTTAACTTCATCAGTATTTACATCACCATATATTTTTCCATCCACTCTACTAACTCCAACATCAATAACTACAGCATCTTCTTTGATATCATTTTTGCCAATTAACCACTTACTACCAGTAGCTACTACTAAAATATCTGCTGTTTTTGTTATATCACTTAAATTTTCAGTTTTAGAATGACATACTGTAACTGTCGCATCTTTCTTTAAAAATAAACTTATTAATGGTTTACCTACTAATTTACTTCTACCTACTATTACAACATTTTTACCTTCCATAGGTACTTCATATTCTTCTAATAGCCTAATTATACCTGCTGCTGTACATGGAATCATACCTTCTTTATTATTATTTAATCTACCAACATTAATATCATTTAATCCATCAACATCTTTACCACTTGTTATATGATTAATTATACGTTGTTCATTTAAATTACTAGGTATAGGTAATTGTAATAATATACCATTAACATATTCATCATTATTTAATTCTATTATTTTATTAATTATTTCTTTTTCTAAAACATTAACATCATATTTTAAATGTTTAAAATAAATGCCTACCTCATTACATGCTTTTTCTTTAGCGCCTACATATACATTACTTGCTTCATCATCGCCAATTTGTATTACTGCTAAGCAAGGTTTAATCATAAAACCTTTGACTTCATTTTTAATTTCTTCTTTAATTTTTGAACTTAACTCTTTACCATCTATTAATTTTCCCATAACACCACTTTACTCATATAATGGATATTCCATTACTATTTTTTCTACCCTTTCTATTAATTTTTGTTCACTTTCATTATTTTCTAATGCATCAATAATTATTTTAGCTATTTCTATAAAATCTTTTTCTTTCAAACCTCTTGTAGTCATTGCTGGACTACCAATTCTTATTCCAGAAGCATCTTTTGCACCTAATGTATCGTTTGGAATCTTATTTTTATTAACAGTTATATTTATTCTACCTAATTTTTCTTCTGCTTCTGCACCACTTATATTTAATTTAGATTTAACATCTAGTAAAATTAAATGATTATCTGTACCATTTGATACTACATGATACCCATTTTCTATAAAAGTATCAGACATTGCTTTTATATTTTTAATAACTTGTTCTCCGTATGTTTTAAAATTTGGATCTAATGCCTCATAGAAACATTCAGCCTTAGCAGCTATAACATGCATTAAAGGTCCTCCTTGTATACCAGGGAATACAGTTTTATTTATTTTTTTAATTATATCTTCATCATTTGTTAAGATAAATCCACCTCTTGGGCCTCTTAATGTCTTATGTGTAGTTGATGTAACAACATCAGCATATTCTACTGGAGAAGGATGAAGTCCTGTGGCTACTAACCCTGCAATATGTGCCATATCAACCATCAAATATGCCCCTACTTTATCTGCAATACTTCTAAATCTTTTAAAATCAATTATTCTTGAATATGCTGAAGCACCTGCTACAATTAGTTTTGGTTTTTCTAATATAGCAATTCTTTCTACTTCATCATAGTCAATTAATTCTGTATCCTTATTTAATCCATAACTAACACTTACATAATCTTTACCACTAAAACTAACTTTATATCCATGTGTTAGATGTCCACCTTGATCTAAGTCTAAACCCATTATTTTATCACCAGGATTTAATAATGCTTTATATACTGCCATATTAGCGCTAGAACCACTATGTGGTTGTACATTCGCATATTTTGCATTAAATAGCTTGCATACATACTCTATAGCTAATTCCTCTGCTACATCTACATTTTCACATCCACCATAATACCTTTTATGTGGATATCCTTCTGCATATTTATTTGTAAGGATACTACCTTGTAATTCCATAATATCTTTTGAAACAAAATTCTCAGAAGCAATTAACTCAATATTATGTTGCTCTCTATATAGTTCTTTATCTAATACTGCTTTTAGTCTCTTGTCCATTTCTATTATCACCAATATCATTATAGCATATTGAGAATTGCACTTTCAACTTTTGCAATAAAAAAATAGTTTATAAGTGTAAACTAATTATAAACTATTTAATTTTATAAAATACTGATAGGAATTTAGAAAAATCATATAGTATCATTGTACTATTATTTATAGCATATCCTTTACCTATTGCTTTACCACCTATCGTAATACTTGATATAATGCCTGTTATTAATAGTGATGATATTAAAGGATTAATATTTAATGATATAGCTAATTTAGAAGCTATATATACACCTGCAGAACCAGATACAATTCCACAAATATCTCCTATAACATCACAAAAAACAGATGATACTTTAGATGTATTTTGTTTCAATTTAACTGCCACTTTAGCACCTTTAATCTTTTTAGCTGCCATACTATGATAAGGTTTTATATCCGCACTTGTAACAGATACACCTAATATGTCAAAAACTATACCTATACCTATAAATAAAAACATTACTATAATTCCAACTATTGTATTAGCTGAAGGCATAAGTATTTCACATAATAACGAAAACAATATAGATATTACTAATGATAATATAGTCACAAAAACAATCCACTTTTTATTAGTTTTCTTTTTATGTTCTTTTTCTTCTTTTTTAATCTTTTTTATAAATTCCTTATCGTTCATATTATCACCTACAACGTAAAAAGAGCATAAGCTCTTAATATTCAAAAAAAATCTCAATTTGGCTTAATATAGTAAACTTTGTGTCTTAGGTCAAGCAGAATTTCTCTATCTTCTACTATACCGTTACCAGTATAGCGGTTCCCCTTTATAGAAGATAATATAGCTGTCTATATGGCTTGATTACCACTTAGTACACACTGCAATCCTATATTTTTAACACTCTAGGAGTTTTCCTCATCAACATTTACTATTAATTCTTTTTTGCAAACAATGTTTCAAATTATAATGCCTTTATATTATTTTAGCTAGAAATAATATAAATAAGTAATTATCCCCATTGTCCACTCAAGACAAGCTACGCTACTCGCAAGTTTCCCCACATAGCAGGTTTAATCCTAGTTCGTATGACATCCATCAACTTACGTGTATAGGTGTTATACAAAGATAGGTCTCCACGAATGAAGGGTCGTTTTCGTATGCCATTACGGACGCCCGGCATTCTTTCTTCCAGCACTCACCCCAAACTGGGCGTAAGAAGCAAGCACCAAAAGCTTCACAGATGTGCTCTTTAGTGGCTTTTTAATTCCACCTTCATAGTAAATTCAATTGACTAGAATAATGTGCCATCAATTGATAATATAATTATACCATTTATATTTTATTTGTCAAATTATGTAAATGGTATTAAATTATATGTTTTATTTTAATAATTTATTTATTTTTTCTATAATATCATCTTCATATTTTTTATAATCAAATGGGATATGATCTTGATATGTTTTCATTTGCTTTATAATTTCATTCCCCATATTTTCTATATTGCATACCTTACCACCATTCTTAGGTATTATAGATAATATTTCTTTATTAACAACAGTTTCATTAGCAATAAATGGAACATCTAATACGACTGATTCTAATAAAGTTATATTGAATTTATCAGAAGATGATACATCTATATATAAATTAGCTTGTTTTAATATATTATATGGATTTTTTTGCATTCCCAACATTATAAATGAATCAGTTAAATTATTTTTTCTCATTTTTTCAGCTATTTCATATGATAAACTTCCATCACCAATTACATATATTTTTACATTCTTTCCTTTAGAAAATAAATATTTTTGAATATCTATTAATTTATCAATATTATTTTCTTTGTTCAAATTAGATATATTTATAATATTGTAATCTTGACTTAATTTAATTGTAGTATTCTCTTTAGAAGAATTAATTACTTTATTACCATCTATAACATTATTGATACATATAGTCTTGTCTTTATAGCAAGGTAATGCGTTGTTGAATATATTCATGTTATTCTTAGTAGTAAAAACTATATTATCAAAATATTTATATTTTTTAATTAGTTTCTTTCTATAATAATTTGATACCTCGCCTATAGTATTATGTACCCATATTATTTTCTTCTTAGCTTTAACTGACGCAGATATCATATCAACATAGTTATTATGACCATAGTATGAGATAGCAATATCGTACTCTTTTTTAAACGCAAATCTTTGTTGATTATATAAATCATCAACTATATATTTCTTTTTTAAATTATATAAAAACTTACTTGGCATTAACATATAATCTCTATAGTACGTAACATTAATTCGCTTATCTAATTGTAATAGCAGTTCTCCTGTTTCCATAGCTATTAAATCGACTTCATTTTTAGTTAAATCGATACAGTTAATAAATTCTAACATTGCATTATTAATTTTATTGTAATGTAAATCCAAACAAGTTATTAATATTTTTTTCATACTACCACCTATATTTATTATACCATAATAAATGAAGAAAGAACTAACTTCTTTCTTCATTTATCTCCTCTTTTTTACCTTGTATATAATTTTTATATTTTTTTATAACTTTATCTCTTTTACTCAATAATATTAACGCGATTATTAATAGAATTAATAACCCTATACATGTAAATATTAAAATCCATAATAGTATCCATAATTTAGCATTTTTTTCTAACAAATCATTAAAACTATCAACATCATATTTTTGAATTGTTCTATCTACTGTATCATAAACAAAGAATCCTGTATCACCTGTCGCTAAGTTTGTACCATATAATAATACGAATCTTGAGTCATCAGCTTTTTTATATGCCTTATATTCTTTACCATCAATAATAATTGTAGTTTCAACATATCCTTCAGGAACATCACCTAAAGCTACTGCTAATGACATTAAATCTATTTTATCTGAATCAACTTCATCATATTTTCCTAAATTCCCATCTTCGTCAACAGTATAATATTCTACTTCACCATTACCATTATCAACAGCTACTATTGTAGTACCTGTAGCATCATTATAATAAGCAGGCACATCTTGTCCATCAATATTAATAGTTGTTTCTGAAAACGAATCACTGATTGGATTATCATCACTTTTTGTAACAATATTTTTATCATTTATAGTTCCTACTGTTGAATCAGGGACATTTGCTGTAATAGTATACGTTTTAGTTGTGCCATCTTCTGCTGTAACTTTTATTTCTATATTATTATTACCTTTTGATACAGGTATTGTTCCTGCACCTGATACCTTAGCACCACTATTTTCAGTTGATGCACTTATATTTATACTAGTTGCATCAGGGTTTAAACTTGCTGTATATGTAGTAGTACTGGAATTAAAAGCAGGAGTCAATGATACACCATCAATTGACAAATTTGATAAATTAGCATTGTTACTTTTTTTAGTTGTTGTAGTTGGTGTCGTAGGAGCTGTTACAGGTCTAGTTGTCATCGATACTGAGGCACTAGGCAATGTGCTTGGGGTAATATCATTTGGCATTTCTTCATTTGCATCAGAAACTTCCATACTCACTATCTTAACTGTGCTTTCACCTGTTTTCAATGATTTAAATTTATAAGTATAAGAAGCAGATGTAGCACGAGGTTCATCAATAACCTGTATAATACCATCCGCTATCTTATTCTTCTTACCATCTACAAATTCTAACATTGAAGTATCATATGAAAGTTTATAACTAACACCACCTATTTCAATATTTGAATTAAGATTCAAAGTTATACTACATGTTTCCCCTTCATAACAAGATAAAGGCGATGGTGTTAGTGTAGCACTTGTACCATCAGCTTTTACATTAGTTATAAATAATAACGATATAACAATTGTAATAATTGTATATATTTTTTTCATATAATCACCCTATTCTTGTGGCAATTGAACAATATGAGTACCTAATAAATCGTTCCTAACAGCTACTAGATCAAGTATACTAACTTTTCCGTCACGATTTACATCCCCTGCTTCTCTATATGCTCCCTCTAAATTAGATTCATCTAATATTATGTTTCTAATTGCTACTAAGTCTATTATACTAATTGTTGCAGAACCATTCAAGTCACCATATAATACATATGTAAAATTACGAACTTGTGGACCACTAGTTACTGTTATCATATCCCCTGTAGCAAAAGTTCCTGTTGTATTACCTTCTCTTGGAGTTATTTCAGTTGTAACTAAGTCGCTTATATTTGTAATAGCATCTTTTAGTACATTATAATCACTACCAATTGATAACCCACTTAAATATTTGTCATCGTATTTAATAGCAATTTGACTCAATACCCAATCAATATCTGGATATGGAGGATCATTTTTTACAATAACTACACGATATGTTTTAGTTGTATTATTTTCTGCCATAACAACTAAATCAACGATTGTTTCTTTATCAGGAAGTGATATTTCACCAGTTCCTAATATACCAGCTTCTTCTGATATTGCAGACGCATCTATAGTAATACTTTCAGCATCCCATTCTGCATTATATGTAATAACATGGTCAGGATAAACTGCGTCTTCCTCGCCATCCCAGTTATTATCATAACTATAATAATTATCTCCATCAAAATTATCTATTGGCTCATCATTAATAGTTATAGTTGATAACCAGTTATTTGGATTTCCATCAAGAGGTTTTATAGAACTTTCACCTGGCATATTATTATATACAGGTATATGGAAAACTATTGAATTTTCTAACGCATCTGCTTCTTTATATGCTTCATATATATAGGAAGCTTCAACAATTGGATTTTCAATATTTGTTTCATATTGATGAGCATATGTATTACTTAACGTATTTGGATTTACGTTGAATTTTTGGAAGTATTGTGTTTCTTGTCCATTATAAGTATATTTAGTTGCTAAATATGTAGCTTTTTCTACTATTTGTTCATTTACATTTCCTGTATATGTTGTATTTTCCAATCTAGCTCTTGCAATTAAAGTTAATGGACTAAGTTTCGAAAAGTTTGAGGCATGTTTATATACATCAGCATAATCAATTTCATTATTATCAACATATTTTAATATTTGTTTTACTGGTTCCGGAGTTTGATATGAATATGTTCTTGAATCTTCAAATACAAACACTTTTTCCTCAGTTAAATAGTTTCTTGGATCTATAAAATATGCCGTTGCTTCTGTACTTGGTGTAACCCATTTACCATCTTTGTGGTACACATAAGTTTCATTTTGATAGTTATAATTTATAGCTTCTAATGTATCAAAATATGACACATTATTAGTTGTACTATCTATATAGTTAGCATTTTTTTCATAATTTACTACATCTGAATATTCCAAATAAGTATTTATAGCATAAAATCTCCAATTAGGATGTTGTTGATGTAGCGTATCAATATAACTCCTATAACTTTCTGGAAATTTAGATAATTCCCTATCATAATTATAAGTTATATTACTTGTTTCTAATATTTCAGCAGAAACAATATTAATAACATTATTAGCACAAACATAAGCTACTTTTTCTTGATATATAATGCTATACATATTAATGCAGTCATCATTTAAATCATCAGCATTTGTTGCATTACCTAATATAGCTACCCTTTCATATATATTTCCTTTGGATGCAAGTACAGACTTAGTATTAGCTTCTGAATATACAAAGCTATAATTAATAGTACCATAGTATCTTATAGTATCTTCGTATATATCATATTCTGCAGCACTCGCGCACAAAGGAATAAATAATAATGTAAGTATTAAAAATAAAAACTTCCTCATAATACATACCTCCTATTTTCTTAATTATACCAAAGCAGCAATAATTATGTAAATGCTTTTGTCAAAAATAAATGTAAAGTAGACATATAGTATACAAAAAAGAAGAATTACTTCTTCTTTTTATCTTGTTTTTTAACTTGTTGTTTCTTTTCTTTCTTAGGTTTTGGTTCTTCTTTTGCCTGGTCAATATCTAATACAGGTGTTTCCTCTATAGATTGTTCATCTACACTTTTTGATTTTGGTTTTTTAGGTATCAAAGCGACAATAAGCAAAATTAATAAACCTGCGCTTGTAAAAATCAATATATAATTAGTCTTAGTTAATTTATCAATTTTAGCTGTCATATTATTAACCATATCAGCATCATATCTTTGTAATGTATTTTCTAAATTATCATACACATATAAGCCTGTATTATTGTTTGTTAAATTAGTACCATATATTAAAGAAAATCTAGATGTATCACTTAATTTATATGCCCCATATTCTTTTTCATTAACTGTAATAGTAGCGTTTTTATATTCAGTAGGAATATCATTTGTAGATAGAACCATCAAATCAACACTACCTAATTTAAGTTCATTAAATTTTTTATAATTATCATCTTTATAGATGAAATATTCTACCTTGCCTTCTTCGTCTTTTAAAGCAATTAAAGTAGTATCAGTTATTTCGTTATAAAATGCTGGTACTTCCTCACCTGTAATGTTTTCTTTTGTTGCAGTAAACAAATTATTATTAAACTCAAGTGTTTTAGTACTTCTAACAATCGTATAATTTTTGCCATCCACTGTAACATTAATCGGATCATATTCTTCAACTACAGCATTAATAACATAAGTCCTAACATTACCATTTTGAGCAACAACATCAATACTAATTGTATTAGCTCCTTCTGACACTGCTATTTCACCAGCACCAGTAATACTAGCAGTAGAATCTTCTTTTGTAGCAGATATTATAACATTTTCTGTTTCAGGCTTTAATGTTACATTATATTCTAACGTATCTCTATTGAATGCAGGATCTAATTCATATCCTTCAATAGATAACCCAGATAAATAGTTATTTCCACTATATGTAGCTTGCAACTGTGCTTGGGTCATTACTTTGATTGAAGCAGAACTAGATGTTACTGATAACGCTGTTCCATTATCATCCCCTGCTTCGGCACCTACTATGGATATTGTAGCATTACCAGAAGAAATAGCTTTGAATGTATATGTATAGGAAATTGTTGTGTTTCCTTTAGAATTAAAATATCCTACAGTTCTAGCTCCACCTGTTGGAGAAGTAGTTGAAGTCAAAGATAATATATTTGAATTATATTGAACAGTATAACTAACAGCTCCCAAAGTAGATGTAGATGATGTTGTAACAGTAACTGTAATTGTATTTCCAACTAATATTGTTTTTGATGCAGGACTAACAGTTATTTTAGCACTAGCTGCTTTAACATTACCTACGAATAAAAATGAAAGAAATATTGTTAAAATTATATTTATTTTTTTCATATTTTCACCTTTTCTATTGAGATATAGAATCTCCTAATATATCATTTCTTACTAAAATCAAATCAAGAACATTAGACTTCCCATCATGGTTAATATCTCCTGCTTCTCTATACGCACCTGTAAGATTAGATGAATCCAAAATAATATTTCTAATATGTATTAAATCAAGGACACTTATTTTACCATCGCCATTTAAATCTCCATACAATACATAAGTGTATGTTTTAGTTTCCTTACCATTATTTATACTAATTTTATCACCTGTAGCTAAATTACCAGTATTGTTATTACTATTTTTAGTTATCGTAACAGTAACACTATTATCTACTTTTTTAATAGCATTTTTAATTGTATCATAACTTGTACCCAAAGCAAGACCATACATGTATGTTGAATTATATTTAACACTAACACTACTCAATACCTTTGCAATATCTGCATAAATAACATTTCCATTTTCATCAGTTGTTGGTTTATCATCCCTAGTTACAATTAATCTATATGTTTTAGTAGTTTTGTTTGCTGCTGTTACAACTATATCAATAGTAGTAGTTTTATCTTTTATTGCAATATCACCTGTGTTACTTACAGTAGAAGTTGATACAGCTTGTGATGTTTTTATATTAATTTTAGTCGTATCATATGAAACAGTATACTTAATTACACTATTAGAATAAACAGCATCAGCAACACCATCCCAGTTATTATCATAGCTATAATAAACATCTCCATCAAAGATTTCTTTACCAGAAGCATCAGTATAATTAGTTAATGACTTGCCATCAACAGAAATAGATGTAAGCCAGTTATTTGGATTTCCACTAGTAGGTTGAATTGCAGCTTTACTTGGCATATTTTTATATACTGGTATATGGAACACTACGGGTTGATTAATATTACCTGAATCTTGGAATCCCCAGTATACATAAGTTCCTTCTATAGTAGGAGCTTGTATGTTAGTTTGATATTGATGTCCATAAATACTATATATAGTTGATGGATTTACATTAAATTTTTGAAAATATTGTGTTTCTTGTCCTGAATAAACATATTTAGTAGCTATAAATGTAGCACCTTCAATAATAGCCTTATATCTATTATTCCATCCTGCATTGTATGCATATATTAATCCATTAGTAATAGCATCTCTTCCACTGTGTGCCCATGCACCTATATTATAATAATTGTAATATCCTGAATATGTATTACCATTATATGAAAATGCACGAGTTCCACTAACACTATTAGAAGTAAACTTGCCTGTTTCAACTCTAGATCTAGCTAATATACTCATCGCACTTACTTTAGAAAAAGCTGCTGATGCTTTAAATGCATCGTAATAGCTATATGTTTTACCATCGTATGAAATAGACAAGTTACTAGCACCTGCATAATTAATCATTTTTTGTAAAGCAGCGTCCACTTGATAAGAATAAGCTCTAGAATCTTCAAATACAAATACCTGTTTTTCATCTAAATAAGTTCTAGGGTCAACATAATACTCCGTCGCTTCTTTTGATGCAACATACCAACTGCCTGAATCTTGAGATGTCCAAGTATTAGTTTTCCAATTATAATAGTTTGGTTCTAATGTTACAAAATATCCAGAATCAGTAGAACCAGATAAATAACTTTGTTTTTGCTCGCTTGCTACTACATCGCTAAAATTTAAATTAGTATCTATAGCATAAAATCTCCAATTAGGATGCAATTTATGTAAATTATTTAAATAACTTCTATAGCTTTCAGGAAACTTTGCTAACTCTGTTTCATAATTATATGAAATGCTAGCAGTGTTCATGACAGATACACTAGTAACATTTGTAAAATTACCCTTACAAGCATATGAAATTAAGTTACTATATAAAATTTTATACATCTCTTTGCAACCACTAGCATTAGTATTAGTTGCATCACCTAATATAGCAATTTTTTCTGTAGTTGGATCGCTTCTCAAAGCGGAAGCAGTATCAGGTTCTGAATAAACATAACCATTATTAATAGTACCATAAGCAATTACAGTATCAGATATAACTTTAATGTCCTCTTCTGTTTTAGGTTCTACATTGGTATTAATTGTTATATATGAAGAACATCCATATCCTTCGTACTCTTTACCATCCTCTTTATCATTACCTTTTACTTTATACCACTTTTTAGACGGACAACCATCATTAGAATCAGTTGTTTCTATAATATCACTTAATATAGTTATTGAACCATTTATTTCGGCGCATCCTCTAGTACTCGCAACACAAGTAGATTTTGATGTCGCCGCACTTCTTACTGTCACATGATCAGCTGTGCCAGTTTGCTCCTCTGCAAGTACCATAAAAGGCATAAAAAGAACTAATAAAAAGATAATATATTTTTTCTTCATTTATATGCCTCCTATCTTTAAATATTATACCAAAAATAATGATATTTGTATAGGTAATGTTAAATATTAATGTAAATAAAAAAGGTCATAACACTATGACCTTTCTTGTATTAAATTAATACTACACTATATTATATTAATTTAATTATTAAATATTCCTATTTTAAAGCTTCTTTTCTAGATAGATTTAATCTACCTTTCTTATCATATCCTAAAGCTTTAACAACTATTTCATCGCCTTCTTTAACCATATCTGAAGGTTTTTCTACACGTTTTTCATCTAATTGAGACACATGTACCATGCCTTCACAACCAGGCCATAATTCAACGAAGCAACCAAAATCTTCAACTTTAACTACTTTACCAGTATAAACTTTGCCTTCTTCTACTTCTCTAGCAATATCTTTAATCCAGTTAGCTGTTTTTTCAATAACTTCTTTATCACTATGATAAATGATAACTTTACCATCATCCATTAAGTCTACTTTAACAGCGTTAGGGTCGTTTACTGATTCAACATTAGATGATTCTAAGATAATCTTAGTAATCATATCTCCACCTCTACCAATAACTTCTTTAATCTTATCTGGATTAATCATAAATGTCATTGTTTTTGGTGCATACTTAGATACTTCTTCTCTTGGTTTAGCTATAACACCTTCCATAACATCTAATATTTTCATTCTAGCTTCATGAGCACTAGCTAAAGCTTCTTTTAATATTTCTTTAGTTATACCTTTAATTTTGATATCCATTTGAAGTGAACAAATACCATCTCTTGTTCCACCAACTTTAAAGTCCATATCACCTAAATGGTCTTCCATGCCTTGAATATCTGTTAATATTGTATAATCTTTTTCATCTTTTGATGTAATTAATCCCATTGCAATACCAGCTACTGGTTTTTTAATAGGTACACCAGCTGCCATTAATGCCATACAACCAGCACATATAGTAGCTTGCGAACTAGATCCATTTGATTCTAATATTTCTGATACTACTCTTACAGTATATGGGAATTCATCTTCAGAAGGCATAACTTGTTTTAAACATCTTTCACCTAATGCACCGTGACCTATTTCTCTTCTGCCAGGCGCACCATATCTACCAGTTTCACCTACTGAGAATTGAGGGAAGTTATAATGTAACATAAAATGTTTTTCAGCTTCTAATGAAAGCCCATCTAACACTTGATATTCATTTAAAGCACCTAATGTTACTGTAGCTAAGGCTTGAGTTTCACCTCTAGTAAATACAGCTGAACCATGTGTTCTAGGTAAAATATCTATTTCAGCAGATAATGGTCTAATTTCATTCATTGCTCTTCCATCAGATCTTGTCTTTTCATTAACTGTAATAGATCTAAATATATCATATTCAATTGATTCTAACACTAATTTAACCTTAGTTAATAAAACATTTAATTCTTCTTTATCTAACTCTTTATTATCTTCTTCATATTTAGTAACTATCTCTTCTTTTAAATTAGCTATAGCTTCATATTTTTCTAATTTTTCCTTAATTCTTAATGCAGAGTCCATTCTATCATGCGCTAAAGCATAAATTTCATCTTTTAGACTATCTTCAATATCTAAGTGTTCATATTCCATCTTAGCTAGTCCAACTTCACCAATTATTTCTTCTTGGAATGCACATAATTCTTTAACTGCTTCATGACCAAACATTAAGGCTTCTAACATATCATCTTCTGATACTTCTTTACTACCTGCTTCAACCATGTTAATAGCATGCTTAGTACCAGCTACTGTTAAATCAATATCTGATTTTTCTAACTCATCCGGTGTTGGATTAATGATAAATTTACCATCTACTCTACCTACTTTTACACCAGCAATTGGACCATCAAATGGTATTTTAGATATACAAGTACATAAACTTGAACCAAACATTGCAGTTAATTCTGGTGAATAATCAGGATCAACTGATAATATTGTATTAACAACTTGTACTTCATTTCTAAAGTCTTCAGGGAACATTGGTCTCATAGGTCTATCAATCATACGAGCAGCTAATGTAGCAGCATCTGTAGGTCTACCTTCCCTTTTAATAAATCCACCAGGTATTTTACCTACTGAATATAGTTTTTCTTGATATAAAACCATTAATGGGAAGAAATCAGATAATATATTAGCATTGTCACTAACTACTACAGTTGATAATACTACAGTATCACCATAACGAACTAATACAGCACCATCTGCTTGCTTAGCATATTCTCCTTGTTCAACTATTAATTTTCTTCCTCTAAATTCTCTTTCAAATATTTTTTTCATAACTTACCTCCTTATTCGATTGAGTTCAAATAATAAAGACACTCAAAAAGAGTGCCTACTATTTCAATAATTATTTTCTTAAACCTAAGTCTTTAACTATCTTTCTATAACGAGTAACATCTTCTTTTACTAAATAGTTTAATAAACTTCTTCTTTGACCTACTTTTTTAAGTAAACCTCTTCTAGAATGATAATCATGAGTATGTGTTTTTAAATGCTCAGTTAAAGTTTTAATTTCTTCTGTTAAAATAGCAATTTGTACTTCAGCAGAACCTGTATCCTTAGCATCTTTACCATACTTCTTAACTAATGCAGCTTTTGTTTCTTTTGTTAAAGCCATATCTATTCTCCTTTCTCCCCTTATTTGCTTATAACCTAGATATAAATTGGAGTAATTCAAATCCAAGTAATAAGTACATATTAATTATAACACAAAATCATTAAAATACAATAACTTTTATTAATTTTATGTGATTTATGCTATTTTATTAACTGTAATAAAAAGCGCCTAATCCATTAAACGATTAGACCTTTGATCTAATTAAGGTAGTTACCTAACACATCAAAGTCAAGTAGCTCCTTTTTTATTTTATGAAGACAACTGCATCTATATACTTTATATACTAAATTATAATTTTAGTAAAGCATTCTAATTAAATAATTTATACATTCTAAGTACATTATTATCATTTTTATATAGAGCAATAGAACTACCATTATATTTAAACAAAATCATATCTTTTCCATAAGTATTAGGTATTTTAACACCATTTGATATCTTCTTATATAAATCATCATCAATATCCACACTATAAATATCAGTTAAAGCATCATCTATAGTAAGTAGTTTATAATTACCATTTCTTATATCATCAATTGAATAACTATCTTTTATATCAAATCTTCCTTGTTTTGTTCTTCTTAAATCAGACATAATACCTATATTATTTAGTTTTAAAGCAATATCTCTTATTAAACTTCTTATATATGTTCCTTTTGATACTAGAGTTCTTATTCTAAATTTTATAAATTTTCCATATTCAATATCAGATATTAACTCAATATTTTTAATATTAACTTCCCTTTTTGGTAGTTCTACATCAATACCTTCTCTTGCATATTCATATAATTTTTTTCCATTTACTTTAATTGCAGAATATATAGGAACTTCTTGTATATATTTACCTACCATGCTATCAAGTGCATTTATAATATCTTCTTTTTTAATAGAAACACTCTCTTCTTTAATAATATTACCTTCAGTATCTAAAGTATCAGTAAGTAATCCAAGTGTTATTTCTGCTTCATACTCCTTATACGAATCAGTTAATAATTCAACTAATTTAGTAGATGCACCAACACATACTACTAACACACCTGTAGCTATAGGATCTAATGTACCTGTATGACCTACTTTTTTAGTATGTAACTCTTTAGATATAATATTTACAACATCTCTACTAGTATAATTTTTAGGTTTATCTACTACTATTATCCCATTCATAATATATTATATATCGTTCCTTCTCTAGTATCCTTAATTTCAATACCTTTAGATAATAATTCATCTCTAATAGAATCAGCCTTAGCAAAATCTTTATTTGCCTTAGCCTCTTTTCTTTCTTCTATTTTATCTAAAATATATTTTTCTAAATCATTATCTATTTCTTTTTTATCATCTTTTAATAAATCTAATGATAATACTTTATCAAATTCACTTACTAAATATATTTTTGAAGTGTCATTTAAATCATCAGCTTTTAATACATCATATAATGTAGTTATCATTGAAGATGTATTTAAATCATTTTCAATAGCTTCTTTAAACATATCTATATATTTTTCTGTATTTTTAACTTCACCATCTTGCTTTAAAGATTTTATCTTAGATAACAACTTATTATATGCATTAGCCGCGCCATCTAAAATTGAATATGAAAAAGTTAAAGCATTATGATAATATGAATTTAAACATAAATAACGATATGCGAGTGGGTTATAACCTTTTTCTTCTAATAAAGAAACAGTTAAAAATTCTCCTTTAGATTTACTCATTTTACCTTCTTGATCATTTAAAAATCCCATATGTACCCAATAATTGCACCATTTATGTCCCAAAAAGCATTCTGATTGAGCTATTTCATTAGTATGATGTGGGAATATTGCATCTTCTGCTCCACAGTGAATATCTAGTTTTTCACCTAAATATTTTATACTTATACCTGAACATTCAATATGCCATCCAGGATAACCTCTACCCCAAGGGCTATCCCATTGCATTTCTTGATTATTAAATTTAGAATTTGTAAACCATAAACCAAAATCAAATGGATTTTTCTTAGCAGTATCCTCTTTTATATCTTCTCTTACAGCTACCATAAGTTCATCAGTATTTCTACCTGATAAATCATAATATTTAGTATATTTTGTTGTATCAAAATATACGTTTCCATTGCTTATATATGCATATCCATCTTCTAATAATTTACTAATCATTTCGATATATTTATCAATATTATCAGTTGCATTAGAAACATTATCTGGCCATCTAATATTTAACTTTTCACAGTCTTTTTTAAAAGCTTCAGTATAGAATTTAGCTATATCATACGCTGATTTATGTTCTCTAGCTGATGCGACTAACATTTTATCTTCACCAGTATCTCCATCACCTACTAAATGTCCAACATCAGTTATATTCATCATTCTATCTACTTTATATCCTAAGAATTTAAATCCTTTTTCTAATACATCTTCTGATATATATGTTCTTAGATTACCTATATGAGCATAATGATATACAGTAGGTCCACATGTATATAATTTAACTACTCCAGGAGTATTTGGTATAAATTCCTCTACTTTATGTGTCAATGTATTATTTAACTTCATATTATCACCTTTTCATTATTAATTATATCATAAATCAATAAAAATTATTATAAAATAAAGAAAAATAGTTAGTATTAACTAACTATCTTGATCTAACATTATCTAAATCCATATCATCTACTGATTTTTCAATAGATGTATTATTCATTATTATAGGACTTGGCATATTTGCAAAGTCATTATATACCACTGAAAAGAACTTTATAGTCGCACCTAATATTAAAGCAGCTCTTATAAGTTTATAAACTCTATCAGCTTTTCTTTTAAAGTTTTCTTCATAAATATCAAAATCACTTACATCTTCTAAAGCATCTTCTTCAATTAACTTAGATACAACTGTCTTTTCTTTTTTAGGTTGAACTTGTTCTGCTTGTGTTGTCGGATTTAATATTTCCCTATATGTATCCATCTTTTCAGGTGTATATGGTTCACTAAACTCTGAAATAGTACCATTATCATTTTCATATGTTACAACGATATTCTTTTTTCCACCAACCGTTTTTACTTCTATTATTCTTCCCATCTTAATCCTCCATATTTCAAGAAAAATAGTTAGATAAATCTAACTATTTTATTATCTTGATTTTCCTGACTTTTGACTACTTTGTAACTCAGCATATAATGCATTTTGTTCATCTAGTATTCTTTGTAAATCAGCAGTTAACTCTTCATCTTGACCTGTTTTTGGTGATGCAACAGTAACTTTTTTATCTTCTTTTACTTCACATAAAGCAAATTCAGCACTTTGAGCTTTACCTAAATTTTTAGCAGTTAAGTTATACATTGATGCAAAATCAACAAATACAACTGAACTATTCTTACCTATTCCTGAAGCAAAGTCAATATCTTTTTGAGATACACCAGCTTTACCAGCAGCTACTGAATATGGTTGAAGTTGTTGTAAAGATACCCATTGAGAAGCAATACTTCCTTGATTTACATCGTATGGTAAATCAGTCTTGCCTGCTTCGATTCCACCATATTGTTTAAAACTAGTCCAATTAGCAGTAATAATTTTTCTAGCTGCTTCTTTTTCTTCTTTAGTTGCAGTAGAACTATTCAATACTGCACATGCTTCTTGATTATCTATAGTATCTTCTACAAATGCATCACATAATTCTTTAGTTCTTTCATCAGCTGTGAATACTGCATAACTAATTACTGATCTATTTGGATCTTCTGTAGTTAAAGCATTATTCTTATTAATTACATTAGTAGTTTCTAATGTAGCTGGGAATACATCAGCTGGATCTGAAGCTATAAAGCCAGATTCAATTAACTCTTTTGTTTCTTCTTCATCAATACCATTTTCTTGGTTCATAATGAATACTGTTGAGTTAATACTTTGTTGACTAATTCCTAATCCTAAATCACCATTTAAGAATTTAGAAGCATCATAAGCTAACTTTTCTACATCTTCTACAGATAAATCATTTACAGTATTTAAAACACTTGATAAATCATCCTCATTAGTCTCAACTGTTTCTTCAACTGGTTTTGGTTCTTCTACTTCTTTGTCTGCGCCACATTTAGTTAATAATAATGAAACTATACCATACGCAGCAACACCTAAAACTACAGCTTTAGCTAATGCTTTTAATCCCTCATGTTTTACTTCAACCTCTGGTGGTTTATTTACATAACGAGGATTAACTTCTAAATCACTTACACCTGGAACTGATATTTCAGATACTCTAGATGGTGCAACTCTTTCACTACCTGTAGCAATCACTCTTTCTTCTGGTTCATCAAAGTGATTAACATCTTTTCTTCTTTCAACTACTTTTTCATTTTCTATTGCTTCCATTGCTCTATCCATAGCTTTAATATTTGCATTTTGAATATTCATTACTTCCCAAGCTTTTGTTAAAGCATCTTGAGCAGCTGGATTAATAGAACCATCTGCATTTCTAAATGGTATTTGTCTTTCTACAGTTTTTCCATCTTTAATATATTGGATAACAGCCATACCATCTCTTGCTTCTGCATTTAATATTGAAACCATTAAAATTCCCCCTTCATCGAATTTTGAACATATAATAACATAATATAACTCCTTTGTCAAATCATTAATACATTTTAATTATATCATATATTTACAAAAAAAAATATATTTTTTTACAAATATTATTGCATATTTTTTTTGAATATGGTATATTATAGAAGCAGTAGTGATACATGGACCCTTAGCTCAGTTGGTTAGAGCTTCCGGCTCATAACCGGGTGGTCGAAGGTTCGAGTCCTCCAGGGTCCACCACTATTTTGCGAGTGTGGCGAAATTGGCAGACGCATTAGACTTAGGATCTAACGGAGCAATCCATGGGGGTTCAAGTCCCTTCACTCGCACCATAAGATAA
Source organism: Bacilli bacterium (assembly GCA_017484205.1). Taxonomy (GTDB): domain Bacteria; phylum Bacillota_I; class Bacilli_A; order RF39; family UBA660; genus RGIG9169. The sequence goes on along the minus strand of JAFUTO010000002.1, from coordinate 11,163 downwards.
CTAAAAAGAATACTATTTAGTATTCTTTTTTCTTGTAAATGCTAAGATTTTATTAGGTTTAGAATCAAAAAACTCATTTACTTCATCAATTGTCTCAACTGGCATCTCACCAACTTTAGTCATGTTTATCATAGATTTTAAAAGTTCGTAATAAGGTGCGATAGGTTTTTGATTCTTATTTAGTTCAACATTTTCTAATAAATGTTCTAATTCATCTAATTTTTGTTTCTTTTTATATACATCTTTATTATCAATATTATCTAATTCATCAGAAATTAACTGAATTTGATCATTTAATATCTTATTTGCATCATCTTCAGTACCTGCATATAATTCACTCAAAACCGATAAATCATTTTTTAATAAGCGATCAATTATATAAACTAATCTCGGATATATATATTTATCATAAGTAATATGATATACTGTTCTAGTTTCTTCATAGTATTCTTTTTCCCCTATTGCTTTTTTTGTCATATTTCTTATTTCATAACTACCATCTACAATATCAGTTATATAATTTGTAGTTTCTTCGTGTTTCTTTATTACACTACAATTATCAATAACTTCCCTTTTTAGACGTTTTAATATTACTTTGTCATAAATAACATTATATTTACTGATAACATTACCTTCTCTAACATAATAATTCATAGTATCCTCCTAATCGTATTTTATCATATATTTAATAGGATTTTAACAAAAAAACTTAGAAATCTAAGTTATTTTGTTTTAGGTTGTTCTTTAACTTGACTACCAATTGATATTAATGTTTCTAATTTATTATATAAAGCAAAATCATCTTTATCTACTAACCATTCATCAACACGACCCATTAGTAAATTTAAAATATCAAGTAAACTTAAATCTTTTATTGTATAATCAAAGAATTCATTTGCAATACGCGCTAATTTATTAGTTTCTACAGCATTAAATCCTAAACGATAGAATAATGGTACTAATGATTCTTCTACTGTTAATACTTCGTTATTAGCAACTTCATTTATTTTTGAGAAAGTTGCATGTTTTTGATTATATTTATTAAAGAATTCTACATCATTAAAATACCAATATAAGTCCGCAGGAACTTCATTCGCGTATTTATAGATAAACATATCTCTCATACCTTTGTATTGTTTACCAAATTCTGTAGTTGCAGTAGTAGGCATTTCTTCTTTGGCCATTACATCTTCTACGGTATTAATACCATATCCACCTAATATTGTTAATAGAACAATATCTCTTGAATTAACTAATTCTGATTCTGTTATTTTCATAATTTCCCCCATTTCGCGTATTATTATAACCATTTTTTTATATTTGTCAAATTTATTGACTTATTTATAAAAAGTTAGTACAATATAGCCTATTAGGAGGGGATTTTATGGACTTTTTTATAGCCTGGCTAATAAGTATAGGTTTATCTATAACTATGGATAAATCATTTGAATTATTCATATACAAAATGATTGCCGATTATGGATATCGGAGTACTACTAATACATTAAAAGATTTACCTAAAAATATAGTACAGTATGACCATCCATTATTTAGATTTCTTCCATTTATAAATGTATTTCTACGTATATATATGTATGGACAAGTTATTGCAATGCCAAAGGTTGATATAATTGATTTAATGCGTGAATATGATTTTATAACTAAAATGACTTACGAAGAAGAAAATGAATATAAAAATAATCCTAATCCTTTTACATCAATGAAAATATCTGAAGAAGATATATACCAAGAATCAAGAAAGCAATCAATTAAGCTTACACTTAACGATGATACAGAAACTCAAATATTTTATCAAGTAGATGAGGATAATGAAAATATTGAAGTATTAAATGTTAAAGGTGCATTATATAAAGAAAGTGACCAAGCCAATATTAAAATAATATATGAAGCTTGGATGGAATTATTTAATACAGGATTAAAACTATGCAAAGATATGAATGATTTAATGGATGTATTAGATGAAAATAATCATTTTTCAATAGAAAATTTAGAAGGTAATACAACATACAAAAAAGTAGATTATTACTACAATATGGATGAATTGATTAAATTATGTACTTATTTTAATAATACTATTGATGATGGTGAAGAAATTGATACACCTAAAATAAGAAAAAGATACGACATAAAAAAGTAGAGATTTAATTCTCTACTTATTTGTTTATCATATTTAATAAATTAATTTTAAACATATCCTTTTCAGGATTTTCTTTTGATAGCATTACACCTTTATATGTAGAAAGTTCAGATTGATGACCTTCACTTAATATATCTAATGGTTCAAATTTATCTAACATCACTATTTTATCAGTTAAATATACAGTATAGTATAGTCTAATAACACCATGAACTTTCGCAAATAAGTTATCTGTAGGTAACATTAATTCATATGATTCAGTATTATTAGAACTATCTGTAGAAAGCTTTTTACCTAAGAAATTACCTTCCTTTAAAGCAGGATAATACTCAAAATATAACTTTTTATATGCAAGCATATTATACTTTTTAATTGAACGTTCTAACTTCTTGAATTCATTTTCATTTGTATATTCAAATATAAATGTATCTTTCATACTTATCCTCCTTCTAGACTTCCTCTATTCTAATGTAATTATACCACTTATTAAAAATACAAGTCAATAAAAACAAAAAAAGTTTTGTACAACTGTACAAAACTTTTACTATTTAATTTCTTCAGTAACACCAGTTAATGTATAACCTTTAGATTTTAAATCTGCATCATTATCAGATTCACTCCATTTATAATCAACTGTTGCATCCTTACATGTTCTTGTAGCAGAACGATAATAAGTTACGTCCTTATATACTGGATCACCATCTACATAACCATATACTAATTCAGCTACCTTTTTAGTTTTCTTAACTTTAACTACACATCCTGAACCTGTATCTGTACCATTTGAACTACAATAGTTCTCTTTAGTATAAGTAACTACTTGACAACCTGTTCCGATATCTGTACCTTGAGCACATGAAGTTGAGCTTGAAGATACTTGACATCCTGAACCTGTATCAGTTCCTGTAGGACAATAATTTTCAGTTACATATTCAGTTGCTACACATCCTGATCCATTATCAGTTGTTCCAGATGGACAAGATTTAGTAGTTGTTGTAACAGGAGTTCCAGCTGTTGTTTGAGCTTTTTCTACTTTATATACATAATAATTTACATATCTACATGCATTATTACAGTCCATTTCTTGTCTTGTACTAATTAATGTATATCTTGTAGTGTCATTTGATGATCTTGCTGAAGTAAATTCTTGTGTTCCAGCATCTACCCAAGTAGTAGTACCACCTGTTGTACCTGTTGTAGTTGTTGTATATGTATAATCATATACAGTTGTTTTCTTAATTGTTCTAGTAGCATAACTTAAAATTGTATTAGTTGTAGTTGTTGTATAATTATAAACTGTTGTTCTTTTGATTGTTCTTGTAGAATAACCATAATAAACATCTTCATAATAATCTTGATCTACATATTTAGTATCTACAACTTTATATACTTGTTCATAATGATCTAATACTTTTTCAGTCTTAGTTTCAACTTTTGTATTACTATTTTCTTCTATTTTATTAGTTGTCCATTCAGTCCAACTTCCATATTTACTACAAGTTCCACCTTCATATAACACATATTGATATTTATATTTCTTAGCTGGTTCACTTGGAGTTGGAGTTGGTGTTGGATTTGTTATTTTAATTTGATTTGTTCTATTTTCTTCTTTTGTACATAATTTACCATTACAGTAATCATAACATCCCATATATTCAATTACATAAGCTTCTTTATCAGAACAACTTAATGTAACTTTCATTTGGTATTCATCTTCCATCTTAGTTAATTCAATGTAAGATTTAGTTGGACTACATGCATTGTTATTACTATCAACTAATTCAAGTAATAATCCCTTATCATACATTTCTCCTAAAGTCATCTTTACAGTATCACCAACATTTTGTGGTAATCTTGGAGTTGTGAAATATGATTTAGCAGCATCCTTCATTGTAATGATATTATCTGTGAATAATCTAGTATATAATGGTTGTAATTTTTCATCCATACTAGATTCAATACCATCTAATTTCTTTTCTAGATATCCTTTAGTTGGAAATAACCAAATAAGAATAAATACTAATAAAATAATAAATAATAATTGTAAGAATATGTCCTTAATTGAAAATGTTTCTCTTCTATCATCGTACATAAAAATTCCCCCTTCAAAACTTACGTGTCATATTATAGCACCTTTTTTTTATTTGTCAAATTTTGTGCAAATAAACCCTTTCCTTATTAAAATTATAGCATAAACATACTTTTAAATCAATAGTTCAATGCTATTCTATATTTAATTGTACCACAGTCATCCCCTGATTGAAATAGCTAGTTTTAAAATTAATTACTTTTTTATTGTTTTTTAGTGTATCTATAGTTGTTTTTCTTATAACTCCACTACCTATTCCATGAACAATGGTAATATATTCATGCTTTTGAATAATAGAATCTTTTATAAAATCATTGATAGCTACCCTCGCGCTATCTCTATCATAGCCATGTAAATCTAGACTAGGTAAACTATCGTATAATAAATAATTATCGATATTCATAAATATCACCATAATTATTATACTATAAAAGGAAAAGATTAGGAAACCTAATCTATATTATTTTTATATTTTAATACTAATTTTCTTATATTATTATCTTTCTTTAATATTTTACCTACTTCTTCTTTATGGCATTCTAATATCCCCTCTTCATCTGGATTTCTTGAATAATAAATTGTTTTTACTAAATGATCTCTTACTTTATTTAAATCTGAATTCTTAGGATATAAGTCATCGTCATCTAAGATGCAATAATGCTCTATTTCAGGATGTCTAAACAAATATAATCTTATTTCATCTTCCTTCCAAATAGGTAGATATGATGTTTCGCTTAACCTCCTAATAACATTAGGAGTTCTCCCTATACATTCAATTCCATATTTTTTAAATAAATCAAATATAATCCTAATCCATTCACTATCTGTTTCTAATGTATCTTCTGATATTGAAGATTTGGCAGACGCTTCAATTACAACTTTACAATTGTACTCTTTACATATATTTGCTAATATAGCAATTCTTCTTTCAATATCTTCGTTTGAATTGCGATGGATTGTATCAAGGGTACCATCAAAATCTAGAAATATTACATTCATATAACTTCACTTCCACAATTTTCATATTATAACACACCTAATATTTTAAGTAAATCCGTACCTATTCAATCTAAAAATAATTGCAAACTAGATTTTCAAATGATATAATGACAATGTAATACTAGAGTGAGGGTGAATATATTTTATGAAAAAAACAGAAGAAAATTTAGGAAAGAAAACAGCGTTATTTACTTTTAAATGGCTTTTAATAACTTCGATGATACCATTGTCTTTATTAATTATAGTATCTATAACTGGAGTTCATAAAAGTGGTACATTAAATTTTATATTTATCTTAATGTTTTGTCTTTTATTTTTCCCTGCTATTGGGGCTTTAAAAGGTTACAAAAAAGCAAATAAAGAAATTATAAAAGAAGAAAAACAAATAAAACTAGATAATCCTTATATGTATTTTAGAGAACTTCCTAATAAATTTGGTATAGGAGTATCAAGTATACTTATGGATTCCGCAATTGAAGATTATAAAGATATAGTCGCTGTTATTCTTGATTTATGTGCCAAAAAATACTTATTTTTAAGGCAAGAAAACAATCAATATAAAATTGATATTCTAAAAAATATAGATAACAACTTATTAAATAACGAAAAATATGTTATGGAATGTATAATAAATAAATCACTAAATACATTTGATTATAAATATTGGTATAAATTATGCGTTGAAGATTCATATAATTTTGGTATATATTATAAAAACGATTCAATTAATCTTTTTGCTGAAAGTACTAAAGACAAATTAACAGCAAATATTGTATTAAAGAAATACTTTAAAATATTAATACTATCATCTGGAATTTTAGCTATTTTATCAGCATTAGAATCACCTTGGTACTTATTAACAATATTTATGTGGATGTTTATATTAGCAGTACCAGAATATTTAATAATGAATATAGTTTTTATGGCAAAACGTGTTCATAAAGCTAGTGAAGATATAAAAAACAAAAGTTATAAACAAATATTAAACGATAAATTAGTAAAGACTGAAAAAGGTAAAGAAGAATTACAAAAACTATATGCTTTTGAAAGTTTTATTAAAGATTTTAAAAATTTTGTAGATAAAAAGCCAGAAGAAGTTATATTATGGGATTATTATTTAAGTTATGCTGTAATGTTTGGTGCTACAAAAGATATATTAAAAGATGGATATGCTAATATAATTAAAAATGGTTCTTTCATTTTAAATGATGTAGATGCCATTAATCTAAACAACATAATAACAAATGAAATATCAAATTAAAATGCAGCTATTGTTAACTGCACTTCTTAGAATAAACATTAATAAAAAACAATTTAATAAAATGTTATAATGCACTTCTGAAAGGAAGTGTATTTTTGTAGCATCAAGAATGATAGAAATCTAACAATTAAATATCTATTTTTCATAATATTTTTTTAAATTGCTTAAATTTATTTTTACCATAGATAAACTTTTTATCATTTATTTTATCAGGTAACTCTATTACTTCTAAAACATAATCATGAATATTAACAAGTAATTTTAATCCATCTTTTTTTACTAAATAGTATGGTGTAGTATCATCTAAAGCATCTAGTGTTTCCATTGGACCTGCTCCTACTATAAAGTCACTTACTATCCAAGCAAGTTTACTATGATTCTTACTTCTTAATAATTCATAGACTTCCCATGGTTCAGTATAATTATCTTTAATTATTTGAATATATCCCTTCTGATTCATCTCATATTTTTCTTTATCTAATTCTTTTTTCATAGATAAAGCTGGAAGTGAATTATCATTATCTAATAAATAATCAACTGTAAGATTAAATATTTTAGATAATTCTTGTAAGTTACTTACATCTGGTAATCCATCATCACTTTCCCATTTAGTTATTGCTTGTCTTGAAACATTCATTATTTCAGCAAGACTTTCTTGAGATAATCCAAATACTCGTCTTATCTCTTTTAATTTTTGACCTAATGTCATAAAATACCTTCTTTCCGACTTTAATTTTACTATGACGGTTCCATTTTTAATAGCAATATTACTTTACATTTATGCTACTTATCGTAGCAATATATATTTCTATATACTATTTTATTTCAAAAATAAGGGTTTTAACCATAACTTAGTTATTTGTAATTTCAAAATATTGCGATTACTTTCTTATCCATAAGTAAACGCCATCTTGATTTTCTGGTTTATATTTTAAACCACATTTAATATAAAAATCTCTATTATTTGCAGTAGGACTTGCTTCAAGTTGAAAACAATCTCCATCATTTACCCTATCTTCTAATTCTTTTATTAAAGATGTAACTATTAATTTCCCAACACCTTTATTTTGATATTCTTTTAATACCATAATATCAGTTAACATTCCTTTTAATGCACCATCACCAACAATTCTACCAATACCAATACATTTTTCATTTTCAAATACACTAATGTTAATCATAGATCCTTTAATTGCACGTTCTACTAAAACCGGAGATATTGCATTCCAATTCAAATCTTTTCTGATTTCCATAAAATCACTAACTTCTATTTCTTTTTTTATTAAAAATTCCATATTTCTATTCACATCCTTTTAATTTATTATTTATTTTCCAAACATATATTATATATTTATTTTTTCTAATAGCCTAGTTAAATACTCATTATCATTAAATTGATTAATCGCAAAACACTTCTTCCCTAAATCTTTAAAACTTGCTCCGCAAACATATAATATCTTTCTATCTATAATTATAAATCTATCATGAAATGAATTGTTATTTATAAAAGTTACATTACAATATTGACTCTCATACTTTTTTTTAATATCTCATCAATGTTTTTGGAAACTATAATTATTTTTCTATCAATATTTTTTAGAATATCTAAAAGTTCTTTTCCAAAGTAATTATCAATTATAATTATTTCATTTTTAGATTGATTTAATATATCTAAAAGTATAGAATGTGCATCATATAATTCTTTCTCAAAAAATATTTTATTTATAGATTTTTCTTTAAATTTATCTAATGTATTTTCTATAATTAATAATCTATTTTCATGGTTAATAAGTATTTCACTATTACTCATAGAATTAGCAAAATATCTTCTCATTTTTACGAAAGCATCTATTATTTGTATATTTACCTTTACAGCAATATCACTCTTCAAAAGTCCAGATAACATCATTATTCCTTGTTCAGTTAATACATATGGTAAATATTTATAATGTTGCCCTCTTAAATTATTATTTTTGTTTAAGGTCGCAAATTGCGATCTTAAAAATAATTTATCAATCTCTTCATTAGTTAATTGAAAACAAAATGAATTTGGAAATCTATTTATATTTCTTTTAATAACTTCATTTATTCTTCTAGTCTCGACTTGATATAATTTAGCTACATCAGTTGTAACTACCAAATGACACGTATAACACTCTTAGATGGTTTACCCATCTTAGTAGTGTGTTATCTAACTGGGTATTTCAATCATGTTTTTTGCTTGTTTATCTATTTTTTGAACTCCAATTATGTTTCTATCATTAGTTAGTATTTCTAATTCATTTTTTGCAGTATTATTTAACTTTTCTAATCTTTCTCTTTGAGATAAATTATTTTCAATCATATTTGCATTTAATACTTCCAAATTACTCAAAATAACTAAATGTAAAATATCAGTGTAATCTCTAATATTTCCTTTCAAATCAGGATTATTTTCTCTCCACTCTTTAGCAGTCATACCAAATAACGCAACATTTATCACATCTGCCTCATCAGCATACACAAATTGTTTTTGCTTTTCAGATAATGTTGGAACTATATTTTGCTTTATACTATCAGTATGTATTTTGTAATTTGTTTTTGATAGCATTCTTCTTACTGACCACTCTATTTTATTTTGATAGTTTTCATTATATTTTAATCTTTCAAACTCTTTAATTAAATAAAGCTTAAAAGCAGGATCTATCCAAGAAGCAAATTCTAAAGCAATGTCAGGATGTGCAAATGTACCACCATCATATTTTCCTCTTTTACTTATAAATCCAATAGCATTTGTCATATTTATCCATCTTGAAGGACTCATTGTAAATGATTGACTTGCTGAATCATTTTTAAACTCGCGAGATTCCGCTAGTTTAAATTTTTCATTGAATAATTCTTCCCATAATGAGTAAAAATCGAAAGAACTTTTATTGCTCATCCATTTTATAATAACATCACCAGGATTATTAGAGTTTTTATATCTTGCTAAATCTGTTAAAGAAATATAATCAATATTATTTATTCTTATTACTTTTATTAAATTATCTTTTACATTTAATTCTGTACTTACAGTTTTATTATTCATTACTAATCATTCCTTTCTTAATAAATAATTTGTGACATTTGGTAACAGCAACTTCAGAAGATAACATTACTTGTACTCCTCTAATTTCATAAATCATATCTTCTATTAACGCTTCTTCTTTTACAATCATTTCATTCAAAGTTATTCCTCCTTTTTTAATATTTCTAATTTATAACCAAGCGCATCCAATAACTTAATGAAATTACTAATCGACATAGAATGCATATTTTTCTCCATTCTAGCTATTGTAGATTGTGCTACAGCCTTGTCTGGGTAGCAAAACTATTATTTACCAAATTACTTATTCTCTAATTTATTATTATCATCTATATATTTATAATTTAATGCATTATCTTTTGAAATTGCTGATTTTTTTGTTTCATTTTCATATAATTCTCTAGCACCTTTTGCTACTTTACCTCCACGTTTAGCTACACTCATATTTTCTTTTAAACCCTTTGGATGTTCTTGTCGTGCTATATCACGAGTCGTTAATTCACCAATATTAGTTAATGCAAGTTCAATGTCTGTCATATTATCTCTTAATGATTCTTTTCTAAGTCCTTTATACTCCTTATACTCATTTGCTTTCATACCTGACCAAGTTTTATATATTTCATTTGTAAGTAAAGCAAATTCAACTGGTTTTTCTATTCCACCATCTTTCCATATATCAGTTAATTTAAATCTATCAACAATTCCTATTAATCTTTGTTTAATCCATTCATCAGTATATCCTTTAGTCCTATAATAATTAACTACTCTATTGGCAGCTATTTCCGGATCAAATACTTCATCAATTCTTTCACTACCTAATTTAGCTAGCCATAATTTAAATGGCTCAGCTTTAGGAGACGGAACTGATTCTATAAGTCTAAATATGCCTTCTGTATCTAGAGTATCAGTTAAATATTTCTTGCCATCTTTCAAAGACTTCAATTTCAGTTGCACGATTTTTTCGTGCAACTCACTCCCTTCTTCAATTAAACGTCTCTTCAAATCACTCCAATAGTTTCTTGGTATATTTGCATCAGTTAATGCAGCAATAACATCAACTACACTAAAATAGTATTCTTCTTTTTCACTATCCCAAATACTTCTAATTTCTTTACCTTCAAATAAATTTGATATTGTTTCTAATTTATTATTCATATTATTCCTCCTTTTTTAATATTTCTAATTTATAACCAAGTGCATCTAATAACTTAATGAAATTACTAATCGACATAGAATGCATATTTTTCTCCATTCTAGCTATTGTAGATTGTGCTATTCCGATTCTTTGTGCCAGTTCTCTTTGACTTATATTTGATTCATTTCTAATTTTAATATATTTACATATTAAACCGAATTCTTCATCATTAATTATTTCTTTATTCATATTATCTACCTCTAATTATATGATAGCAAATATGCATAACTGTGTTAATAATAAAAAAGACTAGATTATGAAGTGAACCCCAAATAGTTCACAGAAATAAAAAACTAGTTGTATATAAAAAAAGAAATCATTTAATTTGATTTCTTTTTTGATTTTAATCTAGATGTGTTGTAAAATAATATCCAATCTTCTACAAGTTTTTGGTATT